>NZ_JBFUKP010000001.1:0-623270 GCF_056400765.1 Ramlibacter sp. P4_H7
GCGCAAGGCTGCCGGGTGAGCGTGCGGCGCGCCCGCTCCCGGGGGGCGCCGCGCATCGCGCTGGCGCTGGCGGGCGGCGGTCCGCTGGGCGCCATCTACGAGATCGGCGCGCTGTGCGCGCTGGAAGAAGCGCTGGAGGGCGTGGACTTCGCGCGGCTGGAGCACTACGTCGGTGTCTCCGCCGGCGGCTTCATCGCGGCGGGCCTGGCCAACGGCCTGCGGCCGCGCGAGATGTGTGCGGGCTTCATCGAGAACAGCGCCCGGGACGGCGACGTGTTCGACCCGGCGTGGCTCACCGTGCCCGCGTACCGCGAATTCATGGACCGAGCCCGCCGCCTGCCGGCGCTGGCGCTCACGGCGTTCCTGCAGGCGACTTGGGGGCGCAAACCGCTGCTGCAGGCCTTGGAAGGCCTGGCGCCCGCGCTGCCCACGGGCCTGTTCTCCAACGAGGAAATCCACCGGCGACTCTCCGCGATCTTCGCGCGGCCGGGGCGCAGCAATGACTTCCGCGACTTGCGTGGGCGCCTGACGCTGCTGGCCACCGAACTGGACACCGGCCGGCCAGTCGCCTTCGGCAGTCCCGGCTGGGACCACGTCCCGATCTCCCGCGCCGTGCAGGCCACCTGCGCCCTGCCCGGCCTGTTCCCGCCGGTGCCGATCGAGGGCCTCCACTACGTGGACGGCGCGCTCACCAAGACCATGCATGCCTCCGCCGCGCTGCAGCAAGGCGTCGACCTGGTGCTGGCGCTGAATCCGCTGGTGCCGTTCCAGGCGGCACGCATCGCCGACGGCGGGCTCGCTGCCGTCCTGGGCCAGACCTTCCGCACCCTGATCCATTCGCGGCTCGCGCTCGGCCTGAAGCACTACGCGCACGCCTGGCCGGGCACGGACATCCTGCTGGTCGAACCCGACCCGCGCGATCCGGAGCTGTTCACCGCCAATCCCTTCAGCTACGGGCAGCGGCGGCGCCTGGCCGAACACGCCTACCAGCAGACCCGCAGCTGGTTGCGAGCGAACGAGGCGCAGGTGGGCGAGCTGCTCGCGCGCCACGGTGTGGGGCTGCACACGCATGCGCTGCACGATCCCGCGCGCTTGCTGGTCACCCCCGCGCGGCCGCGCCGACTCGCCTCCGCGCTGGGGCGCCTGGGCACGGTGCTGGACGACCTCGACCACGCCCTGCGTCCTGCCTGACACGACGATGGCAAAGAAGGCCCCACGCCGCACCGCCGAGCGCATCCTCGAGGTCACGCTGGACCTGTTCAACCGCTTCGGCGAGCCGAACGTCTCCACCACGCTGATCTCGGCCGAATTGAGCATCAGCCCGGGCAACCTTTATTACCACTATCCGGCCAAGGACGAGCTGATCAACGCGCTGTACGACCGCTACGAGGCGGCGCTGGGCGACCTGCTCAATGCGGCCGACGGGGTGCGCGACGTGGAGGACGCCTGGTTCTTCCTGCACACGCTGTTCGAATTGATCTGGCAGTACCGCTTCCTGTACCGCGACCTCAACGACCTGCTGTCCAAGAACCGGCGGCTGGAAATGCACTTCCAGTCTGTCCTGAAGAACAAGACCCGCGCCGTCCGCGCCCTGCTCGACGGCATGAGCCGCACCGGCGCGGTGCGCATCGATTCGCGCGAAGTGGAAGCGACGGCGACGAGCATGGTGGTGGTGCTCACCTATTGGCTCAGCTATGAGTACGTGCGCGATCCCCGCCACGCGCTGGAAGGCGAGGCTGCGCAGCGGGCGCTGCTGCGTGGAGCCCACCACGTGCTCCATCTGCTGGTACCCTATCTGGAACCTGCGCAACGCACGCACCTGCTGCGGCTGGCCGGCGCCTACGACGGCGGCTGACGGGGCAAGCGGGCGAAGCCAGGCAACGAAGGAGACACGGCACAGCATGGCCTCCTGGACCGCCTTCCCGCGGCTTGGCGATTTCTCTTACGACGCGGACGGCCTCACGCGCGCATGGACACGCCTGCACGCCGGCGACGCCGAGCCGCTGCCGGTCGATCCGAAGGTGCTGGCCGCGTGGGTCCTGTTCCACGACGGCGAGTTCGAACGGGCGGCGCAGGCCGGTCTGGCGGCCGGCGGCGCCGGCATCACGGTCGCCAACAAGGCCACCAGCATGTACGCGAACTACCTGGAAGGCCGCGAGAAGGCAAGGCTCGACCTGTTCCAGCAGGCGGCCCAGCGCGCAGAGCAGCAGACCGCGGACGAGCCGGAGAACCCGAACGCCTGGTACTGGTACGCGTACGCGACCGGCCGCTACAGCCAGGGGATCAGCGTGGCGAAGGCGCTGGCGCTGGGCCTGGGCGGCAAGGTCAAGGACGCCCTGGAGCGAACGATCCGCCTGGAGCCGCGGCACGCCGACGCGCACGCCGCCCTGGGCACCTTCCACGCGGAGGTGATCGACAAGGTCGGCAGCCTGATCGGCGGCATGACCTACGGCGCGAAGAAGGAGACCGGGCTGCGCATGTTCCAGGAGGCGCTGCAGCTCAACCCGCGGTCGGCCATCGCGCTGATCGAGTACGCCAACGGGCTGGTCATGCTCGAAGGCGACGGGATGTTCGAACAATCCACCCGGCTGTACCAGCAGGCTGCCGCGATCAAGCCGCTGGATGCCAAGGAGTGGCTGGACGTAGAACAAGCGCGGGCGGAACTCGAAGCATGACCTACCGGGCTTCGCGCCCGTTGACTACAAGCGCAGGCTCAGCCGGGGGAAACAATGCCCCTCCATGGAGCCCATCAACATCTTCCAGGCCCTGCTGGTCAGCCACAAGGCGCAGCGGGAACTCTCAGCGCGCCTGCTCGCGAGCCGGCAGGCGACCGAGGAACGCGCGCATGTCTTCGAGGAGCTGAAGGCTGAACTCGCGGCGCACGAAACCGCGGAGGAACGCTGCTTCTACATCCCGTTGATGCAGCACGACCAGTCGGTGGACCTGTCGCGCCATGCGATCGCCGAACACCACGAGATGGACGAGATGGTCGAACACCTGGACCAGGTGGACCCGCACGCCGCCGAATGGGAGGAGTGCTGCCGCAAGCTGTGCGAGAAGGTCGAGCACCACCTGAAGGAGGAGGAAGACAAGTTCTTTCCGCAGGCCGGCGAGGTCCTTTCGGACGAACAGAAGATCCAGCTTGCGAAAGAGTACGAGGCGGAGTTCACCACGCTGCGGATCAAGCAGGAGGCCTGAGGCTCACTCGCCCCAGGGCAGCATCAACGTCACCAGCGACAGCTTGGCGAACTCGGGCTCGAACTGGTCGATGATGTCCTGCGGGTCCGGGCAGAGCAGCGTGTCCGTCATCACGCCGAACTGCACGCTGCCGCCGTAGCTCAGGACCGAGACGCCCAGGCCGATGTCGCCGGACTGCGGCACCCAGAACATCACCTGCTCCAGCGTGGCGCCGAGGAAGCGCAGCTTGTCGCTCGGCCCGGGCACGTTGGTCATCACCGCCGTCGTCTTGCTGCCGAACAGCCCCATGATCGCGTCCTGCGCCGGCTTGGCCAGCAGGCCCGCCAGTGCCAGGACCGCAAATGCGAGCAGGGGCTGCGTGCTGCCCTTGAGCGCATTCATCCGGCGTCGCACTTCGTAGACCCGCTCGATCGGGTTGGCGATCCCCACGGGCAACACCAGCGGCGCCAGCCCGAAGTGGTTGCCCAGCTTGTGGGCGTGCTCCATCGGCCGCAGGTTCACCGGGATCATCGCGCGGATCTCCACGCCATCGACGGCGTCGCCCTGCGTGCGCAGGTACTCGCCGATGGCGCCCGCCACGCAACTGAGGAGCACGTCGTTCACCGAGCAATTGAGCGCCTTGCCGATCGCCTTCACCTCGTCCAGCGGCAGCGGCGGGCACCAGGCGACCCGCTTGGTGCTGCCCGGCTTGCCCTTCAGCCGGGTGGGCGAGTCGTCCGGCATCAGCAGCAGTGCGGCCGCATCGCTCACCAGCTGGAAGGCGTTGTGCACGAGATCCCTGGACCCGCGCATGCCCTTCTGCGGATCCAGCAGCAGGGCCAGCGAGCGCGCGGCGCCGCCGCCCGCGGCCCCGACGCCGCGCATCACCAGGCTGGCCAGCGGCTTGAGGAGCCCGTCCGACAGCCATGCCTCCGCATCGCCCGGTTCCTGCTCGCGGGGCAGGGGCGGCGGCGCGCCGCCGTCCACCAGCGACATCGTCACCGCGATCAGCGCGATGCCGTCGGCGATGCAGTGGTGGATGCGGATGATGAGCGCGCTGCCGCCCTCGTAGTCCTCCACCAGGTGCATCTGCCACAGCGGCCGGCGCCGATCGAGCGGCGTCATCGCCAGCTCGCCGATGCGTTTCTGCAGGGCCGCCTGAGCGCCCCCCTTGTGGCGGGGCAGCTTCTCGCGCACCACGTGCTGGCGGATGTCGACCTCGTGTTCGACCCAGCTCGCGTGGCCGCCGTCCTCCACCACGCGCTGGCGAAAGCGCGGGTACTGCAGCAGGCTCTCCTCGATCCGGTGGCACAGGCCGTCGTAGCGCACGCGGGGCCGCAGCGTCCACACGCCGAGGATCATCATCAGGTTGCTCGCCGAATCCATGCGCAGCCACGCGGTGTCCACCTTGGACATGCTCTCGGCCAGCTTCATCGCACCTGCCTCCTCGTCGTTGGATGGGCCGCCCTATTCTGGGCGCGCCGGTGAATTTAAGATAGCCGACCCCCAAGAACCGCAGGAGCATCCATGGCCGACCTCAACGCCGACTTCGAAGCCGCCGTCACCAATTCCAAGAAGCTGTCCCAGCGTCCCGACAACGCCACGCTGCTGAAGATCTACGGCCTGTACAAGCAGGCCACCGTCGGCGACAACGCCGAGAAGAAGCCCGGCTTCGGCGACATGATCGGCCGCGCCAAATGGGACGCGTGGAACGGCTGCAAGGGAACGTCCGGCGACGACGCCAAGCGTCAATACATCGACCTGATCCAGTCCCTCAGCTGAGACCCAGCGGCATCGCCGTTGGCCGAAGCTACTTGGCCTTGCGCGGCGCTGCCTTGTGCTTGGTTTCGACGTGCTCAGCCGGCTTGGCATGCTTGGGCGGCTTGGCAGGCTTGCCCTCGTGCCGGGTCTCGTGCCTGGCCAAGCCCTGCTCGAAGGCATGGAGCGGATCCTTGTGCGCCAGCAGCTGGTCGAGGTTGTCGACGATGGCGCTCTCGATCTTGCCCTTGAAGACCCCCAGCAGCATGCCCAGGCGGGCATTCAGCTGGAACCGGTCCTTCGTGACCCTGAGTTCGCCGCTCGCGCCCGGCCGCTTGAAGCTCACCACGTCGTGGGTCTTGCCTTCCTCGTAGGTGCAGTCCATCTCCAGCTTCTTCTCCGCGACCTCGGCCCAGCGGAAAGCGAGCTTGCGCGCCTGTTCGAGCCCGAGGCTGTGTTCGCGGACGATGTGGATGTCAGCCACCAGCGGCCTCCTTCAGTTGTCGATGCCGCTCTTCCTTCGGCAGGGCGGCGAGCTGCCGGGTGGCATCATAGAACGCCGTCCAGTCGCCGCCCTTGATGCGGAACAGGGCCTCGAAGCCCGGCACCAGTTCGTCGTAGGCCGCCTGCGCACCGAAGAAGGCGTTGTTCGCCTCGCGCACCCAGCGGTCGTAGCCGCGCCAGAGCGCAGGATCCCCGCCGGCGGCCGCCTTCATCTGCTCGTAGTCGCTGCGGAACTGCTCCATCAGGCGACGCTTGCCTTCGGCCCTGGCATCGGGGTCCAGGCCAGGCGACTGGTAGAAGGCGTTCAGGCGTTCCCGCGTGCCGCGCGACAGCTCGCGGAACAGGCGGCGGCGCTGGTCGAAGGCGGCGTATTCCGAGCGGGCGGACTCGCCCGCCTGGGTCTCGAGCCAGCGGGTGCCTCCCAGCCGCTCGACCGCCGTGGCGAAGGATTCGTTGAAGGTCGTGTCGTTCTTGGCGTAGACGACCTGGTGCGCGAGTTCATGGAAGATCAGGCGGGCGAGCTCGCCTTCCGGATATCCCAGGAAGGTGTTGAGCAAGGGGTCGCCGCCCGCCCAGTTCATCAGGCCGAGAGTGGAATACGCCGTGACCGGGTAGACATTGGTTTCGTAGCCTTCCTCCAGCAGGACCCCGGCCTCCGCCTTGGCCTCGCGCTCGTCGTAATAGCCCCGGTAGCCCACGCAGCCCGTCACCGGGAAGCACCAGGTCTTGAGCTCCAGCGAATAGATGGGCGCGGCGGTGACGTTCCACACCGCCGCGGACCGGTGCAGGTCGGCGTAGCGGCGGTAGCTCGGGTTGTCCGGCAGCTTGAGTTCCCGCACCGCGAAGTCGCGGATGCGCTGGGAGAGCACGAGCCGCTGCCGCAGGCGGTCGGAGGTCTGCGGCTCCCGCACCAGTTCGTCGACCGGGCGGGCCGCGTTCATGATCCCCAGGTGTCCGGTGACGGACTGCCAGTAATAGCCCACGTTCGCGCAGCCGGAGAGGCACAGGCTTGCCGCCACCGCCACTCCTGCCACTGCCGCGAGCCCCATCAGGATGACCTTCTTCCTCACGCGGGCCGGACTTCGACCAGGCAGTCGTAGAACACCGGCGCCCGCCCGAGGTCAGTCAGGCGCTGGCTGGTGAGTTCGTTCACGTTGGTGCCCGCCAGCCCCAGCTTGCGCCACCAGATGCCGAGCCCGTTGACGACGCCGGGACGGGCCCTCGGCGACACGCGCAGCTTGCAGACGTATTCGCCGCGGTCGTTGAACACGCGCACGACCTGGCCGTCCGCCAGTCCGCGCGGGGCGGCGTCTTCCGCGTTCATCTCGAGCAGCGGTTCGCCCTCGATATCGCGCAGGCTCTCCACGTTCACGAAGCTGGAGTTGAGGAAATTGCGCGCGGGCGGCGAGATCATCGCCAGCGGATATTTCTGCGAACTGCCCGCGGTTTCGTAGTTCGGCACGTGGTCCGGCAGTCCGTCGAGTCCCTGGCGCGCCAGCCGCTCGCTGTAGAACTCGCAGCGCCCGGACGCCGTCGGGAAGCGCCCCTCGGCGAACGGCGCCTCCGGAATCGGCAGGCGTGCGAATCCCTGTTCCAGCAGCAAGTCGAACGGGACCTGGTCGCCGAACGCCCGGCGGCACATTTCCTCGTCGCTCTCGCCGAAGCAGGGATCGGAAAAGCCCATGCGGGCGGCGAGTTCGCGGAACACCTGCGAGTTGGGACGCGCCTCGCCCACCGGCGCAATGGCCGGCCGGTTCAGCATCACGTCCGTGTGGCCGTAGGTGGCGTGAATGTCCCAGTGTTCGAGCTGGGTGGTGGCGGGCAGCAGGTAGTCGGCGTAGTCGGCCGTGTCGGTCTGGAACTGCTCGAGCACCACGGTGAACAGGTCGGTCCGCTCGAAGCCGCGCACCACCTTGGCGGACTCCGGCGCGACGGCCAGCGGGTTGCTGTTGTAGACGACGACCGCTTCGATCGCGGGCCCGAAGGAGGGCGAGGCGGGCCGCAGCAGGTCGTCGCCGATGGTGACCATGTTGATGGTGCGCGGCGTGCGGCCCCCCAGCAGGTCGGGCCGCTGCAGGTAGGCCCGGTCGGACGGGAAGAAGCCGGAACTGGAAAGCAGCATGCCACCGGCGCGATGGCGCCACGCGCCGGTCAGGGCGGGCAGGCAGGCCACGGCACGGACCGCGTTGCCGCCGCCGCGCACCCGCTGCATGCCGTAGTTGAGGCGGATGGCGGCAGGCCGCGTGGTGCCGTAGTCCCGCGCCAGGTCCCGGATCTGCTGCGCAGGCACGCCGCAGACCGCCGCGGCGCGCTCGGGCGACCAGCGCAGGGCCCGCTCGCGCAGCGCCTCCCAGCCCAGGGTGTGGCGCTCGAGGTAGTCGTGGTCCAGCCAGTCGTTGACCACCAGTTCGTGCATCAGCGCGAGCGCCAGGGCCGCGTCGGTGCCGGGCAGCAGCTGCACGTGCTCGTGGCACTTCTCCGCCGTTTCGCTGCGCCGCGGGTCGATGCAGACCAGGCGCGCGCCATTGCGTTTCGCCTCCTGGGCCAGGCGCCAGAAGTGCAGGTTGCTCGCGATGGAGTTGCTGCCCCAGATCAGGATCAGCCGGGCTTCGGCGAAGAACTCCACCTTCATGCCGACCTTGCCTCCCAGCGTCTGGGTCAGGGCTTCGGCCCCGGCGGAAGCGCAGATGGTGCGATCGAGCAGCGATGCGCCCAGGCGGTGGAAGAAGCGGGCCGCCATGCCTTCGCCCTGGACCAGGCCCATGGTGCCGCAGTAGCTGTAAGGCAGGATCGCCTGTGGGTTCCGCGCTGCAATGGCGCCCAGGCGGGCGGCGATGTCGTCCAATGCTTCAGGCCAGCTGACGGCTTCGAAGCGGCCGGAGCCCTTGGGACCGACCCGCCGCATGGGTTGCAGCAGTCGGCCACCGTGGTAGGTGCGCTCCACGTAATGCGCGACTTTGTTGCACAAAACGCCGGCGGTGGGCCCATGCAGGGGATTGCCCTGAATACGAACGGCCACACCGTCCTGTACTGTGGTCACGAGGGCGCAGGTATCGGGACAGTCGTGGGGACAAGCACCCAGAACCTGCCGCAGGGGGGAAGCGCCCGTTTGGGGGATGGCAGCCATGTCGTCCATTGTGTCCAAAATCAATTCGCGGTGGCGCAGCGTGAACGCACCAGCTTTCCGCGAACTCTGCCACTCCACAGGGGCCTCATGCTCAACCGACGTGCCTTCACCCGTGCTGCTGCCGGCGCTGCCGTTCTCGTGGGCGCCCCGGCCCTGCGCGCGCAATCCGAACGCATCCTGTTCGCGCAGTCGGCGGCGTTCACCGGGCCCGCCGCACAGCTGGGGATCCAGTTCCACCAAGGCGCGAAGTTGTACTTCAGCCAGGTGAACGCCCAGGGCGGCGTGCAGCGGCGTCCCATCGAGCTGATCAAGGCCGACGACGGCTACGAGCCGGACCGCTGCGCCGAGAACACGAGGAAGCTGATCGACGAGGATCCCCTCGCCCTCTTCGGCTACATCGGCACGCCCACCAGCGTCGCGGCGCTGCCGCTGGCCACCGCCGCGCGGGTCCCGTTCTTCGCACCGTTCACGGGCGCCATGGCGCTGCGCCAGCCATTCAACCGCTATGCCTTCCATATCCGCGCCTCGTACAACGACGAGACGGAACTGATCGTCAAGCAGCTGACCTCGCTGGGGCTGCAGAAGATCGCGGTCTTCTACCAGAACGACGCCTATGGCAAGGCGGGCCTGGACGGCGTGGAGCTGGCGCTGAAGACGCGCAGCATGAAGCCGGTCGCCCAGGCCACGGTGGAACGCAACACGGTCAACGTCGCCGCAGCGGTGAAGACGCTGGTGGCGGCGCAGCCGGACGCCATCGTTCAGGTCAGCGCGTACAAGTCCTGCGCCGCCTTCATCCGCGCCGCGCGCGCCGCCGGCTTCGGCGGCACCTTCTTCAACGTGTCCTTCGTGGGAACGCAGGCCCTCGCCGACGAACTGGGCAAGGACGCCGCCGGGGTGGTGGTGTCGCAAGTGGTGCCCTCCCCGTACAGCGCCGCGCGCGCCATCACGCGCGAATTCCTGGATGCCGCGAAGAAGGGCGGCGCCGACTACCAGGTGAACTTCTCCAGCATGGAGGGCTACATCGCGGCCAAGGTGATGGTCGAAGGCCTGCGGCGCGGCCCCGCCAGGCCCACGCGCGACACGCTCATCGCCTCGCTGGAGACCGTGCGGGACGAATCGTTCGGCGGCTTCAACGTCGGCTTCTCCGCTGCCAACCACGTCGCCTCGCGCTTCGTCGAGCTGTCGATGCTCACGGCCGACGGCCGCGTCCGGATCTAGTCCAGTCCGCGCACTTCGGCCAGGCCCTCCATGAAGGCCTGGCACCGCGCGAGTTGCTCCAGGCTCACGTATTCATCGGGCTGGTGGGCCTGGCCGATGCTGCCGGGACCGCACACCACGGTGCGGATGCCCGCCTGCTTGAACAGGCCCGCCTCGGTGCCGAATCCCACCAGGGTCGTGCGCTGATCGCCGGCCAGGCGCATGGCCAGCCGGGTGACGTCATCCTGCAGCGAACCGAGGAAGCTCGGCACCTCGCAGATCGTGTCGAACCGGAAGCCCGTCTCCGGAGCGACCCGTTGCATCGCCGGCTCCAGCGAACGCGCATAGGCCACCACCTGCTGCTGCATCGCGCGGGCGTCGGCGGTGGGCAGGTCCCGGAATTCGTAGCGGAACTCAGCGTCGCGCGGCACCACGTTGTCCGCGATGCCGCCGTGGAACTGGCCGACGCTGGCCGTGGAGTACGGCACGTCGAAGCCTTCGTAGCGCGGCTCCTCGCGCTCCAGCGTGTCCGCCAGGTCGCGCACGCGGCCGATCACCCGTGCCGCCAGCTCGATGGCGTTGACGGACTGCGGCGTCAGCGAAGAGTGCGCCTCCTTGCCGCGCACGCAGCAGCGGTAGCGGTAGACGCCCTTGTGCGCGATCGCGGGCACCATGCTGGTGGGCTCTCCCACGATGCAGGCCAGCGGCGCGATGCCGGCGTCGCGCAGGTCGGCGATCAACTCCTTGACGCCGAAGCAGCCGACCTCCTCGTCGAAGCTGAAGGCGAGGTGGATCGCGAACGGCGCCTGGCTCTCCAGGAACAGCCCGGCGTGCGCGACCGCGGTGGCGATGAAGCCCTTCATGTCGGCGGAGCCGCGGCCGTACAGGCGCCCGTCCCGGACGACGCCGGCCAGCGGATCGACCGACCAGTCCTGGCCATCCCAGGGCACCGTGTCCGTGTGGCCGGACAGGATGATCCCGGCGGGCTTGCCTTCGCCCAGCGTGGCGAACAGGTTGGCCTTGGTGCGCTCCGCGTTGTAGCTCAGCCGGGACTTCACGCCCAGCCTGGCGAGTTCATCGCGGACGCAATGGATGAGTTGAAGATTTGAGTTCGCGCTGACCGTGTTGATGCCGACCAGCGTGCGCGCGAGCTCGAGGGCGCGAGGGGTGGAAGCGGGGACTGCCATGCGGGGCATTGTCACGGAATATCCCTCATAGGCACGCCTTTTGCACCTCGCTAGACTGGCGGATCCCCCCGCAGCACCCGACTCCCCATGAAGCTCCTGGACTCCATCGTCACCGAAGCCGCCTCCATCGTCGCGCTGCGCCGCGACATCCACGCGCATCCCGAACTCTGCTTCGAGGAAGTGCGCACCGCCGACCTGGTCGCGGCCAAGCTCACCGAGTGGGGCATCCCCGTGCACCGCGGGCTGGGGGGCACGGGCGTGGTGGGCATCGTGAAGAACGGCAGCTCCAGCCGGGCCGTCGGCTTGCGCGCGGACATGGACGCCCTGCCCATGCAGGAGTTCAACACCTTCGCGCATGCCAGCCAGCACGCCGGCAAGATGCACGCATGTGGCCACGACGGCCACGTGGCGATGCTGCTGGGCGCCGCACGCCACTTCGCCAAGAACCGCAACTTCGACGGCACCGTGTACCTGATCTTCCAGCCGGCCGAGGAAGGCGGCGGCGGCGCGCGGGAGATGATCAAGGACGGCCTGTTCGAGAAATTCCCGATGGAGGCCGTGTTCGGCATGCACAACTGGCCGGGCGGCCAGGTGGGCCGCTTCGCCGTGAGCCCCGGACCGGTGATGGCCTCCACGGCCGAATTCAAGATCACGATCCGCGGCAAGGGCGGCCACGGCGCGATGCCGCACCTGGGGACCGACCCGGTGCCCATCGCCTGCCAGATCGTCCAGGCCTTCCAGACCATCGTCAGCCGCAACATCAAGCCGATCGACGCCGGCGTGGTGTCCGTCACCATGATCCATTCCGGCGAAGCCACCAACGTGATCCCGGACAGCTGCGAGCTGCAGGGCACCGTGCGGGCCTTCCGCGGCGAGGTGCAGGACCTGATCGAACAGCGCATGAAGCGCATCGCAGAGCACACCTGCCACGCGCACGAGGCGACCTGCGAATTCGAGTTCCACCGCAACTATCCGGCGACGGTGAACTCCGCCGCGGAGGCGGACTTCGCACGCAAGGTGTTGGGCACGATCGTGGGGCCCGACAACGTGCTGGTGCAGGAGCCCACCATGGGCGCGGAAGACTTCGCCTTCATGCTGCAGGCCAAGCCCGGCGCCTATTGCTTCATCGCCAACGGCGACGGCAGCCACCGCGAGATGGGCCATGGCGCCGGCCCCTGCATGCTGCACAACCCGAGCTACGACTTCAACGACGACCTGATCCCGCTGGGCGCGACCTACTGGGTGCGCCTGGCCGAAGAGTGGCTCGCCCAGGGCCGCGCATGAGCGGCATGCGGGACGCATTTTCCAGCAGCTACGCGGAAGCACGCCAGAAGTTCCTGGAGGCTGCGGCCGGTGCCGGCCTCGCGGTCGAGGCCAGGCCGCATCCGCTCCCGGGCCTGCACGGCGAAGCGCTTGCCATGGACGTCGCCCGCGATGGCCATCCCAATGCCTCCAGGCTGCTGATCCTGAGCAGCGCCTGCCACGGCGTCGAGGGCTACTGCGGCAGCGGCGTGCAGGTGGCGGCGCTGCGCGATGCCGAATGGCGTGCGCGCATCGCCGAGGCGGGCGTGGCCGTGCTCTACATCCACGCACTGAATCCCTACGGCTTCTCGCACATCCGCCGCACCACGCACGAGAACGTCGACCTCAACCGGAACTTCCACGACTTCTCCGCGCCCTTGCCGGTCAACACCGCTTACCGCGAGCTGCAGCCGCTGCTGGTGCCGCGGAACTGGCCGCCCGACGAGGACAACGTGCGCGCCCTCGGCGACTACATTGCGCGCCGGGGCGAGCAGGCCTACCAGTCCGCCGTGACGCGCGGCCAATACGAGTTTGCCGATGGCCTGTTCTATGGCGGGCGCGCCCCGACCTGGAGCAACCTCGCGGTGCGCGAGGTGCTGGGCGCCCACGGCCGCCGCGCGGGCCGCATCGCATGGATCGATTTCCACACCGGCCTGGGCCCCAGCGGCGTGGGCGAGCGGATCTACGCGGGCCGCGACGATGCGCAGGCGAGCGCGCGGGCCAGGCAGTGGTGGGGTGGCGAGGGGCGCACGCCGGTCACGTCGATCTACGACGGCTCCTCCACGTCCGCCTTCCTGACGGGAATGATGTGGACAGCGATCTACGAGGAATGCCCGCAGGCGGAGTACACCGGCATGGCGCTCGAATACGGCACGGTGCCGGTGCTGGAAACCCTGCAGGCGCTGCGTGCGGAGCAATGGCTCAACGCGCACCCCGAGGCCCCGGCGCCATTGGCCGAAGCGATCCGCGCCCAGGTGATGCGGGCGTTCTACACCGATACGGACAGGTGGCGCGAACAGATCGTCGCGCAGGCCCGCGAGTCGCTGCTCCAGGCGGTGGACGGCCTCCGCGCCTGATCAGGCCGCGCCGGCGCGCGATTGCGCGATCACCAGCAGCCCGTCGAAGATGAGGCTTTCTAGCAGTTCGAAGGGCACCGACATGTGCGGTGCCATCTTCCAGCCCGCGCCGCCCGTCATGTAGCAGGCGGGCTCGGCCCCGCAGCGGCGCCGCACGTGCTGCACCATGCGCTCGATCGCGCCGGAGATGGCGAAGGTGCCGCCACTGGTGAGCGCGTCGCTGGTGTTGGTCGGAAACTCCCGGACCTCGCCGGTCGGCACGTGCAGGCCAGCCGTGCCGCTTTCCAGCGCGCGCAACATGATGCCGTGGCCCGGCAGGATGAAGCCGCCCAGGAAGCGCCCCTCCGCGTCCACGGCTTCCACCGTCACGGCCGTGCCGACCATCACCACCACCATGGGCCGCTTGGGGCCCTCGGCCAGCATGCGGTGGCGTGCGCCGATCATGCCGACCCAGCGGTCGGCGCCCAGGCGGGTCGGATGGTCGTAGCCGTTGATCACGCCGGCCTCGACCGCACTGGCCACGACCCAGTGCGCCGGCACGACCCAGAGCTCCTCCATCTGCTCCTCGACGCGGCGCTTGATCGCATCGCCGGCGACGCAACATCCCAGCATGCTGCCGGGGGCGGGCAGCGTGGCCCATTCGCCATCGGCCAGCTTGTCGATGTTCTCCAGGAATTCGGCGCCCGTGGCGATGGGCTCGGCGCCCACCGTCGCGGAGGGATAGAGCGACCATTTCAGCCGCGTATTGCCGACGTCGACGGCCAGGAAGCTCATGGTGCCGGGGACGATCCAGTCAGGCCGCGGCCTGCAAAGGCACCAGCAGGCCCGCCAGCATGTCGGCGGCCGCCTGCTCCTGCGACTGCAGCGTGCTGCAGTCCTGGCCCGCCTGCTGCAGGGCCGAACGCAATTCCTGCTGCGCCCGGCGCGCGCGGTCCACGCCCTCTGTCGCGGAACCGGTGGCGGCGGCCTGTTCGGCCAGGGCATCGAGGCCCTGCCGGCTGCCTTTCCATTCCTTGTCGAGGAGCTGCTGCACGTTTTCGAGCAGCGATGCGCGGCGGCCGGCGGCGCCCTGGCTGCGCTCGGCCGCCTCCTGGGCGGCGGAGTTGGCGGCGCGCAATTGCTTCAGTCGCCCCACCAGCACCTCGCATCGGCCCGTGTCCTGCCGGATCTGCTCCTGCACCGCAGCGTCGCCGCCCTGGGCCTGGCGGGTCTTCAGCTGGTTGCGCATGTCCTGCAGCCAGCGCGCCCCCTGGTCCATGATCTTTTCGAGCGCCCTGATCTCGACGCCGAACTCCATCAGCAGCCGCTCGGTGGCGGTCGCCTGCGCCTGCTGCTTGCGTTGCAGGTCGCGCGCTTCGTCGGCCAGGTCCTCGGCGGCCCGGCTCACGCGTTCGTGCTGCGCGAGGTAGCTCGCGGCCGCTTCCTTGCCCTTGCCCGCCGCCCGGGCGAGCCAGCCCTTGGGCTCGAGCAGGGCGAAGTCCAGCTTGTCGATGGCGTCGTACAGCGCGTGGCAGGCGGTGCCAATCGCGCGGGCATCGCGCTCCCGCATCTGCGCCTCCAGCTGCTGGCGCAGTTCCAGCAGGCGGCGAACGTGGCCGCTGCCTGCGTCGGCAGCCATCTGGTCCAACCAGGCAGCGGGTGACGCTGCGGGCGCGGGACGGACCTTCAGCTGGGCCAGCTTGGCGGGCGTCATCAGGGACGCCGTGCGGTCGTCGTCGGAATGGTCGGGCATGGCCGCAATGGTAAACGGCTGCCCTTGCGGCCGATAGTGCTAGATCGCGCCCAGCCAGCAGGCGCGTTGGATCGCTGCCATCTTGTTGTCCACCCTCAGCTTGTTCATGGCATTGGCGAGGTGATAGTTCACCGTGCGCTCGGTGCACTGCAGCTCACCCGCCGTCTCGCGCGCGGTCTTGCCCTGGAAGGCCAGTTCCAGGCATTCGCGTTCGCGCGGGCTGAGCTTGGAGCGGCCGGTGGCGATGGAACGCTTCACCAGCGGCCAGATGTTCAGGGCCGACCAGGCCAGCATGGCCGCATCGGCGCGGTCGGTCAGTTCGCGCGGGCTGAACATGAAGCACTCGAAGGCGCGGCCGGCCGGCAGGGAGAACTCCACCCGCACCACCGTCTGGTAGCCGTGGGCCAGCCACAGCATGCGCCAGCGGCTGGTCCGCTGGGGGTCGGACTTGGCGATGGTTTGCCAGGCCACCAGCGGCGCATCGGAATCGCGCCAGCGCGCCCCGAAGTCGCGGCTTTCAGCGAGCGCGGTCGCCGCCTCGGCGACCAGCGGCGGATGGACGGCCACCACCTGCCGGTCATCGCTGCCCCCAAAGGGATCGGGGCCGAGGACCACGACGGCCTCGACCGAGAACTCGCGCAGCGCCGCCACCCAGTCGCTGAGGATGCCGTCGAGGCTGACACTGTCAAAGTTAACAGGGATCCCCATGCCAAGTCGTTGGTACTACCGCCCGGCTGTGACAATATCACCAACGGACCCACAGGCATGAGTGAGGATTTGCACCGCGTTACCTACACCACCCCGCCGCGCGCAATGCTCGAGACGATGATGCATCGCCTGCGGCATTGGGGGTCGGACGCGGTGGTGCAGCCGCTGATGGAACCGGTGCTGCATCCCTCGCACTGGCGGATTCGTGCCATCGGCGCCTCCACCATGCTGGGCCATCCCCTGTTCTGGCTGGCCTGGGGCCTCTGGCTGCCGCAGCCCTACGAGAATTTCGCCCTGCGACTGCTGATGGCGGCACTGGGCTTCAGCGTGCTGGTCGTGCCTGGAGTCACCGCCACGCCGCCGTCGCGGATGGCCGCGATCACATTCTCCATGGTCTTCTGGATCACGCTCCCCTGGTTCTTCTCGTACATGTATTTCTGCAACGGCGGGAATCCCGTGTGGCTCGCCAGCATGGGAGCGATGCTCCTGATCTATTACCACCTGACGGACTGGCGCCTGGCGACGGTGGGCGCCGCCACCGGCCTGCTGGCGGGCTGGCTCGCCTTCGAGGCCTTCGGCCCGCAGGCGCCGTCGATGTCCGCGGCGCAGGTCGCCACCAACGTCGTGGTGCTGGGTTTCTGCTGGTACACCGGCATCGTGCTGGGCCTGTCCTCGTCCAACCTGCGGCGCGAACAGCTCAATTACACCCTGGGGACCATGGGCATCATGGCGCACGAGCTGCGCACGCCGCTGGCCACGATGCAGCTGATCGCCGAGGCGGTCCGCAACGAGGCTCCCCAGAACGGGGGCGAGAGCGGCGAGCGGCTGCAGCAGTTGGGGCAGCGGCTGAACAACCTGGTGCGGAACATGAACCACCAGATCGACATGCAGATCACCAACGCGCGCCTCATGCGGCTGGCGGCCAACCCCGAGCGGATCTCCGCCGGCGCGCTGGTGCACGGGGCCATCGCCGACTATCCGTACCGCAGCACGCGCGAACGCCAGGCGGTCGTGGTGCGCGTGTACAGCGACTTCCAGTTCCTCGGCTCCCGGCAGATGTTCTCCCAAGTGATCGACAACCTGACGAAGAACGCGCTGCGCTCGCTCGCGGCAGCCTCTTCCTCACCGCAGCCCGGCGACCTGCTGATCGAGGTGGGGGCCCAGGGCCAGCGGGGCCGGATCATGTTCACCGACAACGGGATCGGCATGGACGCCGACCTGCGCAAGCGCATCTTCCAGCCCTTCTTTTCCACCGACCGCGGCACCGGCCACGGCCTCGGTCTGGCCTTTTGCCAGCGCGTCATCCAGGCGGCGCAGGGCAGCATCCGCGTGAAGTCGGCACCACACCAGGGCGCCGTCTTCACCATCGAATTGCCGGTCGCATAGGACAATGCCCGGCCCCTGCCCATGACCTTCCCACTCTTCCACCGCCCCGGCACCGTCGTCTTCCTGGATGACGATCCGGACTATCTCGAGATGCTGGCGCTGGTGCTGCCGCGCCATTGGCACCTGAAATTGTTCCTGCGTCCCACCGATTGCATCTCGCACCTGCTGCAGGAGCCTCCGTTCTGGGAAGCCGATGCCTGGAACCAGCAGCAGCTGATCGGGCTGTGGCGGGAAGGCAAGCCGCTGATCCCGCAGATCCTGGCCTACTGGTCGCGCTACACCGAGCGCTATGCGCTGTCGCGCGTTTGCGTGGTGGACTTCTCGATGCCGGGCATGGACGGGTTGCAGGTGCTGGCGGAACTGGGGGACTGGCCCGGAGCGCGTGTGCTTCTCACCGGCCAGGCAGACGAGCAGGTCGCCGTGCGCGCGTTCAACCGCGGGCTGATCGACCAGTTCATTCCGAAGCAGACGCAGGACATCTCGCGCCGGCTGATCGAGGCGGTGGAGAGCCTCCTGTTCACGTCGCACGCGCGGCACGCCCAGATCTGGCGGTCCACCCTCACGCAGGAGCAAAGTGCCTTGCTGCGGGCGCCGGGTGTCGATGCGTGGCTGACGAACTTCTGCCTGAAACACTGGGTGGAACACGTGGTGATCGGCGCGCCCTTCGGCGTGCTGGGCATGGATGCCGCCGGCAAGGTCGCATGGCTGCAGCTCGAAACGCGCCAGGGACTGGCAGCGCTGGCCGAAGTCGCCGAGGTTGCCGGCGTCGCACGCTCCGACCTCGCGGACATCCGCGCCGGCACCAGGCTGGCGGACATCGAGCTGCGGCAGGCGCTGTCCTCCTCGCAGGCCGTGTCGCTGGTCAATGCCTTCGCCGTCGGCGAAGCGGGCGGCCTCCTGGGCGCCGTCTTCTCCGTGGAAACGCCCAATGGGCCGGATCCGGACAACAGCTACAGCCGCTGGCTGGGCCGGCAGCCCAAGCGGCAGGTGCAGGACTAGTCCGCCCGCGCCCGCTGACGGCGGGCGATCGGCCACTCCCAGGGCTTCACGATCTGGGCAACCTCACCCGCCGCGGCGGCGACGTGCCGGATCTCGGCATCCGTCAGGCCGGCGCTCAGCGTCAGTCGCACCATCGCGCGGTTGCGGCTCG
This sequence comes from Ramlibacter sp. P4_H7, assembly GCF_056400765.1. Taxonomy (NCBI): domain Bacteria; kingdom Pseudomonadati; phylum Pseudomonadota; class Betaproteobacteria; order Burkholderiales; family Comamonadaceae; genus Ramlibacter; species Ramlibacter sp. P4_H7. Next base: position 18,305 of record NZ_JBFUKP010000001.1, read on the forward strand.
TGGCAGGCGCGCAAAACACGGCCCCGAAGACCCCGCGGATTTCCAGTGCGTCGCGCAGTTTCAGCATGTCGACCTCGGTCCCCGCTTCCAGCGAGATGATCTGCTCGCTCCCGTGGCCGATGGGAAAACCCAGGTCGGCAAGCACGCCGCGCACGCGCTGCGTGGTGCGCCGCAATTGCGCACGCGCCGCATCGCTGGCACGGATCACGTCCAGCGTCGCCGCGAGGCCCGCAATCTCGTGCGGTAGAAGGCAGGAGCTGAAGATGCCCGGAAAGCTGTGGGCGACCATGAAGGGCCGCAATTCTTCCGGCACCGTGAACACGCCTGCCCTGCCGGCGAACGCCTTGGCCAGGCTGGCCGTGATGAAGTGGACGCGGTGCGTCAGCCCCAGATCGGCGCACAGCCCGCGGCCTTCCGGGCCATGGGTGCCCAGCGAGTGGGACTCGTCCACGAGGATCATGCAGCCCTGGCGCTCTGCCGCTTCCACCATCGCGCGCAACGGACACAGGGCTCCAGTGGTGCTGTAGACCGAATCGACGACCAGCAGGCCCGGCCCGTGACGCTGGGCCATGCGTTCGAAGTGCTCCGGATCGTTGTGGCGGAACGCATGGGCAGGCGCTCCGGCCGCCCGCACACCCTCCCAGAGCGACATATGGGCGAGGCTGTCGAGGTACACGGGCGTCTCCGCATCCGCGATCACCTGCAGCAACCCGAGATTGGCCGCGTAGCCGGACTGGGACAACATTGCGCGCTGCTTGCCCAGGTGTGAAGCCAGCGCGGCCTCGAGCCGCGAGGTAGGGCTGCCGTCATGCTGGAACACCACCGACTGCACGACGAACTCGCGGTTGTGGCGCAAGGCATCGACCTGCGCCTGCACGATGTGGGGGTGCCCCGTCAGCGCCAGGTAGTCGTTCCCGTCGAGCCGCACCGCGTCGGGCCCCGGCGAACGTCCTTGCGTGGGCAGCCGGGATCCCCACTCCTGTTCCCACCGTTGTCGGAACTGGGCCTGCATGCGTGCACGCAGGCGGGGGAACAAATCCGGCTCGACGGCAGTGCTGCACGCACCAGCGGCGGGGTGCGTGATCTGCTTCTCAACGACTTCCATGGACAACTCCTTGTTTCATGAGTTGACCATTGGAGGGAATCTGTTTCCCGGATGAGTCACGACCCCTGTCAGGTTTGACAGGGGTGTTTACACGCAGTTACTTCGTTCTAGGCGAGCGGCTTAAGCCGTCCACCTCAAGTCAGCTGGCCGTGGCAGTGCTTGAACTTCTTGCCGCTGCCGCAGGGACACGGATCGTTGCGCCCGACGCGGGGCATGCCCCCCGCCGCGGCCATCGCCGCTGCAACCACGGGCCGCTGCCGCGCCGTGGCCTCGTCCAGGGTGCTCTGGACCTCGCCGGTGTCGGTTGGCGCCGTGTAAGTGACGTTGGCGATGCGCTCCGCGCGGTCTTCCAGGTCCTCGGCCGCCTGCTCCACCTGTTCGGCGGACTGCACGCGCACGGTCATCAGCACCCGCGTCACCTCGTTCTTCACCGCATCCAGCATCTGCCCGAACAGCTCGAAGGCCTCGCGCTTGTATTCCTGCTTCGGCTGCTTCTGCGCATAGCCGCGCAGGTGGATGCCCTGGCGCAGGTAATCGAGTGCCGCGAGGTGCTCGCGCCAGTGCGAGTCGATGGTCTGCAGCAGCACCATGCGCTCGAAGTGGGTGAAGTTCTCCTCGCCGATCTGCGTGACCTTGGCGTCGAATGCCGCATTGGCCGCGGCAACGACCTTTTCGACGATGTCTTCGTCGGTGATCGCCGTGGCGGACTCGACCTCCTGCTTGAGGGCGAGTTCGATGCCCCAGTCCTCGGCCAGCGTCTTCTCCAGGCCGGCGAGGTCCCATTGCTCCTCCACGGTTTCCGGCGGGACGTACTGGTGGACGAGGTCAGTGAAGCAACCCTCGCGAAGCGACGCGATCTGCGCGCCCAGCTGCTGCGCATCCAGGATGTCGTTGCGCTGCTGGTAGATCACCTTGCGCTGGTCGTTCGCGACGTCGTCGTATTCCAGCAGCTGCTTGCGAACGTCGAAGTTGCGGCCCTCGACCTTGCGCTGCGCGCTTTCGATGCTGCGCGTGACGATGCCGGCCTCGATGGCCTCGCCATCGGGCATCTTCAGGCGCTCCATGATGGCGCGCACGCGGTCGCCCGCGAAGATGCGCATCAGCGGATCGTCCAGGCTGAGGTAGAAGCGCGACGAGCCCGGATCGCCCTGGCGTCCGGAGCGGCCGCGCAGCTGGTTGTCGATGCGGCGGCTCTCGTGCCGTTCCGTCGCGATGATGCGCAGGCCACCGAGGCCGACGACGGCCTCGTGGTCCTTCTGCCACTGCGCGCGCAGCTCGGTGATGCGCGGCTGCTTGGTCGCCGGGTCGAGCGACTCGTCCGCTTCGACCGCCTCCACCGCCTTCTCCACGTTGCCCCCCAGCACGATGTCCGTGCCGCGGCCCGCCATGTTGGTGGCGATGGTGATCATCTTCGGCCGGCCGGCCTGCGCGACGATCTCGGCCTCGCGGGCGTGCTGCTTGGCGTTCAGCACCTGGTGCGGCAGGTTCTCCTTCTGCAACAGCTGGTCGATGATCTCCGAGTTCTCGATCGACGTCGTGCCCACCAGCACAGGCTGGCCGCGCTCGTAGCACTCGCGGATGTCCTGGATCGCCGCCTCGTATTTCTCCCGCGTCGTCTTGTAGACGCGATCGAGCTGGTCCTCGCGCCGGCTCGGCCGGTTCGGCGGAATCACCACCGTTTCGAGGCCGTAGATTTCCTGGAATTCGTAGGCCTCGGTATCGGCCGTGCCCGTCATGCCGGCGAGCTTGCCGTACAGGCGGAAATAGTTCTGGAAGGTGATCGACGCGAGGGTCTGGTTCTCGGCCTGGATCTGCACGCCTTCCTTGGCCTCGACGGCTTGGTGCAGGCCATCGCTCCAGCGGCGGCCCTGCATGAGGCGGCCCGTGAACTCGTCGACGATGATGACCTCGCCCTCCTGCACCACGTAGTGCTGGTCGCGGTGGTACAGGTGGTTGGCCCGCAGCGCCGCGTTCAGGTGGTGCATCAGCGAGATGTTCGCCGGGTCGTACAGCGTCGCTCCCTCGGGGATGAGGCCCAGGTTGAACAGGATCCGCTCGGCGTTCTCATGTCCCTGCTCGGTCAGGAAAACCTGGTGCGTCTTCTCGTCGACCGTGAAGTCGCCCGGCTTGGTGACACCTTCGCCCGTGCGGGGGTCGGCTTCACCTTCCTGCTTGGTGAGCATCGGCACGACCTTGTTGATCGCGATGTACAGGTCGGTGTGATCCTCGGCCTGGCCGCTGATGATCAGCGGCGTGCGCGCTTCGTCGATCAGGATGGAGTCCACCTCGTCGACGATCGCGTAGTTCAGCAGGCGCTGCACCCGATCACCCACCTCGTACACCATGTTGTCGCGCAGGTAGTCGAAGCCGTACTCGTTGTTGGTGCCGTAGGTGATGTCGGAACCGTACGCTTCCTGCTTTTCGTTCTTCGACATTTGCGGCAGGTTCACGCCCACCGTCATGCCCAGGAAGTTGTACAGCTTGCCCATCCACCTCGCGTCGCGGTTGGCCAGGTAGTCGTTCACCGTCACGACGTGAACGCCCTTGCCCGTGAGAGCGTTGAGGTACACGGGCAGCGTCGCCGTCAGCGTCTTTCCCTCGCCGGTGCGCATTTCAGCGATCTTGCCCTGGTGCAGGGCGATGCCACCGACCAGCTGGACGTCGAAATGCCGCATCTTCATCACGCGCTTCGATCCCTCGCGCACGACGGCGAAGGCTTCCACCAGCAGGTCGTCGACCGTTTCCTCGCCCTTGGCCAGGCGTTCGCGGAACTCCTGCGTCTTGGCGCGCAGTTGCTCGTCGGACAGCTGCTCCAGGCCCGCCTCGAGCGCGTTGATCTGCTCCACCGTGCGCCGGTACTGCTTGAGCAGGCGGTCGTTGCGGGAGCCGAAGATTTTGGTCAGGAAATTGGTGGCCATGGGCGCGGTTGTCGTCCGGGGTGCGCGAAAGGGCGCAGCGGACAGCGCAGTCCTTTTGTTGTTCAGCAGGATCAGATGGAGCCGCCAGGCGCGTTTCCAAGAATGGAAGCCATGGCGGCCAAAGCAGGGGATTTTAACTGTGCAGCCTGTAGGCCGGGTTCCATGAAAAAGCCCCGCCATGCGGGGCTCTTTCGGGACCCTCGAAGGGCCTCAGCGAGCGCGTGCCCCGGTGGACTCGAGCCTTGCGACATTCTGCGGCGCCGCTCCCGCCCGCAGGAACTTCTGCGGATCCTGCGGAACGCCTTGCACCAGCACCTCGAAGTGGAGGTGCGGCCCGGTGGACCGGCCCGTCGTGCCGACTTCGGCCACTTTCTGGCCTCGCTTGACCAGGTCGCCCTTCTTCACGAGCAGGCGAGAGGCATGGGCGTAGCGGGTGATCAGGTTGTTGCCATGGTCCACTTCCACCATGTTTCCGTACTGCGGATGCACTTCCGCCGCCACGACCACGCCACCCGCAGCGGCCTGGATCGGCGTGCCGGTCTCCGCCTGGAAGTCGAGGCCGGTGTGGAGTGCCGAGCGGCCGTTGAACGGGTCGATGCGCCAGCCGAAGGGCGACCCCACGTGGGCCGCCCGGATCGGCTGCTGCGTGGGCACCATCAGCTTCTTCAGGTGCTGGTCGATCAGGCGCGACTCCATGACCGTGAGCAGGTCGGTGCGCTCGCCAGTGAGCCGCTCCAGGTCGTCCAGGGTCGCCTGCAGCTCCTGCACGGACAGGGGGCGCCCTTCGATCAGCGCACCGCCGCGGCCAGGGTTGGCCTTGAGCTCCGCCGTGTTCACGCCGGCCAGGCCCGAGACGCGGTCACCCAGGGCTTCGAGCTGGACCACCCGCGCCTGCATCTCGCCCAGCCTGCGGGCCATGGCGTCCAGGTTCTCGCGCATGAAGCGGTCGCGCTGTTCGAACTCGTCCTGCACCACGAACCGAACCAGGGTACCGACCACCGGCCAGCGCTCGCGAGCGCCCTTGAGGAACACCCAGTGGTACAGGCCAGCGGCCATCAGCATCAGGACCAGGGAAAGGCTCACCAGTGCCAGCACGAGCTTGGTGCCACTGAGGTGAACCGCTCGACTCTTCGCGAGCCAGGCATCCGTGATAATGAAATGCACCTTCTTCTCCCTCTTCCGTCCCGCTCCATCCATGAACCGCCGCCATCACCCGGTGCCTTTCCAGCAGGCAGCCGAGGAATCTCCGACGCTTGCGCGGCTATCGCAGCTGGTGCGCGAGTCGGGCGAACGGTTCAAGGCGATCGAATCGTCCATTCCCCCTGCGCTTCGTGCTTCCATCCGGCCCGGGCCCATCGAGGGGACCACTTGGTGCCTGCTGGTCGACAGCAGCTCGGCGGCTGCCAAGCTCAGACAGCTTGTTCCTGTCCTTCAGCAAAAGCTCAGCAATCGTGGGTGGGAGGTTAGCGTCATCCGCCTGAAGGTTGGAAGCCTCCAGAAGTAACCTGCGGGGCCGTCGGTCCCGGTGGTTGACACCGACTGTCGCGGCGAGGCCGCCCGTCTTTGGGATGGTGCCGGTTGTCCGAATCGAACGGACGACCTACCGCTTACAAGGCGGTTGCTCTACCGACTGAGCTAAACCGGCGGGGCCAGGCGAGGCGCCTGGACTTCCAGGCTGGATTACATCAGATGACGAACGGGCACGGCGGCTGGTTGCCGTTCGTGCACGTCTGCGCTCGAAAGATTCAGCGGGCCGGTGCCGCGACGAGGACTACTTCACCCGCTTGAGTGCAGGGCGCGGGCCGCTGGGAGGTTTCGGCGGTTCGTGGTCCGGTGGCTTGGCGCCGTCCTCGGGCGTGACCAGCTGGACGACCTTGCCTTCGCCTTCGCCAGGCGCTGCGGGCACGCTGGAAAGGGGAGAGGTCTTGGCCGACACTGGCTCGTCCGTCGTCGCGCTCCCGGCCACCGGAACGGGAAACGCCATCCCCTGGCCGTTCTCGCGGGCATAGATCGCGATCACGCGGTTGACCGGGACCATGATCTCGCGCGCGGTGCCGGCGAAGCGCGCCTTGAACTCGATGAAGTCGTTGCCCAGCTTGAGCGAACTGGTGGCGTCGTAGCTGATGTTCAGCACGATCTCGCCGTTCTTCACGTACTCGCGAGGAACCTGCACGGACTCATCCACGAGCACCGCCACATACGGCGTGAAGCCGTTGTCGGTGCACCATTCGTAGAGGGCCCGGATCAGGTAGGGGCGCGTCGACGTCGATTCGAGGGCGTTCATCGGTCCTGCGGCGAAAGGCTCTACTTCCGCATCACCTTTTCCGACGGGGTCAGTGCCTCGATGTACGCGGGACGCGAGAAGATGCGCTCAGCATACTTCAGCAGCGGCGCGGCGTTCTTGGACAGTTCGATCCCGTAGTAGTCGAGGCGCCACAGCAGCGGCGCGATCGCGACGTCGAGCATGGAGAAGTTCTCGCCCAGCATGTACTTGTTCTTGAGGAACACGGGCGCGAGCTGGGTGAGACGATCGCGGATGTGCGATCGGGCCTTCTCCAGTGCCTTCTCGTTGGACTTGGCGGCGCGCGACTCGAGCGTCGACACGTGCACGAACAGTTCCTTCTCGAAGTTCAGCAGGAACAGTCGGACACGCGCGCGGTCCACCGGGTCGCCCGGCATCAGCTGCGGGTGCGGAAAGCGCTCGTCGATGTACTCGTTGATGATGTTCGACTCGTACAGGATGAGGTCGCGTTCGACCAGGATGGGAACCTGGCCGTACGGATTCATCACGTTGATGTCTTCCGGCTTGTTGTACAGGTCGACGTCACGGATTTCGAAGTCCATGCCCTTTTCGAACAGCACGAAGCGGCAGCGATGGGAGAAGGGGCAGGTGGTTCCCGAGTACAGCACCATCATTTTGAAAGTCCTTTAAAAACCAAAAAGAGTGGGTGCGCGGAGCAGCCCACTCTACAACGAAGGAGGCGTCACGGCGGCGGCCGGGACGCGCTGGCCTTCGCTACTTCACATTTTTCCAGAAGGCCGCGTTCAGGCGCCAGACGAGGACCAGCAGCACACCCAGGAACAGGAGCACCCAGGTGCCGATGCGGACGCGATGGTTCTGCGCCGGTTCGCCCATCCATTGCAGGAAGCCCACCAGGTCGCCAATGGCCTGGTCGTACTGCTGCGGCGTCATCGTTCCCGCGGTCACCTGCTTCCAGCCCGAGAAGACCTGGATGTCGTGGCCATGCGACTTTTCGGTGGCGAACTGCGGCTCCCGGTCACCCTGCAGTTCCCACAGGACGTGCGGCATGCCGACGTTCGGGAAGACCAGATTGTTCCAGCCGGTGGGCCGCTCGGCGTCCCGGTAGAAAGTGCGCATGTAGGTGTACAGGTAGTCGGCCCCGGTACCGCCGTGGCCCGCGCGGGACCGCGCGATCAGCGTCAGGTCCGGCGGCACCGCACCGAACCACTCCTTCGCTTCCTTCGGATCGATCGGCGACTTCATCACCTCGCCGACCTTGTCGGACACCGTGAGCAGGTTGTCCTTGATCTGCTGCTCGGAGATGCCGATGTCCTGCAGACGGTTGAAGCGCATGAACGCCGCGGAGTGGCAGTTCAGGCAGTAGTTGACGAACAGCTTGGCGCCGTTCTGCAGCGCGGGCAGGTCGTTGGTGCGGCTCGGGGCCTTGTCCCAATGGACTTCTTCGCCGCCCGCTGCCTGGGCTCCGGCGGCGACGCCGAAGGCCAGCATCACGGTGAGGATCAGTTTTTTCATTCTGGATGCTCCCCGGCTCAGTGCGCGAACACGATGCGCTCGGGCACCGGCTTGAAGGCGCCGAGGCGGCTCCACCAAGGCATCAGCAGGAAGAAGCCGAAGTAATAGAGCGTGCCGATCTGGGCCAGCAGGGTCTTGCCGTCCGAAGGCGGCTCGATGCCCAGGTAGCCGAGCACGAAGAAGAACACCACGAAGACGGCGTACAGCCACTTGTGCCATTCCGGGCGGTAGCGGATGGAGCGCACCGGGCTCCGGTCCAGCCAGGGCAGGAAGAACAGGATGATCACGGCGGAACCCATCACGACCACGCCCCAGAACTTGGCGTCGAAGGTCTTCAGCAGCGCGATGGCCACCAGCGCGGCCACCACAATGGCGACCTTGCCCACCAAGGCCAGTCGGCCTTTCCAGATCGCGACCACGGCGCCCAGCGCGGCGACGACCACGAACACGTTGACCATGAAGTCGGTCGTTGCGCGCAGCATCGAGTAGTAGGGCGTGAAGTACCAGACCGGCGCGATGTGCGGCGGCGTCTTCAGCGGGTCGGCCGGGATGAAGTTGTTGTACTCCAGGAAGTAGCCGCCCAGTTCCGGCGCGAAGAAGATGATCGCGCTGAACACCATCAGGAACACGGCGACGCCGACCATGTCGTGCACGCTGTAGTACGGATGGAAGGGGATGCCGTCCACCGGGTGGCCGGCGGCGTCCTTCGGCTGGTCCGCGCCCTTGATGTCGATGCCGTCGGGGTTGTTGGAACCGACGTCGTGCAGCGAGAACAGGTGCGCCACGACCAGGCCCAGCAGCACCAGCGGGATCGCGATCACGTGGAAGCTGAAGAAGCGGTTCAGCGTCGCATCGGACACCACGTAGTCGCCGCGGATCAGCAGCGCCAGGTCGGGGCCCACAAAGGGGACGGCCGCGAACAGGTTCACGATCACCTGGGCGCCCCAGTAGGACATCTGGCCCCAGGGCAGCAGGTAGCCGAAGAAGGCCTCGGCCATCAGCATCAGGAAGATGGCGCAGCCAAAGATCCAGACCAGCTCGCGCGGCTTGCGGTAGCTGCCGTAGATCATGGCCTTGAACATGTGCAGGTACACGACGATGAAGAACGCGGACGCACCCGTGGAGTGCATGTAGCGGATCAGCCAGCCCCAAGGCACGTCGCGCATGATGTACTCGACGGAGGCGAAGGCGAGGTTCGCGTCCGGCTTGTAGTGCATCGTCAGGAAGATGCCGGTCACGATCTGGATCACCAGCACCATCAGCGCCAGCGAGCCGAAGAAATACCAGAAGTTGAAGTTCTTCGGAGCGTAGTACTCCGACATGTGGACCTTGTAGGCATCGAAAGCCGTCGGAAAACGGTTCTCGAGCCAGTTGGTCAACTTGGCGCCGGCGCTGGCGTTGGGGGAGATTTCCTTGAATTCAGCCATGTCGCTCAAGCCTTCTTGTCTTCGCCGATCAGCAGGCGGGTGTCAGACAGGTACATGTGCGGCGGCACCTCGAGGTTGTCCGGCGCGGGCTTGTTCTTGTAGACGCGGCCCGCCAGATCGAAGGTGGAGCCGTGGCAAGGGCAAAGGAAGCCGCCCTGCCAGTCGTCCGGCAGCGAGGGCTGCGGCCCGGGGGCGAGCTTGTCGCTGGGCGAGCAGCCCAGGTGCGAGCAGATGCCCACGACCACCAGGTATTCCGGCTTGATCGAGCGGGCTTCGTTCTTCGCGTAATCCGGGATGGGGTAGGCCTTGCGCTCGGACTTCGGATCGGCCAGCTGGCTGTCGATCTTGGGCAGCGCAGCGATCTGGTCCGGCGTGCGGCGCAGGATCCACACCGGCTTGCCGCGCCATTCGACGGTCATCTTCTGCCCGGGTTGCAGCGCCGAAATGTCGACTTCAACCGGTGCGCCGGCGGCCTTGGCTCTTTCGGAGGGCTGGAAGCTGCTGACAAATGGGACGGCTGCGAAGCCTGCGCCCACCGCGCCTGCGCAACTGGACGCGATCAACCACGTCCTTTTGCTGGCGTCCACCGTGGAGTTGCTCATGGGGTCCTCGAGGATCTCTCGCTGTTTAGGGTCAACCCGCGATTGTAGCGGGTCGTTTCCACCCCCTTCAAATGCCGGCGGGTCCCGGCGCATACTCCCGCTGTTCCAACAAGAGGGGCATCTCATGAAACTGCTGGACGAGTTCAAGGAATTCGCGATCAAGGGCAACGTGGTCGATCTCGCAGTGGGCGTGATCATCGGCGCGGCCTTCAACAAGATCGTCGAGTCGCTGGTGGGCGACCTGGTCATGCCGATCATCGGTCGCATCGTGGGCAAGCTGGATTTCTCCAACCTGTTCATCGTCCTGAGCGACGTCCCGCCGGGCACGGCCTTGACGCTAGACGCGCTGAAGAAGGCGGGCGTCCCGGTGCTGGCCTGGGGCAACTTCGTGACCGTGGCGGTCAATTTCCTGATCCTGGCCTTCATCATTTTCCTGATGGTCCGGCAGATCAACCGCATGCGCCGGGCCAACGCGCAAACGCCGGCGCAGGCCGCGGAGCCGGCGCCTCCTCCGGAAGACGTGATGCTGCTGCGGGAGATCCGCGACAGCTTGCGCGGAGCGCGCTAGGGCGTCGCCAGCCGGCGCGCCATCCGCAGGGCCTCCAGCAGGCTCGCCGGATCGGCCCGGCCGGTGCCCGCGATATCGAAGGCGGTTCCGTGGTCCGGGCTGGTGCGCACCAGCGGCAGCCCCAGGGTCACGTTCACGCCCTTTTCCACCCCGAGGTACTTCACGGGGATGAGGCCCTGGTCGTGGTACATGGCCACGACCACTTCGAATTCGCCGCGGCGCGCACGCATGAACACCGTGTCCGGGGCGAACGGCCCGTGCACGTCCAGGCCATCGCGGGACGCGTCCTGCATCGCCGGGACGATGACGTCCAACTCCTCCCGGCCGAACAGGCCGCCCTCGCCCGCGTGCGGGTTCAGCCCGGCGACGGCGATGCGGGGCCGGTGCCCCAGCGCCGCCGTGAGGGCCCGGTCGGTGATCTGCAGGGTCTCCAGCACCTGTTCCCGCGTGACCGCCTCCAGCGCCTGGCGCAAGGACACGTGGATGCTCACCAGCACGGTGCGCAGTTCGTCGTTGGCCAGCATCATGCGCACTGGCATCTGCTCCACCGGCACGCCGGCGTGCAAGGCCGCCTCGGCCTGCAGCAGTTCCGTGTGGCCCGGGAACGGCACGCCCGCCGCAGAGAGCGCTTCCTTGTGCAGGGGCGCAGTCACCAATGCCGCGATCTCGCCGCGCAGGGCGGCCCGCGTCGCCCACACCACAGCGTCGGCGGCCAGGCGCCCGGCTTGCGCACTCGCCCGGCCCAGGGGCGGCAGCTCCCGTGCCGGAGCAGTAGGCTGCAACACCGGAATGCAGAGGGGCGGGACATCCACGGCCTCCGCGCTGGTCTCGATCTGGGCCACGGCCAGCGGGGGTCGGTTTCCGGCGGCGATGCGCGCTCCGCGGCGGACACAGCCGATGTCCCCGACCACGAACGTGCCCCGCGTCAGGTCCGCCGCCTGTGCGAAGGCCTTGGCGATGATTTCCGGGCCGATGCCGGCGGGATCGCCGAGGGTGATGGCGATCGGCTTCATGCCGGGTTGTCCACGTCCACGAATTCGTGGTCGATGCCGAACTGTCGCGCGACGTGCGCCGCAACGGCCGGCGCGCCGTAGCGTTCCGTCGCATGGTGGCCGCAAGCCAGGTAGGTAACCCCGCACTCCCTGGCGTAATGCGCCTGCGGCTCCGAGATTTCGCCCGTCAGGAAGGCCTGCGCACCGGCGGCGATGGCCGCTTCGAAATACGATTGCGCGCCGCCCGTGCACCAGCCGATGCGCCGGATCGGCCCGGCCGCGCCCGGCACGCAGGTCACGTCGCGCCCCAGCGCCTGCCGCACGTGCACGGCCAGCGCCTCGTGCCCCGAAAAATCCCTGGATTCCTCGCGCCCCCCGAGGAAGCCGAGGTCCTGCTCGCCGAAGCGGGCATCCGCCAGCAGCCCCAGCCGCCGGCCGAACTGGGCGTTGTTGCCCAGTTCCGGATGCGCGTCGAGCGGCAGGTGGTACGCGTACACGTTGATGTCGTGGGCCAGCAGCAGCGCCAGCCGCTGCTTCATCCAGCCCGTGACGCGGCCATCCTGTCCCCGCCAGAACAGGCCATGGTGGACGAACAGGGCATCGGCTCCCCGGCGCACCGCCTCCTCGATCAAGGCGCGGCTGGCCGTGACGCCGGACACGAGCTTGCGCACGGTGTCGCGGCCTTCCACCTGCAACCCGTTGGGCCCGTAGTCGCGGAACCGCTCCGGAGCGAGCAGGGTGTCGAAGGCTTGCAGCAAGTCTTGCCGGTGGGTCATGCGGAATAGGACACAGGATCAGCCGCCATTCTGCTACGGCCCCCCGGTGCTGCCTCGCTCCAACATCGCGGTCGGCATGGAGCAGCAAGGAGCGGACGATGAGCGCGCTGACGATGATGGTCTGGAGCATGGCGTTGGGCGCGATCGCGGCGGTTGCGTTCGCGCGGCTTGGCGACCTGCTTGCACGGCCCAGTGCCTCGCAGCTCCGCTCGCTCGGCTACCACGTGAGTGTCTTCCTGCTGGTGCTGGTGGAGAGCGGCGTGCTGCGCCAGGCGGCGGCCCCGGGCGCCGAGCGCCTGCGGGTCCTCCAGGTGCTCGCGGGCCCGCTCTGCGTGGGCCTGTCCACCTTCTGGATCCATGCCTGGCTCGCCGCCAACGAGCGCGACCGGCTGATGGCGGCAGTCCTGCGCGCCTGCGCCTTCGCCCTGCCGCTGCTCGGACTCGCCACGCTGGCGCTGCCGGCGGACCTGCAGTTGCCGGTGGCGGCCCAGCTCTCCCTGGCCGGCGGCGGCCTGACGTGGTGGGTGACGGTGCGTGCCTGGAGGATCGGCGATCGCCTCGCCCTGATCATGGCCTGCGGCTGCCTGCTGACGCTGCCTGCCATCGCCGGGCTGTATGCCATCGCCATGCACCTCGGCCAGTGGAGCCTGGGAGAACAGGCCCTGGTCGCGCTGGCGGCTGCCGCCAGCAATGCATTGACCGGACACGTCCTGTGGCGGCGCGAGCTGCGGACGTGGCGCACGCGGGAGACGGGCAGCGTCCCCGCCATCGACCCCGTCACCAAGCTGCACAGCAGCGCGGCACTGGTCCACCGCCTCGTCGCCGCGCAAAAACGGCGGCGCCGGACCGGGCGGGAGGGCGCCCTGGTCGCAGTCACGGTGTTCGAGCCGGAGCGGATCGCCGCCGTCGCCGGCACCGCGGCCTTGAACGAGGCATGGATGACGCTCGCCGCCCGCATCCAGCGCGAGATGCGCGTCGTCAACCCCGTGGGCCGCTACTGGGACCGCTGCTTCGTCGCCATGGTGGAGACCATCCCCACGCGCGCCTGGCTCCGCACCCTGGGCCTGCGGCTGGCGGCCAGCCTCCGGCAGCCGGTGGAAGTGACGGGTCGCAGCGGGGAAACGGTGCGGGTGCGGGTCGATTTCGGCATCGGCATCGTGCTGCTGGGACGCCGGGCGCCGGAAGTCGAAGACGTGCTGGACGATGCGCAGCGACTGGCCGAGGCGGCCCGGCAGATGCGAACCCGGGCTGCCACCTTCGACCTGCTGACAGGCATGCCGGTGGCGATCGAGGAGGCCCAGTTCAAGCCGCCGGCGCGCCACCGCGGCAGTGCGACGCAGCCGATGCCGTCCCTGCAGCGTTCCGCCCGCTGACCCGCAGCGCCGGGGCGGGCATACACTTGGGGTTTCCCCAAGTCAACACATGCGACGCTTCTGGCTGTTGTTCTCCCAGTCCGTGACCGTGCTGCTCGCGGTGTACTTCGTCGTGATGACGATGAAGCCGGAATGGCTGAACCGCCGCCCGGTCACGACCGCCGCGACCGGCGTCACGCTGTCGGAGTCCCCGAGCGCGGCGAACGCGCCGGCCCCGACGGGCAGCTTCCGCCTGGCGGCGCAAAAGGCCTCGCAGGCTGTGGTCAGCATCAACACCAGCAAGGCGGCGGAACGGCCCTCCTCCAACGATCCCTGGTTCCGCTTTTTCTTCGGCGACCAGGGCGCCATGCCGCAAAGCGGGCTGGGCAGCGGCGTCATCATCAGCCCGGACGGGTTCATCCTCACCAACAACCATGTGGTCGAGGGCGCGACCGAAATCGAGGTTGCGCTGAACGACAGCCGCAAGGCACGCGCCAAGGTGATCGGCACGGACCCGGAAACGGACCTCGCGATCCTGAAGATCGACCTCGATCGGCTGCCCGTGATCACCCTCGGCAATTCCGATGCGCTGCAGGTCGGGGACCAGGTGCTCGCCATCGGCAACCCGTTCGGGGTGGGCCAGACCGTCACCAGCGGCATCGTCAGCGCGCTGGGGCGCAACCAGCTGGGCATCAACACCTTCGAGAACTTCATCCAGACCGACGCCGCCATCAACCCGGGCAACTCGGGCGGCGCGCTGGTGGACGTCAGCGGCAACCTGATGGGCATCAACACCGCCATCTACTCCCGCTCGGGCGGCAGCATGGGCATCGGCTTCGCCATTCCGGTGTCCACCGCCAAGCTGGTGCTCGAGGGCATTGTGAAAGACGGCGTCGTCACGCGCGGCTGGATCGGCGTGGAGCCGGCGGACCTGTCGCCGGAACTGATGGAGACCTTTGGCGTGAAGGCGCACAAGGGGGTGCTCATCACCGGGGTGCTGCAAAGCGGGCCGGCGGCTCAGGCCGGCGTTCGCCCGGGCGACGTGGTCGTCCAGGTGGCCGGCAGGGACATCGCCAATGTGTCCGAGCTGCTGTCGACCGTGGCGGCGCTCAAGCCCGGCACCGCCACCCAGTTCAAGCTGCAGCGCCGCGAGGAGAACCTGGAAGTGACCGTGACGCCGGGCAGGCGGCCCAAGCCCAAGCAGCCGCAGGCAGCGCCGCAGCGCTGACGCTTCTTCAGGACTTGGCGGCCTGGCCCTCTTCCTCGGGCGCCTTGGTGTGCTTGATGAAGATCTGCGCGGCCCAGATGCCCACCTCGTAGAGCAGGCACATCGGCACCGCCAGCGCCAGCTGCGACACGACGTCGGGCGGCGTGATGACGGCGGCGATGATGAAGGCCAGCACCACGAAATAGCCGCGGAACTCCTTGAGCTTCTGCACCGGCACGATGCCCATGCGCGCCAGCACCACGACGACGATCGGCACCTCGAAGGCCGCACCGAAGGCGAGGAACATGGTCAGCACGAAGCTCAGGTAGGCCTCGATGTCCGGCGCGGCCGTGATGCTCTTGGGCGCGAAGCTCTGGATGAACGAGAACACCTTGCCGAACACGAAGAAGTAGCAGAACGCCACGCCGATGAAGAACAGCAAAGTGCTGGACACGACCAGCGGCAGCACCAGCTTCTTCTCGTGCGAATAGAGACCCGGCGCCACGAACGCCCAGACCTGGTACAGCACCACCGGCAGTGCGATCAGGAAAGCCGCCATCAGCAGGATCTTCAGCGGCACCACGAAAGGCGAGATCACCGAGGTGGCGATCAGGGTCGCGCCCTTGGGCAGGTGCGCAATCAGCGGCGCGGCCAGGATGTCGTACAGCGCCGACGGGCCGGGAAAGATGGCGAGAACGCCGGCGACCACCGCGATGGCGATGATGGCCTTGACCAGCCGGTCGCGCAGCTCGACGAGGTGCGCCACGAAGGGCTGTTCGGTGCCGGCCAGTTCGTCTTCCTGGTCGTTCGGAGATGTGGACATAGGGGAAGGGCCGCCGGCGCTGCCGGCCCCGCTTTCAGTTGAACTTCTGCGGGCGGTACTTTGCCACACGGGCGGCGCCCGACAGCGCGCGGGTGCGCACGCCGGAGCGGGCCTTGTACCAATGCGGCACCGCGCCCTGCTTCACGCGCCACTTCTTCTTGGGGTGCTTGTACTCGGGGAAGGCGGCCGGTTCGGGCAGCGCAGTCTGCGCCGTGGAGGTGGCGTCCTGCCACTCCTTTTCGAAGTCCGAGGCCGCGCTGGACACGGATTGCTCGACGTCGCGCGCGGCCGTCTCCACCGTCTCCTTCATCTTCTTGAGCTCGTCGAGCTCCATCGAACGGTTGACCTCCGCCTTCACGTCGTTCACGTAGCGCTGGGCCTTGCCGATCAGCGTGCCGACCGTGCGTGCGACGCGCGGCATCTTCTCCGGGCCGATCACGATCAGCGCGACGACGCCGATCAGCGCCATCTTTTCGAGGCCGAGGTCTAGCACGGGGTCAGGACTTGTTGCGCGCTTCGACGTCGATGGTGGTCTTGTCGGCGCCCGTCGGGCCTTGCGAAGCCGTCACCTGGCCGGCCGGCGGCACGGGCACGTCCGGCTGCGAGCCGTCCTTCATGCCGTCCTTGAAGCCCTTGACGGCGCCGCCGAGGTCTTGGCCCATGTTCTTCAGCTTCTTGGTGCCGAACACCAGCACGACGATCAACAGCACGATCAGCCAGTGCCAAATGGAAAACGAACCCATGGATTACTCCTGTCTTACTGCTCGGATTCTAGTCGGGCAGGGGAAGTTCATCCCCTGTGGAAAATGCTCAGCCCTTCAACCACGGGCGCGGCCCGCCGATCACGTGGAAATGCACGTGCGGCACTTCCTGCCCGCCGTCGTCGCCGGTGTTGCACACCAGCCGGAACCCGCCTTCCGGATAGGGGCGGCACCCCTCCTGCGCGGCCAGCTTGGGCACAAGGCTCATCAGCTTGCCCAGCATGGGCGCATGCCGCTCCTCGACGTGCGCCATGGAGGTGATGTGCTCCTTGGGGATCAGCAGGAAGTGCACCGGCGCCCACGGATGGATGTCGTGGAAGGCCAGGACCTCCTCGTCCTCGTACACCTTGCGCGCGGGGATCTTGCCCTCGGCGATCTTGCAGAAGATGCAGTTCGGATCGTGGCTCATGGCGTGTTCATTCGGGAAGGCGATTGTCGTTGAAGCGCAGCCACCCGCGCAGGCAACGGTAGAGATACCAGGCGCCGATGACGGTCCAGGCCAGCGCGCCGGGCAGGAACACCAGCAGCCACAGCGGCGAGCTCAGGGCCAGCCACAGCAGGGTCCACCACACCGTGCGGATCATGTAGTTGTGGTGGGCCAGGTACAGCACGTCGCCCTCGTCGGCGCGCCTGACGTAGTGCACGACCAGCGCGATCACCGACAGTGTCCACAGCGTGAACGGCGACACCGTGTGCATGCCGTACAGCAGGTGCATGACGCTGCGGTCGCCGGGCGTCTTGCCCACGAATTCCCCGTAGTCGGTCTGAGCCATTTCGGTCCCCCTACTCACCCCGCCCTTCACGATCGCGAGCCTTGCGCAGGGCCTTTTCCTCCAGCCCCGACAGACCTTCGCGCCGTTGCAGTTCCGCCACCACGTCGGCCGGCCTCAGTCCGTAGTGCGCCAGCGCGATCATGCAGTGGAACCAGAGGTCGGCTACCTCGCCCACGAGCCTGGTCGGGTCCCCGCCGTGCTCGAGATCCTTGGCGGCCATGACGACCTCGGTCGCTTCTTCGCCGATCTTCTTGAGGAAAGCGTTCGGCCCCTTGTGCAGCAGGCGCGCGACATAGCTGGCCTCCGGGTCGCCCCCGTTGGCGAGCTTGCGGCTCTCGATCACATCGGCCAGTCGGGCCAGCGGGTCAACTGCAGTCATGGGTCGCTATTTGTAGATGGTCGACGGGTCTTTCAAGACGGGTTCCACCGCTTGCCAGGCGCCGTCGCGATAAAGCTGGAAGAAGCAGCTGTGGCGGCCGGTATGGCAGGCGATCGAGGGATCGTGCCCCAGTTGCGTCACCTTGAGCATCAGCACGTCGTTGTCGCAGTCCATGCGGATCTCGTGCACCTGCTGCACGTGGCCGGACTCCTCGCCCTTGAACCACAGCTTGCCGCGCGAGCGGCTGAAGTACACGGCACGCCCGAGCTCGGCCGTCTTGCGCAGCGCCTCACGGTCCATCCAGGCGAACATCAGCACGTCGCCGGTGGAAGCCTCCTGCGCGATGACGGGAACGAGCCCTTGGGCATCCCACTTGACTTGATCCAGCCAGTCCATGACGCAATTGTCCCACGACGCGCGCAGCGCACCGGCCAGGGACGAGCCGCCACCAGGTGGCTCGTTGTCCTCTAGATCCTCACCGGGATGCCGCGTTCGGCCATGCGCTGCTTGGCCTGGCCGACCGTGTACTCGCCGTAGTGGAAGATGCTGGCGGCCAGCACCGCATCGGCGCCGCCCTGCTGGATGCCATCGGCCAGGTGGTCCAGGTTGCCGACGCCGCCCGATGCGATCACCGGCACCGGCACCGCGTCGCTCACCGCCCGGGTGAGTTCGAGATCGAACCCCGCCTTGGTCCCGTCCCGGTCCATGCTGGTCAGGAGGATCTCTCCGGCGCCCCGGCGGGCCATCTCGCTCGCCCAGGCGACGGCGTCCAGCCCGGTGTTGCGGCGTCCGCCGTGGGTGTAGACGTCCCAGCCAGGCCCCCGGCTGGCTGCATCTTCGGTGCTGCGCCGCTTGGCGTCGATGGCCACGACGATGCACTGCGCGCCGTATCGGGCGGAAGCCGCGGAGATGATGTCCGGGTTGGCGACCGCGGCGGAGTTGAAGCTGGTCTTGTCGGCGCCAGCGTTGAGCAGCCGGCGCACGTCTTCGACGGTTCGCACGCCGCCGCCCACGGTCAGCGGGATGAACACCTGCGAGGCCACCGCCTCGATGATGTGCAGGATCAGGTCGCGGTCGTCACTCGTGGCGGTGATGTCCAGGAAGGTGAGTTCGTCGGCGCCCTGCTCGTTGTAGCGGGCGGCGATCTCCACGGGGTCGCCGGCATCGCGCAACTCCACGAAGTTGACGCCCTTGACGACGCGGCCGCCCGTGACATCCAGGCACGGGATGATGCGCTTGGCGAGCATGGGATCAGCCGCCCAGTTCGTCGGCCCGGGACTGCGCCTTGGCGAAATCGAGGTCACCGGAGTAGATGGCGCGCCCGCAGATCACGCCCTCGATGCCTTCGTCTTCCACCGCGCACAGGTCCTCGATGTCCTTCATGGAGGACAGGCCGCCGGAGGCGATGACCGGGATGGTGAGCGCCTGAGCGAGCTTCACGGTGGCGTCCACGTTGATGCCCGTCAGCATGCCGTCGCGGCCGATGTCGGTGTAGATGATGGACTCGACGCCCCAGTCCTCGAACTTCTTGGCCAGGTCGACGACTTCGTGGCCGGTCAGTTTGCTCCAGCCGTCGGTGGCCACCTTGCCGTCCTTCGCATCGAGGCCGACGATGATGTGGCCGCCGAAGGCCGTGCAGGCGTCCTTCAGGAATCCGGGATTTTTCACGGCCGCCGTGCCGATGATCACGTAGCGCAGCCCGCCGTCGATGTACTTCTCGATGGTGTCCAGGTCCCGGATGCCGCCACCGAGCTGCACCGGGATGTCGTCGCCCACGGCCTTCAGGATGGAGCGCACCGCGGAAAAATTCTGCGGCTTGCCGGCGAAGGCGCCATTGAGGTCCACCAGGTGCAGGCGCCGGGCGCCCTTCTGCAGCCAGGTCCGCGCCATGGCGGCGGGGTCCTCGCTGAAGGTGGTCGCCTGGTCCATGTCGCCCTGCTTCAGGCGTACACAGTGGCCGTCTTTCAGGTCGATTGCGGGAATCAGCAGCATGGGGAAGGTGGAGGAAGGCGGCTCGCGGGTGCGACCCGGTGGGCTTCAGGGTGTCCAGTGGAGGAAGTTGCGGTACAGCGTGAGGCCCTGGTCGGCGCTTTTCTCGGGGTGGAACTGGGTCGCAAAAATATTATCGCGGGCCACGGCGCAGGTAAAGCGAACGCCGTATTCGGACTCGCCGACGCTGTGGCGCGGGTCCGACGGCTTCGCATAGAAGGAATGCACGAAGTAGAACCAGCTTTCGTCCGGCACGCCGGCCCACATCGCGTGGGGCTGCGCCTGGCGCACCCGGTTCCACCCCATCTGGGGCACCTTGTAGCGGCTGCCATCCGGCTGGTGCTGTCCTTCCAGCTGGAAACGCACCACTTCGCCATGAATGAGACCCAGGCCATGGGTAGGTCCTTCCTCGCTGCGATCGAGAAGCATCTGCATGCCCACGCACACGCCGAACAGCGGCTTGGTCGCCGCGGCCTCCAGCACGGACTCCAGCAGGCCCGACTCGCGCAGTTCGCGCATGCAGTCCGGCATTGCGCCCTGCCCCGGCAGCACCACGCGTTCGGCGGCGCGCACGTCCTCGGGGCGCGAGGTCACGACCGCCGTCACGCCGCTGCCCTGCGCCACGTGCAGGACCGCCTGCGAGACCGATCGCAGGTTGCCCATCCCGTAGTCGACCACCGCCACCGTGCTCACGCGACCACCTTGGTTCCTTGCGCCAGGCTCGGGCTCAAAGGCTTCCCTTCGTCGACGGGATGGTGCCGGCCGCGCGCGGATCGAGCTCCAGCGCCGCGCGCAACGCACGGGCGAAAGCCTTGAAAACGGTCTCGCACTGGTGGTGCGCGTTCTCGCCGCGCAGGTTGTCCACGTGCAGGGTGACGAAGGCGTGGTTCGCGAAGCCCTGGAAGAACTCGTGCGCGAGCTGCGTGTCGAAGGTGCCGATCATGCCGCTCTTGAACGGCACGTTCATGATGAGGCCGGGACGGCCCGAGAAATCGATGACCACGCGCGACAGCGCTTCGTCCAGCGGCACGTAGGCATGGCCGTACCTGCGGATGCCCCTCTTGTCGCCGACGGCCTTGTAGACGGCCTGCCCCAGGGTGATGCCCACGTCCTCCACCGTGTGGTGGCCGTCGATGTGCAGATCGCCCTTGGCTTCGATCTCGAGGTCGATCAGCCCGTGCCGGGCGATCTGGTCCAGCATGTGGTCGAAAAACCCGATGCCGGTGGCGAGCTTCGCCTGGCCTGTGCCGTCCAGGTTGACGCGCGCGGTGATCTGCGTTTCGGCAGTGTTGCGGGTCACCTCCGCTTGCCGGAGGGGGCTTCCAGTTTCGTTCCGCGGGTCGGAGGGAGTGGTCATAGGGTGGACTGCAGGGCAGAGAGCATCTGCGTGTTCTCGTCGGCGGTGCCGACGGTCAGGCGCAGGCACCCGGCCAGCAATGGGTGCATTTTAGAAACGTTCTTGACGAGCACCTTGCGAGCCCTCATGCCTTCGAAGCTGCGCACCGGATCCGCCACGCGGACCAGCACCATGTTGGCATCGCTCGGCCAGGACTGGACGCCCATTTCCTGGAGCGCCCTCTGGATGCGCCCGCGCTCACGCTTCAATTCCGTCGCCTGGGCGACGAACACGTCCTCGTGCTCCAGGGCGAACAGCGCCGCTTCGGCGTTGAGCACGCTCACGTTGTAGGGCGGCCGGACCTTGTCGATCTGCGCGACCAGCTGCTCGGGACCCATCATGTAGCCGATGCGCACGCCGGCCAGCCCGAACTTGCTGAGCGTGCGCATCAGCAGCACGTGCTCGTGCCGGGTGACGCGGTCCAGGTAGCTGCGGCTGGCGAAAGGCTGGTACGCCTCGTCGAGCACCACCAGGCCGGGCGCTGCCTGCACGATCTTCTCGATCGTGTCGTCGTTCCAGAGATTGGCGGTGGGGTTGTTCGGATAGGCCAGGTAGACGATGGCCGGCTGGTGCAGCGCGATCGCATCGAGCATGGCTTTCTCGTCCAGCTCGAAATCAGGCGTGAGGTCCACGCCCACGAACTTCAGGCCCTGCAACTGCGCGCTCATGGCGTACATCACGAAGCCCGGAAGCGGCGCCAGGATGGTGGCGCCGGGCACGTCGCAGGCCAGCGCCAGCAGGGAAATCAGTTCATCCGAGCCATTGCCCAGCATCAGGCCGAAGCCGGCGGGCAGCCGGGCATGGCGCGCCAGCGCGGCACGCAGTTCGTCGATGCGCTCGCCCGGATAGCGGTTCAGGGCCACGGCCGCCAGCCGCTCGCCCAGCTCCTTCTGCAACGCCGCCGGCAACCGGTGCGGGTTCTCCATGGCGTCCAGCTTGACCATGCCCCGGGAGTCCTGGATCGCATAGGCATGCATGGACTGGACGTCCTGCCGGATACGGGTGGCGATCAGTCGGTCCAGGGTGGCACTCATGGCGATGAAGGAATCGGTCCGACCTGCGGACGCTGGAGGTTGGGGGGAAACGGGACGGATGCGGCCGGACGAGCCGCCCGCCAATACTAACGCTTCAGTCGGAGCTCTGCCGCACGGGCGTGGGCCTGCAGGCCCTCGCCATAGGCCAGTTCGGCGGCGATGGTGCCCAGGGTCTGCGCGCCCGCCTCGCTCACCTCGATCAGGCTGCTGCGTTTCTGGAAGTCGTACACGCCCAGCGGGCTGGAGAAACGCGCCGTGGTACTGGTGGGCAGGACGTGGTTGGGACCCGCGCAGTAGTCGCCCAGCGACTCGCTCGTGTAGGCGCCCAGGAAGATCGCCCCGGCGTGGCGCAGCAGCGGCTCCCAGCGGTGCGGGTCGCTGCTCGCGATCTCGAGGTGTTCCGGCGCGATGCGGTTGCTGATCTCGCAGGCCTCTTCCAGGCTGCGGGTGTGGATCAGGGCGCCGCGCCCGTTGAGCGACTTGGCAATGATTTCGGCACGCAGCATCTCCGGCAGCATCCGGTCGATCGCCTGTTGCACCTTTTCGATGTAATCCGCGTCCGGGCACAAGAGGATGCTCTGCGCCAGTTCGTCGTGCTCCGCCTGGGAGAACAGGTCCATGGCCACCCAGTCGGCGGGCGTCGTGCCGTCGGCCAGCACCAGGATCTCGCTGGGGCCGGCGATCATGTCGATCCCCACCTGGCCGAACACGCGGCGCTTGGCCGCCGCCACGTACGCGTTGCCGGGGCCAGTGATCTTGTCGACGCGCGGCACGGTCTGCGTGCCATAGGCCAGCGCCCCGACTGCCTGGGCGCCGCCGATGGTGAACGCGCGCGTCACGCCCGCCACGTGGGCGGCCGCCAGCACCAGCGGGTTCCGCTCACCGCGCGGGGTGGGCACCACCATGACGATCTCGCCCACACCCGCGACCTGCGCCGGGATGGCGTTCATCAGCACCGACGAGGGATAGGCCGCCTTGCCGCCAGGCACGTAGATGCCGACGCGGTCGAGCGGGGTCACCTTCTGCCCCAGCAGGGTGCCGTCGGCATCGCGGTAGCTCCAGCTCTCGCCGCTCGCCTTCTTCTGCGCCTCGTGGTAGCTGCGCACCCGGGCGGCTGCGCTTTCCAGGGCGCCACGCTGCTTCGCGGGCAGGCTCGCGAAGGCCGCCGCGAGCTCACGGGGATGCAATTGCAGATCCGCCATCGAGCCGGCCTGCATATCGAACCGGTTCGTGTACTCCAGCACCGCCGCATCGCCGCGCGTCCGCACATCGGCCAGGATCCCCGCCACTGCCTGTTCGATGCCCGCATCCGTGTCCGCGGACCAATGCAGCCGCGCCGCCAGGGCGGCATCGAAGCCGCTGTCGGTGGTGGCAAGACGCAGGGGGCGGGCGGAGGCGGTCATCGGGCAGCGGCAGCAACGGTTCGCGCGAACACGTCGATCAGGTGGCGGATCGGTTCCTGCTTGAGCTTCAGCGCCGCCTGGTTGACCACCAGCCGCGAGCTGATGTCCATGATGCGCTCGACCTCCACCAGGTTGTTGGCCTTGAGCGTCCCACCGGTGGAGACGAGGTCGACGATCGCATCGGCCAGTCCCGTCAGGGGCGCGAGCTCCATGGAACCGTAGAGCTTGATCAGGTCCACGTGCACGCCCTTGGCGGCGAAGAAGTCGCGCGCGATGCCGACATACTTGGTGGCCACCTTCAGGCGTGATCCCTGGCGCACCGCGCTGGCGTAGTCGAAGTCGGAACGCACCGCCACGCTGACGCGGCACTTGGCAATCCGCAGGTCCAGCGGCTGGTACAGGCCCTGGCCGCCGTGTTCGATCAGCGTGTCCTTGCCCGTGACGCCCAGGTCGGCGCCACCGTACTGCACGTACGTGGGGACATCCGAGGCCCGCACCAGCACGACGCGCAGGTCGGGGTTGGTGGTGCCGATGATCAGCTTGCGGGACTTTTCTGGGTCTTCCAGCACCTCGATCCCCGCGGCCTTCAAGAGGGGCAGGGTCTCGTCGAAGATGCGGCCCTTGGAGAGGGCCAGGGTCAGGGCGGGTCGACCCGCAGGCGTCATGTCACTCTTTCGATTTCGGCGCCGAGCGCGCGCAGCTTGGCTTCCATCTGTTCGTAGCCACGGTCGAGATGGTAAATCCGATCGACCATGGTTTCGCCATCGGCGACCAGGCCGGCGATCACCAGGCTGGCGGACGCGCGCAGGTCCGTCGCCATGACGATCGCGCCCGACAGGCTTTCCACGCCGTGCGTGATGGCTACCTTGCCGTCGACGTCGATGCGCGCGCCCATGCGCATCAGCTCGCTGACGTGCATGAAGCGGTTCTCGAAGATGGTCTCGGAAATCTTGGCGTCGCCCTCGGAAATGCAGTTGAGCGCCATGAACTGAGCCTGCATGTCGGTGGGAAAACCGGGGTACTCGGTGGTCTTGAAGCTCTGGGCGTGCAGCCGGCCCTCCGAGTGCACCCGAATGCCGCCCTTGACGGGCTCCACCTTCGCGCCCGCGGCGATCAGCAGGTCGATCACGGCGCCCAGATGCTCGGCGCGGCCGTCCTGCAGGAACACGTCGCCCCCCGTGGCCGCGACGGCGCACAGGAAGGTGCCGCATTCGATGCGGTCCGCCACCACCTTGTGCGTCGCGCCATGCAGCTTCTCCACGCCCATGATCCGGATGCGCCCGGTGCCGTGGCCCTGGACCTTCGCGCCCATGGCGTTGAGCATGTCGCCCAGGTCGGTGATCTCCGGCTCCATCGCCGGGTTCTCCAGGATCGTCTCGCCCTCGGCCAGGGCCGCCGCCATCATGAAGTTCTCGGTGCCGGTCACCGTGATCATGTCGGTGCGGATGTGCGCGCCCTTCAGCCGCGTCCAACCCTTGGGCAGCTTGGCGATCATGTAGCCGTGCTCGATCACGATCTCGGCGCCCATCTTCTGCAGGCCCTTGATGTGCTGGTCCACCGGTCGGGCGCCGATCGCGCAGCCGCCGGGCAGCGACACCGTCGCCTCGCCGAATCGCGCCAGCAGCGGCCCGAGTGCCAGCACCGCGGCGCGCATGGTCTTCACCATCTCGTAGGGCGCCTCGGGAAAGTGCAGATCCTTCGACGCGATCACCACCGTGCCGTCGGGACTGAATTCCGCCGTCGCTCCCATGTTGCGGATGAGCTTGAGCATCGTCGCCACGTCCTGCAGGCGCGGGATGTTCTGCAGCGTCACGGCATCGGGCGTGAGCAGCGCCGCGCACAGTTCGGGCAGTGCGGCATTCTTCGCGCCGGAAATACGCACTTCGCCGTGCAGCGGCCGGCCGCCGCGAATCAAGAGCTTGTCCATGGGCCTTAGTGAGGAAGTGCCGCCCATTCCGCGGGCGTGAATGTCTTCATCGACAAGGCATGCACCTCGTCGTTGTGCATTCTCCCACCGAGCGTCCGGTAGACCCGCTGGTGCCTCTGGATAGGACGCAAACCGGCGAACTCGGCTGACACGATGACCGCCGACCAGTGGCGGCCGTCCCCCTCGACTTCGATGTGATCGCAGGCCAGGCCGGAAGCGATGATGGAACGCAGGTCGTCGGCAGTCATGGAAAGGTCCTTCTCAGCCGCGGATCTTGTAGCCGATGCGCAGCAGGTGCACCGCCACGGCGCTCACCAGCAGCATGGCGCTGCCGACGATCCCCAGGCTGAGCCAGGGCGAGACATCGCTCACGCCGAAGAAGCCGTAGCGGAATCCGTCGATCATGTAGAAGAACGGATTGAGGTGGGAAACCCGCTGCCAGAACTCGGGCAGGGAATGGATGGAATAGAAGACGCCGGACAGGAACGTCATCGGCATGATGATGAAATTCTGGAACGCGGCCATCTGGTCGAACTTTTCGGCCCAGAGGCCGGCGATCAGCCCTAGCGCGCCGAGCATGGCGGCTCCCAGCACCGCGAACACCAGGATCCACAGCGGCGCGACGAAGCTCACGTGCGCGAACCACGCCGTCACGAGGAACACGCCGAGCCCCACGCACAGGCCGCGCGCCATCGAGGAGCCGACGTAGGCAATGAACCAGCTCCAGTGCGACAGCGGCGTGAGCAGCACGAACACCAGGTTGCCCATGATCTTGCTCTGGATCAGGGAGGACGAACTGTTGGCGAAGGCGTTCTGCAGCACGCTCATCATCACCAGCCCTGGCACCAGGAACGCCGTGTAGCTGATGGTGTCGTACACCTTCACGCGGTCGGACAGCACGTGGCCGAAGATCAGGAGGTACAGCAGCGCGGTGAGGACCGGAGCCGCCACGGTCTGGAATCCCACCTTCCAGAAGCGCAGCACTTCCTTGTACAGGAGCGTCTGCCAGCCGGTCATGTGGGAGCCTCCGCCCGCCCGGCGGCCATGACGTCCAGGAACACGTCCTCGAGGTCCGCCTTGCGGATCTCCACGTCCTCGACGCGCAGGCCGGCTTCGCGGATGACCGCCAGGTGCTGCTCGATCTCGTGGGCGTCGTGCGCAGGAAGCTGCACGATGCGGCCGGTCACCCGCGCCTTGCCTTCGAAGGCGCGTGGCAGCGCGCCATCGACCTTGAAGCGCAGCACGTTGCTCGACGCGGCCTGCAGCAGTTCGCTGGTGCGCTCGAGGGCGACGACCTTGCCGGCCTTCAACATGGCGATGCGGCTGCAAAGCGCTTCCGCTTCTTCCAGGTAGTGCGTGGTGAGCAGGACCGTGTGGCCTTCGCGATTGAGCCTGGCGATGAACTGCCACAGGGTCTGGCGCAATTCCACGTCGACGCCCGCCGTCGGCTCGTCGAGCACGATCACGGGCGGCCGGTGCACCAGCGCCTGCGCGACCAGCACCCGGCGCTTCATGCCGCCGGAGAGCTGGCGCATGTTGGAGGTCGCCTTGTCGGCCAGCCCGAGGCTGGACAGGAGTTCATCGATCCATGCGTCGTTGTTCTTAACGCCGAAGTAGCCGGACTGGATGCGCAGCGCCTCGCGCACCGTGAAGAAAGGATCGAACACGAGCTCCTGGGGCACCACTCCCAGCTGGCGGCGCGCCTGGGCGTACTGCTTCTGCACGTCGCTGCCGCGCACGACCACGGAACCGGAGCTGGCGCGAACCAGGCCCGCGAGGATGCTGATGAGGGTGGTCTTCCCTGCCCCATTGGGACCGAGCAGGCCGAAGAACTCGCCCTCCTGGATATCGAAGCTGACGCCGTCGAGGGCCTTGAAGCTGCCGCGCGGGGTGCTGTAGGTCTTGGAGACGGACTGGAAGGAAATGGCGGGCATGGGCAACCTGCCATTTTAGCGGCCGGGGTTCGCCCACGCCCGGGCGCGGGAACTAGGCCGCCGCCGTGGTCTCGGGGAGCAGTTCGCCCACCCCATAGAGGGTGGCAAGGGCGCGCAGCCTCGGATGCAGCTGGCTGACGGCAAAGGTCTTGCCGAGGGCAAGGGCCTCCCGGCGGCACTCCAGCAGCACCGCCAGCGCCGAGGAGTCGAAGTGACGCAGCGCCGAGGCATCGGCCACCGCCAGCTTGCCGGATTCCGACCGCAGGGCCTGCGCCAGCATTCGGCAGCATGCCGTGGCCTGTTCGTGCATCAATTCTGCGGGCAGCACCAGCACGGTGTCAGCTCTTCTTCCCGGAGGCGTTGGCCTTGTTGCGCTCCGCGATGGAGGCGATGAGGCCATCGATGCCCTTGGCGTTCACCTCCTGCGTGAACTGGCTGCGATAGGTCTCGACCAGCCACACGCCCAGCACGTTGAGGTTGTAGATCTTCCAGCCGGTGCCCTGGCCCGGCGTGCGCTCGAGCCGGTAATCCAGCTGGATCGGATCGCCGCGGCCGCGCACCTCGGTGCGCACGACGACGTCGTTGTCGGTCGGTTCGCCGCGCAGCGGCTTCATCGAAATGGTCTCGTCCGACACCTGCGACAGCGCGCCCGCATAGGTCCGCACCAGCAGCAGCTTGAATTCTTCCTGCAGGCGCTTGCGCTGTTCCGGCGTGGCTTCACGCCATGCCGGCCCGACGGCGGACGACGTCATGCGCTGGAAGTTCACGTTGGGCATGATCTTGGCGTCGACCACGGCGATGATGTGATTGAAGTCGCCGGATCGCACCTGCTTGTCGGTCTTGATGGTCGTGAGCACATCGTCGGACAGCCGCTTGATCATGGCGTCGGGCGCCTCGTCGGCTGCCTGCGCGAGTGGCCATGCACCGGCCATCAGTCCCGCGGCAAGCACCGCGGCGGCCATCCGGCCCAGGGAACGTCTCTTCATCTCTCTATCCTTTCAACCGGGCCGGGGCCCGGGCTTCCCCATTGGAACTCGACGGGGGTGCGGGGTTTCCGCTTGAGCGGGTACGAAAGCAACAGCTTGCAACCTCACTGGGGAGGAGCGGGCTGTGGCTGCGCTGGTGGCGGCTCGGCTGGAGCCGGCTGCGGCCTTTGAGGCGCAGGGGCGGGCGCGGCGGGAGCGGTGCCTGGCGGCGTGTCGCCGGATTCATCGGGCAGGGGCGGCGGGATGTCCTCCTTGCCCTGGTCGTCGATCGACGCGCGCCGGAACTGCAGGTAGGCGTCCCGGGTGAACGCGTACCGATCGATGGCAGCACCTTGCAGCACGTCGACGGTGCGAAGAAGGTTCGCGCGGCGGTCGATGGTGAACAGGCCCTGCGCGATATGGCGCGTGTCGATGTCGTTGATCTGGCGGATGACGTCGTAGCGACGGTCGACGTAGAGCGAGAAGGCGTCGCGCACTGTGGAAGGACCGTAGAACGGGATCACCAGGTAGGGACCCGCCGGGACGCCCCAGCGACCCAGCGTCTGGCCAAAGTCCTCGCGGTGCCTCTCGATGTTCAGGTCGCTGGCCACGTCGAAGAGGCCCAGCACCCCGAACATGGTGTTGACGTGGAAGCGCGCGAAGTTTTCTTCGGCATCCTGCAGGCGGCCCTGCAGCAGGCTGTTGAAGGCGGACCAGGCATCGCTCGCGTTGTTGAAGAAGTTGGACACGCCGGTGCGCACCAGCGCCGGCACGTTGTCCACGTAGAACACCGCGACCGGCCGCAGCAGGAGGTTGTCGAAGCCCTCGTTGAAGCTCTGGAGTTCCCGGTTGAGGGGTTCCCAGGGATCGCGCGCGAGCGTGCGGCCCTTCGTGGTGGCGCATCCACCCAGGAGTCCAAGCGACAAAGCTACTGTCAGCGCGGCAAGAGCGCGCAGAAACCCGGCATTTCTCATTTCTTATTTCTTGGTCGTTCCCGCAGCCGGCCCTTCAGCGGCCTTGTTGTAGAGAAACTGGCCGATGAGGTTCTCGAGCACGACTGCGGATTGCGTGGTCGTTATGGTATCGCCAGCCACGAGGTTCTTGTCGTCGGCTCCTGCCTCGATGCCTACGTACTGTTCACCCAGCAGTCCGCTCGTCAGCACCTTCAGCGAGCTGTCCTTCGGGAACTGGTATCGGGTCTCCAGGGTAAGGGTGACCAGCGCCTGGAAGGACTTGCCGTCGAAGGCGATGGATTCCACGCGCCCGACCACCACGCCTGCGCTCTTCACCGCAGCCCGTGGCTTCAGGCCCCCGATGTTGTCGAACTTCGCGGCCAACCGGTAAGTAGGCTGGAAGCTCAGCGTGAGCAGGTTGGCCGCCTGCAGCGCCAGGAACACCAGCGCGGCGGCGCCGATGAGGACGAAGAGTCCCACCCAGACGTCGTTCTTGTTGCGCTCCATCTTGTTTCTCCTAGATGCTGAACATCATCGCGGTCAGCACGAAATCGAGCCCGAGCACGGCCAGCGAGGCCACCACCACGGTGCGGGTGGTGGCGCGGGACACGCCCTCGGGCGTGGGCCGCGCCTCGTAACCTTGCAGGACCGCCACGAAGGTCACGGCGATGCCGAACACCAGGCTCTTGATGACGCCGTTGCCGACGTCCTTGAACACGTCCACGCCCCCCTGCATCTGGCTCCAGAAGGCGCCCGGGTCGACGCCGATCATCAGCACGCCGACGATCCAGCCGCCCAGAATGCCCACTGCGCTGAACACGGCCACGAGCAAGGGCATGACGAACACACCACCCCAGAATCGCGGCGCCAGGATGCGCTGCACCGGGTCCACGGCCATCATCTCCATGGCCGAGAGTTGCTCTCCGGCCTTCATCAGACCGATCTCGGCCGTGAGGGAAGTGCCCGCGCGGCCGGCGAACAGCAGCGCCGTGATCACCGGCCCGAGCTCGCGCACCAGGCTCAGCGCCACCATGAGGCCCAGCGCTTCGGACGAGCCGTAGCGCTGCAGGATGTAGTAGCCCTGCAGCGCGAGCACGAACCCGACGAACAGGCCGGACACGCCAATGATCGCCAGCGAATAGTTGCCCAGGAAATGGATCTGGTCGCGGACCAGCCTGCCGCGGGCCAGGCTGCTGCCGACGAGCGCGAACAGGCGCGCCAGCAGCTTGGCGGCATGGCCGATGTCGGCCAGCTTGCTGCGCACGGCGAATCCGACGTCGGAGGGACTCCACCAGCTCATCGCCCGAGACCTTCGCTGAAATCGTCCTGGACGCTGGGGCCCGGGTAGTGGAAGTGCACCGGCCCTTCCGGAAGCGCATGCACGAACTGGTGCACCAGCGGATCGCTGGAGCTGCGCACTTCCGCCGGCGTGCCCTGCGCGGCGACGCGGCCGTTGGCCAGCACGATCACCTGGTCGGCAATGTGGAAGGTTTCCTCCAGGTCGTGCGAGACCACGATGCTGGTGATGCCCAGCGTGTCGTTCAGCTGGCGGATCAGGTGCGCTGCGGTGCCCAGCGAAATGGGATCGAGGCCGGCGAAAGGCTCGTCGTACATCACCAGGTCCGGATCGAGCGCGATCGCCCGCGCCAGCGCCACGCGGCGCGCCATCCCGCCCGACACTTCGCTGGGCATCAGGTCGCGCGCACCGCGCAGGCCGACGGCGTTCAGTTTCATGAGCACGATGTCGCGCACCAGGCTTTCCGGAAGCCCGGCGTGCTCGCGCAGGGGAAACGCCACGTTGTCGAACACGCTCAGGTCCGTGAACAGCGCACCGAACTGGAACAGCATGCCCATCCTGCGGCGGATGCGGTACAGCCCGTCGCGGTCGAGCGCGGGAACGTCCGCGCCGTCGAACAGCAGTTCACCGGACTGCGGACGGATCTGTCCGCCGATCAGGCGCAGCACGGTGGTCTTGCCGCCACCGGACGCACCCATCAGCGCGGTGACCTTGCCCCGCGGAACCGTGAAGCTCACGTTCTCCAGGATGGGCCGCGCCCCGTAGCCGAAGCTCAGGTTCCGGCATTCGACGAGCGCGGTCGGTTCGGGATCGGTCATCCGTTCGGGGAAAGGCCGCAATGCGGCCGGGAAGCTGGCGAAGCCCCGGATGATAGGGGTTTTACCGAGGGCAGCCCTCTCCCGATGGGCGGCCCTGTCGTCGGCTGTGGCTTTAACGCGGCAGGTCGCTGAATCCCATCAGGAATTCATCGACGGCACGGGCCGCCTGCCGGCCTTCCCGGATCGCCCAGACCACCAGCGACTGGCCGCGCCGCATGTCGCCGGCGGCGAACACCTTGGGGACATTGGTCGCATAGCCGCCGTTGAAATCGGTCGTGGCCTTCGCGTTGCCGCGGCCATCCTTCTCCACGCCGAAGCCGTCGAGGATGGTCTGCACGGGGTTCACGAAGCCCATCGCCAGCAGCACGAGATCGGCCTTGAATTCCTTTTCGGTCCCCGGGATCTCGACGAACTTGCCGTCCTTGAGTTCCACGTTCACCGTCTTCAGGCCGGTCACCTTGCCCTTGTCGCCCAGGAATTCCTTGGTGGCGACGGCGAACTCGCGCTCGCAGCCCTCTTCGTGCGAGGACGATGTCCGCAGCTTGTACGGCCAGTAGGGCCAGGTCAGCGCCTTGTTCTCCTCCTCGGGCGGCATCGGCATGAGCTCGAACTGCAGCACGCTCCTGGCGCCGTGGCGGTTGCTGGTGCCGACGCAGTCGCTGCCGGTGTCGCCGCCGCCGATCACGATGACGTGCTTGCCGTCGGCGCGGATCTGCCCCTTCACCTTGTCGCCCGCGTTCACCTTGTTCTGCTGCGGCAGGAACTCCATGGCGAAGTGGATGCCATCGAGGTCGCGGCCGGGAACCGGCAGGTCGCGCGACTGCTCGGCGCCGCCGGTGAGCACCACCGCGTCGAAGTCCTTCTGCAGCTGCTGCGGGGAGACGGTCTCCTTGGCCCAGTTGGCGACCTTGGAGCCCTTGGGCAGTTCGCCCACCATCACACCGGTGCGGAAGCTCACGCCCTCGGCCTTCATCTGCTCGACACGACGGTCGATGTGGTGCTTCTCCATCTTGAAGTCGGGGATGCCGTAGCGCAGCAGGCCGCCGATGCGATCGTTCTTCTCGAACAGCGTCACGTCGTGGCCGGCGCGCGCGAGCTGCTGCGCGGCCGCCATGCCGGCCGGGCCGGACCCCACCACGGCGACCTTCTTGCCCGTCCTGATGCGCGGCACCTGCGGCTGCACCCAGCCATGCTCCCAGGCGCGGTCGATGATCGCGTGTTCCAGCGACTTGATGCCCACCGGGTCGTCGTTGTAGTTGAGCGTGCACGCCGCCTCGCACGGAGCGGGGCAGATGCGGCCGGTGAACTCCGGGAAGTTGTTGGTCGAGTCCAGCACCGTCCAGGCGTTGCGCCAATCCTGCTGGTAAACCAGGTCGTTGAAGTCCGGAATGACGTTGTTGACGGGGCAGCCCGAGTTGCAGAAGGGCGTGCCGCAATCCATGCAGCGTGCGGCTTGCACCTTCGCCTGCTTGTCATCGAGGCCGACGACGAATTCCTTGTAGTGCTTCACGCGCTCGGGGATGGGCTTGTAGCCCTCCTCGACGCGCTCGAATTCCATGAAGCCGGTGACTTTTCCCATGGTCGTTTCTTCCTCGTCCTCTTACTTGGCCGGCGCCGGCTCGCGCTGCAGCGCGGCGTGCGCATCGTTGCCCACGCTGGCCAGTTCCACCTCGCGCTCGTGCATCTCGGCCAGCGCCCGCTTGTATTCGTTGGGGAATACCTTCACGAACTTCATCCGCGACTCGGCCCAGTTGTCCAGCAGTTCGCGGGCGCGGCGGCTGCCGGTCCAGCGGTTGTGGTCTTCCAGCAGTTTCTTCAGCAGCGCCTCGTCCGTCTGGTCGCGGTGCAGCTTGGTGGTGCCGGAGGCGGACTGCTGTTCCGCGGTGCTGCCCACGCGCTCCAACGAGACCATCGCGGTGTTGCAGCGGCTGGCGAACTTGCCGTCCTCGTCGTACACGTAGGCAATGCCGCCGGACATGCCGGCCGCGAAGTTGCGGCCGGTCTTGCCGAGCACGGCCACGGTACCACCGGTCATGTACTCGCAGCCGTGGTCGCCCGTGCCTTCCACGACGGCCGTGGCGCCGGACAGGCGAACGGCGAAGCGCTCGCCGGCGACGCCGCTGAAGAACGCCTCACCCGAGGTCGCACCGTACAGCGCGGTGTTGCCGATGATGATGTTCTTGGTCGCTTCGCCGCGGAAGTCGATGCTGGGGCGCACCACCACCCTGCCGCCGGACAGGCCCTTGCCGGTGTAGTCGTTGGCATCGCCGATCAGGTACAGCGTGATGCCCCTGGCGAGGAACGCGCCAAAGGATTGGCCGCCCGTGCCTTCCAGCTGGATGCGCAGCGTGTCGTCGGGCAATCCTTCCGGGTGCACCTTGGTCAGCGCGCCGGAGAGCATGGCGCCGACCGAACGGTTCACGTTGCGTGCATGTTCCATGAACTGCACCTTCTCGCCGCGCTCGATGGCCGCACGCGACTTCTCGATGAGCACGCGGTCGAGGCTCTTCTCGAGCTTGTGGTCCTGCTCTTCGCAGTGGAAGCGGGGCACGTCGGCCGGCACCTTGGGCTGCGCAAACAGGCGGCTGAAGTCCAGGCCGCGCGCCTTCCAGTGCGACAGGCCTTTCTTCATGTCCAGCAGGTCGGCACGGCCCACCAGTTCGTCGAACTTGCGGATGCCCAGCTGCGCCATGATCTGGCGCACTTCCTCGGCGATGAAGAAGAAGAAGTTCACCACGTGCTCGGGCTTGCCCGCGAACTTCCTGCGCAGCACCGGGTCCTGCGTGGCCACGCCGACCGGGCAGGTGTTCAGGTGGCACTTGCGCATCATGATGCAGCCTTCCACCACCAGCGGCGCGGTGGCGAAGCCGAACTCGTCCGCGCCCAGCAGCGCCCCGATCACGACGTCGCGGCCGGTCTTCATCTGGCCGTCGGCCTGCACGCGGATGCGGCCGCGCAGGCGGTTCAGCACCAGGGTCTGCTGGGTCTCGGCCAGGCCGATCTCCCAGGGAGAGCCGGCATGCTTGATGGAAGACCAGGGCGAGGCGCCCGTGCCGCCGTCATGGCCGGCGATCACCACGTGGTCGGCCTTGCATTTCGCAACGCCCGCGGCGATGGTGCCCACGCCGACTTCGGACACGAGCTTCACGCTGATGGTCGCTTGCGTCGCGACGTTCTTCAGGTCGTGGATCAGCTGGGCCAGGTCCTCGATCGAGTAGATGTCGTGGTGCGGCGGGGGCGAGATCAGCCCCACTCCCGGCACCGAGTAGCGCAACTTGCCGATGTACTTGGACACCTTGCCGCCGGGCAGCTGGCCGCCCTCGCCCGGCTTGGCGCCCTGCGCCATCTTGATCTGGATCTGGTCGGAGGACGCGAGGTACTCCGCCGTCACGCCGAAGCGGCCGGATGCCACCTGCTTGATTCGCGAGCGCAGGGAGTCGCCCTGCTGCAGCGGGATGTCGACTTCGACCACGTCCTTGCCGATGATCTGCGCCATCGTCTGGCCGGTCTGGATCGGGATGCCCTTGAGCTCCTGCCGGTAGCGCGCCGGATCCTCTCCGCCTTCACCGGTATTGCTCTTGCCGCCGATGCGGTTCATGGCGACGGCGAGCGTGGCGTGGGCTTCCGTGGAGATCGAGCCCAGCGACATGGCGCCCGTGGCAAAGCGCTTGACGATGTCCTTGGCGGACTCCACCTCGTCCACCGGGATGGCCTTGGCCGGATCCACCCTGAATTCGAACAGGCCGCGCAGCGTCATGTGACGGCGGCTCTGGTCGTTGATGATCTGGGCGTATTCCTTGTACGTGTTCCAGTTGTTGGCGCGCGATGCGTGCTGCAGCTTGGCGATCGCATCCGGCGTCCACATGTGCTCCTCACCGCGCGTGCGCCAGGCGTATTCGCCGCCGGCGTCCAGCATCGAGGAGAGCACGGGATCGTTGCCGAAGGCCGCCTTGTGCAGGCGAATCGCTTCCTCCGCGATTTCGAACACACCGATGCCCTGGACCCGGCTGGCGGTGCCGGTGAAGTACTTCTCGATCGCGTCGCCGTTGATGCCGATCGCCTCGAACAGCTGGGCGCCGCAATAGGACATGTACGTGGACACGCCCATCTTGGACATGATCTTCGACAGGCCCTTGCCGATCGCCTTGACGTAGTTGTAGATCGCCTTCTCGGCCGACAGGTCGCCCGGCAGGTCGTGGTGGATGGACGCGAGCGTCTCCATCGCCAGGTACGGGTGCACGGCTTCCGCGCCGTAGCCGGCCAGCACGCCGAAGTGATGCACTTCGCGCGCCGACCCGGTCTCGACCACCAGGCCGGCGGTCGTGCGCAGTCCTTCGCGGATCAGGTGCTGGTGCACGGAAGACAGCGCCAGCAGGGCCGGAATCGCCAGCTGCGTCGGCGACACACCGCGGTCGCTGATGATCAGGATGTTGTGGCCGCTGCGCAGCGCATCCACGGCTTCCGCGTTGAGCGAAGCCAGCTTGGCTTCGACGCCTTCGTGGCCCCAGGCCAGCGGGTAGGTGATGTCCAGCGTGTAGCTGCGGAACTTGCCGTGCGTGTGCTTTTCGATTTCGCGCAGCTTCTGCATGTCCGCGAAGTCGAGGATGGGCTGGCTGACTTCCAACCGCATTGGCGGGTTGACCTGGTTGATGTCCAACAGGTTCGGCTTGGGGCCGATGAAGGAGACGAGCGACATCACGATCGCTTCCCGAATCGGGTCGATCGGCGGGTTCGTCACCTGCGCGAACAGCTGCTTGAAGTAGTTGTAGAGCGGCTTGTTCTTGTCCGACAGCACGGCCAGCGGGCTGTCGTTGCCCATCGAGCCGATGCCCTCCTCGCCGGCGGTGGCCATGGGCGCCATCAGGAACTTGATGTCTTCCTGCGTGTAGCCGAAGGCCTGCTGGCGGTCGAGCAGTTCCACCTGCGCCGCGGGCGCGTCGCCCGAAGTCTCGGACAGGTCGTCCAGCTTGATCCGCAGGTTCTCGATCCACTGCTTGTACGGCTTGGCGTTGGCGAGCGAGGACTTCAGTTCCTCATCATCGATCATCCGGCCCTGCTCCAGGTCGATCAGGAACATCTTGCCGGGCTGCAGGCGCCACTTGCGCACGATCTTGTTTTCCGGCACCGGCAGCACGCCGGACTCGGACGCCATGATCACCAGGTCGTCGTCGGTGACGCAGTAGCGCGAGGGGCGCAGGCCGTTGCGGTCCAGCGTGGCGCCGATCTGGCGGCCGTCCGTGAACACGATGGAGGCCGGGCCGTCCCAGGGCTCCAGCATGGACGCGTGGTATTCGTAGAAGGCCTTGCGGCGCTCGTCCATCAGCGTGTGCTGCTCCCACGGCTCGGGGATCATCATCATCACGGCCTGGGCGAGCGGGTAGCCCGCCATCGTCAGCAGTTCGAGGCAGTTGTCGAACGTTGCCGTGTCGGACTGGTCAGCGAAGCTGATGGGGTAGAGCTTCTTCAGGTCGGTGGCCAGCACCGGCGAGGACATCACGCCTTCGCGCGCCTTCATCCAGTTGTAGTTGCCTTTTACCGTGTTGATCTCGCCGTTGTGGGCGACGTAACGGTACGGGTGGGCCAGCGGCCATTCCGGGAAGGTGTTTGTGGAAAACCGCTGGTGCACGAGACCCAGGGCGGACACGCAACGGGCGTCCTGCAGGTCCTTGAAGTACACGCCCACCTGGTCGGCCAGCAGCAGGCCCTTGTAGATGATGGTTCGGCTGGAGAAGCTGGGGACGTAGTATTCCTTGCTGTGCTTCAGGCGCAGGCGCTGGATGGCGGCGCTGGCCGTCTTGCGGATCACGTACAGCTTGCGCTCCAGGGCGTCCTGCACGATCACGTCGGTGCCGCGTCCCACGAACATCTGGCGGATGATCGGCTCCTTGGCGCGCACTGCGGGGGACATGGGCATGTCCCGGTCCACGGGAACGTCGCGCCAGCCCAGCAGCACCTGGCCCTCGGCCTTGATGGCGCGCTCCAGTTCCTGCTCGCAGGCGAGGCGCGAAGCGTGTTCCTTGGGCAGGAAGATCATGCCGACGCCATATTCGCCTGGCGGCGGCAGTTCGACGCCCTGGGCGGCCATTTCCTCGCGGTACAAGGCATCCGGCAGTTGCACCAGGATGCCGGCGCCGTCGCCCATCAGCTTGTCGGCCCCGACCGCGCCACGGTGGTCGAGGTTTTCCAGGATCTTCAATGCCTGGCGGACGATGTTGTGGCTCTTCTCCCCCTTGATATGGGCGACGAAGCCGACGCCGCAGGCGTCGTGTTCGTTCGCGCCCGTGTAGAGGCCGTGTTCTTGCAAATGGGCGATTTCGGCAGCCGTCGTCATGGCGCGCACTCCGGGAATTCAGGGGAAACCCGAGGATAGTGCAGTGCAGCACTGCTGCCAAGCAGAATAATTAGGGTCAGAACCTGATTTTATTCAGCGAGCAGATCTCATATCTTTAATTGGGGACAGATAATTTTCTCGGCCGCCCTGCTTTGGCGCGCGCGACCCTTCGCTCCGTCCTGCGTTGAAGCTCTGCAACATAATCCGCATCCCCCAGCGCCCAGCCCCGCAAGGCGGAGTCTGTGAGTGCATGCTTCTCTTTTTCGCCAACGCCTGCATGCACCAAGGCCACGTACGCCTCGTCCCTGGCAAACGGGGTGTTGCCCAACTGCCAGTACAGCGGATGCGGCGTGATCAGCTTGTCGATCTGCCGACCCGTGTAATGCGCGTAGCTCGACCACCGGTAGTCCCCCGGCTCGGAGACCTTTCCGGATCGCACCGGGTTGAGGTCCATGTAAACCATGCAGGGAAAAAGGTATCGATCGGGCTGGATCAAGGTGGACCGGTAACGACCTTCCCAGAGAGTCCCCGTCCGGCCATGGCGAAGGTTGAAGTTGCGCACGTAGCGGCGCCCCACCGACTGCATCAACTGGGGAATGCCATCGTCCGATTCGGGCGTTGCGAGCAGGTGGAAGTGGTTGTCCATCAGCACGTAGGCGTGGACGGCCACCCGCTGCTGGCGCGCATGTTCGTCGATCAAGCCCAGCAACAGTTCGTCGTCAGCGGCATCGACGAAAATGGATTCGCGGTTGTTGCCGCGCTGGATGATGTGGTGAAGATGGCCGGAAAGTGTCAGGCGGGGGAGGCGTGCCATCGGTTCATGATAGGGCGAACCTGACCCCGATTGCCGTGGCGTTCGTGGCGCCTGCGGCGACTAGGCTTCGCCGTCCTTCGCGGGCAAGCCAGGAAAACGGCGCACTTCCAGTTCGCCGATCCCGAACTCCGCCAGGATCGCACGCAGCCGCTCGCCGGCGCTGCGCTTTCGCTGTCCGGTCCAGCGCGCGAGGATCAGCTCGTTCTTCATCGAGTGCTCCCATCCGACCAGTTCCGTCACGGTGACCTGGTATCCCATCGCCTCCAGGTACAGGCAGCGCAGCACGTTGGTGACCTGGCTGCCGATCTCGCGTGTGTGCAGGGGATGGCGCCACAGCTCGGAAAGGGGCGTCCGGGAAAGTGCGAAAGCCTTGTGTTCCCGCAGCGAACTGGCGACCTCGGCCTGGCAACAGGGCACCAGGACCATGAATTGCGCCTGCTTCTTCAGCCCGAAGGCGATCGCATCATCGGTCGCCGTGTCACAGGCATGCAGCGCCGTCACCACGTCGATCTTCTGCGGCAACTGCGCAGCATCCGCGGCATCGGCCGCACTCAGGTGCAGGAAGGACATGCGCTCGAAGCCCAGGCGACGTGCCAGATCCCGCGACTTCTCCACGAGTTCGGCGCGTGTCTCGATGCCGTAGATGTGCCCGATGCCGCGCGGCTTGAAGAACAGGTCGTACAGGATGAAACCGAGGTAGGACTTGCCTGCTCCGTGATCGGCCAGCGTGGGACGGCCGCCTTCAGACGGCAGCTCCAGCAGCAGCTTCTCGATGAACTGGTACAGGTGGTGGACCTGTTTCAGCTTGCGCCGCGAGTCCTGGTTGATGCGACCGTCGCGAGTGACCACGTGCAGTTCCTGCAGCAGCTCCACCGACTGGCCGGGCGGCAAGCCCAGTTCCTCGCGGACGTCCTTCTTCATGGCGTGGCTCCCACGCCCAGCGCATCCCAGCCTTCGCGGCCCAGGCGGCGCAACGCCTCCATGTTGGCTTCGTAGATCGCGGCGGCGTCCGGAAACGCCGCCACCGCGCGATCGATGCTCTGCTCGCGCAGCAGGTGCAGAGTGGGATACGGAGCGCGGTTCGTGCAATTCGTGATGTCGTCGTCGTCGGCCCCGGCGAAAACGAACTGAGGATGGAAATGCGCCACCTGGATCACGCCTTCCATTCCACGCTTGCGCACCATGCGCTCGGCGCGGCTGGCGAGGTCGAGGAAGGCCAGGAAGTCGTGCATGCCGTTCGGGATGACCAACAGCGTCGTATCGCGGGAGACCGCATCGGTGGCAACCAGCGCATCGAGCTCACGCTCGAACGCTTCCAGTGCCCCACGGGCATCGTCAGCATCCGTGACGGCGAAATGCACCTGATGCTTCACCATCACCGATTTCGCGAAGGGACACAGGTTCAGCCCGACCACCGCGCGCTCCAGCCAGCGGCGCGTGTCGGCCAGCGCAATGTGATCGGTAGGCATCTCGGTCGTGAATTTTACGGGGCACTGCGGACGCGCGCAGACGCGCTGGAAGCATGTCCCGCGAGAAAGCGGGCGATCCCCGCCGCCACCGCCATGCCTGCCACGGCGAAACTGCCCGTGACCCACCAAGTGACATGCCAGCCGCCCGCACGCGCGGCGGCCCACGCCGCCACGGGGGGGCCCACGAACTGGCCGAAGGCGGACCATTGCTGCATCCAGCCGACCGTCGTGGAAACCGTGCTTTCGTCGGGTGCGACACGAACCGCGAGCGAGAAGAGCGTGCCGGGAATCAAGCCCCCTACCGCGGAGAAAAGGAGGACCCCCGCATAACGCAGCAAGGCTGCTGCGGGTCCGGAATCCAACCATGGTGCAAACGCCGCGAATGCCCCGACCGCCATGGCCAGGTAGCCGCACTGGAGAAGGACCGACGCGGGTGTTCCGCGCTGAAGCAGGCGGCCTGACGCGATGTTCCCCACCATGTTGACGGCTGCCGCCAAGGCGGTCGCAACCGCCGCATAGGAAGCGGGCAGCCCAGATTGCGCGTAGATGGTGGGCAGGAACCCGATCACCGCAAGCCATTGCGCCGAATAGGTTGCGAACGCCACCGACGCGAGCCACGGACCGCCCGCGCGCAAGGTGCGGGCAATCCTCGTCCATGCTCCAAATGCACCGGCGGCGACTCGGTGGTCGACTTGCGAGGGAACCGCTCGCCATGTCCACAATGCCATCAGTAGCGACAGGACGCCTAGCATCCACCACCACGCCGGCCACCCGCTCACGGCAATGAACGCAGGTCCGGCAAGCAAGGCGAGCGCGGTCCCGAACGGCATGTAGGCCCCCCAGAGACCGAGCGCCGTGCTGAGGCGGGAAGGGTCCACCAGCCGCCTGATCAACCCGGGCGCGGGCAATGAGGCAAGCAGGAAGCCCAGCCCCTCGACCGCGCGCAAGGTCAGCAATGCTTCCGCCGTCGCAACGGTGCCGCCGACGAAGCTCGCCATGGAAAGGATGACCAGACCGAGGACCATCGTGCGCCGGGCCCCCAGAGAGTCGGCCGCAGCGCCGACAGCGAGGCCCAAGGTCATGCCCGCCAGTTGCACCAGGGACAGCAGAAATCCCGCTTGGACGAGCGAGATATTCAACGCGTCGCGGAGCACCGGCAAGGCCGGCGGCAGCTTGCCGATGTGCAGGGCCGCGCTGATCCCCGCCAGGATGACGACCAGCGCGGGATCGAACGTCTTCACGGCGTTCCCGTGAGGAGAACGCGTCCAGTGAGACGCTCGTGCTCTCGCAGTGCATACCGATCGGTCATGCCCGCGATGTAGTCTGCGACGGCGCGCTCCGTATCGGATCGCGCCGCGAAGCCGGCTTGCATCTCCTTGGGGGCAGCGAGGTAGCACGCGAACAGTTCATGCACGGCTTCTTGTGCCTGGCTGGTGGTCTCCATCACTCGGGCGTGCCGGTACAGGTTGCGGAAAAGAAAGGACTTGAGCTCTGTCGCCTTGATGCGCTCAGCGTCCGTGAAGCTCACGAGCGAAGGCGCCTTGCGCGCGTCGTCTTCATGCTCCGGCCGTTCGGCATCGATGCGGCTACGCGTCGCCGCAATGGCGTCGTAAACCTGCGCACTGAGCATTCGGCGTATGGCTTCGTACAGCAAACGGCGACCCTGCAGTTGAGGATGCTCACGCATGGCAGCCCTGTGGTGCTCTCCGAACAAGGGAACCTGGGCGACCTGGTCCAGCGTGATCAGCCCGGAGCGCACGCCATCATCGATGTCGTGCGCGTTGTAGGCGATCTCGTCCGCGAGGTTGCACAGTTGCGCCTCGAGACTCGGTTGCGTCCGGTCGAGAAAGCGGCGGCCGACGCCCCCCGGCTCCTGCTCTTCCAGCTTCTGCGCATTCGCACGAGAGCAGTGCTTCAGGATGCCCTCGCGAGTTTCGAAGCAGAGGTTGAGGCCGTCGAAAGCCGGATACCGTTCTTCCAGTGCATCGACGACCCGCAGGCTTTGGAGGTTGTGCTCGAAGCCTCCATGCTGCGCCATGCATTCGTTCAGCGCGTCCTGGCCGGCGTGGCCGAATGGGGTATGTCCCAGGTCGTGCGCCAGGGCGATGGCCTCCACCAGGTCCTCGTTGAGGCCCAGTGGGCGGGCAATCGATCGGGCGAGTTGTGCAACTTCGATCGAATGCGTAAGACGGGTACGAAACAGGTCGCCCTCGTGGTTGAGGAAGACCTGTGTCTTGTAAACAAGGCGCCGGAACGCGGTCGAGTGAACAATTCGGTCGCGATCCCGCTGAAAGTCCGTTCGCGTCGGGGCTGGCTCTTCCGGATGCCTCCGCCCACGCGAGCGCGCCGGA
Organism: Ramlibacter sp. P4_H7; assembly: GCF_056400765.1. Lineage (NCBI taxonomy): Bacteria > Pseudomonadati > Pseudomonadota > Betaproteobacteria > Burkholderiales > Comamonadaceae > Ramlibacter > Ramlibacter sp. P4_H7. Next base: position 60,444 of record NZ_JBFUKP010000001.1, read on the forward strand.
TCACAGGCGTAGGCAGCAAGGGTCATGCGCGCCGTTCAGCGCGTGCAGTCGGCCAGCACCTGCCGAACCATATCGTCGGGGGCGCTCCGTACGACTGCGTGACCGGGGCGGTCGATCACGACGAATCGGATCTCACCCGCCTCCGCCTTTTTGTCCACGCGCATCAGGTCGAGATACCGCTGCGCCCCCAGCGCGGGTCCAACCGTAGGAAGGCCAGCTCGCGAAATGAGACGCGTGACCCGTTCGACGAAGGCTGCATCGACCAGATCGAGGCGGAGTGACAGTTGCAGCGCCATGACCATGCCACAGCCGACCGCCTCGCCATGCAGCCACTCGCCATATCCAAGCCCGGCTTCTATCGTGTGGCCGAAAGTGTGACCGAAGTTGAGGATGGCGCGCAGGCCGGACTCGCGCTCGTCGTGCCCCACCACCGCGGCCTTGATTTCGCAACTCCGCTTGACCGCGTACGCGAGCGCATTGGAATCCCGCTGCAACAGCGATTCGACGTTCGCCTCGATCCAGTCCAGGAACGACATGTCCGCAATGGGTCCGTACTTGATGACTTCCGCGAGGCCCGCACTGAGCTCCCGCGCCGGCAATGTGTTCAGTGTCCCGAGATCGCACACCACGCGTACCGGCTGGTAAAAGGCCCCGATCATGTTCTTGCCGAGCGGATGGTTGATCGCCGTCTTGCCTCCCACCGAGGAGTCCACTTGGGCGAGCAGCGTCGTCGGCACCTGGACAAAGGGGACGCCTCGCATGTAGCTGGCCGCCGCGAATCCGGTCATGTCGCCCACAACGCCGCCTCCCAGTGCAAACAGCACCGTCTTGCGATCGCAGCCATGGGTAAGCAATGCATCGAAGATGCGGTTGAGAGTCTGCCAATCCTTATGCGCCTCGCCATCCGGCAGCACCACTTGAATGACTGAGCGATAGCGTGCAGCGAGTGCCTCTCGCAGCTGAGCCGCGTACAACGGCTCCACCGTCGTATTCGTCACGACGAGCGCCGCAGCCGCAGCCGGCAGGCCCTCCCATGCGGCCGACTGGCCGAGCAGGCCCGCACCGATCTGGATGTCGTAGCTTCGATCCCCCAGCGCGATGCTCACCTGCTGGGTCGTTCCGGAATGCGGGGCCGTCATGCCCCAGAGTTTAAGGGGGCGGCGGCAAGAGCCCCGCGAGCTCCAGCTGCATCACGATCATGTTGACCAGCGTCGGCACCGAGGGCCGCCCTGTCTCGATATGGAAATGGGCGGCCTCTCTATACAGCGGATCGCGTTCCGCGTGCATCGCGCGCAAGCGCGCCAGGGGGTCTGCCACCTGCAGCAGCGGCCGTTGGGTGTCATGCCGCAGACGGCGATAGAGTTCCTCGGGGGAAGCGCGCAGGTAGATGACCCTGCCCCCGTCGCGCATCGCCCGACGATTGGGTTCGCGCAGGACGGCGCCGCCTCCCGTGGCGATCACTGCGGGAGCCCCGCCCGCCAATTCAGCGAGAACCTGCTCTTCGACCTCGCGGAATGCTGCCTCCCCCTCGCGTTCGAAATACTCCCGGATGGTGCAGCCCAGGCGTTGCTCGATCACATGATCGGAATCAAAAAAAGGCAGCCCGAGCCGCCTTGAGAGTTGGCGCCCGACAGTGGACTTCCCACTGCCGGGCATCCCCACGAGAAATAGGATCAAGACATCGCGCTCGCTTCAACGACCGGCACTGGACAGCCGGTCTGACACCATCTTCGGCGTGATGAACACCAGCATTTCCTGCTTGTTGCTGCTGCGCTGGCGGTTCTTGAACAGGTTGCCGGCGATCGGGATGTCTCCCAGCAGGGGGACGCGCGCTTCGTTCTCGGTTTCGGTGAGTTCGAAGATGCCGCCGATCACGACCGTGCCGCCATTTTCTACGAGCACCTGCGTCTTGATGTGCTTGGTGTTGATCGCAATGCCCGCCGCCGTGGTCTCGCCGCGGCTGTCCTTGTTGATGTCGAGGTCCAGGATGATGTTGCCCTCAGGCGTGATCTGGGGGGTCACTTCGAGCTTCAGCGTGGCGCGTCGGAAGGCGACCGAGGTCGCGCCGCTGGACGTCGCCTGCTGATACGGGAACTCCGTGCCTTGCTCGATGAGGGCCTTGGTCTTGTCAGCGGTCACGACGCGCGGGCTTGAAACGAGCTTGCCCTTGCCGTCCGCTTCGAGCGCCGACAATTCCAGCGTAAGGAAGCGGTTGGCCGCGGAATTGAAAAGGGAGATCGCGAAGCTGGACGGTGCAAAGCCTCCTGCCCCTGCCGACGGCAGGTTCACGAAACTGGTGTTGAGCGTATTGAAGTTGGTTGGATTCCGGTCAATCTGCCCCGTCTGTGCAGACACAGCATCGTAGGTGGCCGTGGCCGACCCGCGTTGGCTGCCCACGCTATAGCCGGGCGTCCCGCCGATGGGGTTCGTGTTGCGCAGATCGACGGCGCCAAGGCGAACGCCAAGCGACTTGCCGAAGGTGTCGGAGGCTTCCACGATCCGGGCCTCGATCAGCACCTGCCTCACGGCAATATCCAGGCGACCGATCAACTGCTGCACCTGCTCCAGTTTGGTGGGCACGTCCGTGACGAACAGTTGGTTGGTCCGCGGTTCAGCGATGGCACTGCCGCGGGCGCTCAGGATGCGCGAAGAACCCGTTCCCGTCAGTTGGACGGCGACGTCGGCGGCCTTGGTGTAATTCAATTGGTAGGACTGCGTGCGTAACGGCTCGAGGCTCTGGATGGCCGCGTTCGCTTCGAGTTCCAGCTTTTCCTTCGCCGCGATCTCATCCTTCGGAGCGATCCAAAGCACATTGCCGCTGCGGCGCATGCCCAAGCCCTTGGCCTGCAGGATGATGTCCAGCGCCTGATCCCAGGGAACGTCTTTCAGGCGCAAGGTCACGCCGCCGGTCACCGAGTCGGAAGTGACGATGTTGAAGTTGGTGAAGTCAGCAATCACCTGCAGCAACGAACGCACCTCGATGTTCTGGAAGTTGAGCGACAGCTTCTCACCGCTGTAACCGGGACCCTGGGTGAGCTTCGAAGGATCCTGCTTCTGGGTCCTCACTTCCACCACGAACTGGGTGTCGGATTGGTAGGCGCTGTGCTCCCAGTTGCCACGCGGCTCGATGACCATGCGCACGCGGTCGCCCTGTTGCGAGGTGGTCACCGTCTGGATCGGCGTGCCGAAGTCGGTGACGTCCATGCGCCGGCGGAGCCCCTCAGGCAGGGTGGACTTGAGGAAATCCACCACCAGCGTCTGACCTTGTTGACGGATGTCCACGCCCACCTGGTTGGTCGGCAGGTCCACCACCACGCGACCGGAACCGTCCGGGCCGCGCCGGAAATCCATGTCCCGCAGTGGCTGGGGATCGCGGTTGCGGCTCTCGGCGAAAGCTTGCCCCGTCGATGGGGCCGAGGCCGCTTGCGCGACCGGGTCCAGCGTCACGAGCAGCGCCTTGCCGTCCAAGGCAAGCTTGTAGTTGGTGGGTGTCTTGAGGTTCAGAACCAAGCGAGCCCGGTCGCCCGCCTGCACGACGTTCACGGAGCGCAGGTTACCGACGTTCATCTCCACCGCGTTGCGTCCCATGGAATTGGTCGCACCAGGAACGTCGAGGGCGATGCGTGCCGGCGACTGCGTGACAAAGCCGGTGGGCAAAGCCGCCAGAGGTTCGGTGAACTCGATGCGGACCATTTCCGCCCCGCTCTGCATCGAACCCGCGATGTTTTCGACGGCGGGCGCCGCGTGCGCAAAGCCGGACGCAAACACCGCTGCCGCGGCAAGAAGGGCACCCCAACTCCACTCGTTTCTTTTCATCATTTGGACTTCTCCTGCAGTTGCAGTGTCGCGATTCGCTCGATCCATTCGCCGGCGGCGTCCTGTACCAACTCGCGCAGCACGACTTCGCTCTCTCCCACCTTCGTGATTCGTCCGTAGTTCTGCCCGAGATAGTTGCCCGGCTTCACCTGGTACAAGAGGTTGTCCACCTTGACCAATCCCACCGGGTGGCCTGCCTTCATGAGACTGCCGACCATCGTCATCGCATCGAGCGGGTAGGCCTCCAGCGGCTCCTTCCTGCGATTCAACTCCGGCGCAAGCAGTGCGGCACTGGCGGACCCCGCCTGCTGCGAGTCCCGCTTGAGCGCTTGCGTCAGTTTCTGGGCACTGAATGGCTCGACGGCCGATTCCATGGCGTAGTTCTCGGGCGTGAACTTCTTCGGCTCGGGAATGGGCTGGACTTGCGGCTTGGTGGTGGCGCGTTGTTCGGCCATCCACCTGTTAACCTCGTCCTGTTCCGTCCCGTTGCAAGCGCTCAACGCCGTAGCGGCGACCAAGGCGAGCAGCAGCGTGTGCCTCATTTCTTGCCTCCCTTGCCGGTCGCCTTGCGCTGTGCCGCCACCTCCTCCGGATCCAGATACCGGAAGGTCTTGGCGGTCGAGTCCATCGTCAGGTTGCCGTCCTTGCCCTGGTTGATCTCCAGGTTGTTGAGGGTGACGATGCGCGACAGGTGGGCGATGTCGGACGCGAAAGAGCCGATGTCGTGGTAGCGGCCGGTCACCCGGATGGAGATCGGCAATTCGGCGTAGTACTCCTTGACGCTGATGGAACCCGGCCGGAAGTGATCGAAGGTGAGGCTTCGACCGAGGCCAGCCTGGTTGATGTCGGACAGCAGTGCGTCCATCTCGGCCTTGCTGGGAAGCTGTTTCTCCAGTTGCGTGACGTACTGCTGCACCTGCTCGCGCTGCTTGCGCAGGGCATCCAGGTTGACGGCCTGCGCGAGCTTCTTCTTGTAGTCCACCCGCAGGCCGACTTCCTTCTTTTGTTCCGCTTCGAGTTCGTCGGCAGAGTTCGTCAGCCAGACGAACCACAGCGCCGCAACGATGCCCGCGGCCACCGCGGTGCACAGCACGGCCTTGGGGACGACCGGCCAGGAGGCAGGGTCGTTGGGATTAAGCCCACGGAACTGCGAGGAGATCTTTTCACTCAGCGCAGCCGAGTCCAGGCCTTTGACGTTGGTCGCCATGGTTCAGTACCTTGTTGCGGGGGTCTGGTGGAACGCAGCCATCACTTCTTGCTCGAAGCGGCTGCTGCGGGAGTGACCGCCGCGACGGTGGCGCTCGTCGCCGCTGCCGCCGTCGGAACCAGACCGCTTGCAGCCGCGGAGGCAGCCGAGGCGGCCTTTTGGGCCTCACTGGCACGCAGCAGTTTCACCGTCACCTTGTAGTTGGCGACCCTGCGCTGGTCGTTTTTCGACAAACTGAGGTTTCCAGCGACGATCTCCAGCAATTCGGGACGTGTAAACCAGGGACTGTTGCTGCCCAGGTTGCGCAGCAGTTCCGAGACCCGTTCGTTGGATTGGGCAACGCCCGAGATCGCCACGGTATTGTTCGTCTGCCGCACATTGTTGACGTACACGCCGTCGGGCAGTTGCCTGACCAGCTCGTTCAGCAGGTGCACCGGCATGTTTCGGTCGGCCTGAAGATCTTCCACCGCCTGCTGGCGAGCGCGCAGGGCGGCGATCTCTTCCTGGAGTGTCGCGATGTCCTTGATCTGGCCCTCGAGGCGCTTGATCTCTGTGCTCAGGACCTGGTTGCGTGTCTGCTGGCCGGAAATCTGCGCCGCGAACCAGAGATAGATGCCGCCTGCGATCACGACGCCGGCGACCGCGGATGCGCCCAGGCTTGCATAGAACAGGTCGCGCCGGAATTTGCGAGCCGCTTCGCGGTGCGGCAACAGGTTGATCAGGATCACTGCAGGAACCTCCGCATCGCGAGGCCGCAGGAAGTGAGGTATGAGGGCGCCTCGCGCCGAACCTTCTTTTCGCGGACGTTGTCACCGAACTGCATGCTCTGGAACGGATCCGCCAGGACGCACGAAAACGACGTCTGGGCGGTGATCGCCTCGGTCAAGCCAGGCAGGGCGGCGGAGCCGCCCGCCAGCATGATGTGGTCCACGCGGTTGTGGGGGGTGCTGGTGAAGAAGAACTGCAGTGCCCGAGCGACTTCCTGTGCCATGCTGTCCACGAAGGGACGCAGCACTCCGGCTTCGTAATCGTCCGGCAGTTCACCACTGCGCTTCTTGCTCTCCGCCTCTTCGGAGGAGAACCCGTACTGGCGCACGATGAGTTGGGTGAGTTGGGCGCCGCCAAATGCCTGGTCGCGGTCATACAGGACTTCGTCGTTGCGGATCACCTGCATGCTGGTGGTGGACGCACCCACCTCGAACAGGGCGACCATCTGGTCCTTGCCCTCTGCCGGCAGGTTGCCGATCAGTCGCCCGGCGGCCAAGCGTGAGGCATAGGACTCGACGTCGATGATGACTGGCTTGAGTCCGGCGGCCTCGGCCAATCCCTGTCGGTCCTGCACTTTTTCCTTGCGGGACGCGGCGATCAGCACCTCGACGTCTCCGGAGGACGTCGTGCTGGGCCCGACGACGCAGAAGTCGAGACTCACCTCGTCCAGCGAGAAGGGGATGTACTGGTTGGCCTCGGTTTCCACCTGGATCTCCAGTTCCTGGTCGGACAAACCGCCGGGCAGGATGATCTTCTTGGTGATCACCGCAGAAGCCGGCAAAGCCATGGCGACGTTCCGGGTACGGGTGCCGCTCTTCTTGACGACGCGGCGCATCGCTTCCGCCACCTCGTCGAATTTCTCGACGTTGCCGTCGGTGATCCAGCCGCGTTCGAGGGGCTCGATGGCGCAGCGCTCGAGCACATAGCCGCCGTTTTTTGCGAGTCCCAGTTCGACCAGCTTGACGCTGGAAGAGCTGATATCCAGTCCCAGCAATGGGGCCGACTGGCGGCCAAGCAGAGAGCCGATTGTGATCAAACCCGTCTCCTACGACGCCCGGTGTCAAGGCGTAACAAACTTAAGATTCCACTTGAATGCTAGCAGTAACATCCTTGTCGCCAAAGGAAATTCCGGCTCGCGCGACTGGCTGGCGTTGTCAAAAGCCGACGAGCATTGCTGCGATACTCCGGCCCCTTAAGGGACGCGTCAAAGCGCGTCCCGACACCCGGTGTGGAACCACCGCATGACCGGCCTTTACAGGCCCATGCATTTCTATAATGGGCGCTCCGGGACGCCCGATGGAGTTCTATGGCTTCCGATTCTTCTTCTGCCGCTCCCGGCCCCGCCTCGCGCAGACCTGCCTGGCAGCGCTTCCTGATCAAGTTCTTTATTTGGACCTTCGGGCTGGCTTTCGCCGCCTTGGTCGCAGTGATCACGGTCGCGGGCGTGGCCCTGTCGGTTGCCTATCCCAACCTTCCGGACATCAGCGACCTGTCGGACTACCGACCCAAGTTGCCGCTGCGGATCTACAGCGCGGAAGGCGTCCTGCTGGGGGAATTCGGCGAGGAGCGGCGCAACCTGACGCCGATCAACGAGATCCCGGCGGTGATGAAGAACGCCGTCCTGGCCATCGAGGACGCGCGCTTCTATTCCCACAGCGGAGTCGACTACAAGGGCCTGATGCGCGCCGGCATCGCCAACTTGGGGCGGGCCAAGAGCCAGGGAGCGTCCACCATCACCATGCAGGTGGCGCGCAACGTGTATTTGTCGACCGAGAAGACCTTCACCCGCAAGCTGTACGAGGTGCTGCTCACCTTCAAGCTGGAGCATATGCTCTCGAAGGACCAGATCCTCGAGATCTACATGAACCAGATCTTCCTCGGCAACCGGGCCTATGGCTTCGCCGCAGCTTGCGAAACCTACTTCGGCAAGCCACTGAAGGACATCACCATCGCGGAAGCGGCGATGCTGGCCGGATTGCCGAAGGCTCCTTCGGCGTTCAATCCGATCACCAATCCGTCGCGGGCACGCTCACGGCAGCTTTACATCATCGAACGGATGGAGGAGAACGGTTTCATCACCGCCGAGCAGGCTGATGCAGCGAAAAAGCAGGAACTCCGGGTGCGCACGGGAGTGCAGACCACTGCGGTCCGCGCCGAATACATCGCTGAAACGGTTCGGCAACTGGTCTTTTCCCAGTACGGCGACGAGGCGTACACCCGCGGCCTGAACGTGTACACGACGGTGAAGGGCAATGAGCAGGAGGCGGCGTACAAGGCGCTGCGCAAGGGGATCATGGACTATGAAAAGCGCCAGATCTACCGCGGTCCAGAGCGTTTCGTCGACCTGCCCACCGATCCGAAGGAACTCGAAGACGCCATCGACGACGCCCTGGCCGACCACCCGGACAACGGCGACGTCATGGCGGCCGTGGTGCTGGAAGCGACTCCCAAGAAGATCGTGGCGGTGCGCGGCAACGGCGACCGTTTCGACATCGTCGGAGAGGGCCTGCGGCCGGCGCAGTCCGGCCTCTCCGAGAAAGCGACCCCCAAGATCAAGATCAGGCGGGGCGCAATCATCCGCGTGATGAAGACCGTCAAGGACACCTGGGAGATCACCCAGATCCCCGAGGTGGAAGGTGCCTTCATTGCGCTGGACCCGCGCGACGGCTCCATTCATGCGATGGTGGGCGGCTTCGACTTCAACAAGAACAAGTTCAACCACGTGACCCAGGCGTGGCGTCAGCCGGGCTCGGGTTTCAAGCCCTTCATCTACTCGGCTGCGCTGGAAAAGGGCTTCTCGCCGACGACCATCGTCAACGACGCTCCGCTGTTCTTCGACTCCGGCGTCACCGGCGGCCAGCCGTGGGAACCCAAGAACTACGACGGCAAGTTCGAAGGGCCCATGCCGCTGCACAACGCGCTGGCCAAGTCCAAGAACATGGTGTCCATCCGCATCCTGCAGGCCGTCGGCACGCAGAACGCGCAGGACTGGATCAGCCGGTTCGGCTTCGAGGCCGAGAAGCACCCGGCCTACCTCACGATGGCACTGGGCGCGGGCTCGGTGACGCCCATGCAGATGGCACTGGGCTATTCGGTGTTCGCCAACGGCGGCTACCGCGTCAATCCCTGGCTGATCACGCGCATCACCGATCAGAAGGGCAAGCCGCTGGTGGAAAGCCAGCCTCCGCTGCTCAATGAGTCCGTGCGCGCGATCGACGCGCGCAATGCCTTCGTGATGGACCGGCTGCTGCAGGAAGTGGCCCGCTCCGGCACGGCGGCCCGGTCGCAGCGCGAGTTGAAGCGTCCGGACCTGTACGGAAAGACGGGCACGACCAACGATTCCATCGACACCTGGTTCAATGGCTTCCATCCGACGCTCGTGGCCATCGTCTGGATGGGTTACGACACCCCCCGCTCCCTCGGCGACCGCGAAACCGGGGGCGGCCTGAGCCTGCCCATCTGGATCAACTTCATGGAAACGGCGCTCAAGGGCGTGCCGGTGATGGAGCCCGCTGCGCCAGAGGGGCTCGTGAACGTCAACGGGGAGTGGTACTACGAAGAATACGCGCGCGGCAACGGGGTCGCGAGCCTCGGTCTCGCCGGCGGCGACAACGCCGTAGGCCCGGACGGATCGCCGCGGCCGCGCGCCGGCGGTTCGCAGGGCGAGCAGGCTCCGGGAACTCCGGGCGACCGCAGCATGATGAACTCCAATGGGCAGCCACCGCCGCCCGCACCCGCGCCCACCGAAGAACGGCGCAGCATCCTCGACCTCTTCAGGAACTGAAGTCGAGCGGCCGGCCGGCTTGCTGGCTGGCCTGGCGACTCAATTCGTCGAAGAATTCGCCGCTGCCCTTGGTGTCCTGCCAGCCCTGCGCTGTCCACCTGTAGTGGAAGCCGCCGGCCCGTGCGGCGAGCCACACTTCCTGCAGCGGCTTCTGCAGGTTCACCACGATCTGGCTGTGATCGGAAAAGGTCAGCGTGACCATGCCGCCCACGCGCTGATTGTCGATGTCGGCGTCCGTGGCTTCATTGATCCGGTCGCAGCTTGCCTCGACGCTTGCAAGCAGGGCCTCCGCGCGGTCGAGGTATTCGAGATCGGTCATTACAATTTCCAGATGTTCGGTGTCCACCAAATTCTAGTCAGCGCCCCGCCGGTGCGCGCGGCCATCGCCGCTGGCGCGATTGCGCTGCTCGCAGCCTGCGGCCAGAAAGGGCCGCTGGTGCTTCCGAGCGGCGAAGCCGCCGCCGGCCGTGCCAGCCTGCCGGAGACGCTGTCGCCCTCCGGCACGGCAGTGACCCCCTCACGCGCCGCCTCCAGCAACCCGCCTTCCGGCACCGCCTCACCGATCCGCCAGCCATGACCTCTCCCCTGCCCGGCTCTCCCTTCGTCGACTACCGGGGCGAGGAACTGTTCGTGGAGGACGTTCGCCTTGCGGACCTCGCGCGCGAACACGGCACGCCCCTGTTCGTCTATTCCCGCGCATCCATGCTGTCGGCGCTGGCCGCGTACCAACGCGGGTTTGCCGGCCGCAAGGCGAAGATCTGCTATGCGCTGAAGGCAAACTCCTCGCTCGCCGTGCTGCAGGTCTTCGCCCAGGCAGGCTGCGGCTTCGACATCGTGTCCGGCGGCGAACTCGAGCGGGTGCTGGCAGCCGGCGCCAAGGCCTCGGACATCATCTTCTCCGGCGTCGGCAAGAGCCGGCGCGAAATGCGCAGTGCGCTGGAAGCCGGCATCCACTGCTTCAACGTCGAGAGCGAACCCGAACTGGACGTGCTCAGCCAGGTGGCGACGGAGTTGGGCGTGCAGGCGCCCGTCAGCCTGCGCGTGAACCCGGACGTCAACCCGCTCACCCATCCCTACATTTCCACGGGCCTCAAGGGCAACAAGTTCGGGATTGCCCACAAGGAAGCGCTGCATGCCTACCGGCGCGCGGCCTCGCTGCCCGGCCTGCGTGTCATCGGCATCGACTGCCACATCGGCTCGCAGATCACGCAGGTGTCGCCCTACCTCGATGCCCTGGACCGTGTGCTCGACCTGGTCGCCGCGATCGAGAAGACCGGCATCGCGCTGCAGCACATCGACTTCGGCGGCGGCCTGGGCATCGTCTACAACGGCGAGCAGCCACCGGCGGCGGATGCGCTGTGGCACAAGCTGCTGCAGCGGCTGGACGCGCGCGGGTACGGCGACCGGCAGTTGCTGATCGAGCCGGGCCGCTCGCTGGTCGGCAACGCGGGCGTCTGCGTGACCGAGGTCCTGTACCTCAAGCCGGGCGAACAGAAGAACTTCTGCATCGTCGACGCGGCGATGAACGACCTGCCCCGTCCCGCGATGTACGAGGCCTTTCACCAGATCGTGCCGGTGCACACCCGCGCCGGAAAGGCGGTGAGCTACGACGTGGTGGGCCCGGTGTGCGAAAGCGGTGACTGGATCGGACGGGACCGCAAGCTGGCGGCGCAGTCGGGCGACCTGCTGGCGGTCCTTTCGGCGGGCGCGTACTGCATGAGCATGGCCAGCAACTACAACACGCGCGGCCGCCCACCCGAAGTGCTGGTGGACGGCGCCCAGGCCCACCTCATTCGCGAACGGGAAAGCTTCGCGGACCAGGTGCGGAAGGAGAAACTGTTGCCCGCGCCTGGCGCTTCCTGAGGGCTTCCCGGACGCGCCATCCCAGCAGCACGGCCAGGATGGCGGCGTAGACCGCCACCTCCGCGAAGTTGTTCTTCGCGGCGCGCATCCAGAAGAAGTGCAGGATGCCCAGCCCAGCGACCGGGTACACCAGCCGGTGCAGGGCCTGCCAGCGTTTCGCGCCCATCGCCTTCACCGCGCGGTTGAACGAGGTCGCGGCCAGCGGCGTCAGCAGCAGGAAGGCCGTGAAGCCGACCAGGATGAAGGGACGCTTGGTGATGTCCTTCGCGATGTCGCCCAGGTCGAACCCCTGGTCGAACCAGCTGTAGGCGAGGAAGTGCAGCACCACGTAGAAGTACGTGAACAGGCCCAGCATGCGGCGGAACCGCTGCAGCGTCGGCAGCTTCGCCTCCACCCGCACCGGCGTGACGGCCAGCGTCAGGCACAGGAAGCGAAGTGTCCAGTCGCCGGTGGCGCGCGAGAGGTACTCCGCGGGGTTGGCACCCAGGTTGTTCGTCAGTGCGCCGTAGAACAGCCACGCGAACGGCAGCAACGACGCGACGAACACCAGGGGCTTGGCCGCCGGGTGCAGCAAGGCTCGCGCGAGCTGCATCAGAAGTTCTTCTTGAGGTCCAGTCCGGCGTACAGCTGGCCGACCTGCGCCTCGTAGCCGTTGAACATCAGCGTCTTGCGCTTCTTGGCGAACAGGCCGTCTTCCCCGATGCGCCGTTCGGTCGCCTGGCTCCAGCGCGGGTGGTCCACGTCGGGGTTCACGTTGGAATAGAACCCGTATTCGTTGGCGGCCGCCTTGTTCCACGCGGTCTTGGGCATCTGCTCGGCGAAACGGATCTTCACGATGCTCTTTGCGCTCTTGAATCCGTACTTCCAGGGCACCACGATGCGCACCGGTGCGCCGTTCTGGTTGGGCAGCACTTCGCCGTACATGCCGAACGTGAGCAGCGTCAGCGGATGCATCGCCTCGTCCATTCGCAGGCCTTCGGCGTAGGGCCAGTCCAGCACGCGCGAACCCACGAACGGCATGGTCTTGGGATCGGCCAGCGTGAGGAACTCGACGTACTTGGCGTTGCCCAGGGGCTCGACCTTGTTGATCAGGTTGGAAAGCGAATAGCCGACCCAGGGAATCACCATCGACCAGCCTTCGACGCAGCGCAGGCGGTAGATGCGTTCCTCCTGCGAGGACAGCTTCAGCAGGTCCTCGATCGCGTACTTGCCCGGCTTCTTGACCAGGCCCTCGACCTCCACCGTCCACGGCTTGGTCTTGAGCGTGTGCGCGTTCTGCGCCGGATCGGCCTTGTCGGTGCCGAACTCGTAGTAGTTGTTGTAGCTGCTGGCGTCCTTGTACTCGGTGATCTTTTCCATTGTCACCGCGCCGGCCACCGTAGAACGTGCCGTGGGCAGCGCCGGCAACTTGCCGGGCTTCTGCACCTGCTGCGCCAGCGCCTCGCGCTGCGCCCAGGTGGCCAGCGAGGCTCCAGCGACCCCGGTGGCCATCCACTTCAGCAGCCGCCGGCGATCCTCGTAGACGGCCTGCGGCGTGATGTCGCTGGACACCGGATGCTGGAAACCGTCACGACCTGTCCTGATCAGCATGGGGACCCCTTCCGAATGTGGTGCTGTTCCCTGTCCATACGCTCGCGAGCCGCAAAAGGTTTCAGCCGGGCTCAAAGTTCTCCGTAGCTGTGCAGCCCCGAGAGGAACATGTTCACGCCCAGGAAAGCGAAGGTGGTGACGGCCAGGCCGACCAGCGCCCACCAGGCCGAGACCGTTCCGCGCAGGCCCTTCATCAGGCGCATGTGCAGCCAGGCCGCGTAATTCAGCCAGACGATCAGCGCCCAGGTCTCCTTCGGGTCCCAGCTCCAGTAGCCGCCCCAGGCCTCGGCCGCCCACAGCGCGCCGAGCACGGTGGCGATCGTGAAGAAGGCGAAGCCGACCGCGATGGACTTGTACATCACGTCGTCGAGCACTTCCAGCGCGGGCAGGCGCTCCGCGATGCGCCGGCGCGCGAACAGGATGCCGCCCACGATCAGCGCCGACACGGTGAAGTAGCCCAGCCAGTAGCTGCTGCTGGTCTCCATCGATTTGCGGAACACCATGGGCAGCACCGTGAGGAACACGCCCAGCACCCACAGCGGCGTCAGCCGGTGCCAGCGCGTCTCGGCGGCCTGCTGCTTGATCAGGTAGGCGAAGGCGACCATGGCCGCCAGCGAGAAAGTGCCGTAGCCGATGAAGTTGGCGGGAACGTGCAGCTTCATCCACCAGCTCTTGAGGGCCGGCACCAGTGGCTGGATCTCGGCCGCTTCCCGCGCAAAGGAATACCAGAGGAGGAAGCCAACGGCGGCGCTCACCACCAGCATCACGAAGGCGCCCACCGAGCGCGTCGCGTACTGGTGTTCGAAGTACAGGTAGAAAGCGGTCGTCAACCAGCAGAACAGCACGAAGACTTCGTACAGGTTGCTGACCGGAATGTGGCCGATGTCGGGGCCGATCAGGTAGCTCTCGTACCAGCGCACCATGGTGCCGATCAGCGCCATGGCAACGGCCACCCAGGCCAGGCGCGATCCGATCATCTCCATCGTGGACGACTGGCCGCGCGCGAACATGCCGATCCAGTAGAACACCGTGCTCATCACGAAGAGCACGCTCATCCACAGGATCGCAGACTGGCTGGACAGGAAGTACTTGAGCCAGAAGACGTTGTCGGCCCGGGCGATCTGTCCTTGGTAGGACACGATGCCCAGCAGCGATGCCCCTGCCACGACCAGCATCAGGACCTGCAATGGCCGCCAGAACCAGCCCAGCCAGATCACCGCGGGCACCGCGGCGAACAGGATGCCCTTCTCGTAGACGTCCATGTGCTGGTGGTACATGGAGAAGGCGTACAGGCCGCCTGCCACGGCCAGCAGCGCGAACACCCAGTCGAACCAGCCGCGGCGCGACAGGAAGCCCTCGTCCAGCGTGATGGTGGTCGTGGTGGTGGCGGTGTTCATTGCTTGTCTCCCAAGAGCCGGTCCCGCAGCTGCTGGAATTCGCGGTCGATGTCCATCAGCTTGCGGTTGCACGAAAGCGCCATGCGCGCCTGCGAACCCCTGCCGGACGGGCTGAGCCAGACCCAGAGGCGGCGCTCCCGAACATACAACATCGCGAAAACCCCCAGGATCAGCAAGGCACACCCCAGGTACACGATGACCCGGCCGGGCGAACGGGTCACCTGGAACACGCTGGCCTGCACCTGCTTGAACTCCTTCAGCTCGAAAGCCATCGGCGCGGGGTAGCTATAGGCATCACTGAGCGCCAAGACCGCCTGCGTCATGAAGGCCTGGGTGCGCTCGTCGCGCGGCAGCGGCGACAGCCCGGCCTTCTCGCGACTCAGCTGGGCCACCTCGAACAGCGCCCCGTTCAGGATGCGCACCAGGACTTCGCCCGCACGCGGCCGCTCGGCCTCCGGGACATTGGTGTCGATGAACTCGGAGACGGCCTGCAAACCGCCCGCCGCCTTGCCGGCGGCCGCCTCGGCGCCGGCGAACAGCGCCAGCGCGCGCGCGCTCGACACCGCCAGTTGCTGCGCCAGTTCGGGCCGCGTCGGATCCGTGGCGCTTCGCGCGTAGTTGCGCACCGCCGCTTCCCGTGCCGCCGGATCCGCGAGGGCCGCGCGCAAGCGCGTGAATCCGTCCAGCGCACCGTTCTCGTCGGCGGGAATGCGCAGATAGCGAAAGCCCTCGGCCGGGGTGTCGCGCATCCCGAGCAGGAACACCGGAACGCCATCCCCCAGTTCCATGGGCAGCATGTAGTTGTGGAACTCGCGCGCCTGGCCCGCGGCATCGCGCAGCTTGTAGGTGATGCTGGGCCCCACGTTCCGCAGGGTCTTCCTGGTCCCCGACTTGTTGGCCGCTCCCGTGCCCGCTTCGAACGATGCCCGCAGGTCCACCTTGCGCACGTCCGCGCCGCTGCCGGAAGCGCCCGCGAGGTTTTCCACGTTCATCACGCGCAGGCCGGTGTATTCCAGCGTCATCTTCTGGGCGCCATCGCCCTGCCCGCGCGCCAGGTCGGTCGCACCGCCGATGGTGCCCTGCACCTCGAAGCTGCGACCGCTGCCGTCCAGGGGCACGGATTTCAGCGTCACGCTGGAGCCGCCGTCGTCGAAACTGGATTGGTAGATCTCGATGCCGCGATGGCGCACCGGGTGGTTCACCTCCACCCGCGCCGGGATCTGCTCGCCGGTCTCGCGGTCGTGGATGACGATGTCGCTGGCGAACAGCTTCGGCATCCCCGTCGAGTAGTGTTCGACGATGAACTTCTTCAGTTCGATGGTGAAAGGCAGTTCCTGCAGCAGGATGCCGTCCGACTGGCTCAGGACCGCCGTCGACGATTGCGTACCTTCCGCCACCAGCAGGTTGCCCCGGAAGGTGGGATTCGTGCTGGGCAAGCGGTACTGCGCGGGCACCTCGGAAACCATGCCGCCCCCCTTGTAGGGCTGCTTGCCGTTGAACAGCATCTGGGCCCGCACGATCAGGTCGCCGTCCAGCAAGCCGCCAAGGCACACCAGCACGATCGCGCTGTGCGCGGCCAGGTAACCCAGCTTGCTCACGCCGCCCGCCTTGGCGGCGACCATCCAGCCGCCCTCGCGCTGCTGCAGGCGGACCTTCCAGCCGCCCTTGGCCAGCGCCTGGCCGACGCGCTGCGCTTCGTCCTGCGGCGTGCCGGCGAGCGCGCCCTCGGCGCGGTGGTGAAACGCCAGCAGCGCGTTTTCGCGGATGTTTTCCTTGTAGGCCTTGAAGTCCGCCAGGACTTTCGGCGTGTTGCGGGCGATGCACAGCGACGTGCTGACCACCAGGAACCCCAGGATCAGCAGGAACCACCAGGCGCTGTAGACGGTGTTCAGGCGAATGGCCATGAACAGCTCGGCCCAGAAGGGACCGAACTGGTTGATGTAGTTGACAAGGGGTTCGCCCTGTTTCAGCACCGTGCCGATCACCGAGGCAATGCAGATCACCGTGAGCAGGGAGATCGCGAAGCGCATCGAGGAGACCAGCTCGAGCAGGGCTCTTGCGTTGCGGGAGCTGCTGCCCGTGCTGCGCGGATCGGCGGGAATGGAAGTCATGGACGCAAGGATGAAAAAAGGCGGGCCCTCCTGCGAGGTGCCCGCCCGATTTGGTGTGCCGCGGAGGCGGTTAGTTCAACCGTCGTCGCCTCAGCGCAGGCCGGCAATGTAATCCGACACGGCGCGGATCTCGCGATCGTTCAGCTTGGCGGCGACCTGCGTCATCTGCGCGCTGTTCTTGCGCACGCCGTCGCGGAACGCAACCAGCTGCGCAGCGGTGTAGTCGGCGTGCTGGCCGGACAGGCGCGGGTATTGGGCGGGAATGCCCGAACCGTTGGGGCTGTGGCAGCCGGCACAGGCCGGCACCTGGCGGTTCTGGATGCCGCCGCGGTAGATCTTCTCGCCCAGGCTCACCAGTTCCTTGTCCTTGGCGAAATTGGGCTTGGCCTTCTGGGCGCCAAGGTAGGCCGCCACGTTCTTCATGTCCTGGTCGTTCAGCTGCGAGGCGAAGCCCTGCATGATCGGGCTGGCGCGCTTGCCGGCCTTGAACTCCTGCAACTGCTTGACGATGTAGGCATCGTGCTGCTGCGAGAGCTTGGGGTTGGCGGGGATGCCGGAATTGCCGCCCGCGCCGTGGCAGGCGACGCACACGGCGCCGAACTTCGCCTCGCCGGCGGCCGCATCCGCCTTGGCCACGGCGGGGGCCGCAGCCGGGGCTGGCGCGCCATGGGCAGCGGGGGCGGCCGCGCTGGCCGCGGGCGCCGCAGCGCTGGCGGCAGGCTGCTGGGCCCAGGTGGAAAGGGCAGAGATCGCCAGCAGGGCGGCCAGCAGCAGGGAGGCAGGCGTCTTGTTCACGTTTCTTTGGTTTGATTGGCGCAAAACCCCGGGATTCTACAATGCCCACTCCTCCCCCTCCCGGCTCCCCATGACCACCTCCCCCGCGGCGCAAGCTGTCGCCTGGCTGCACACGGCCCGTTTCCTCACCACGGCGCCGCGGCTGGAGCACCTGCCCGCCCTCGATGTGCCGGAAATCGCCTTCGTCGGCCGCTCCAATGCGGGCAAGTCGACCTGCATCAACACCCTCACCCAGCAAAAGCGGCTCGCCTTCGCTTCCAAGACCCCCGGGCGCACCCAGGCGATCAACCTGTTCGAGCTGGGCAAGCAGGGCGTGACCGATGCCGTGCTGGCCGACCTGCCAGGGTACGGCTATGCCGCGGTTCCCAAGGCCGACAAGATCCGCTGGCAGCAGGTCATGGCCAATTACCTGGTGACGCGCGAAAACCTGACCGGGGTGGTGATGCTGGTGGACCCCCGCCATGGCCTGACCGAACTCGACGACATCCTGCTGGAGGTGATCCGCCCGCGCGTCGAGCAGGGCCTGAAGCTGCTGGTGCTCCTGACCAAGTCCGACAAGCTCAACCGGAGCGAGCAGAACAAGGCCTTGTCGATTGCGCGACTGCAAACCGGCGGCGGCGAGGCCAGACTGTTCTCCGCCCTGAAGAAGGAGGGCGTGGAGGAAGCCTCGCTCCTCCTGTGGCAGTGGGCCCACCCGCAAGCGGAACCGACATGATCCAGACCTGGCAGCAAGCGCTTCCCCACGGCATCACCCTCAGTTGCCGCGCGGCCGGGGAGCGCGGGCGGCCGGTCCTGATGTTCCTCCACGGCTTCCCCGAGGCCGCCTTCGTCTGGGACGCCTTGCTGGAGCACTTCGCCCAGCCCGCCAACGGCGGCTACCGCTGCGTGGCGCCCAACCTGCGCGGCTACGAAGAATCCTCGCAGCCGGCGGACGTGGCGGCCTACCGGCCCCGGGAACTGGTCAAGGACCTCGTCGCGCTCGCCGAAATCGAAGGCGCACCCCTCGCCTGCCTCGTCGCGCACGACTGGGGCGGTGCGGTCGCCTGGAATTTCGCCAACCAGTTCCCGCAGCTGACGAAGAAGCTGGCGATCATCAACTCGCCGCATCCGGGCACCTTCCTGCGCGCATTGCAGACGAGCGAGCCGCAGCGCGCGGCCAGTGCCTACATGAATTTCCTGGTCCGCCCCGACGCGGAGAAGTTGCTGCGCGAGGACGGGTACCGCCGCCTGCTGGGCTTCTTCACGCACTGGGGCTCCGCGCCCTGGCTGACGGAATCGGTGAAGGACCAGTACCGGGCCGTGTGGGACCGCAGCCTCACGGGCGGCCTGAACTACTACCGCGCCTCGCCGCTGCGGCCGCCGCGCGAGGACGACCCCGGAGCCACTGCCATCACGCTGCCGCGCGAGATGCTCACCGTGGACATTCCCACCTTCGTGCTGTGGGGCCTGCAGGACACCGCGCTGCTGCCCGAACTGCTGGACGGGCTGGATGCGTACATCCCCCGGCTGACGGTGGAAACGGTGCCCGATGCCTCCCACTGGATCGTGCACGAACGGCCTGCGTTCGTGGCGCAGCGCCTGAGCACCTTCTTCGCTCAGTAGACGCCGGGCTC
This sequence comes from Ramlibacter sp. P4_H7, assembly GCF_056400765.1. NCBI lineage: Bacteria > Pseudomonadati > Pseudomonadota > Betaproteobacteria > Burkholderiales > Comamonadaceae > Ramlibacter > Ramlibacter sp. P4_H7. The sequence continues at coordinate 79,388 of NZ_JBFUKP010000001.1, forward strand.
GCCCGGCGGGCGGGTTTTGAAGCGCTTGTGCACCCAGTAGTACTGGGACGGAATCTCGTCCACGTACTCCTGCAGCCGCCGGTTCATCAGCGCGGTGTCGGCTTCGGCGTCATTCGTGGGAAAGCCCACCCAGGCGTCGTGCACCCGCACCTCGTAGCCGCCGCGCCGCATCCGGGTGATCACCGGCACGACCTTCGCGCGTCCCAGCCGCGCGAACCGCGACAGCGACGGCACCGTCGCGGCGGGCACGCCGTAGAAGGGCACGAAGATCGATTCCTCCGGGCCGAAATTCATGTCGGGCAGCAGGATCATGACGTCGCCCTCCCGCAGCGCCGAGATGATTTCGCGCACGCCTTCCGAGCGGCTCATCGGCCGCGGGCGGATGCCGAAGCGGTTGCGCCCCTGGAGCACCCAGGCGTCGACGACGGGATTGCTCTGCTTGGTGTAGATGCCGATGAAGCGGCGCTGCACCTGCTGCGACAGGCCGGTCACGCCGGCGTCCAGCCCCACGAAGTGCGGCGCGAACACGATGGTCGGGTCGCCTCCGGCGAGTTCGCGCAACGAGCCGGTCAGCACGATCCGGCGGCGCACCACCTCGGGGTCGGCGTGCCACAGCCAGGCGCGGTCCAGGAAGGACTGTGCCACGTGGATGAAGGTCTTGCGGGCCACCTCGCGGCGCTGCGCCGCGCTCCACTGGGGAAAGCACAGGCGCAGGTTGGTGTTCACCACCTTGCGGCGCGGCCACACCACCCAGTACAGCAACTGGCCCAGCCCATAGCCCATGGCCCGCACCCAGGACAGCGGCAGGTGCGCGATCGTGCGCATGAAAAGGATGCCCAGATGGCTCACGTGACCGACTCCTCGCGCGGCTGCTTGTAGCGCGCATAGCCCCACAGGTATTGCGTGGTCCCGGCGCGCACCAGGCGCTCCATCGCCGCATTCACTTGCGCCGCCGCCTCCGCCGGGTCGCGCGCGAGTTCGCCCTCCAGCCGCTGCAGCCGGACGCGGTAGCCGCCGCCGCGCGGCAGGCGTTCGCCCCAGGCCAGCAGCACCGCCGCGCCGGTCTGCTGCACCAGCCGCGCGGGCAGCGTCATGGTGTACGCGTCCCGGCCGAAGAACGGCGCCCACACGCCCAGGCCCCGGGGCGGAACCTGGTCCGGCAGCAGGCCGACCGCTTCGCCCGCCCGCAGCGCGCGCAGCATCTGGCGCACGCCCGCCAACGTGGTCGGCACCGCGGTCATCCGGGGCCGGTCGCGCGACGTCGCCACCAGCTCCCGCAGCCAGGCCTTGCGGGCCGGGCGGTACAGCACCGTGATCGGCCCGAAGCGGGCGGCATAGGCCTGCGCCGTCACCTCGAAACAGCCCAGGTGGGGCGTAAGGAAGACGATCCCGCGGCCCTGTGCGCGCAATTCGGAGATCAGGTCGTCGTGCTCCCACAGGATCGCCGGCGTGCTTCCGAACCACAGGCGTGGCGTTTCCGCCACCAGCTTGCCCGCCTCGGCCACGGCCGGCCGGACCTCGGCAAAGCGGTAGCCCGCCTGGCGCGCGTTTTCGGCGAAGCGGCGCCGGTAGGTGGGCGACAGCAGCCAGGTCAGCCAGCCGAGCACCGCTCCCAGCGCGTGCAGCAGCGCCAGGGGCCATGTGGACATCAGTTGGAAGAGTGCTTTCACGCAGTTAGAATCGGGCCTGTCGCCGAGTTACGGAACTACTTGCAGGGCGACGTTAAAAAAATCTGCTAAAGCGTTCGCCCAAGCTCCGGCAAAAGGCAACGCGCCTTTCGCAGTCAAACCCACGGAGTTTATTCAAATGGCGAACGATTTCCTCTTCACTTCCGAATCGGTGTCCGAAGGGCACCCCGACAAGGTCGCCGACCAGATCTCGGATGCGATCCTGGACGCGATCTTCCAGCAGGATCCCCGCAGCCGCGTCGCGGCGGAGACCCTGACCAACACCGGCCTGGTGGTCCTGGCCGGCGAGATCACCACCAACGCGCACGTCGACTACATCCAGACCGCGCGCGACACCATCAAGCGCATCGGCTACGACAACACCGAGTACGGCATCGACTACAAGGGATGCGCGGTGCTGGTGGCATACGACAAGCAGTCCAACGACATTGCCCAGGGCGTGGACCACGCCTCCGACGACCACCTGAACACCGGCGCCGGCGACCAGGGCCTGATGTTCGGCTACGCCTGCGACGAGACGCCGGTGCTGATGCCCGCGCCGATCTATTACGCCCACCGCCTGGTGGAGCGCCAGGCGCAGCTGCGCAAGGACGGCCGGCTGCCCTTCCTGCGCCCGGACGCCAAGAGCCAGGTGACGATGCGCTACGTCGACGGCAAGCCGCACAGCATCGACACGGTGGTGCTGTCCAGCCAGCACAGCCCCGAGCAGAGCGACGGCCACCACATGAAGCCGTCCTTCGTCGAGGCGGTGATCGAGGAGATCATCAAGCCGGTGCTGCCCAAGGAGTGGCTGAAGGAAACGCGCTACCTGATCAACCCGACCGGGCGCTTCGTCATCGGCGGCCCGCAGGGCGACTGCGGCCTGACCGGCCGCAAGATCATCGTCGACACCTACGGCGGCGCCTGCCCGCACGGCGGCGGTGCCTTCTCGGGCAAGGACCCGTCCAAGGTGGACCGCTCGGCCGCCTACGCCGCGCGCTACGTCGCCAAGAACATCGTGGCCGCCGGCCTGGCCAAGCAGTGCCAGATCCAGGTGGCGTACGCGATCGGTGTCGCGAAGCCGATGAACGTGACCATTTACACCGAAGGCACCGGCGTCATCCCCGACCACAAGCTCGCCGAGCTGGTGCACGAGCACTTCGACCTGCGTCCGAAGGGCATCATCCAGATGCTGGACCTGCTGCGCCCGATCTACCAGAAGACGGCGGCCTACGGACACTTCGGCCGCGAAGAGCCCGAGTTCACCTGGGAGCGGACTGACAAGGCGCAGGCGCTGCGTGCAGCGGCCGGGCTCAAGTGATCTGAGTAGATCGCGGGAGCGATGCAGCAGAAGGGGCGCCTCGGCGCCCCTTCTGCTCTACTGCGTCGACGCGGTCGTCTGCCGCCCGTATTCCTGCCGCTTCATGCTCACGTAGGTGTTGCGGTCCATCTCGTGCAGCTGCGCCGGATAGCGTTCGGTGGCGCTGAACCACTCGTTGATGCGCTTGTCCACCCGCTGCGCCTGCGGGACGTCCATCGTGTCCAGGTAGGTATCGATCGCCAGGTAATAGCGCATCGCGTTGCGTTCGACGGCGCCGCGCACGCCATTGGTGGTGAAGCCGGTCTTGCTCGCGCCCGCCGTGGCCAGGTAGGCCTGCATCGCGAATCGGCCGCTGCCGCCGAAGCCGTACGCGTAGCTCATGTGCATGAAGGTGTGGTTGCCATCCAGCGGCACGGCCTCCACCACGATGCGGTAGTCGCGCGTTCCGAAGGGACCCTCGCCCGCGTTCAGCCGCGTCTCCAGGTAGTTGGCGTTGGCGGCCGCATTGCTGAAACTGAAATCGAGGCGGTAGGCCTGTTCGACCGGCTGGTTGTACTTGCGGCCGATGCGCACGCTCAAGGTGTTGCCGTGCGCCGCGCAGGCCTTGGTGTTGAAAGGCAGCAGCATGATGTCGCACCAGGCGCTCGGATCCGCCAGCGCGCCCTTCACCTTGTCGAAGGGATGGTCGAGCACCGCGTAGACGTCGCCCTGCAATGAGTTGCTTCCCTCCGTCGAGTCGATGGTGAGCTGGCGGCCATAGGAGTTGTTCTGCAACTGCGGCTTCAGCTCCGTGTAGCGGCTGCGCAGGCCTCCCGCGTCGGCATGGGCGCCCATCGCGCCCATCGCCAGCAGGCAAGCAGTCCCCACACCCGCCAGCAGGCGGGCGCATCGATTGAAGCGCGTCATGCGTGTTTCCCCTCGGAATCGGCTTGCGCTTCTTCTTCCAGCAGCGAAGCCTCGTTGGACGGCGTCCCGGACGATTCCGACTCGTCTTCCAGGAAGGCCTGGACGTCGAGCTGGATGCCGCCCATGAACAGCGAGTGCGGCGCCACGTCGAACACGTAGCGGCCACGCGGGTTGAGCACCAGGCGCATCCGCAAGCGCGGCTGGTCGATCCCCTCCCACGCGCGGATCAGCCGCGTGCGCACCAGGTTGTCCGGGCACTGCAGCGACTTCAGCTTGTGGTGGTTGGATGCCAGGTCCACCGCGTCCAGGTACCAGGACGACTGCTTGTTGCGCGCGAGCAGGTTGGCCGACAGGTCGACCTCCAGCGTCAGCACGTTGCCGTCGACTTCCAGCACGAGGTTGCGTCCGAGCAGGCCGCCGCTCGCCTCCCCGTACTTGTACGTGAGGTTGAGGTGGGAAGGCGTCTTGCGCAGCGAATATTTCATGGGCATCACCCGATGGGCCGAGCGTGACGCACGCGAGACGGCACCGGTGTAGGACGCCGCAGTGAGTCCCTGTGCGTGCGCTCGGCCTTGCAGGGCGCGCGGGCGCGCCCGACGATTCCTACAAGCGCTCAGTGCTTTTGGCCCACGGGCTGGCTCGTCCAGCGTCCCAAGATGAGGGGGACGACTGATTTCCATCACCTGAACACAAGGAGCAAGCCATGGCTGCTGAAGAACGCGAAGACCGGGACATGAACCGCGACCCCATCACCGACGAACCGGGTGCCCACCCGATCGGGACCGGCATCGGTGCCACGGGCGGCGCCGTGGCCGGCGCGGCTGCCGGCTCCATCGCGGGCCCCGTGGGCGCGGCCGTCGGCGGCGTCGTGGGCGCGGTGGTCGGCGGCCTGGCCGGCAAGGCTGCGGGCGAGGCGGTGAACCCGACCGCCGAAGAAGCCTACTGGCGCGACAACTACAGCAAGGAGCCCTACTACGAGCAGGGCCGCGGCTTCGACGACTACAGCCCCGCGTACCGCCTGGGCCTGTCGGGGCGGCAACGCTATCCGGAAGACCAGTGGACCAGCGTCGAGCCGCGCCTGGGATCCGAGTGGGACGACACCCGCGGCAACTCGACGCTCAACTGGGACCGCGCGCGCCCGGCGTCCGAAGCCGGCTGGCGCCGCGCCGACGAGCAGTACCGCAGCTACACCCCTGGTGCCTCCGGTGGCCAGCGCAGCACGCCCTCCGCGATGGGGACCGCCGGCGCGGTCGGCGCGATGCAGACGGCCGGCAACAACGACGGCGACCGCGGCGACGTGGTGGACCTGCTGAAGGACCTGGCGGAATGCTGCAAGGACGGCGAATACGGCTTCCGTGAGTGCGCCGAACAGGCCAAGAGCGAACAGCTGCGCTCCACCTTCCTGCAGCGCGCGGACGACTGCCGGAAGGGCGCGCAGGAACTGAACGACTGCATCCGCCAGTACGGCGGCAGCGTCGAGGACGGCGGCAGCGCGATGGGCGCCATGCACCGCGGCTGGGTGTCGATCAAGTCCAAGCTGACCACCTACGACGACAAGGCGATCCTGGAAGAGGCCGAGCGCGGCGAGGACAATGCCAAGGCGCGCTACACGAAGGCGCTGCAGAAGAACCTGCCGGCCGACGTGCGCCAGGTGGTGGAGCGCCAGATGCAGGGCGTGCAGCGCAACCACGACCAGGTGAAGATGCTGCGCGACCAGTTCCGCAACAGCTGAGTGAACGATGGGGCGGCCCTGGCGCCGCCCCGTTTCCCGCCGGATGGCAGACAAGAGCGCCCTTCAGAAATACCGCGACAAGCGCAACTTCGACGCGACGCCGGAACCGGCGGAAGGCGGCGAAGTCAATGAGGCTGCGCGCAGCTTCGTGGTCCAGAAGCACTGGGCCACGCGGCTGCACTACGACTTCCGGCTGGAGCTGGAAGGCACGATGAAGAGCTGGGCGGTGCCCAAGGGCCCCAGCTACGACCCGGCCGACAAGCGCATGGCGATGCCCACCGAGGACCATCCCATCGCGTACAACCGCTTCGAAGGCACCATCCCCGCCGGCAACTACGGCGCGGGCAAGGTGATCATCTGGGACAAGGGCACCTGGATCCCGCTGGAAGACCCGCAAGAGGGCTTTCGCGACGGCAAGCTGAAGTTCGAGTTGCGCGGGCACAAGCTGCACGGGCACTGGACCCTCGTGCGCATGAAGGGGCGCGGCAACGGTCGCGAGGATCCCTGGCTTCTGATCAAGGAGCGTGACGCATTGGCGCGGCCGGCCGCAGAATTCAGCGTGGTCGATGAAATGCCCGACAGCGTGCAGTCGCTCGCGGACCGCCCGGTGGCCGTGCCGGGCCAGGCCGCGCGTGCGCCGGCGGCATCCGGCCCTCCGCAGGGTGCGCGCGAGGCGCGCCTGCCGGCAAAGCTGCAGCCGGAGCTCGCGGTGCTGGTGGACGCGCCGCCGCAGCGGCCGGAGGACTGGATCTTCGAGATCAAGTTCGATGGTTACCGCATGCTGGCGCGGGTCGAGGACGGCCGGATCGAACTGGTCACCCGCAACGGCAACGACTGGACCTCGCGCCTGCCCGGTCTGGTGCAGGCGCTGCGCAGCATGGAACTGCCCGACGGCTGGTACGACGGCGAAATCATCATGCCGGGCGAGGACGTGCCGGCCGACTTCCAGGCGCTGCAGAGCGCCTTCGACACCCGGCGCACCGAGCAGATCGTCTACTACCTGTTCGACCTGCCCTACTGCGCCGGCCACGACCTGCGCGAAGTGCCGCTGGTGGAGCGCCGCGCCGTGCTGCAACGCATCGTGGAGCGCAAGCCCCACGACAACGTGCGCTTCAGCGCGGTGTTCGACGCCGCGCCACAGGACATGCTCGATTCCGCCTGCCGGCTCGGCCTGGAGGGCGTGATCGCCAAGCGGCGCGATTCCGCTTACGTCTGCCGGCGGTCCAGCGACTGGGTCAAACTCAAGTGCAAGCGCCGGCAGGAATTCGTCATCGGCGGTTGGACCGACCCCAAGGGCGCACGCACCGGCATCGGTTCGCTGCTGCTGGGCGTGCACGAAGAAGACGGCAAGCTGCGTTACGCGGGCAACGTGGGCACCGGCTTCAACGAGAAGACCCTGCGTGACCTGCGCCGGCAACTCGATGCTCTGGCCGCCGGCCACAAGCCGTTCGAGGCCGGCAGCGGGCTGCCGCGCGATGCCCACTGGGTGAAGCCCGAGCTGGTGTGCGAGGTGTCGTTCGGCGAATGGACCCGCGACGGCAAGGTCCGGCATTCGGTGTTCCATGGGCTACGCACGGACAAGCCGGCGAAGGCGATCGGCGAGGAGCCCGTGCTGCATGCACCCCCGCCCGACGCGCCGGCGGCCGCGCCCCCCAAGTCCCGCAAGAAGGCGGTTGCCCCGGCTTCGGCCAAGTCCACCGCCGCTGCCGAGGTCGCGCTGCCGCCCACATTGCGGGTGAGCAATCCAGACCGCATCGTCGATGCGCAAAGCGGCACCACCAAGATCGCGCTGGTGCGCTACTACGCGCTGGTGGCGCCGCTGATGATGGCGCACCTGCAGGACCGGCCGATCGCCATGGTGCGGGCGCCGGACGGCATCGACGGCCAGTTGTTCTTCCAGAAGCACCTGGACCGCTACAAGATGGCCGGCGTGGTGCAGCTCGACCCCTCGGTCTTTCCCGGTCATCCGCCGATGGTCAAGATCGCCGAGCCGCAAGGGCTGCTGTCGGCCGCGCAGATGAACGTGGTCGAGTTCCACACGTGGAACGGCGTGGTGCGCACCATAGACCGGCCCGACCGCATGACCTTCGACATCGACCCGGGCGAAGGCGTGAGCTGGGCGCAGATCCAGCAAGGATCGCAGCTGGTGCGCACGATGCTCGACGAACTTGGCCTGCCCTGCTTCCTCAAGACCAGCGGGGGCAAGGGCCTGCACCTGGTGGTTCCGCTCAAGCCGAAGTTCGACTGGGACACGGTGAAGGACTTCTCGCAGGCCATCGTGCAGCACCTGGCGCGCACGTTGCCGGACCGCTTCGTCGCCAAGAGCGGTGCCAGCAACCGGGTGGGCCGCATCTTCATCGACTACCTGCGCAACGGCTATGGCGCCACGACGGCTTGCGCCTGGTCGGCCCGGGCTCGGCCCGGACTGGGCATCTCGGTCCCGGTGCGCTGGGACGAACTGCAGGGCTTGAAGAGCGGCGCGCACTGGACCGTCGCGACCGTGCACACGCGGCTCGACCAGGGCAACGATCCCTGGGCGGAGTACGAAGGCAGCCGCGCCAGCCTGGCAGCGGCGATGAAGAAGCTGGGATTCGCGCCGCGCTGAGGGCGCGGTCGCCTCAGGCGGAGGCCGTCACCCAGGGGAAGCGCAGCACGATGCGTTCGCCGTCGCGCTCGACCCGGGTGCTGTCCGCCGCGGCCAGCGCCTGCAGGTCGTCCCAGGTCAGCTTGCGGTAGTTCCTCTCGGACTGCAGCCCCTTGTCGCCTTGCGTCGGTCGCACGGAAATGGAGACGAGGGCATCGGTCCCTTCGGCCGCAACTGACAGGGCCAGGTCCGCGGGCGCGGCACTGTGGTCCGTGCAGTGGATCAACGTGGCCGCGAGCAGGTTGCGGATGCCCGAGCGCCGCACCAGGCCCGGCAGTTCGACTGTTTCGTCGCGCAGCGCATAGCCGCGAAAGCTCAGGCTGGTGGCCAGCAGGCCCAGCGATTCACGCACCGCGTCGCGCACCGAGCAGGTCGCCGCATCGTCCGGCGCGAGCCAGCTCACCACGTCGACGCACGACTGCAGCGCGGCGCGGGCAAAGCCGTTGATCTTGCCTGCACTGTCCTGCACGTGCGCGAGGTCGGGGGTGGGCGCGCGCAGGCGGCGGTCCATCACCTCGTAGATCATGCCGATTGGCTGCAGGTTAACCACCAGGTGGTGCCGCATGGATGGCGCCAACCGGCGCAGCAAGGCATAGCGCGCGGCTTCGGCTGCGGCGGAGGGCGGGTTCGGAGTGGAGGTGGAGGCCATGGAAACTTGCGCTTCGGGACGCGCGCATCCGCGAAGGAAGGCGTGTTATAGCACCCTGGGACCTGGGTCCAATGGCTGAGGTCGGTTGCCAACGAACGCCTGGCGGCGGCGATCGTCAGCTACGGGGCGCCCGCGCAGCGGTTGCGCGAGAGGGCCCCAATTCTTAAGTTCACCTAACTTGAAAATGTAGGTCTGCGCAGTTTTTCTCCCGAATCGAATGGCAGACACTGCAGGCTCGCTCCGGAGGTCCTGCATGCGCCCACGTTTCCTGTCCCTCTCCCTGGCACTGGCGGCCCTGTTCGCGCCGCTGCATTCGGCCCTGGCGGCCTGGCCCGAGAAACCGATCCGGCTGATCGTGCCGTCGGCGCCCGGCGGCGCGCCCGACGTGCTGATGCGCGCCCTGTCGGCGCAGCTGTCGCAGCAGCTGGGCGTGCCCATCGTGATCGACAACAAGCCAGGCGGTTCGTACACCATCGGCACGATGGAGCTGGTGCGCTCCCCCGCCGACGGCTACACGCTCGCCTACGGCAACGTGGTGTCGCTGGCCACCAACCGCTCGCTGCTGCCCAACGTTCCCTACGACGTCGACCGCGACCTCACGCTGGTGTCCAATGCGGTGCGGGTGGTGAACCTGCTGGCGGTCAACAACAACGTGCCGGTGAAGACGGTGCCGGAACTGATCGCCTACGCGAAGAAGAACCCGGGCAAGCTGGCGTTCGCTTCGGACGGCAACGGCACCACCGCCCACCTGGGCGTGGAGCTTTTCAAATCGATGACCGGCACCTACATGCTGCACGTGCCCTACAAGGCCGCCAGCTCCGCCGTCACCGACCTCATCAGCGGCGGCGTGCAGCTGATGATCGCCAACACGCCGGTCCTGGGCCCGCATGCGCAAAACGGCCGCATCCGCGCGCTGGGCATCTCCTCGCTCAAGCGCTCGCCCACCTATCCCGACGTGCCCCCGATCGCCGACGCCGTCCCCGGCTTCGAGGTGGTGGCCTGGGGCGGCATCGTCGCGCCCGCCAACCTGCCCAAGGACATCGTGACGCGCCTGAACGCCGAGATCCGCACGGCGCTCGCCAGCTCCGCGGTGCAGGAGCGCTTCAGGATGCTGGGCGCCGAGACCTCGCCCAGCACGCCCGAAGAGTTCCGCGAGCTGTCGCGGCGCGAGACCGAGAAGTGGGCGAAGGTGATCAAGATTTCCGGCGCCAAGATCGACTGAGCCCGCGGCCCGCACGCTTCCCGTACGCACGACACCATGAGCCCCTGGCAAGCCGCGCAGCCCGGCGACCCCGTCGATGCGATCGACACGCCCGCGCTGGTCCTGGATCTGGACGCCTTCGAACGCAACCTGCAGCGCATGGCCGACGCCCTGCGCGGCAGCGGCGTGCGGCTGCGTCCCCACGCCAAGAGCCACAAGTGCCCGGAGATCGCGCGCCGACAGCTGGCGTTGGGCGCGGTGGGCATCTGCTGCCAGAAGGTGAGCGAGGCGGCGGTGTTCGTGGACGCGGGCATCGCGGACGTGCTGGTCACCAATGAGGTGGTGGGCGCGGCGAAGCTGGCGCGCTTGATGGCCCTCGCACGGCGCGCCTGCATCGGCGTGCTGGTGGACCATGCGACGCAGGTGCGGGCCCTGGCCGATGCCGCCCGCGCAGCGCAGGTTGCGCTGGACGTGTACGTGGAGGTCGACGTCGGCGCCGGCCGCTGCGGCGTGCCCCCGGGTGCGCCGGCCGCGGCGCTGGCGCAGCTGGTGGCGGACAGCGCGCCGCTGCGCTTTGCCGGCCTGCAGTGCTACCACGGCCCCGCGCAGCACCTGCGCGATCCGAAGGTACGGGCCGCCGCCATCGCCGAGGCCGCCGCTGCCGCCCATGGGACGCGCGAGGAAATCGAACGGCGCGGTGTCCCGGTGCCCATCGTCACCGGCGCTGGCACGGGCACCTTCCAGCACGAGCGTGACTCCGGCGTGTTCGGCGAGCTCCAGGCCGGCTCCTACGTGTTCATGGACCGCGACTACGCCGACAACCAGCGCGCGCCCGACGGCATCGCCTTCGAGCACGCGCTGTTCGTCCGCACCACCGTCATGAGCCGGCCCTCCGCCGCGCGGGCCGTGGTGGACGCAGGCCTCAAGGCCTCCAGCGTCGACAGCGGCATGCCCGTCGTGTGGCAGCGGCCCGAACTGGATTACGTGAAGGCGGCCGACGAACACGGCGTGCTGGCGACACCCGACGCCGTCTCCCCCGCGCTGGGCGACGCTCTGATGCTGGTGCCCGGCCACTGCGACCCCACGGTCAATCTCTACGACGAGCTGGTGTGCATCCGCGGCGCGACCGTGGAAGCCGTCTGGCCGATCGCGGCGCGCGGCGCGCGGCTCTGAACCTCCTTCCCTCCGGAGCACACATGCAGGACCCCTTCGACCTTCTCATTCGCCACGCCCAGATCGTGGACGGCACCGGCGCCCCGCGCTTTGCCGGCGACATCGGCATCCGCGGCGACCGCATCGAGCGCATCGGCGACCTTGCCGGGCGCAGCGGCCGCAGCGAGATCGACCTGGCCGGCCACATCGCCGCGCCCGGCTTCATCGACTGCCACACGCACGACGACCGCGTGATGCTGTCCGGCGGCGAGATGGCGCCCAAGGTCAGCCAGGGCGTCACCACCGTGATCGGCGGCAACTGCGGCATCTCGCTGGCGCCCATGCCGCGCCCGGTGCCGCAGCCGGTGACGCCGCCGCTGAACCTGCTGGACGAAGAAGGCGGCTGGTTCCGCTTTCCCACCTTCGCCGCCTACCTGCAGGCCCTGCGCGCGCAACCGGCGGCCACCAACTGCGCGATGCTGGTGGGCCACACCACGCTGCGCGTGGCCACGCTGGACGACCTGGAGCGCCCCGCCACCCCGGCGCAGATCCGGCAGATGCGCGCGCTGGTGCAGGAGGCCATGGAGGCCGGCGCCATCGGCGTGTCCACCGGCCTGTTCTACGAGCCCGCGATCGCCGCGCCCACCGAGGAGGTGATCGAGACCTGCCGGCCGCTCAAGGACTTCCAAGGCATCTACTGCACCCACATGCGCGACGAGGCCGATGGCATCGTCGATTCGCTGCAGGAGACCTTCCGCATCGGCCGCGAGGTGGGCGTGCCGGTGGTGATCTCGCACCACAAGCTGGTGGGGCAGAAGAACTACGGCCGCTCGGCCGAGACGCTGGAGCTGATCCGCCGCCAGATGGCGCTGCAGCCGGTGTGCCTGGACTGCTATCCCTACACCGCGGGCTCCACGGTGCTGTCGGCCGACCGCGCCGCCAGTTCCAGCCGCGTGATCGTCACCTGGTCCAAGGCACTGCCCGAATTCGCCGGCCGCGACCTGGACGACATCGCCCGCGCGCTGGGTGTGCCGCAGGAGGAAGCGATCCGCCGCCTGCTGCCCGCGGGCGCGATCTACTTCCGCATGGACGAGGCCGACGTGCAGCGCATCCTGCAGTTCGACGAGACCATGGTGGGTTCGGACGGCCTTCCGCACGATGCCGCGCCGCATCCGCGCCTGTGGGGCAGCTTCCCGCGTGTGCTGGGTCACTATGGCCGCGGGCTGGGCCTGTTCCCGCTGGAGAAGGCGGTGCACAAGATGACCGGCCTCACCGCCCGCAACTTCGGCCTGGCCGACCGCGGCGTGCTGCGCGAAGGCGCCTTCGCCGACCTGGCGCTGTTCGACGCCGACACCGTGGACGAAGCCGCAACCTACGAAAAGCCGATCGCCGCGGCGCGCGGCATCGACACCGTGATCGTCAACGGCGCCGTGGTCTGGCGCGAGGGCCGTGCGAGCGGCGCGCGGCCCGGCCGCGTTCTCAAGCGCACGCCGCAGGAGGGCCATTGAGATGGGCCAGCCCCTCACGAGCCTGGAAACTCCCGCGCTGCTGCTGGATGAGGCGCGCATGAAGCGCAACATCGAACGCATGCGCCGTCAGGTGGAGCGGCTGGGCGTGGCCTTCCGGCCGCACGTCAAGACCAACAAGTGCCACGAGGTGGCGCGCCGCCTCATGACGAGCGACGAAGGACCGATCACCGTCTCCACGCTGCTGGAGGCGGACTACTTCGCCGAGCGGGGCGTGAAGGACATCCTGTACGCGGTGTGCATCGCGCCCAACAAGATGGACCACGTGCTCCGGCTGCAGGCGCGCGGCGCCCGCATGTCCATCATCCTGGACAGCGTCGAGGCGGCACGCATGGTGGCGCAGCGGCTGGCGGCTGCACCGGCCGACGTCGGTGTGCTGATCGAGGTGGACTCGGACGGCCACCGCTCCGGCGTGAAGCCCGAGTCGCCCGAATTGCTGGACATCGCCCGCACGCTGGCCGAAGGCGGCGTTCCCGTGCGCGGCGTCATGACCCATGCCGGCAGCTCCTACGACTGCCGCAGCCCCGAGGCGCTGCGGGCGATGGCGGAGCAGGAGCGCGCCGCGATCGTGCTGGCCGCGCAGCGCCTTCGTCATGCCGGCTTTGCCTGCCCGGTGGTGAGCGTCGGCTCGACCCCCACCGCGCTGTTCGCCGAGCACCTGGACGGCGTGACCGAGCTGCGCGCCGGCGTGTACGTGTTCTTCGACCTGGTCATGGCCGGCATCGGCGTGTGCGCGGTCGACGACATCGCGCTGTCGGTGCTGGCCACGGTGATCGGCCACCAGCGCGAGAAGGGCTGGACCCTGCTGGACGCCGGCTGGATGGCGATGTCGCGCGACCGCGGCACCGCGGGCCAGCCGGTGGACCAGGGCTACGGCCTGGTGTGCGACGTCCAGGGACGGCCGCTGGCCGACTACATCCTGGTCGGCGCCAACCAGGAGCACGGCATCATGGCCCGCCGACCCGGTTCGGTCGCCGACACGCTGGAGCTGCAGGTGGGCCAGCAGGTGCGCATCCTGCCCAACCACGCCTGCTCCACCGCGGCGCAATATGGCGCCTACCAGGTGGTGGGCCAGGACGGCGCGGTCACCGCCACGTGGCAGCGCTTCAGCGGCTGGTAAGGAGACTCGATGCTGATTCTTTCGGAACAGGACGCGCGCGCGCTGGTCGGCGTCGAGGACGCCATCGCGGCGGTGGAACAGACCTTCGTCGCCATGGCGCGCGAACAGGCGCGCAACTACCCGGTGGTGCGCGAGGTGCTGGGCTACCAGGACGCCGTGTTCGGCGTGAAGACCGGCGCCGACACCAGCGCGCCGCTGCTGGGCCTGAAGGCCGGCGGCTACTGGCCGCACAACGCGAAACGGGGGCTCACCAACCACCAGTCGTCCACCGTGCTGTTCGATCCGGAGACGGGCCGCGCCAAGGCGGTGGTGAGCGCCAATTACCTCACCGGCGTGCGCACCGGCGCCGCCAGCGCGCTGGCCACGCGCACGCTCTCGCGGCCGGACAGCAGCGTGCTGGCGATCATCGGCACTGGGGTGCAAGCGGCCTACCAGCTCAAGGCCACGCTCGCCGTGCGGCCCATCCGCCGCGTGCGGGCCTGGAATCCGTCACCCGACAAGCTGCGCGACTTCGGCCGCATCGTCGAAGAGCTGGGTCTCGCCTTCGAGCCGCAGCCAAGCCCGCGCGAGGCCGTGGCCGAGGCCGACGTGGTGATCACCGTGACGCCCTCGCAGCGGCCCCTGATCGAACACGGCTGGCTGCGTCCCGGCACGCACGTGAGCGCCATGGGTGCGGACACCAGGGGCAAACAGGAACTCGCAGCCGCCCTCGTGGCCGCGGCGGCGGTCTTCGTGGACGAACCGGCGCAGGCCATCTCCATCGGCGAATGCCAGCATGCCTTCGCCGCCGGCCTGATCACGCTGGCCGACGTGCGCGGTACGCTGGGCGAGGTGATCGCCGGACTGAAACCCGGCCGCCGCTCGGACGGCGAGATCACCCTGTTCGACGGCACCGGCGTCGCGCTGCAGGACCTGGCGGTGGCGGAACTGGCGGTGCGGCTCGCGCTGCAGCAGGGCGTGGGAGTGCAGGTAGAGTACTAGGCATGCCCAAAGACGCGACGGACCTGCGCTTCTTCGTCGCGATCACCGAGGCCGGCTCCCTGGCGGAGGCCGCGCGGCGGATGGACGTCACGCCGTCCGCCGTGTCGCAGCACCTGCGCCAGATGGAACAGCGCCTGGGCGTGCAGCTGGTCCAGCGCAGCACGCGCCACTTCAGCCTGACCGACGAGGGCGAGTTGTTCTACGCCGGCGCGGTGGACCTGCTGGCGCAACTGGACCAGCTCACCGACAACCTGCGGGCGCGCTCCGGCGAGGTCGCCGGCAAACTGGACGTCTGCGGGCCGCTCGGTTTCGGCCGCCGCTACCTGGCGCCGCTGCTCGCCGAATTCCACACGTTGCATCCTCGGCTGCAGGTGTCGCTGACCCTGGCCGACGCGGTGACCCCGACCGAGGCGCCGCGCTTCGACCTGGTGGTGCACATCGGGCACCTGCCCGACTCCAGCCTGGTGGCCTATCCGGTCGCGCCCAACGCGCGCTTCCTGTGCGCGTCGCCCGACTACCTGGCACGCCGGCCGGCGCCGCAGAAGCCCGACGAACTGGCCGCGCACGACTGCATCGTGCTGCGCGAGAACCAGGAGGACGTGACGCTCTGGCGGCTGCGCCGCAACCGAAGCGAGGTCGCCGTGCGCGTGCCGCCCGCGCTGTGGAGCAACGACGGCGAGGTGGTGAAGCAGTGGGCGCTGATGGGCAAGGGCATCATGCTGCGCTCGGAATGGGACGTGGCCGACGACCTGCGCGCAGGCAGGCTGGTGCGCGTGCTGCCGGAGTGGAAGCTGCCTGACGCCGACGTCGTGGCGCTGGCCGACCACCGCGCGGGACTGCCTGCGCGCGTGCGCTTGTTCCTCGCCTTCCTGCAGCAACGCTTCCAGCCCCGGCCACCGTGGCGCGATGCGGGGCGGGGGGCTGCAAGCGGCACGGCGCGCTGACGCAGCGTCCTCAGCGGCGACTCGAGCGCCAGATCGCGAAGATGACCCAGACGCTGTTGCAGAACGCCATCAGGAAGCCGAGCGATCCGAGCATCGTGAAAATCGGAATGCCGAACAGCTCCGGGCCGGAAGTGACCGTCATCACGAGCGACGAGCCGATGACGACCGACGCGGTCATGATGGCGACGGTGAGGCGGTCGATCGTGCTTTCGAGCCTGCGGCCGAAGCCGTCGAGCCGCTTCAGGTCGAGGTCGATGCGCAGGCGCCCGCGGCGCGCATCCTTCAGCAAGCGCGCGAACTCGCGCGGCATCGAGCCGACCAGGCCGATGAACTGCCCGAGGCTCGCGCCGCCGCGTCGTCCCATCTCGGCGGGCGCGTAGCGCGCCGCAAGCGCGCGGTCGACGAAGGGCTTGAGCCGATCCACCAGGCGGAAGTCCGGATCGTACTTGCGCGCGGACCCTTCGAGGGTGACCAGGGCCTTGAACATCAGCGTCAGGTCGGACGGCAGCACGATGCCGTGTTCTCGCACCAGCGCCGTGAGGCGCCCGAGGAGCGCGCCGACCCGGATCTCCTTCAGCGGCAGGTCGGCGAAGTCGGTCACGAGCTCGTCGACATCGGCGGCGAGCCGCTCCTCGTCGACCGGGTCCTCGCCGGCCCAGTCGAGGAATACCTCGAGGATGGGCTCGTGGTCGCGGTGGGCGATGCCCGACACCACGTCGATGATCTGGTTCCGCCGCACCGTCGACAGCCGTCCGACCATGCCCACGTCGATGATCGCGAGTCGGTTGCCGGGCAGGTAGATGACGTTGCCGGGGTGCGGATCGGCCTGGAAGAAGCCATCGACCAGGATCATCTTGAGCACAGCTTCCGCGCCCCTGAGCGCGAGTTGCTTCGCGTCGAGTCCCGCACGCTCGATGCCCGCATGGTCTTCGCCGCGGACGCCGTCGATATGCTCCTGCACGTTCATCAGGCTGCTGGTCCACGCCATGTAGACCTTCGGGATCAGGACGTGAGGCTCGTCCTGGAAGTTGCGCGCAAAGCGCTCGATGTTGCGGGCCTCGAGCGCCAGGTCAAGTTCGCGCATCAGCGAGCGGCGGAACTCCTCGACCACGCGGGCCGGCTGGTAACGCCGCGCCTCGGGCACTTCGCTTTCGATGACTCGCGCGAGGTGCGCAAGCAGGCGCATGTCGGCCTCGATCTTGGCCTCGATGCCCGGACGGCGAACCTTCAGCACGACATCGCGGCCGCCGTCGCGCAGGCGTGCGCGATGCACCTGGGCGATCGACGCGGAACCGATGGGTTCGCGTTCGAGGTCGACGAAGACTTCGGAGGCCGGCCGACCGAGCGACCGTTCGATGACCGGCAGCAGCTCCTCGAACGGCACGGGCGCGGCGCTGGTGTGCAGTTGCGCCAGTTCCTCGGTCCATTCGGGCGGCAGCAGGTCCTCGCGGGTCGACAGCATCTGGCCGAGCTTGATGAAGGTGGGGCCAAGATCCTCGAAAGCCAGCCGCAGGCGGTGCTGCGTCTCGAGCCGGGTGCTGCGGGACACCTCGCCCCAGTGCAGCACGGCGCCTGCGCGCTCGAGGAACGAGACGACTCCGATCCGGCGCACGAGGTCGCCGAGCCCGTGCCGCATGAACACCATCGTGATCTCGTGCAGGCGCGGCAGATCGCGCACCACGCTCGGCGGCGTCTCACGCACGGGCGGACCTATTTCGCTTTCTTGGATTCCGCCTGCTGGCGCAGCGCGTCGGCGAAACCGGCGAGCAGGCCGCTCGTGAGCAGCGACATGTTGGCGCCGTACTCGCGCACCGTCTCGAAGCCCGGGACCGTGCGCGCGCGATAGGACTCGTTCATGCGGTTGGCGAACTCGCCCAGCAGCTGGGCGATGCGGACGCTCGCGTCGGCGCCGACCCGCTGCGCGTGCAGCGCGAGATCGACGAGCTCGCGCCGGATGTTCCCCGTGCTGGCGTCGGCGACATGGTTGGCGGCGGCGACGAAGTCGCCCTGCAATTTCTGCAGGGCCGCGAAGGCGTTCTTCAGGTCGTTGTCGGAAAAGTCGTTCCCGCGGGAGGCCAGCGCCGTGAGCGCTTCGTGCGCCGCCTGCGAAGACGCCTGCAGCGCCTGGTCGAAGCCGCGCAGCGCCTCGACAAAAGCCTCGCGCGCCTGCGGGGTGTCCAGCGGCGGCTTGATGGCGCCGCCGCTCATCGCGCGCACGACTTCCTTGACGCCTTCGGTGTCGAGCTGTTCGCCCGCAAGCAGCTGGGCGGTCAGTTGGCGTACCCGTTCCCGGATCGCCTGCTCGTCGGCCTGCGTGGAGGAATCCGCATTCCCCCCCGGCGGTGTCGGATCGGTCATCTCACGACTCCCGTGTGTCGAAGCAGGGCAGGATAACCCGATTTGCGCACCTGGTCATGCCGAAGCGACCGCCATCGAGCGCGAGGACGGATTCGCGACGCTGGACAGCCTGCAGGCCGACTCGTCCTGGTTCTCGCGGCTCGCCGGCTACGTGCAAATGCGCGTGCGGGCCGAATCGCCCGTCTTCAAGCGGCCTCATCGGCGATCGGGAGATCCGGGCGCATCGACTCCAGCGCCGACAGAAGTTCGGCAACGGTGGGCAAGGTGTCGAAGGGCCCGCCGTTCCAGACGTAGCGAACCACGCCAGCGCGATCGGCGGCCACCACCAACTGTGGCGACTGGAAGCGTCCCATGCGCAAAGCGGGGGTCGGCGGCGGTGACTTTTCGCCGTGCAAGACCAGGTCGCTGGCCACCATCGCGGTGGACGTCACCCAGTTCTCGGCCAGTGCGCCCAAGCTCTGGCGTTCCAGCTCAACTCCGTAGGCCAGATGCACGCGCCAGTCCGCATCGCAGAGGTAAGGAGTGGCCAGGTGGTAATTTCGAAAATAGAGGTTGGCCTCTTTCTGCGTGTTGTGGGTGATCTGCAGGATCTCGGTGTCGAGCGCCACGAATTGTGGGTAGGCGTGGCTCAGGTGCGCCATGTTGCGGCGGCAGAAGGGACAGTACAGGCCCTTGGAAACCACAGCAGCAGATTCTTGCGGCCCAGGTAGTCGGACAAGGCGACCTCGCCGCCGCCCGCCGCGGCCAGCCGGAAATCAGGCGCCTTCTCGCCGAGTTTCGGGTGAGTGTGCGTGGACTGCTCCATGGTGGTCGATCCGGCGATTCCGCGGACGCAATGATGGACGAAGCGGAACGCAGCGGCAAGGATCGGCCGCACGGGACCAGCTGTTGAGCAGCGGCAGTTCCTCGCTGTCGCCTGCATGATGTATTGCCAGCCGCGACGCCCGGACGTAGCCTTTCAAGGCACCTCCATGGGGTGAGGAGGCCTGTACGCTCCATCCCCTCGCGCTCCTGCTCGGCGTCACCTCGCTGTACCTGGCTGCAGCCAAGGTGGGATTGATGTATGCGGTCGTGGGCAGCACCGTTTCCCTGGTGTGGGCACCCAGCGGAATCGCGCTGGCGGCGCTCCTGGTCTTCGGCTGGCGCATGGCCATCGGCGTGGCCTTGGGCGCCTTTCTCGCCAACGTCGGCACCGGGATTCCACTGCTGGCCGCCTGCAGCATCGCGCTCGGCAACACCTTGGGAGCGGTGGTCGGCGCCATGCTGCTGTTGCGCTTTCCCGGCTTCTACATCGGACTCAAGACCAGGCGCGATGTCTTCGCCCTGATCGTCTTCGGCGCCATGCTCGGGACGATGGTGAGCGCGTCGGTGGGCGCCGCAACGCTTGCAATGACAGGAACGATGCAGGACCCTGCAGCCGTCTGGTTGAAGTGGTGGCTGGGAGACATGATGGGGGTGCTGGTCGTGGCGCCGCCCTTGCTGCTGGCCACCACGGCCACGCTGCACGCACCTTCGGCCCGGAAGGTCGCGGAGGTTCTTTTCCTGCTCGCCGCGCTGGTGATCGTCAGCGTGAAGATCTTCGGCGCCCCGGAACTCGAGGCCGGCCGCTACTACGTCGCGCCGCTGGCCGTGTTTCCCTTCCTGATGTGGGCGTCCCTGCGGTTCCGTCAACTGGGTGCCAGCCTGGTGACCCTGGTCTTCTCGCTCGTCGCCGTATGGGGAGCATCCCACGGCACCGGCCCCTTCATGACCGGGAAGTCGCTGGACGACCTGGTCCAGTGGAGTGCGTTCACGATCGTCGTCGCAGTCACCGGCCTCGTGCTGGCGGCGTCGGTTGCCGGGCAGCGCCGAGCGCAGTCGGACCTCAGGCGCCATGTCGAGCAACTGGAAAACCACATCGCGGCGCGAACCCACGACCTGATGGCCATCAACGCCGATCTGCACCAGGAGATGGCCGAACGCCGCAAGCTGGAGATCGCGCTGATTCGCGTGAGTGAAGAGCAGCGGCGCGCGATCGGGGCCGAGTTGCACGATGGTCTTGGCCAGCACCTGACCAGCGTCTCGCTGCTGTGCGCAAGCTTGCGGCAAGGGCTCGCCGCTCGGGCACAACCGGAGGCGGGCGCGATGGCCAGGATCGAGGAACTGGTCAATGAGGCGGCCGCGATGAACCGATCCGCCGCCCACGGCCTGTACCCGGCCGCCTTGGAACATGGTGGCCTGATCGGGGCCCTGGAGCGACTGGCCGACGACGTCAACGCGCTCAAGGGCATGAAATGCGTGGTGCGTGCCGGCCCTGGTGTGCAGGTGAGCGACCCGTTGGTGGCCATCAACCTGTATCGCATTGCCCAGGAGGCCCTGAACAACGCAGTGAAGTACAGCCAGGCGTGCCAGATGCTGATCGAGCTGCGTCGCGTCGACGGAGAGCACCGTCTCATCCTGCGCGACAACGGGATCGGCCTGGAGACCGCGCCCGCTCGCGCGGACTCGGGGCTGGGCATGTTCAGCATGCGCTATCGCGCGAGCCTGCTGGGGGGTGTCCTGCAGGTCACGAGCAACCTCCCGCGCGGCACGACCATTGCGGTGACCTACCCTGACCTGGAGCGCCAGCTTGAGGAGACGCACAATGCATGAAGGCGAGAAGACCCGGATCCTGATGGTGGACGACCATCCCATCGTGCGGGAAGGCATGGCGCTGTTCCTCAACGCGCAGCCGGACCTGCACCTGTGTTGCGAGGCGGCCAGTGCCGAAAGTGCGATGCATGAGCTGGCCACATGCAATCCCGCGCTGGCCATCGTGGACATCTCCCTGCAACAGGAGAGCGGCCTGGACCTCATCAAGCTGATGCGCCGCCGCTACCCGACCCTGGCCATCCTTGCCATGAGCCTGCACGACGAATCGATCTTTGCCGAACGGGCCCTGCGTTCCGGCGCGAACGGCTATCTCATGAAGCATGAAGCCACCGCGAACATCCTGGCGGCCGTGCGGCTGGTGCTGTCGGGCGGCATCTACCTCAGCGAGGCGATGCACCTGCGGCTGGCCCAAAAGGTGGTCGCGCCCGGTGGCTCCATCGAGTCATCCATCGCCGGACTCAGCCAACGCGAGTTCGAGATCCTGCACTTGCTGGGGCTCGGCTTCGGGACGCGACAGATCAGCGAAAAGCTCAACCGCAGCGTCAAGACCATCGAAGCCCACCGCGCAAGCCTCAAGGAAAAGCTGCACCTGGAATCCGGCGCGGCCCTGGTCCGCTTTGCATCGCAGTGGACCGAAGCGCGTTAGATCGCGCATGCTGGCAACCCGACCAAATAGGGGAATCCCCGAGGCGTGATCAGGGCCCCTCCCTGATGCCGCTGTCCGCACGCAGCGCCTAGATTCGTGGTGTTCCATGCGAGGAGACGCCATGAAAGTCAATCACCATCGGCATCCATTCGCCCCGTTCACGGCCCCCATCCTTGCCGTCACGTTCGCGGTTGCATACGTGCTCCCCTATGTGGACTGGTCGGCTGCCGTCCCCGTCGGCGTGGCCGAGGCCGCGCCGGTCGTCACGACCACTGCAGCGAGCAGCGGCGACGACCTCCAGGGGGCCTCCCGGTTCCACCTCTATGTCGCCTGGCTGCATGAAGCGCACGCGACGGCGGCGCTGCACGGCAACCTCGCGGAGTCGCCGAGCCTGTTCTGAAGCGGGACGGTGTCGAAGCCAATTCCAACCGGGAGCCTTTCGTGCGTAAACACCTGATCATGGCCACGTTCACCAGCGTCTTCCTGACCATCGCGCGCGCCTCGACTGCGGCGGCGCCGGCGGCCGGACAGACCGTGAGTCAGCCGTGGCCCGGCGGCAATGCGGGCGACCATCCCTTGTTCAAGGCCGTGGCGAAGCCGGTGAGGTGAAGAGGGACCTCCGTCTTCTGGCGAGCTGAAGGAGGACACGCCATCAAGCGCAAGCTGGGTGAGTGATTGGAGGCCACTTTCCGTCAGGCTTCTGCCCTGGCGCACCCGTGCATGACGGCCTCGTTGAGTGAGGCGAGGCGTAGGGGGAGCAGCTGTCAGGGATCGATGCGGATGTTGGCCGCCTTGACCACCTCACCCACGCGGCGGATTTCTTCCTTGATGATGCGGCCGAACTGCTCGGGTGAGTTCGGTGCGGCCTCGAACGACAGATCCGCAAACCGGGCCTTCACAGGTGGACTCTGGACCGCCTTGGCCACCGCGGCGTTGAGCCTGTCGACGATCTCCCGCGGCAGGTTGGCCGGGCCCCACAAGCCATACCAGGACAGCAGTTCGAAACCCGGCATGCCGCTTTCCGCCACTGTGGGCACGTCCGGCATGCTGGCCACGCGGGCCCGGCTGGTGACCGCGATCGGCCTGAGCCTGCCGCCCTTGATGAAGGGAGTGACACCTGGCAGCGGCGAGACCGCGGCCGACACATGCCCTCCCATGACGTCCGTCAGCTGGGGCACGGCCCCCTTGTAGAGGACGATCTCCATGTCGAGCTTCAGCTCGCGGTTGATCATCTCCTCCGTCAAATGGCTCGTGGTTCCCAGGCCCGAGGTCGCCCACGTCAGCTTCTTCGGATTCGCGCGCGCATGCGCGGAGAGCTCGCGCAGCGTCTTGAAGGGAGCCGCCGAACTGACGACGACCGCCAGCGGCACGTAGCCGACCTGTGCGATCGCGGTGAAGTCCTTCTCGGCCTCGTAGGTCTTGCGGCTCACGACGAGCGGCATGTACACCTGGCTCGATGCATTGAACAGCAGCGTGTAGCCGTCGGCGGGAGCACGCGCCACGTCCTGCGAACCGATCATGCCGGAGGCGCCCGGCTTGTTGTCGACCACCACGGCCTGTCCCAGTTGCTTCTGCAGCTCCTCGGCGACGAGACGGCCGACGGTGTCGATCGAACCGCCCGGGGTGTAGGGCACCACCATGCGAATCGGCTTGTCGAGGGGAAAAGCGGCGAGCGCCGGACCCGCGAAGAGGGTGAGGGCTGCAATGCCTGAGGCCAGGCGGCAGATGGATCGTCGCGATGCGAGGTTCACGGTGCTGTTTCCTTCGAAAAGGGGGGATCGGATGCGTCGAAGAATAGGTTCGGCGTCCCGATCGCACACCCCCCGCATTCCAGCTGTTGGAACCCACCGCGATGCAATGGTGCGCGAGCTAGCTTTTTGCAGCAGACGCGAATCGCGCCGCGAGCTCTTCGCGAAGCTTGCGGCGCAACATCGCTTGCCGACTTCGCCTGTCCTGCTCCGGCGACCGCAGTTCGAGGGCTGCTCTTCCCGCCGTGCTCGTCGACGTGCACCTTGCCGGAAAGATTCGCCATGTCGGGCGTCATCAGCACCGTCATGGCGACTTCATGGGTTTCCATCACCGGCTCTCAGACGCGTTCGAGGACCACGGCGATCCCCTGGCCGACGCCGATGCACATCGTGCACAGGGCGTAGCGTCCGCCGCTGCGGTGCAACTGGTTCACGGCGGTCGTCGCAAGGCGGGCGCCCGAGGCGCCAAGCGGGTGCCCCAGGGCGATGGCGCCACCGTTCGGGTTGACGCGCGCATCGTCGTCGGCCAGGCCCAGGTCACGCAAAACCGCCAGGCCCTGCGCCGCAAAGGCTTCGTTCAGCTCAATGACGTCCATGTCCGCCAGGGACAATCCAGCCAGCGCCAGCACCTTGCGCGTCGCCGGAGCCGGGCCCATGCCCATGATGCGTGGCGGCACGCCCGCCGTGGCCATCGCCACCACGCGCGCCCTGGGTGTCAGGCCGGAACGCGCCGCCGCGGCTTCGTCCGCGAGCAGCAGGGCACACGCGCCGTCGTTCACCCCTGACGCATTGCCTGCCGTGACGGTGCCGTCCGCTCGCACGACGCCCTTGAGCCTTGCCAGCGTCTCGTAGCTCGTCTCGCGCGGATGCTCGTCACGGCGGACGACGATGGGCTCTCCCTTCTTCTGCGGAACCATCACCGCCACGATCTCCGCATCGAAGAAGCCGCTCGCCTGCGCGGCCAGCGCCCGCTGCTGAGAGCGCAGCGCCATGCGGTCCTGCGCGTCCCGTTCGATGCCGAAGTCGGTGGCAACGTTTTCGGCGGTCTCCGGCATGGAATCGACGCCGTAGCGGTCCTTCATGAGCCGGTTCACGAAGCGCCAGCCGATGGTCGTGTCCTGCACCGCGTTGGATCGGGAGAAGGCCGACTCCGCCTTGGGCATCACGAAAGGCGCGCGGCTCATGCTTTCGACGCCGCCGGCGATCATCAGGTCCACCTCGCCGCACTTGATGGCGCGCGCCGCGGTGCCGAGTGCGTCCAGGCCGGAGCCGCAGAGGCGGTTGACGGTGGACCCGGGCACTTCGATCGGCAGGCCGGCCAGCAGCGCACTCATGCGCGCCACGTTGCGGTTGTCCTCGCCCGCCTGGTTGGCGCAGCCGTAGATCACATCGGTCACGGCCTGCCAGTCGACGTTCTGATTCCGAGCCATCAACGCGGAGATCGGGATCGCCCCGAGGTCGTCGGCGCGGATGGACGAGAGCGCGCCGCCGTATCGCCCGAAGGGTGTGCGGATCGCGTCGCAGATGAATGCGTGGCGGTTCATGGCAATGTCTCACTGGTGTCCAGCGTCCAGAGGCGGGCAGCGAGCGCCCGTGCGGCATCGGCGCCGATCACCGGTGCGGCGAGCTCGACGAGCTTGTCCTCCAGGTCGGAGTCGGTGAGGGGAAGTTCAGGATCGCCTTTGCGATTCGGCTGAAGGTGCGTCAGTCGCTGACCGTCCCGCAGCACGATCTCGACACGCGCGGACCGCCGGCCGGGAAAGCCCGCATCGAGCTCCGGGTCCACGACGACGTGGATGCGCTCCAGCAACGCACGGGTGACGGGATCGTTCAGCCGCTCCGGGCTGTACGCGGCCATTCGCACGCTTCCGTGCACCAGTGCGGTCGCGACGACGTAGGGAATGCTGAACTGCGCTTCGTTCATCGTCGCCGGACGCGCATAGCACGCGATGTCCAGCGCAGGCTTGTAGGTACCGATGCGAACGCTTTCAATCTGCTCGGCGCGAAAGCCATTGCGGCGCTGCAGTTCCATCGCACCGTCGATAGCCGGAAAGCTGTGGCCGCAGCCCACATGGTTCTTGAACGTCGTGCGCGTGATGTGGAAGTCACGCCCGAGCGTGGCGCCCACCTGCGACCAGTCGGCACCCGTGCTCATGGCGACGCCGAGCCCCGCATCGCCGTCGAGCACGTCGAGCGAGCCCGTGATGCCGCGAGACGCGAGCTGCGCGGCCAGCAAACCGCCCTCGGCGGCGCGCCCCGGGTGCAGCGGCTTGGACATCGAGTCCATGCGAAAGGCCTGCTGCAGGCCGGCGGCAAATGTCGCAGCGGTGGCCAGCGCGTGCGCGAACCGGGCCTCGGAAAGTCCGAGCAGGCACCCTGCTGCGGCCGCGGCGCCGAAGGTTCCCACCGTGCCCGTGTTGTGCCAATACTTGTAGTGCCCGCGCCCGAGTGCGATGCCGATTCGGGTCGAAATCTCGTAGCCGAGAACGACCGCGCGCAGGAACTCCTGCCCGGTGCTCCCCGTCGCCTGCGCGGCAGCCAGCGCCGCAGCGATGGTCGCAGCGCCCGGGTGGTACATCGCCTCGCGGAAGCTGTCGTCGACTTCGGCCGCGTGCGCCGCAGCGCCGTTGATCATGGCCGCGGCGCGCGCCGTCGCCGCGCGTCCCAGGATCAACCAGGCCGAGCCGCGGTCCAGGTCCTCGGCCAGCACTTCCTCCAGCATGCGCACCGGCTCCCTGGACAGCCCGGGGTAGACGGATGCATACCAGTCGACGACCGCCCGCTTGGCGTGGTGCATCACTTCGGCGGGCAAGGCCTGACCGGCGAATGCCGCCGCGTAGCGCGCGAAAACCTGTGTGGCGAACATGCTATGCAGCCTCCTCGAGAACATGACGCAGGTCACCCTGCACGAAGCCAGGGCCGCTGAGCTGCGCCAGCCATTGCAGGTCGGCTTGCAGCGCCTCGGCTCCCCGTTGCCGCGCCCAGGTCACGGCTCCGCCTTTGGCGCGCGGGAAGCCATAGCCATTGAGCAGCACGGCGTCCACGTCGCTCGCGCGCTGCGCAACGCCTTGCGCGAGCACCAGCGCGGCTTCGTTCACCATGGCGAGCACTGCGCGCCGCTGGATTTCGTCGGCGTCCAGGGTGCGTCGCACGATGCGCTTGTCCGCGCTCGCGGAAGCGATGAGTTCGTGCACGCGAGGGTCGACTTGCCCGCGCGATTTGCCGGATCCCTCTTCATACAGGTAGTAGCCGGCCCCGGTCTTGCGCCCCAGTCGGCCACGCTCGCAGAGCAGGTCGGGAATGCGAACGTAGCGCGCCGCAGGATCGCGGGTGGCGGCCGCGCTTTGCCGCATGCGCCAGGCGATGTCCAGGCCCGAAAGGTCGGCAACGGCGAACGGGCCCATCGCGAAGCCGAACGCTTCGAGCGCGGCATCCACCTGTTCGGGCCATGCGCCCTCTTCCAGCATGAATTCGCACTGGCGGCGGTAGGCCGAGAAGATTCGGTTGCCCAGGAAGCCGAAGGCATTGCCGGTGACCACCGGAAGCTTCCCCAGCCGCTTCGCGACTTCGACCGCGGTCTCCAGCACTTCAGGAGCCGTTGCCGCGCCCCGCACCACTTCCACCAGCCGCATGACGTTCGCCGGGCTGAAGAAATGCAGCCCCACCACGTCGCGCGGCCGCGAGGTGGCGGCCGCGATGGCATCGACGTCGAGATAGGAAGTGTTGGTTGCGAGGATGGCGCCCGGCCTGGCGATCCGGTCGAGCCGGGCATAGACTTCGCGCTTGACCGCCAGGTCCTCGAAGACCGCTTCGATCACCAGGTCCGCCAGCGCGACTGCGTTCCAGTCGGCGGTTGCGTGCAACCGGGACTCGCATTGGGCCGCCGCGTCCGCGCCCACCTTGCCCGCGGCAACCCTGCGCGCATAGTGCTCGCGGATGCGGGTTGCGCCGCGCTGCAAGGCGGCGTCGTCCTGTTCCAGCAACGTCACGTCGAGGCCTGCATCGAGCGCGGTGATCGCGATGCCGGTGCCCATGGTCCCTGCACCGATGACGGCCAGGGTGCGTACGGGTCGCAAGCTCAGCTCAGTTGTAGCCGCCATGACGCTCAGCCCAGGACGACGACGCCGTCGGCCGCACGCACACCCTGCCCTTGCGGCAACACGAACACGGGATTGATCTCCGCTTCGACGAGCCGCTCGCCCAGTTGCGCCGCCATCCGGGAGAACGCAACGATCGCGTCCACCAGCGCATCCGTGTCCGCCTTGGGGCGGCCCCGGAAGCCATCGAGCAGCGGCCAGGTCTTGAGCTCCTGCGCCATGCCCAGCGCCTCCTCGCGGGTCAGGCCGCCGACGGCCGGCAGCAGCCGCATCGTGGTGTCCTTGAACAGTTCGGCCGTGACGCCGCCCATTCCGAGGAGGACCGCGGTGCCGAGCGGATCGCGGTGCATGCCCAGGATCAGTTCCGTGCCGCCGGTCACCATTTCCTGAACGAGGAACCGGCTCGGACGCACGCGCGCCTTGGCTTCGACTTCATCGGCCATCGTCCCCAGTCGCGCGCCGATCTGCTCCGGCGTCACGTTGACGGCCACACCACCGACGTCGCTCTTGTGCGTGATCTCGCGCGACAGGATCTTCAGCACAACCCGGCCACCGAGTTCGCGGGCGGCGCGCTCGGCGTCCGCCGCGGTCTTGACGACCATTTCGCGCGCGCAGGGAACCCCGAACCGCGCGAAGAGCTGCTTGGCTTGCGCTTCGTCGAGCGAGCCGGCCTGCAGGTCGCCGGCGGGCACCGGCGTCGCGGCGGCTTGCGCCTCGGGCGCGTTCCACTGGCTCGCCTGGAACATCCCAACTAGCGCCCCGGTGCAGCTCTCCGCCGCAGCGAAGGCGGGAACCCCTCGTTGCGTCAGCAGGGCCGCGACCTCAGGAGCGTGCGGGCTCACATAGGCGATGACCGGCTTGTCGGACAGCGGCAGGCAGTCTTCGATGGCCCCGGCCATCAGCTCGGGCATCGCCAGGCTGGACGAGCCGACGATGATGGCGAGCGCGTCGTAGCTGGGGCTCGCCAGCAGGATCTTGATGGCATTGCGCAGGAGATCGGGCTGCAGGCCAGCCAGCGTCACGTCGATCGGATTGCGGTCCAGGGCCGCGTGGTCCCCGGTCTGCAACGCGCGCAACGCCGCGGCTGTCGCCGCATCCGGAGCGGGCGTCTCGAATCCCGCCACGCCCAGGCTGTCGGACACCAGCGTTCCGGCGCCGCCGGTGGAAGTCAGGATGGCGACGCGCTTGCCGCGCAGCTTGCGCCCGGTGGCGAGTGCCGCGGGGATGTCCAGCAGGTCCCCGAAGGTCTGGGCGCGGATCACGCCGCACTGGCGAAACAGCGCGTCGTACATGCGATCCGCGCCGGCGAGCGCGCCCGTGTGCGAGACGGCCGCCTTGGCGCCGGCCTCCGAGCGGCCGATCTTGAACGCGACGATGGGCTTGCCTGCGCGCGCGGCCTTGAGTGCCGCGGCACGGAACTTCGCTGGATTGCGCACGGTCTCCACATACAGGGCGATCACCCGGGTGGCTTCGTCGTCGGCGAGCACGTCGATGAAGTCGGCCAGTTCCAGGTCCACTTCGTTGCTGGTGGAGATGAGCTTGGAGAGTCCGATTCCCCTGGCGGCCGCCCGCGACAGCAGCGCTCCCAGGATCCCGCCGCTTTGCGACACCACGCCGATCGACCCCACCGGGAAATGCTCCATCTCCAGTGCACCGGTCGCGGACAGGACGATGCTGTCGGTCAGGTTGACCAGGCCGATCGTGTTCGGCCCGAGGATCCGCATGGACCCGGCGGCTTCCATCAACTGCTGCTGGCGCCGTGCTCCCTGTTCGCCCGTTTCGGTGTAGCCGCTGGCGAGCACGATCGCGGCGGCAGTGCCCCGCGCTGCCAGTTCGCGCACCGCGAGGTGCGCGCGTTCGGCGCCGAGCAGCACGATTGCGACGTCGGGCGTTTCCGGAAGCGAGGCCACGTCGGGGTAGCACTTCAGGCCGGCGATCGCCTCCACCTTCGGGTTGACCGGGTAGATCTTTCCGCCGAAGGAATGCTTCAGCAGGTAGGCCACCGGACGGCCCGCGGTCTTGGTGGGATCGGCCGATGCGCCAATGACGGCAACGCCGCGGGGCTGGAGGAGTCGATTGATCGGGTTCATGGCGTCATTCCTTGGCGGGGGCGGACTTGGCGAGGAATGCCATCACCGATTCGCGGTGCTCGGTGCTCGTGTAGCAGATACCCTGGGCCTGGCTGCCCTGCGCGAACACCTGCTGCGCCGACATCTCGAAGCTCTGGTTGAGGATGGTCTTGCCGAGGGCAAGCGCGGTGGCGGAGCCCTTGCTCAGTTCGGCGGCCCACGCCTGCGCGTCGGCCAACAGGCGGTCGGCGCTGGTCTTGCGGTCCACGATGCCGAGCGCAACTGCTTCGTCCGCGTCCACCTTGCGGCCCGTGAAGATCAGGTCCTTCGCCTTCGGCAGTCCGACGCGGCGCGGCAGGAAGTACATGCCACCACCATCGGGGATGATTCCGCGGTGGATGTAGGACCAGGTGAAGCTTGCCCACTCGCTGGCGATGATGAAGTCGCAGGCCAGGGCCGTATCCGCGCCCAGTCCGGAAGCGGCGCCGTTGACCGCGGCGATCACGGGCTTGGGCATCGTGTGCAGCAAGGACTGCACGTGGTGGACGCGTTGCTGGCGGTGCCAGCCGTTGAAGGCGATCTCGCCTTGGGGGGCATTCATCCGGCGCTCCATGCCGGAGATGTCGCCGCCGGCGCAGAAGCCCTTGCCGGCGCCGGTGAGGACCAGCGCGCGGATGGCTTTGTCGGCCGTGACAAGCTCCAGCGCGTGGATGAATTCGGTGCGCATGTCGTCGCTCATGGCATTGCGCTTGTCCGGCCGGTTGAGGGTGAGCGTGGCGATGCCGCCGTGGACCTGGAGGTCGATCAGGGAGTAGTTCATTGCGTTGACCTTCCTGCTTCAGTCGATCTTGATGTTGTTTTCCTTGACGACCTTGCCCCAGCGTGCCGCTTCCGCCCGGACGTAGTCGTCGAGTTCTTTAGGCGCTCCTGCGCTGACCGTCAGGCCTTCCGGTTCGATCTTCTTGCGGAACTCCACGGTGTCGGTCGCCTTCTTGGCGGCTGCATGGAGCCTGGCGACGACGTCGGGAGGCGTGCCGGCGGGGACGAACAGGCCATACCAGCTTTCGACTGCGTAGCCCGGCACCGTTTCTGCGATGGCCGGAAGGTCCTTCATCACCGGCGACCGCTTCGGCGTGGTCACCCCGAGCGCACGCATCTTGCCGCCGGCGATCTGCGGCGCCGCGGCCGCCGCGGTGGCGAACATGAGGTCCACCTGTCCGCCGAGCAGGTCGGTCATGGCCGGGCCCGCACCGCGATAGGGGATGTGCGTCATCTTCACCTTCGCCAGGTTGCTGAACATCTCGCCCGCGAGGTGCGCCGAGGTTCCATTGCCCTGCGAGGCATAGGTCACCTTGCCGGGTTGGGCCCGCGCCGCCGCGACCACGTCCCCCACCGACTTGAAGGGACTCTCGGTCCGGACCACCAGGACATTGGGGCCGCGCGCCAGCAGGATGACGGGCGCGAAGGCCTTGTCGGTGTCGAAAGGCAGTTTGGCCATCAGGCTCGGGTTCACCGCGTGCGCGAAGCTGGCGACCACCACCGTGTAGCCGTCGGCCGTACTCTTCGCCACGGCGTCGGTGCCGATGATGGTGCCGGCGCCAGGCTTGTTGTCGACGATCACCGGCTGTCCCAGCGTCTGTCCCATGCCCACCGCGAGGACGCGCGCGATCGCGTCGGTGCCGCCGCCGGGGGCGAAGGGAACGACCAGCTTCACGGGCCGGTCCGGAAAGGCTGCGATGGCCGCGCTGGCGGCGAACAAAGTGGCAGCCAGGGCCGCGCCGGCGCGGGCGAGGAAGGCACGAAAGGTGAAGCTCATCTGGGGTCTCCTGCGGATCGGAAGGGAATGCCGCGAGCTTAGGAAAGCGGCCCGCGGTTGGCACCCCTCCGATTCCAAAGAGTGGAATTCACTATGGGGTGATCCGCCGAACCGCGTTCCAATGCGTGGAACGCACCTCAGCGAGACTTCACATGGCCAGTGCCGATCCGAACCCCCGCCTTGCGCAAGCGCGGGGACTGCGCGAAGACAAGCCGGGCGTCTCGCCTGCCAACCGATCGCTGGAGCGAGGCATCGAACTGCTGCGATCGTTCCGGCCGGGATCGGAGCTGCTGGGGAACGCGGAACTCGCCGAGCGCACCGGCCTGTCGCGATCGACCGTGAGCCGGCTGACGCAAACCCTGGTGGGCGGCGGGCTGCTGCAGGTCGAACCGCGCAGCCGGGCATTCCGGCTCGCACCAGCCGTTCTGAGCTTCGGTCACGCCATGCGCACGGGTTCCTCGGTGCTTGCGATCGCCGCGCCCCGGATGCGCCAGGCGGCGGAGGAGAACAGGATCAACGTGGGCCTGGCCGCGCCGGACCGCGACGAGATGGTCTACCTGGAGTCGATCCGCTACAACCGGCGCCCGTCCCTGCGGTCGGTGGTCTCGGGGCAGCGGGTGCCGATGGAACTCACGTCACTCGGGCGCGCCTACCTGGCGAGCGCCCCGGAAGCGAAACGCAAGGTGCTGCTCGCGCACTTCCGCAAGGCAAGGTCGGGATCGTGGAGCGTGCTGGCGGCCGAGATTTCGGAGGCGATCGCAAGTGTTTCCGAGCGGGGCTTCTGCGCCGCTTCATGGCAAGCCGAAGTCGTGGCGGTCGCCACCCCGCTCCTGTTCCAGGGATCGCACTACGCGCTGAACGTCAGCCTTTCCACGGCAGAACCCATGGACGCGGTCGTCACCGAGTTCGCACCGCGGCTGATGGCCTTGAAGAAAAGCATCCTGCACGCGCTGGAAGTCGCCTCCCCCGACTGACGCGAACGGCTGGTCCGTCATCGCTTCGCCCGCATTCCATTCCTTGGAATCGCACCGGTGCAGCGAAGCGTTTCTGTCCCTAGAGTCTCCTGGAAGCCGCCGATCCAGCGCGGCCTGCCAACTTACTTCGGAGACAGTCATGCACGTTTCAATCGACCGCGCGCTCGGCGGGATCGGCAAGGCCATGGCAGGCACTGCCGTTGCCTTGCTGGTCGCCATGTCGACGGCCCAGGCCGCCTACCCGGAAAAACCCATCAAGATCATCGTGCCGTTCTCGCCCGGCGGTGGCGCCGATCTCATCGCTCGCACACTCTCCGTCGACCTGGGGAGGGAGCTGGGGCAGCCCGTCATCGTCGACAACAAGCCGGGCGGGGGAACCGTCATCGGGTCCGACATGGTCGCCAAGAGCCCGCCGGACGGCTACACGTTGCTCCTGTCCTCGATAGCGCATTCGGTGAATCCGAGCCTTGCCGAAAAGTTGCCCTACTCCACCGAGAAGGACTTCGTGCCGGTCGCCATGCTGGTCCGCTCGCCGAACGTCCTGGTCGTGCGCGCCGACAGCCCGTACAAATCGGTGAAGGACATCGTGGATGCAGCAAGGCGCAGCCCGGCAAGCTGACTTACGCATCGCCTGGAAACGGGACCTCGTCCCACCTGGCCGGCGCCCTGTTCGAGGACCTGGGCAAGATCCGCCTGCAGCACGTCGCGTACAAGGGATCGGCCCCCGCGCTGACCGACCTGCTGGGCGGGCAAACCGACATCCTGTTCGGGACCTCGGGCTCCGTCGGCAGCTTCATCGACAGCGGAAAGCTCAGGGCCCTGGCCGTGACATCGGCTGCACGCTCCACTGCGTATCCCAGTGTGCCGACCATGGTGGAAGCCGGCGTACCCGGCTATGTCACCGAAGGCTGGTACGGCCTGCATGCCCCCGCAGGCACACCGCCCGCAGTGATCGACAAGCTGAACGCCGCGGCGCGCAAGGCGAGCGCCACGGACTTCTTCAAATCCAAGCTCGTTCAGGAGGGGATGGTGGTCCAGGCCGGCACGCCGGTCGACTACGACCGCTACGTGCGCGCCGAAATCGCCCGCTGGTCCAGGCTGGTCAAGTCCCATGTCATCACCAAATAAGGGGGCGGCCATGCCCAAGGTCCTGCAAGGTGTCCGCGTTCTCGACTTGACCCACGTGCTGGCCGGGCCGTTCGGAAGCTACCAGCTTGCCGTGCTGGGTGCAGAGGTCATCAAGATCGAGGCGCCGGACGAGCCCGACCAGGCCAGGTTCCAGGGATCGGACCATGCACTCAACGACAAGGGCATGGGGACTGCATTCCTCGCGCAGGCGTCGAACAAGCAATCGATCACCCTCAACCTGAAGTCCGAAGCGGGACAGCGCATCCTGCGCCAGCTGGTGCAGACCGCGGACGTGCTGGTCGAGAACTACCGGCCGGGCGCACTCGATGCCCTGGGGCTCGGCTATGCGGACCTGTCAGCCCTGAAGCCGGACTTGATCTACTGCTCCATTTCTGCGTTCGGCAGCACGGGGCCCAAGCGGGAACTCACCGCCTACGACGGCGTCATCCAGGCCTGGTCCGGAATGATGGCCATGACCGGCGAGCCGGATACGTCCCCCGTGAAGTGTGGCGCCCCGGTGGTCGACTACGCGACCGGCACGACAGCGGCGGCGGCCGTCCTGGCCGCGCTGCTCCATCGAAAGAACCACGGCGTCGGCCAGTTCGTCGAGGTCGCCATGTCCGATGTCGCCATGATCCTGTGCAGCTCGCACCTGACGGGCCACCTCTGGAACGGCTGGCATCCGGAGCAGAAAGGCAACCGCTATCCCTTTGCGACCATCGGGTGTTACCAGGCCGCGGACGCACCGTTGATGATCTCCGCGTCCAACCTGCGGCAGCAAAGGAGGTTGTGGCAGGTGCTGGGACGGGAAGACCTGATCAAGCAGAACAACGGAGAGCGCATTCGCGCACACGCCACCGAATCGGAAGCCCTCCGGCAAATCATTGCCACCCTGCCGGTGGAACACTGGGAACGGGTGCTGCAGGCCGCGCGTGTTCCGGCGTCGCGGGTCCAGCGCATGGAAACGATGTTGGCGGACGAGCATGTCAGGTCCCGCAAGGTCCTGCATCGTTTCGACGGGAATGCCGGCGCACTCGACGGGCTGACGGTGCCCGTCGCAGGCTTCCGGCTGGGTGCATGCGACGTAGGGGTCAGCACGGTTCCCCAATCCGCCGGCGCGCAGAACGAGCAGGTCCTCACGAGCCTGGGGTACTCGCGTGGAGACATTGAAAGCCTGAGGGCGGAAGGAGTGATCTAGCGAACGGAGAACAAGGGTCGCCCGGTGCCGCGAGGAATTCGCCGGTGAGCCGGCTGATCACCTCGATGGCGTCCACGATGCGCTGGGTCTTCATGCTCTCGACTGCGGCTATCTGAAGTGCGCGGATTCCAGGTGCCGACCTCCCACGACGTGTCCGCGTTTTTGGACGTTTGCCTCGGCTCTCCCCTTCTCCGACTGCCTGAGGCGGCGCAAGGCGCTTTCCGAGCCCTCACCGGTGCCGCCCGTGCGTTGCGGTTCAGGCCGTTTGTCCTGCTTCACAGGGGCTGGGTTCTTCGGCTGAAGTGGTGGTTGCTTCATCCAAGTGACACTAATTGCTCAGCCAGCCCCTGGCGCTGCCGCCACTGCAATGCCTTGTGTAGGACACAGTCCATGGAAGCTGAAATCGTTCTTCTTACTTACAGAAAACTCGTTGCGAATCTCCTGAGAATCGCGGCGTGGACAACGACGACAGCGAGATTCAGAAAGGTGCCAAGGTCGTGCTGCGCTCAGGCGGGGCAGAGATGACCGTGCAGACGTGCTCGCAGAATCTCGCCTATTGCAGTTGGGAAGAGGACGGTAAGGTGCAACACGGCACCTTCACGCTGGACACTCTGCGGCTTGTGTCCCTTGCGCCTGGCGAAGCACTCCTGCGCAGAACGCCCATGCCGGCGCAGGCACCGGTCGCGGCACTCATGCCGCAGCCGGACACGGAAGCGCCCTCCGCGCCTGCGAGCAGCGAACCGCCCGAAGCAACTTGAACGGCGGGTATCAAAGGCCTCGCGCGTCGCCCTACCAGGCTCTCCTCGGCGTCTCGTTGGTTTCGCGATAAGCGCTCGCCTGTTCGGCCTCGATCGGGCGGATCTCGAAAGCCAGGCCGCAGGCGAGGCAGGGGTTGTCTGCCACGATGCGAGCGGCCTCGTCCAAACTGCCAGCCAGGACGAACCAGTAGCCGCCGACCACTTCCTTCGCTTCGGTGAACGGCCCGTCGGTGATCCCGGAGCGCGTGACCAGCTTCGCCGCTTTCGCCAGGCGCTGCCCGGGCTTGAACCGTCCTTGCGCGACCAGCCGCGCGTGCCAGGCATAGAACGCATCGATCGCCGCCTGGATCTCCTCGGGCGACTTGTCGGCGTCCCAGTGGCCGCGCGACAGCAGCAGGTATTCGTTCGTCGAAGAAGTCGTCGACATGGTGGCTGTTCCTCCTCGCCGCGGCTTACGCGGACTCCACGCTTTGACGTCCGGCCGGGAGCTCGCCGGTCCGCAGTGCGAACCAGCCGAGCAACGCCGTGCCCCCGGCGAACACCGCGCCCAGCAGGAAGGCCAGGCGATAGCCGGCGTTCAGCGCGACGGCCTCGGCGGCGCCGTCCGCCTGGAACTGCGTGGTGCGCGCCGCCGCGAGGCTGGCGAGCACCGCCAGGCCCAGTGCCCCGCCCATCATGAAGGAAGTGTTCACAACGCCGGACGCCAGGCCCGCGTCCTCGGGCCGCACGTCGTTCATGGCGGCGAGCAGCATCGGGTTGAAGGCGATGCCGGCACCGATCCCCAGCAACACCATCGCGGGGAAAACGTCGACCAGGAAGCTGCCTTCGACGGGCGCCCGCGCGAAGAGCGCCAGGCCCGAGGCGGCAATCAGCAAGCCCGCGGCAAACGGGCCGCGGATCCCCCAGCGCACGACGATGCGCGCCGACGCGCCCAGCGACATGAAGGCCATGATCAGGTTCCCGGGCAGGAACGACAGGCCCACCTGCATGGGCGTGTACCCCAGCACGAGCTGCATGTAGAGCGCCGACATGAAGAACCAGGCGAACATCGCCGCCGCCCACAGCACGCCGGACACGTTCGCGACGGCCAGGTTCCGGTGCGCGAACAGGCCCGGCGGCATGAGCGGCTGCGCCACGCGGCGCTCCACGGCGATGAAGAGCGCCCCCAGCACGACGGATGCGGCGAGCAGGCCGAGCGTCCGCGCCGAGGTCCATCCCGCGTCGTTCGCATTCACCACGGCGTAGACCGCCACCAGCAATGCGCTGGTGACCAGAACCGCGCCCGCCCCATCGAGACGGCGGCTCAGGTCGCGCTGCCCCGGCGCGATCAGCGCCCGGCACAGCAGCGCCACGGCAACCCCGATCGGCAGGTTCACCAGGAAGATCCAGCGCCAGTCCAGCAACGTGGTGAGCACGCCTCCCAGCAGCACTCCCACGCTGCCGCCGCCCGCGCAGACGAAACCGTAGACGCCCATGGCGCGGGCCCGCTCGCCCGTGTCCGTGAACATCGTCATGATCAGCGACAGGCCGACCGCCGACACCACGGCGCCGCCCAGGCCCTGCACGGCGCGCGCCGCCACCAGCGCGAACTGCGTCGGGGCGACGCCGCAGGCGAGAGATGCAGCCGTGAACAGCGCAATGCCCACCAGGAACATCCGTCGCTGCCCGAACAGGTCGCCCAGCCTTCCGCCCAGGAGCAGGAACCCGCCGAAGGTCAGCATGTAGGCGTTCACGACCCACACGAGCGATGTTTCGGTGAACTCCAGGTCCGTGCGGATGGACGGCAGGGCAACGTTCACGATCGTCGTGTCCAGCACGATCATCAGCACGCCCAGGCACAGCACGTACAGCGCCCACCAGCGCTTGCGCGCGCCCTCTCCTTCGGAATCAGCCTGCATGTTCATGCTCAGCCCCGCCGTGCGGCCTCGATCCTGCCGATGTCGATCTTCCCCATCTGCATCATGGCGTCGAAGGCCCGCTTCGCCGCGGCACGGTCCGGGTCCGTGATGGCCGCCAGGAGCGCCCTGGGCGTGATCTGCCAGGACAGGCCCCACTTGTCCTTGCACCAGCCGCACGCGCTGGCTTGCCCGCCGTTGCCGACGATCGCGTTCCACAGGCGGTCGGTTTCCGCCTGGTCGTCGGTCGCCACCTGGAACGAGAACGCCTCGTCGTGCTGGAACGCCGGCCCGCCATTCAGCCCGACGCAGGGAATGCCCATCACGGTGAATTCGACGGTGAGGACGTCGCCCTCCTTGCCGGATGGAAAGTCGCCCGGCGCCCGGTGCACGGCGCCGACCTTGCTGTCGGGAAAGGTCTCCGCATAGAACCGCGCAGCTTCGAGGGCGTCGCGGTTGTACCAGAGGCAGATCGTGTTCTTGCTGGCCACTTGCATTCTCCAGGGGATCGCGGGCTCGTCCATGGCCATGCCGGCGACCCGCATCGGCCTGCATGACGGCGGGCGGCACGCCCGGCTCTCCATGACGACGAACCACGCCTGGCGAAATCGACAGCGAATGGACTGGGGTTTTCCCGCGGGCGCCCTACCCCATCGTTGAGCTCACCTCCGGCTGCTTTCGAATGCGAAGGGACTTCCCGTGAAGGTTGAGGCATGTCCAATCGCCTAGATTGACACGTCGAGGTCAGTCTGCAGGGGAAAGGATCAGAGACGCTGCTGCGCGGACCTCACGGTCCCCCGTCACTCCACCGTCACGCTCTTCGCCAAATTCCGCGGCTTGTCCACGTCGGTTCCGCGCGCCAGTGCCGTGTGGTACGCCAGCAGCTGCAGCGGCACCACGTGCAGCAGCGGGCTGAGCGTGCCGTAGTGCTCGGGCATGCGGATCACGTGCACGCCTTCGCTGCTTTCGATGCGGCTGTCCGCGTCGGCCAGCACGTACAGCACGCCGCCGCGCGCGCGCACTTCCTGCATGTTGGACTTGAGCTTTTCCAGCAGCGCATCGTTCGGCGCCACCGTCACCACCGGCATCTCGCTGGTGACCAGCGCCAGCGGCCCGTGCTTGAGCTCGCCCGCGGGGTAGGCCTCGGCGTGGATGTAGCTGATCTCCTTCAACTTGAGCGCGCCTTCCAGGGCGATCGGGTAGTGCATGCCGCGCCCGAGGAACAGCGCGTTCTCCTTGTTGGCGAAGTCCTGCGCCCAGCTGATCACCTGCGGCTCCAGCGCCAGCACGGCCTGCAGCGCGGTGGGCAGGTGGCGCATGTCCTTCAGGTGCTGCGCTTCATCGGCTGCGGCCAGCTTGCCGCGCACCTGCGCCAGCGCCAGCGTCAGCAGGAACAGGCCCGCCAGCTGGGTGGTGAAGGCCTTGGTCGAGGCGACGCCGATTTCCACGCCGGCGCGCGTGATGTAGGCGAGCTTGCATTCGCGCACCATGGCGGACGTGGACACGTTGCACACCGTGAGCGTGTGCTCCATGCCGAGCGAGCGCGCATGCTTCAGCGCCGCCAGCGTGTCGGCCGTCTCGCCCGACTGGCTGATGGTCACCACCAGGGTGCGCGGATTGGGCACGCTCTCGCGGTAGCGGTATTCGCTGGCGATCTCCACCTGCGTCGGGATCTTGGCGATCGACTCGAGCCAGTACTTGGCGGTGCAGCCGCTGTAGTAGCTGGTGCCGCAGGCCAGGATCAGGACGGAGTCGATCTCCTTGAACACCCGGTAGGCACCATCGCCGAACAGCTCCGGCGTCACCTGCTCGACGCCCTGCAGCGTGTCGGCGATGGCACGCGGCTGTTCGAAGATCTCCTTCTGCATGTAGTGACGGTACGGGCCCAGTTCGGCAGCGCCGCTGTGCGCCTGCACCGTCTTCACCGGCCGCGTCGCCGGCTTGTGGTTGCGGTCGACGATCCAGTAGCGCCCCAGCTGCAGGTCCACCAGGTCGCCCTCTTCCAGGTAGACGATCTGGTCGGTGACGCCGGCCAGGGCCATCGCGTCGCTCGCCAGGAAGTTCTCCTCCTTGCCGACGCCCAGCACCAGCGGCGAGCCCAGGCGCGCGCCGATGACGCGATGCGGCTCGTCCTTGCAGAACACGGCGATGGCATAGGCGCCGTGCAGTTGGGCGGTCGCGGCCTTCACCGCCTCGAACAGGTCACCCTCGTACAGGCTGTCGACGAGGTGCGCGATCACCTCCGTGTCGGTCTGGCTGGTGAAGCGGTACCCCTTGGCCTTCAGCACGGCGCGCAGTTCGTCGTGGTTCTCGATGATCCCGTTGTGGACCAGCGCGACGCGTCCCGGTCCGGCCGCCGCGTTCTCGCCGGGGCCGTGGCTGAAATGCGGGTGCGCGTTGTGCACCGCCGGCGCCCCGTGCGTGGCCCAGCGGGTGTGGGCGATGCCGGTGCCGCCTTCGATGTGTTCGGACTCCACCTGCGCCATCAGTTCGGCCACGCGCGCGGTGCTGCGGGCCCGCTTCAGTCCTCCGGCATAGACGGCGACGCCACAGGAGTCATAGCCCCGGTACTCCAGGCGCTGCAGGCCCTGGACCAGGATGGGAACGATGTTGCGCGTGGAAACCGCGCCGACGATGCCGCACATGAATGTACCTCAGGGACTGGAATGCGCCGACTTTAGAGGGGCGGAACCGCAAGATGCTTGCTAAATTTCTGTCATTTTGGAATTTTCAAGCGCCCCATGGCCATTGCGAAATAAAATGCCGACATGTCATCGAATGTCGAATTGGATTCCACCGATTTCGCGATCCTGGGCCAACTGCAGGACGACAGCGCCCTGAGCAACCAGGACCTGGCCGCCAAGGTGCACATCTCCCCGGCCACCTGCCTGCGGCGGGTGAAACGGTTGCGCGACGCCGGCCTGATCGAGCGCGAGATCGCGGTCCTCAACCCGCAGCGTCTGGCGGACGCCTTGGGCCACGGGCTCGAAGCCGTGGTCGAAATCTCGCTGGACCGCCAGGGCAACGAGGAACAGGATGCCTTCGAGCAGCGGGTGGGGGCGGACGATGCCGTGCAGCAGTGCTACCGGGTCTCGCCCGGGCCGGACTTCATCCTGATCGTGGTCGCGCGCGACATGCCCGATTACCTGGCGCTCGCGCAGCGCCTGTTCACCAGCGACGCGAACGTGCGCAACGTGAAGGCCTTCTTCTCGGTGCGCCGCGCGAAGTTCCGTCCGCGCATCCCGCTGCCCGCCCGGACCTAGGCGTCAGGCGGCGAGCGGCTGCGCGTTGGGCTAGCGGATCGTGGAGCTGACCTGCAGCGGCCTGCGCAGCGCCCCGGACATCGGGGCATGGGCATCGGCATAGGCCACCAGGTCCTGCAGGGCCTGGGCATCGGCACTGTCGGCCTCGATCACGACTTCCATCGACAGCTGCTGCGGTCCCGGCGGCACGCCGTCCGCGCACCCGAGCAGTCCGCGCGGGTCGGAGTCGCTGCGTGCCTCCACCTCCAGCCGCCGCAGCGCGATGCCGCGCACGGCGGCGTGCATGG
The DNA here is from genome assembly GCF_056400765.1 of Ramlibacter sp. P4_H7. Classification (NCBI taxonomy): domain Bacteria; kingdom Pseudomonadati; phylum Pseudomonadota; class Betaproteobacteria; order Burkholderiales; family Comamonadaceae; genus Ramlibacter; species Ramlibacter sp. P4_H7. Next base: position 120,099 of record NZ_JBFUKP010000001.1, read on the forward strand.
CGATCGTCGTCACCAGGCACGAAGCCGCGGCCGCGCGCAGGTACCAGCCCGGCGCGGGCGCCAGGTCCTCGCCGCCGAGTGCCGTGGGCATGTCCGTGAGCAGGGCCTGCGGCTTGTCGGTGACGAGCTGGACGGACAGGCCGCCCTGCCACACCGCGCGCGCCGGCACGTCCGGCTTGGCCTTGGGCGCACTCTGTCCGAGCGATTCGGACACGCGCTGAACGCTGGCTCGGATCTGGGCGGCATCCTTCATTGCGAACTCCGGCTGTGGCGATGGGCGCCCATTTTCAGCGAATGCCGCAGGCGTGTCGACGCCGGCCAGGCAGCGTCGGAATCATTTGGGCTGCTTCTTCGGTCGCTGCCAGTTCGCCAGGCTCACCTGCCTGGCGCGCGACACCGTCAGCGCACCGGGCTCGGTGCTCTTGCTGACGACGGAGCCGGCGCCGATCGTGCCGCCCTGGCCGACCGTCACCGGCGCCACCAGCACGCAATTGCTGCCGACGTGCACGTCGGCCTCGATCACCGTGCGGTGCTTGTTGGCGCCGTCGTAATTGGCCGTGATGCTGCCGGCGCCGTAGTTCACCCGTTCGCCGACCGTGGCGTCGCCCAGGTAGGCCAGGTGGTTGGCCTTGGCGCCGCGGGCCATGCTGGAGTTCTTCACCTCCACGAAGTTGCCGATGTGCACCTCCGGGCCCAGCCTCGCGCCGGGACGCAGCCGCGCGAACGGCCCCACCAGCGCGCCTTCGCCGATCTCCACGCCCTGCGCCTCGCCCTCCACGTGGGTGAAGGCATGGAGTATCGCGTTGTCGGCGACGCGCACGTTGGACAGGTAACAGTTCGGCCCGATCCGGACGTTGTCGCCCAGGCGCACGTCGCCCTCGAAGACGCAGTTGACGTCGATCTCCACGTCCTGGCCGCAGGCGAGCGTGCCGCGTACGTCGAAGCGCGCCGGGTCCGCCAGCCGCACGCCCTGCTCCATCAGCGCGCGGGCCTGCCGCAGCTGGTAGGCGCGCTCGAGCTGCGCCAGCTGCAGCGGGCTGTTGACGCCGTCCACCTCCACCGGCTCGGCGGCCGGCGAGGCCACCACCGGGCAACCGTCCGCGACCGCGAACTTCACGATGTCGGTGAGGTAGTACTCCTTCTGCGCGTTGTCGTTGGTCAGGCGCGCGAGCCAGGTTTTCAGCTTGGCCGCAGGCACGGCCATGAAGCCGGTGTAGACCTCCGTGATCGCCCGCTGCTCCGCGCTGGCGTCCTTGTGCTCCACGATCGCCTGGACCACGTCGCCGCGCCGCACGATGCGCCCGTACCCCGCGGGGTCGGTCATCTGCACGGTCAGCAGCGCGAGCCGCGTGCCGCCGCACTTGTCCACCAGCGCCTGCAGGGTCTCGGGGCGGATCAGGGGCACGTCGCCATTGAGGATCAGCGCGATGCCGTCGTCCGGCAGCACGGGCACCACCTGCTGCACCGCGTGGCCGGTGCCCAGCTGCGGCTCCTGCCGCACGAAGTCGGGAGCGGGCGCGCCGGCGGCGGCGGCCGAATGGCGCAGCCAGGCCTCGACCTCGTCGGCGCCATGGCCGGTGATGACGATGGTGCGCCGCGCCTGCAGCGCGTGGGCCGTGTCCATCACGTGCTGGATCAGGGGCCGGCCGGCCAGCCGGTGCAGGACCTTCGCCGTCCGGCTCTTCATGCGCGTGCCCTTGCCGGCCGCCATCACCACCACATCAACTGCTGTCATTCACGTACCCTTCGTACCCATGAAGTCGATGGACCCCACCCGTATCGGCGGCATTATCCTTGCGCTCGCCCTCTGCCTGGCGCTGTCCGCCTGCAGCGCGATCAAGCTCGGCTACAACGCGCTGCCCACGCTGTCCTACTGGTGGCTGGACGGCTACATCGACTTCAGCGCCGAACAGGCGCCGCGCATGCGCGACGAGCTCGCGCGCCTGCTGGCCTGGCACCGGCAGCAGGAGCTGCCGCGGGTCGTGGAACTGCTCGAACGCACGGAGCGCATGGCACCCGGCGAGATCACCGCCCAGCAGGCCTGCGGCGTGGTGGCGGAGGCGCGCGACCGCCTGCACGCGGTGGCCGGCAACGCGGAGCCGGGCATCGTGGCCCTGGGAGCCAGCCTGACCGGCCGGGAACTGCGGCACCTCGGGCGCAAGTTCCGCCGCAACAACGAGCAATTCGAGCAGGACTGGGTCAAGCTGCCGCCGCCCGAGCGGCACGACAAGCGCTTCCAGCAGCTGCTGGAACGCATCGAGATGATCTACGGCCGGCTGGACGAACCGCAGCGCGCGGTGCTGCGCCAGCGCATCGAGCAGTCCGCCTTCGACCCGGCGCGCGCACTGGGGGAGCGGCAGCGCCGCCAGCACGAGCTGCTGCAGGTGCTGCACCGCCTCACGGCCGCCGGCGGGATGCCGGAACCGGAAGCCCGCACCCTGGTGCGCACCTGGATTGACCATGCCGAGGTGTCGCCCGATCCGGCCTACCGGGCCCACCAGGAGGCGCTGCTGCAGGAAGGCTGCACTACGTTCGCCCTGGTGCACCAGAGCACGACCGCGGCGCAGCGCGAGCAGGCCGTGCGCCGGCTGCGCGCCTACCAGCGCGACCTGCGCGACCTGATGGCCCAGCAACCGTGAACGCCGGCGCTCCGGGGTTGGCGCTGGTCTGGCGGTTGGGCGCCGCCACGACGCTGATCGTCACCGCCTTCTCCATGATCGGCCCGGTGCTGGCTGTGCTGCTGCAAAAGGCCGGCCGCGGCACCACCTTCATCGGCGCGTTCGCGATGGTGTCCTTCATGATGGTGGGCCTGCTGATCCCGGTGATGCCGCGCCTGCTGGCGCGCTGGGGCACGCTGCGCTGCTACCGGGCCGGCGCGGTGCTGCAACTCGCGGGCGTCCTGGGCTATGCCCTGACCGACTCCGTGGCGGTCTGGGCCTTGTCCTCGGTGGTGGCGGGGACCGGCGCCGCGGCGCTGTGGAACACCACGGAAGCGTTGCTGGCCGAAGAAGCTCCGCCCGCCATGCGCGGGCGCGTCATGGGCCTGTACCAGACGGCGCTGGGCGGCGCGCTGGCCCTGGGTCCGTTCCTGCCCGGGTTGCTGCGCCTGGAAGCGCGCCACGTGCTGTGGCTGGGTGTGGCGATGGTCGCGGCCTGCCTGCTGCTGGCCGTGACGGCGCCGGCGCACGAGCCGAAGGAGCGGACGGGCGCGCCGACCGGCACGGTGCAGGCGCTTCGGCTGGTGCCGTGGCTGGCGCTGCTTGCTTTCTGCGGCGGCGTGTTCGAGGCCGGTCTGGGCGCGGTCGGAGCGGCGCATGCGTCGGAATCCGGCATGAGCCTGCGCGCCGCCGCGAGCGTCGCCGGCGTGATCGGCGTCGGCAGCTTCCTGCTGCAGTACCCCGCGGGCTGGGCGGCGGACCGCTTCCCCTTGCGCACGGTGTTCACGGGTGCCGCGCTCGCGCTGCTGGCCGCCAGCCTCGCCATGGCCTTCGCCGTGCGGGCGCCCTGGATCCTGTGGGCCTCGGGCCTGGTGTGGGGCGGTGTCGGCGGCGCCCTCTACACCCTCACCATGGTGCAGGTCGCGCACGCATTCGCCGACCGCGCGACGGCGGGCGGCACGGCCGCGATGATCACCGGCTACACCTGGGGCGGCACGCTGGGACCGGTCGCGAGCGGCTCGGCCCTGGAGAACGGCGGCACGGCGGGGCTCGCCCTCGTGCTCACGCTGCTCGCCCTGGCCGCGCTGGCCGCGGCCCGGCGTGCGGTGCCGGCGCGCTGATCAGCGCTCGCCGCGCGAGTGCGACTTGCCCTCGCGCTCGGCTTCCTCGAGCTCGCTGGCTTCCGACTCGGAGCGCGGCTTCGACGCCTCGGCGTCCTTGGCGACGTCGGCCTTGTCGAGGTAGTCCTTGATGTTCTTCTGGTAGTCGCGCGTGGCGCTGTAGCTGCCCTCGCCTTCCACCTGTCCTTCGCCCTGCGGCTGGAGGTCGGTGGCGCCGGCGCGCTGCTGCTGCGGGTCGCTCTCGCGCTGCGGCTGCTGCTGCAGGACGCGCGGAACGGGCTTGTCGTCGTTGGACATGGCGGTCTCCTCTGTGGACAGGGCGCGCGAAGCGCCGGCTGCCCAGCTTAGGAAAGTGCCCGCGGCGGCCCTGTCGTCCGGCGTGAGAGCAACTTGTAGTCAGTCACCTACAAGGCGACCCTGCTCCTCACGGCTGCAGCGACGCCCACATCTCCTTGTCGCGCTCGGCCGTCCAGACCCGCGGGTTCTTGATGCCCTTGGCCTCGTCGTAGGCCCGGCTGACGTCGAAGGGCAGGCAGTGTTCGTAGATGAACACGTTGCCGAACACCGGGTCCATCGCCTTGCGCGTGTGCGCCATGGCGGCCTTCAGGTCCATGTTGGCGGCCGCCGCTTCCCGGGCGCAGGCGAACAGGGTCTCGACCCAGCGCTTCGTGTAGTCGAGCGCGCGATTGACTTCCGCGTTGCCCTTCATCGCCTCGCCGCGTCCGGGCACCAGCGCCTCGGCCTTCAGCGCGCGCAGCGCCTCCAGCGTGGCCGGCCATTCGGCGAGCTGGGCATCGCCGGTGTAGACGCCCGCGTTGTATTCGACCAGGTCACCCGAGAACAGCACCTGCTCGGATTCGACCCAGGCGATGGTGTCGCCGCGCGTGTGGCCGTGGCCGGGCGACCAGATCTGCACCTTGACGCCGCCGAGGTCCACGGTGAGCTTGCCGGGCAGCTCGCCGCGGGTCGGGTCCCCGCCGCCGATGACCAGCGTCGGCCAGGTCAGGCCCGGCACGCTTTCGGCATTGCGGAACAGGCGGGGGAAGCGGTCCATCTCGGACTGCATGTCCTCCTTGCCGCGCTCCGCGATCAGTTCGTAGGTGCCCTGGCTGGCGATGATCTCGGTCGCGCCCTCGGCGAAATAGGCGCTCGCGCCCAGCACGCGCACCGCGTGGTAGTGCGTCAGCAGAACGTACTTGATCGGCTTGTCGGTGACCGTGCGGATGCGCGCGATCAGGTCGCGCGCCATCGCGGGCGTCGCGGTGGCGTCGCTGACCATCACGAACTGGTCGCCGACGATCACGCCGGAGTTCGGGTCGCCCTCGGCGGTGTAGGCCCAGCAATGGGACGACAGCTGCTCGAAGGTGATCTTCTTGTCGGCCAGGTCCGCCTGGCTCGCGAAGGCTTTGCTCATGGGTCTCCCTGCTTGCGCGTGAATGCGGGCGATTCTACCTAGCGTAATTCATTACGCATTGTTGAACGCCCGCGTTCGCGCGCTAGCCGGCGAGACCGTGGCGGCGACCCGCGGACGGCGGCCGGGCGCCGCCGCGCGTGGCATGCCAGGCCACCTGGACCAGCCCGTGGCCCAGCTGGCCGAGCGCGCGACCGGCCAGGCCCAGGGCCAGGCGCAGGTCCGCCAGCGGCTGCAACACCACCGCCGTGTTCAGGCGCGGGCCCGCGGCCAACGCGGTGGCGTAGACCGGGTCCCAGGCGAAGTAGGAAGCGCCGCTGGCGTTCCAGGCCTCGATCACCACGCGCTGGCCGGCGCGCACGTACATGGAGCGGCCGGCCTGCAGCACGTGGTCGCCGCTGTCGTCGGGCGCGCGACCGTGCGGCCCGTCGACGGTGGCCCAGACCTGGCCGTGGGCGATGCGCAGGATGCCATCGGTGGCCGGACGCAGCGTGACCGCGCGGCCGCGCACCAGCTTCCACGTGCCCGGCAGGGCAGCGGCAGGGGCGGAGGCAAGGAAGCGGGCGGCGGAACGTTCGTTCATGGCGATCTCCAGCGATGGCTTTTCGGAATGGAATGATCGGTCACGCCCGCTTGGCGGTCCAATGAAATACCGCTACGCTATTGATTCCACATCCGCATCAATCGCCGGACCCGCCATGCAGCACTCGCAGACCCACCTGCGCACCCGCCCGATCTCCGCCGGGCACCTGCGCGCCTTCGACGCCGTGGCCCGCCACCTGAACTTCCGCGCCGCCGCGGAGGAGATGGCGCTGACGCAATCCGCGGTGAGCCGGCAGATCCAGGCGCTGGAAGAGGAAGTGGGCGTGAGCCTGTTCCTGCGCCACACGCGGGCGGTGGAACTCACCAGCGCCGGCGCGCAGCTGCTCATGGCGGTGTCGCAATCGCTGCCTCGCATCGACGGCGCGGTGCGCCAGATCCGCCAGAGCGCGGGCCGGCGGGCCGTGGCCCTCACCACCTTCGCTTCCTTCGCCTCGATGTGGCTGATCCCGCGGCTGGAGCAATTCCAGCGCGACAACCCCGACATCGACATCCGCATCGACGCCACCGACAGCGCGCTGGACCTGGAGGTCGCCGACGTCGACCTGGCGCTGCGCTACGGGCCGATGGCGGCGATGCCGCCGCAGGCGGTCCGCCTGTTCGGCGAACAGCTCACGCCGGTGGTGAGTCCCTGGCTGTTGAAGGGCGGCCAGACGCTCACCAAGCCGGCGGACGTGGCGCACTTCGCACTGATCGAGGCGGGCGATGCGCACCAGACCCACCTGGAATGGCTGACCTGGCGGCGCTGGTTCGACGAGCATGGCCTCAACCGGCTGCAACCCAAGCGGTGGCTCTATTTCAACTACGCCTACCAGATGGTGCAGGCGGCGCTCTCCGGCCAGGGGGTCGTGCTCGCACGCCTGCCGCTGGTGGCCGAGAGCCTGGCGAATGGCGACCTGATCGAGCCGCTGCCCAAGCTGCGCATGGATTCGCCCATGGCCTACTGGCTGCTCGTGGGACCGCGGAGCGCGCAGCGGCCGGAGATCCGCGCCTTCTGCGACTGGCTGATGACGCAGAGCCGGATCACGCGGCAGACCATCGGGGAAGTGCCGGACCCGGACACGGTGGACAACATCGACTGAGGCGTCAGCCTCCGAGCGGGATCGGCCAGACCACCCCGAGCTCGTTCAGGATGGCGTCGAGCGGGATGTCGTGGGCCTCGGGCTCCAGGTCGGGGAGGAAGCCCTGGGCGAATCCCAGGCCCACGGTGAACGGCTTGGGCTGCAGCAGCGCCAGCGTGCGGTCGTAGAAGCCGCCGCCGTAGCCCAGCCGGAAGCCGCCCACGCTGTACCCCACGCAGGGCACGAACAGCAGCGTGGGGACCACCACCTCGGTGTCCTTCGGCTTGGGAATGCCATAGGCGTCTTCTTCCATCGGGCAGCCCGGGAACCAGGCATGGAACTTCAGCGTCTGATGGAGCTTGTCGACCACGGGCAGTCCGATGCGGCGCAACTGGGCCTGGTCCAGCAGCTCGCCGTCCTCTTTCCAGCGGTGCAGCGCCGGCAGCGGATCGAACTCGCCCTTGATCGGCCAGTACGCCCCGATCACGGTGTCGGGGCGTCCCACGAGCCAGATGCGCATCACCTGCTGCAAAAGATCGGCGCGCCGTAGGCGATCCGGCATCTTGAGGCGTTGATCAATGAGTTGCTGGCGCAGAGCCTTTTTTTCGTCCGACCTGTCCATAATTCCCCGATGAAGTTGAGAACGATTCTGGCATCCCTGGCCGTCGCGCTGCTTGGTTGCGCCCAGGCGCAGCCCCGGGACGAGGTCCTGCTGCAGATGCAGGACGCCTTCCGCCAGGGCAACAAGCCCCGCCTCGCCCAGCTTTTGCCACTGGCGCAGGGCCATGTGCTGGAGCCCTGGGCCGCCTACTGGGAGCTGCGCGCGCGCCTCGACACGGCCGGCGCGCAGGAGATCCAGCAGTTCTTCACCCGCTACGCCGGCACCTACCAGGAAGACCGGATGCGCAACGACTGGCTGCAACTGCTGGGCCAGCGCCGTGAATGGGACACGTTCGCACAGGAATATCCCAAGTTCCGCATGAAGGACGACCGCGAGGTCCGCTGCTACGCGCTGCTGGTGCAGGCGCAGCGCGAACCGGCCTCGCTGCCGGCCGTGTCCGAGGACGTGCGCCGGCTCTGGCTGTCCCTGCGCGACGCCGACGACGGCTGCACCCTGGCGGCATCCACCCTGCTGGGCAAGGGCATGGGCCCGCACCGGCTGACGGCGTCGGATGCGTGGCGCAAGGCGCGCCAGGCTATCGAGGCCAACCGCCTGAAGGCCGCCGCGGGTGCGCTGGAAATCGTCAAGCCCGAGGCCCTGCCGCTGCTGGCCGAACTCAATGCCAGCCCCACCCACTTCATCACCAGCAAGGTGTTCGCGGCCTCACGCACCCGGCGCGAGCTGGTGGGCCTGGCGCTGATCAAGCTGGCGACCAGCGACGTGGAGAACGCCGCGGCGCAGCTGGAGAACAAGTGGGGCCCGCAGCTGCATCCCGAGGAACGCGACTGGATCTGGGGCGTGATCGGCCGGCAGGCGGCGCAGCGCGTGCTGCCCGAAGCCAATGCCTATTTCTCCAAGGTGGAACGCGACAAGCACCTGAGCGACGAACTCCTCGGGTGGAAGGTGCGGGCCGCGCTGCGCGCGCCCAAGGGCGCCGACTGGCGCAACGTGCTGGAGGCCGTGAACGCCATGGGCGACGACGCGAAGTCGGAACCCACCTGGGTGTACTGGAAGGCGCGCGCGCTGCTGGGCACCGGCAACTCCGAAGCGCAGCGGGCCGAGGCCCAGAAGCTGCTGGCGTCCATCGCCTCGCCGCGGGGCTTCTACGAGCAGCTGGCGCTGGAGGAACTGGGCCAGAAGATCACCGTCCCCGCGAAGCCGGCGCCGCTGACCGACGAAGAGAAGAAGCTCGCCCGCCAGGACCCGGGGCTCAATCGCGCGCTGTACGCCATCGCGATGGGGCTGCGCGCGGAGGGCAACCGCGAGTGGAACTACACGACCAACCTGCACCGCCCGGGCGGCCTGGAAGACCGCGAGCTGCTGGCCGCGGCGCAGTTCGCGTGCGACCGCGAGGTCTGGGACCGCTGCATCAACACCAGCGAGCGCACCAAGGGCGAATTCGACTTCGAGCAGCGCTTTCCCACGCCCTATCGCGAGGCGGTGGTGCGGCGCGCGCGGGACATCGCCCTCGACCCCGCCTACATGTACGGCCTGATCCGCCAGGAAAGCCGCTTCGTGATGGACGCGCGCTCCAGCGTCGGCGCCTCCGGCCTGATGCAGGTGATGCCCGCCACGGCGCGCTGGACCGCGCGCAAGCTGGGCATCGACGGGTTCCGCGCCGACCAGCTGCAGGATCGCGACACCAACATCGCCATCGGCAGCGGCTACCTGAAGCTGGTGCTGGACGACTTCGGCGGCTCGATGCCGCTGGCGGCGGCCGCCTACAACGCGGGCCCGAGCCGGGCGCGCGCCTGGCGCAACGGGCCGGTGGTCGAAGGCGCGGCCTGGGCGGAGAACGTGCCCTTCCAGGAAACGCGCGACTACGTCAAGAAAGTGCTGGCCAACACCACCTTCTACGCGGCGATCCTCACCGGCCAGCCGCAGTCGCTGAAGGCGCGGCTGGGGATGATCTCCCCGCGCGACACGGCCCTGCCCGCCCCCAGCGCCGACCTGCCCTGAGGGTCCCATGGCGACGTGGGACACCGTCCTGCAGACCGTCGTCGAGGAATTCTCCGACCTCGGCGGCGCGCGCGAGGTGACGCAGCTGGTGCTGCGCCTGCTGCTGGCGGCGCTGCTCGGCGGCCTGCTCGGGCTGCAGCGCGAGCACCAGGGCAAGGCCGCGGGCATCCGCACCCACATGCTGGTGGCGGCGAGCTCGGCGCTCATCGTGGTGGTGTCGCTGCAAAGCGGCCTCGGTCCCGATGGTCTCAGCCGCGTGTTGCAGGGCCTGCTGGCAGGCGTCGGTTTCGTCTGCGCGGGCGCGATCCTGAAATTGGAGCGCGAGGAGCAGGTGCACGGCCTCACCACCGCGGCGGGCGTCTGGATGACCGCCGCCATCGGCATCGCGGCAGGGCTCGGGCGCGAGATGACCGCGGCGCTGGCTACGCTGGTCGTGCTCGGCATCCTGATGCTGGAAGGGCCGTTGCGCCGCCTGGGCGTGCGGCGCGGCGGACCCGGCTGAGCCCCTCTCTCAGCCGGGCGGGCGGCGCAGGTGCCAGTCGGTCGCCTGCTGCAGGGCCCAGCCGATGCGCAAGGCCATGGCCTCGTCGCAGCCGCGGCCGACGACCTGCAGCGAAGTCGGAAGGCCGGCCGCATCGGCGCCGTTGGGCAGCGCCAGCGCCGTGAGGTCCAGGAAATTGGCGAAACGTGTGAAGTGCGCCGGCGACTGCGTCTGGTCCACCTCGTCCAGCGGGAGGGCGGTGGTCAGGGTCGTCGGGGTCAGCAAGGCATCGATGCCCTCCATCGCCGCGGCGAACTGCTGCTTCATCGTTTCGCGCAGGCGCAGCGCCTCGATGTAGTCACGCGCGCTCAGCTGGCGGCCGGCGGCGATCCGCGGCCGCACGTGCGGATCGAGCGGGGCCGCCTCGTCGTCGATCAGCGCGTGGTACAGCGCGTAGCTCTCGGCCGCCATGATCCGCAGGTTGAACGCGGCGACGTCGGCGAAGCGGAAGGGCAACTGCACCTCCACGATCTGCGCGCCCAGCCGCTCCAGTTCCGCCAGGGAACCCTCATAGGCTGCGAGCACGTCGGCCGATGCATGCTGGCCCTCCGCTTGCGGCATGCGCGCGAGGCGCAGGCCGCGCACCCCGCGCCGCAGCGTCGGCATCGGATCCAGATAGGGCAGCCCGCGCGTGAGCGGGTCCAGCGGATCCGGACCCTGCATCAAGGTGTACAGGAGCGCCGCGTCCTCGACCGAACGCGCCATGGGTCCGGGCGTGTCCAGCGTGGGGCTCAGCGGCAGCACGCCGTGCGTGCTCACGCGGCCGATGGTGGTCTTCAGGCCCGTGAGGCCGCACCAGGAGGAAGGCAGGCGCACCGAGCCGCCGGTGTCGGTGCCCACCGCCCAGGGCGCGAGGCCGGCCGCGACGGCGACGCCCGAGCCGCTGCTGGAGCCGCCGGGCGTGCGCGCGCGGTCCGCATCCCACGGGTTCCAGGGCGTGCCGCGGCGGCTGTTGGTGCCCCAGCCGCCCATGGCGAATTCCACCGTGTGGGTCTTGCCGAGCACGACCAGGCCCTGCGCGACCAGTCGCTTCGCCAGCGTCGCGGTGCGGGTGGCGTGCCGGTCCTTCCAGGCCTCGCTGCCGCCGGTCACCACCTTGCCTTCCAGCTCGACCAGGTCCTTCAACGCGATCGGCACGCCGTGCAGCGGCCCGACCGCATGGCCCGAGCGGATCGCGGCATCGGCCCCGTGCGCGGCCAGCCGGGCGTCCTGCGCGTAGACCTCGGTGTAGGCATGCAGCCTGGGATCCTGCGCGGCGATGCGCGCCAGGCAGGCCTCCACGAGGTCGACCGACGACAGCCGCCGCTGCTGCAATCGCAGCGCGATCTCGTGCACCGGCAGCCGGGTGAGTTCGTCCATGTCCATCGGTGGTCCCCTGTGGCGGCCCGAGGATAAGGCGAAGGCGCGGCGCGCGCATTAATCGCCCGGGGTTTTGGCATCAATGGCCGGCGCGGCGCAGGTAGCATGCTGCCGTTTCCCGTCCCGGAGGTCCGCATGCTCACGCTCTACATCGGCAACAAGAACTACTCGTCCTGGTCGATGCGCCCCTGGGTGCTGCTGACGCAGGCCGGCATCCCGTTCCAGGAACACCTGGTGCGCTTCGACTCCTTCGAGGGCGACTCGCGCTTCAAGAACGAGGTGCGCAAGGTCAACCCGGCGGGCCGCGTGCCGGTGCTGGTGGACGACGGCCTGGCCATCTGGGACAGCCTCGCGATCGCCGAATACGTGGCGGAGAAATTCCCGGACCGGGCCCTGTGGCCGCGCGACGCCAGGGTGCGCGCCCAGGCCCGCAGCGTGGTCGCGGAGATGCACTCCGGCTTCGGCGCGCTGCGCAGCCACTGCCCCATGAACATCGAAGCGTCGCTGCCGCAGGTGGGTGCGCTGTTGTGGCGCGACCAGGCCGCGGTCCGCGCCGACGTGCAGCGCATCTGCGAGATGTGGACCGGCCTGCTGGAGCGCAGCGGCGGCCCCATGCTGTTCGGCGAGTTCAGCATCGCGGACGCGTTCTATGCGCCCGTGTGCATGCGGCTGCGCAACTACGCGCTGCCGGTGCCGGGCGCGGTCACCGACTACATCCGCCGCGTGTGCGCCCTGCCCGGCGTGAAGGCGTGGATCGAAGGGGCGTTGGCAGAGCACGACTTCGTGGCCATGGACGAACCGTATCGCACCGCGAGGTAGCTACACTGCGCCGATGCGAAGCTTTCGGGTCGGCGGTGCGGTGCGGGATGCCCTGCTGGGCCAGCCCGTCAACGACACCGACTGGGTGGTGGTGGGTGCCACTCCCGACCGGATGATCGCCGCCGGCTACCTGCCGGTGGGCAAGGACTTCCCGGTGTTCCTGCATCCCGACACGCGCGAGGAATACGCGCTGGCGCGCACCGAGCGCAAGAGCGGCCGCGGCTACCACGGCTTCACCTTCCACACTTCGCCCGACGTCACGCTGGAGCAGGACCTGGCCCGGCGCGACCTCACCATCAACGCGATCGCGCAGGCGGAAGACGGCTCGCTGATCGATCCCTACGGCGGCCAGCAGGACCTGCGCCGCAAGGTGCTGCGCCACGTGACGGAATCGTTCCGCGAGGATCCCGTGCGCATCCTGCGCGTGGCCCGCTTTGCGGCACGGTTCCACGACTTCAGCCTGGCGCCGGAAACGCTCGACCTGATGCGGACGATGGTGCAGGAGGGCGAAGCCGACCACCTGGTGCCGGAACGCGTGTGGCAGGAGCTGGCGCGCGGCCTGGTGGAAGCGCGGCCCTCGCGCATGTTCGCGCTGCTGCGCGAGTGCGGAGCGCTGGATCGCATCCTGCCCGAGGTGGACCGCCTGTGGGGCGTGCCGCAGCGCGCCGACTACCACCCGGAAGTGGACACCGGCGTGCACAACATGATGGTGCTGGACATGAGCGCGCGGCTGCAGGCGCCGCTGCCGGTGCGCTTTGCCTGCCTGACGCACGACCTGGGCAAGGGCAACACGCCCCAGGACGTGCTGCCGAAGCACACGGGCCACGAGCAGCGCAGCGCGAAGCTGCTGAAGGACGTCTGCAACCGGCTGCGGGTGCCCAACGAATGCCGCGAACTGGCGGACGTGGTGGCCCGCGAGCACGGCAACATCCACCGCAGCGCCGAATTCGGCGCGGCCGCCGTCGTGCGGTTGCTGGAGCGCTGCGATGCCTTCCGCAAGCCGCAGCGCTTCGAACAGGTGCTGCTGGCGTGCGAATGCGATGCGCGCGGGCGGCTGGGGCTGGAGGAGTCGCCCTATCCCCAGCGGGACCGTCTGCTGGCGGCGCTGGCGGCCGCGCGCTCGGTGGACACCGCCGTGGTGGCGGAGCGTGCGCGCGGGGAAGGGCTCGCGGGCGATGCGATCGGCGAACGCATCCAGCGTTCCCGCATCCACGCCGTGGAGCAGCTTCAGACCAACAGCGCGAGCGCCGCGTAGTCGCCGACCCGCTCACCCAGGCCGGCCGCGACGATGTCGCACCCCGACGTCAGCGCGGGCAGCTTGCCCGCCAGCTGCGCCCGCAACCGCGGCAGCAGCAGGTCCTGGTTGTTCAGGAACACGCTGCCGCCCACGCTGATGCGCTGCAGGTCCAGCAGGACGGTGATGTTGTAGAAGGCGCGGCCCATCACGCGGCACAGCTCGTCGACCGTGGCCAGCGCAGAGGCGTCGCCACTGTTCGCGCGCTGCATCAGCGTGGCCGCATCGGCGCCGAAACGGCGAGCCACCGCGTTCCCGGCCACCAGGGCCTCCAGGTCGCCCACGTTGCCGCAGCCGCACAGGGCATTGTCGTTGTCGCTGACGAACATGTGGCCGCCGTGTCCCGCATTGCCGTTCTTGCCGCGCAGCACCCGGCCATCCACGCACAGGCCCATGCCGACCCCGGTGCTCCAGGTGACGTACGCGCAATGCTCGAAGCCCTGCAGCGCGCCCCAGCGGCGCTCGGCCTCCAGCGCCGCCACCGCGTCGTTTTCCACGCGCACGCCCTGCGTGAAGCGGTGGCGCAGTGGCGCCTCCAGCGTGGCGGTCATCCAGTCGTTGGGCAGGCCGCGGGCCGGCCCGGCGATGCCGCCGCAGATGTTGGGACTGGCAAGTTCCACCAGACCGGCCTTCAGCACGAAGGGCCCGGCGGACGAGACGCCGGCTCGCTGCAGGCGCGACGGGTCGATGCCCGCCTCGGCGCAGGCCTCGTCCGCCAGCCGGATCACCTGCCGCGCCAGCACATCGTTGCTGCCGGTCTTGGCGGTCGGCTCGCTGCGCCGGGCGATGAGGTCGAGCCCGGCGCCGGTGTTCAGGCTCACGGCGACCTTGGTGCCGCCGACGTCGATGCACGCTTTCATGGAACTCAGAGGAACTTGGCGATCGCCGCCGCCAGCATGGACAGCAGGATGGTCGAGGTCAGCGGGATGAACAGCTCGCGGCCGAACACCTTGAAGCGCAGGTCGCCCGGCAGCCGGCCGAAGCCCAGCTTCTGCAGCACGGGCGAGAACCAGCTGATGAGCACCAGCGCGAGGAAGACGACGATGACCCAGCGAATCATGGAGAGTCCCAGTGTGCCCGCAAACTCACAGCGTGTGGGTGCGGTCGCCGTGGCGGAAGCCGATCGCGTCCCAGAAAGGACCGCGCTGGAACGCGATCACCTTGAACAGCTCGCCCATCTCGTGTTCCGCCACCAGGCGCTGCGCCGCCGCCTGCTCCTGCAGCGAGGCCGCCTCCATGCGCTCGCCGATGCCGCAGTTGACCAGGAAGCGGCCCTGCGTCGTGTAGCCCAGCGTCGGCAGCCCGGCCTCCTGCGCCGCGGCCGCCACGCCGGTGAAATCGACATGCGCCGTGATGTCCTTCTCCCCCGGGGACTCCAGGGGATCGGTGTCCGCCATGTGGCCGCGGTGGCACATCAGCGTGCCCATGTGGCGTTGCGGGTGGTAGTACTCGGCCTCGGGAAACCCGTAGTCGATGAAGAACGCGGCGCCCGCGCTCATGCGCTCGGCCAGGGTGCGCACGAAGGCCTGCGCCTGGTGGTGCACCTCGGTCAGGTAGTCCTGCGGGCCCGAGGGCTCCACCGGCGGACGCAGGTGCGTGAGCACGTCCGACCACGCCAGCCGGCCCTCCAGCAGGGTGACGCCGCGTTCGTGCCACACCTGTTCCTTGCGCACCAGCAGCTTCACCGGCATGGCGTCCAGCACTTCATTGCCCACCACCACGCCCGCCAGCGCATCGGGCAACTCGGCCACCCACTGCACACGGTCGGCGAAGAGCGCCAGGGCCTCGCGCTGGCGCTCCCGCAAGGCAGCCGAGAGCTCGACGATCGTGTAGCGCTGCACGCGCGGGCCGAGCGCCTGCAGCAGTTCGCGCGCGAGCGCGCCGGAGCCGGCGCCGAACTCCCACACCTCGTGGGTGCCCGTGTGCTGGAGGGCCTCGCCCACCTGCACCGCCAGGCTCTGGCCGAACAGCGGACTCATCTCCGGTGCGGTGGCGAAATCGCTGCCGGTGCCGGGCATGGTGCCGAACTTGCGGGACGTGTTGGCGTAGTAGCCCAGGCCCGGCGCGTACAGCGCCAGGGCCATGTAGCGGTCGAAGGGCAGCCAGCCGCCGGCGCGCGCCACCTGTTCGGCGATGAGCTTGTGCAGCGCGCTCGTTACACTGGATGGATGGGATTCCACCCCGCCATTGTCCGCGAATGAGCAGCCGTCCCGCCCGCACCGTGCTGGTCACCGGCAGCGCGCGCCGGCTCGGCCGCAGCATCGCGCTCGACTTGGCGGGCGCCGGCTGGCAAGTCGGCGTGCACTACCGTGGTTCGGCGGCGGAGGCCGCGCAGACCGTCGCCGACTGCGCGCGCCATGCACCGTCCGAATCCTTCCAGGCCGACCTGGCCGACGAGGCGCAGCTGCGCGCCTTGCTGCCGCGTGTCGTGCAGCGCTTCGGCAGCGTGGATGCCATCGTCAACAACGCCTCGCGCTTCGAACACGACGATGCGCGCAGCTTCACGCCAGCCTCGCTCGCCTCGCACATGGCCTCCAACACGGCGGCGCCGGTGCTGCTGGCCCAGGCCCTCGCGGCCCACCTGCAGGAGCGCGGCAGTACGGGCTGCGTGGTCAACCTTCTCGATCAGAAACTGTGGAACCTGAACCCGGATTTCTTCAGCTACACCCTGTCGAAGGCGGCGCTGGAAGCCGCGACCACGCTGCTAGCGCAGGCGCTCGCGCCGCAGCTGCGCGTCGTCGGGGTGGCGCCCGGACTCACGCTCACCAGCCACATGCTGGCGCCGGAGCGCTTCGAGCAGCTGCACAAGCTGTCGCCGCTCGGCCAGTCCTCCACCCCCGAGCAGGTCGCGCACGCCGTGCGCTTCGCGCTGGAGAACGGCGCGATCACCGGCACCACGCTGCTGGTCGACGGCGGCCAGCACCTGATGAAGTTCGACCGCGATTTTTCGCTGATGTGATGCGCATCACCCATCCACCCGCCGATGCCCGCGCCTTCCTGCAGGAAGAAGGGGCCGTTCACACCGTGGAAAGCCCAGGGGAAGGTGCTCCATGACCCAGGCCGGCAACCAGATCCTGACCCTCGAGGGCCTGCGCTTCGACGCCAACCTGGGCATCCTGGACCACGAGAAATCGGCGCCGCAGCCGATCCAGGTCGATGCGGAGCTGAACCTGGGCAACCAGCCGCTGCTGCCCAGCGACGACGACATCATGCACGTCCTGGACTACCGCAAGGTGCGCCGCATCATCATCGAGGAGTGCACCGCCGTGCACGTGAACCTGCTGGAGACGCTGATCGGCAAGCTCGCGTACCGGCTGATGCAGCTGCCCGGCGTGCTGGGCGTGCGCGTGCGCATCGTCAAGCTGGAGATCTTCGAGGACTGCGAAGTGGCGATCCGCGTGGAGACCGGCCACTGGTGAGCGCTCCTTCCGGGGCGACAAGCCCGCGGCTGCCGCCTGGACTGGCCGCATGGCCAACACCCCGCTCGCGCGGGCGCCGGACCCGCTCGCACCGCCGCCGCGCCGGCCGCTGCGGCGATGACGCGTTAAGAAATCCCTAAGCGCCGCTGCGAATCATTGGCAGCCAAAGGAGTTGCCAATGATCCTGCGAAAGCATCCTTCCCTCGTCCTGTGCCTCGCGCTAGCCGTGGCCGCGCTCGGCGCGGCCCATGCAGCCACGCCGGGCGAGCTCGCCGCCGGCTATGCCAGCCAGGCGGGCACGACCGCCGCCGCCGCACGCGGCGAGCAGTTCTTCACCGGCAAGCACGGGCGCGAGTGGGCCTGCGCCTCCTGCCACGGCGCGCCGCCCACGCAGGCCGGCAAGCACGCCGCGACGGGCAAGCCGATCTCCGCGCTGGCGCCGGCCTTCAACCCCGAGCGCTTCACCGATCCCGCCAAGGTGGAGAAATGGTTCCGCCGCAACTGCAACGACGTGGTGGGCCGCGAGTGCAGCGCCGGCGAGAAGGCCGACGTCCTCGCCTGGTTGATGACGCTCAACAAGTGAGGCCCCCATGCGTGCCACAGTGAACCTGACGCCCAAGATGACCCTCCCCTTCCACGCCACGGCCTTCGCGCTGCTGGCCCTGCTCACGGCGGCGAGCGCCAGCCCGGTGCGCGCCGATGGCGACCGGCGCGCGGCCGTGCCACTGCTGCCCAAGTACCGCAGCGAATGCGCGGCCTGCCACGTCGCGTACCCGCCGGGCCTGCTGCCCGCGGCGTCGTGGCAGCACCTGATGCAGGACCTGCCGCACCACTTCGGCACCGATGCTTCGCTCGATGCCGCCACCGTCGGCGAGCTGACGAAGTGGCTGGCCGCCAACGCGGGCACCTCCAGGCGCGGGCGCGAGGCCCCGCCGCAGGACCGCATCACCCAGTCCGCCTGGTTCCAGCGCGAGCACCGCGAGGTCGCGGCCGCCACCTGGAAGCTGCCGGCGGTCAAGAGCCCCTCCAACTGCGCCGCGTGCCATACGTCGGCCGACCAAGGAAACTTCGATGAACACCAAGTCCGCATTCCCCGCTGAGCGTCCGCGCACCCTGGTCTGGGACGCGCCGGTGCGCGTGTTCCACTGGCTGCTGGCCCTGTGCTTCGGCATCGCCTGGCTCACGGCCGAAAGCGAGCGCTGGCAGCTGGTGCACATCACCGCCGGCTACACGATGGCGGGCCTGGTGGCCTTCCGCATCCTGTGGGGCCTGGTGGGCACGACGCACGCCCGCTTCAGCGATTTCGTGCGCGGGCCACGCGCCGTGGCCGGCTACCTGAAGTCGCTGGTGACCCGCAACCCGGAGCACCACACTGGCCACAACCCGGCCGGCGCCCTGGCCATCATCGCCCTGCTGGTGCTGGCCGCGCTCACCGTCGCCAGCGGCTGGGCGGGCTACAACGAAATCGGCGGCGAGCTGTTCGAGGAAGTGCACGAGGCGCTCGCCAGCACCCTGCTGGCCATCGTGATCGTGCACGTGCTCGCGGTCGTCGCCAGCAGCGTGCTGCACAAGGAGAACCTGGTCGGCGCCATGCTCCACGGCCGCAAGCCCGTGCCCGCGGCCGAAGGCATCCGCTCGCCCTGGCGCGGCATCGCCGCGGTGCTGCTGGCCGCGGTGCTGGGCTTCTGGTGGCTGCAGTGGCAGTCGACTCCGGTCGACGCGCTGAGCGGCGTGCCCGAGGTCACCGCCGGCGACGACGACTGAGCCAGCGATGCGCGTCCTGCTCGCGGAAGACGATGCCCTGCTCGGCGACGGCCTGCAGTCCGGGCTGCGCCAGCTCGGCTTCCAGGTCGACTGGGTGCGCACCGGCGATGCGGCGGAACGCGAGCTGCGCAGCGGCGCCTACGGCGCGGCCGTGCTGGACCTGGGCCTGCCGCACAAGGACGGACTGCAGGTGCTGGCCGCGGTGCGAGCCCAGGGCCTTGACCTGCCGGTGCTGGTGCTGACGGCGCGCGACGCGGTGCCCGACCGCATCCTGGGGCTGGACCTCGGCGCCGACGACTACGTGGTCAAGCCGGTGGATCTGCACGAACTGGCGGCGCGCCTCCGCGCCCTGGTGCGCCGCTCGCACGGCCAGCCGCAGGACGTGCTGAAGGTGCAGGACATCGAACTCGATCCGGCCGCGCGCAGCGTGCGCAAGGCGGGCAAGCTGCTGCAGCTGCACACGCGCGAGTTCGACCTGCTGCATGCGCTGATGCTCAACGCGGGCCGCGTGCTGTCGCGCGAGCAGCTGGAGCAGCACCTGTATTCCTGGGGCCGCGAGGTCGAGAGCAACGCGGTGGAGGTGCACGTGCACCACCTGCGGCGCAAGCTGGGCAGCGAGGTGATCCACACCGTGCGCGGCGTGGGCTACACCCTGCTGCGCGAGGCGCCCGTGTGATCCGGCCGCCCGCGTCGCTGCAGGGCCGCCTGCTGCTGCTGGTGCTGGGCACCTCGCTGGCGGTGTGGCTGGCCACGGCCGCCCTCACCTGGCGCGACGCGCGGCACGAGCTCGACGAGTTGCTGGACGGCCACCTCGCCCAGGCCGCCGCGCTGCTGGTGGCGCAGCAGGCGCGCGGTGAGGACGACGAGCGCGTGGATGCCCCCACCCTGCACCGCTACGCACCGCGCGTGGTGTTCCAGGTGTTCCACGAGGGACAGCTCGCCATGCGCTCCGCCAACGCCCCGGCGCAGCCGCTGGTGGCGCAGGGCCCGCGTTCCCTGCAGGGCTTCCACACCGTGCTGCTGGAGGGCGAGCGCTGGCGCGTGTTCGCCACGCGAGGCGCGCACAGCGACGTGCAGGTCTTCGTCGGCGAGCAGGAGAGTTCGCGCGGGGCCATCCTGCGGGCCGTATTGCGCAGCACGGCGTCCTCGATCGCCATTGCCCTGCCGCTGCTGGCCCTCGCCGGCTGGTGGGCGGTGCGGCGGGGCGTGCGGCCGCTGCGCGCGCTGGGAAGCACCCTCGCCGCCCGCCGCGCCGACGACCTGCAGCCGGTGCAGCTCGCCGACGCGCCTTCGGAGATGCGGCCGCTGCTGGCGGCGCTGAACACGCTGTTCGAGCGCATCGCCGGCATGGTGGAGCTGGAGCGCCGCTTCACCGGCGACGCCGCGCACGAACTGCGCACGCCGATCGCGGCGATCCGCACCCAGGCGCAGGTCGCGCTGGGGGCCAACGACGATGCCCAGCGTCGCCATGCCCTGGAGGCGACGCTGGCCGGCTGCGATCGCGCCACCCGCCTGGTCGAGCAGCTGCTGACCCTGTCCCGGCTGGAGGCCGAAGGCAGCGCCGCCCACGGCCAGGTCGATCTCGGCCACGTGGTGCGGCGCGTGGCGGCGGAACTGGCGCCAGCCAGCCTGCAAAAGCAGCAGGTGCTGGAACTGGACGCCGCGCCCCGTTGCGTGGTTGCCGGTGACGAGACGCTGCTGACGGTGCTGGCCCGCAACCTTTTGGACAACGCGATCCGCTACAGCCCGGTGGGCGCCCGCATCGCGGCGCGGGTGGAAAGCGGCGCCCAAGGCGTGGTGCTCACGGTGGAGGACAGCGGCGCCGGCCTGGCGCCGGAACACCTGGCACGGCTGGGTGAGCGCTTCTTCCGCGTCACCGGGACGGACACGGCCGGCAGCGGGCTGGGCTGGTCGATCCTGCGGCGGATCGTGGACGCCCACGGCGCCACGCTGCATGCGCAGGCGTCCCAGCGGCTCGGCGGACTGCAGGCGCGGGCCGTGTTCCCGAGCGCGGAACATGCCGCGATGCGAAAATAGCGCCATGAGCGCCGTCTGGATCGAAGCCGACCCCACCCCGCAGAGACCCGATCGCCGCATCGAGCGGGAAAACCACAAGCTGGAGAAGCGGCTGTGCCGGCTGGTCGGCCAGGCGATCGGCGACTACCGGATGATCGAGGCCGGCGACAAGGTGATGGTCTGCCTGTCGGGCGGCAAGGACAGCTATGCGCTGCTGGACATCCTGCTGAAGCTGCGGCAGCGCGCGCCGGTGGATTTCGGGATCGTGGCGGTCAACCTGGACCAGAAGCAGCCCGGGTTCCCGGAGCACGTGCTGCCCGAATACCTCGAGACCCTGGGCGTGCCCTTCCACATCGAGGAGCAGGACACCTACTCCATCGTCAAGGACAAGATCCCCGAGGGCAAGACGATGTGCAGCCTGTGCAGCCGGCTGCGCCGCGGCATCCTGTACCGGGTGGCCGACGAACTGGGCGCGACGAAGATCGCCCTGGGCCACCACCGCGACGACATGCTGCAGACGCTGTTCCTCAACATGTTCTTCGGCGGCAAGCTCAAGGGCATGCCGCCCAAGCTGGTCAGCGACGACGGCCGGCACGTGGTGATCCGGCCGCTGGCCTACGTGAACGAAACGGACCTGGTCCGCTGGGCCGAGGTTCGGCAGTTCCCGCTCATTCCCTGCACGCTGTGCGGCAGCCAGGAGAACCTGCAGCGCAAGCAGGTCGGCGCGATGCTCAAGGACTGGGAGCGCCGCTTCCCCGGCCGGCTCGACAACATGCTGCACGCGCTGCAGAACGTGGTGCCGTCCCACCTCGCGGACGGCGCCCTCTACGATTTCAAGGGCCTGCAGGCCAGCGGCGTTCCCGACCCGGAGGGCGACCTGGCCTTCGACCACGAGGAATTCCCGGTGCCCGGCGCGCTGCCCGCGCTGCAGGTCATCAAGCTCTGAGGCGTGCGCGCCTCGTCGGGAGGTGTGATGGTCGGATCGATGCGTGCGCTGTTCGCCGCCGTGCTGGCGGTGGCCCTGTCGGGCTGCGCGACCGGTTACCTGCTGGACAACCAGGTCCAGTCCTTCTCGCAATTGCAGGCCCTGCCGACGCAGCCGACCTACCGGTTCGAGCGCGTCCTGTCCCAGCAGGTCGATCCCAACCAGCAGGCGCTGGAGGACCTGGCGGACCCGGCGCTGCACCGCGCCGGCCTGCGGCGCGACGATGCGGCGCCGCGCTACTCCGTGCAGGTGCTCGCCCGCACCGATCGCATCTTCTCGCCCTATGCCGATCCCTACTGGGGTGGCGGCTGGTCGCTGGGGTATGGCGGCCGCCACGGGGCCATCGGCTTCGGCGCGCCCTGGCCCAACTGGGACTCCTACTGGTTCCGCCGCCAGGTCACCCTGGTGCTGCGCGAGCTGCCCTCGAACCGGGTCGTGTACGAAACGCACGCATCCAACGAAGGGCCGCTGCTGGACAACCGAACAGTGCTCCCGGCGATGTTCGACGCGGCCATGCAGGGCTTCCCGGTGCCCCCGCCGGGGCCGCGGCGCGTGGACATCCACCTGGGCGGAAGGCCCTAGCGCAAGAATTCGGTTTGGGTTCTGTAAAGCCCTCCCTACAATGGGGCGTCATGGAAGCCACTCGCATCATTGCCGTGCGGCATGGCGAGACGGCCTGGAATGTGGACGCACGCATTCAAGGCCAGCTCGACATCCAGCTGAACGACACCGGGCGATGGCAGGCCCGGCTTGTGGGGCAAGCCCTCGCCGGCGAACCACTCAGCGCGATCTACTCCAGCGACCTCGGTCGCGCGCACGAGACCGCGCGGGCGATCAGCGACGCCGCCCAGGTTCCCGTGGTGGCGCATCCCGGCCTGCGCGAGCGGCGCTTCGGCATGTTCGAAGGCAAGACCTTCGACGAGATCCACACCAAGTGGCCGGAACACGCGCAGAACTGGCGCAAGCGCATCCCCGAGTGGCAGCCCCCCGAAGGCGGGGAGTCGCTGCTGCAGTTGCGCGAACGCGTCACCCGCACCATGAGCGACCTGGCTTCGCGGCATTACGGCGAGCTGATCGCCGTGGTGGCGCACGGCGGCGTCCTCGACACGCTGTACCGCGTCGCCACCGGACAGGAAGTCAACTCGCCGCGCACCTGGCAACTCCCGAACGGCGCGATCAACCGGTTGCTGTGGACCCCCGAAGGCTTCACGCTCGTGGGCTGGTCGGACACGCAGCACCTGGACCATGCAAATCTCGACCAAAACACCAATTTCTGAAGACCTCAAGCGGCTCGCCGGCCAGCCCGTCGCCGCCATCGATACCCCGGCCCTCGTCGTCGACCTCGACGCCATGCAGCGCAACCTGCACCGGATGGCCGAATTCACCCTGAAGCACAACCTGCGCTGGCGCCCGCACGCCAAGATGCACAAGAGCTCCGCCATCGCCAAGCTGCAGCTGCAGGCCGGCGCCGTGGGGGTGTGCGTGCAGAAGACCAGCGAGGCCGAGGCCATGGCCGCCGGCGGCGTCAACGACATCTACATCAGCAACGAAGTGGTCGCGCCGGCCAAGCTGGCGCGCGTGGCGGAGCTCGCCTACCAGCTCGCCGCGGAGCGCGGCCAGCTGGCGATCGCCGTCGACAGCATCGAGGGCATTCGCCGGCTGGCCAATGCGATGAACGACCGCCGCCGCACCGGCGAGGCGGCCATCATCGACGTCTTCGTGGAGATCGACGTCGGCCAGGGCCGCTGCGGCGTGCGCCCGGGGCGGCTGGCCGCCGAACTGGCGCTCGAGATCCGCCGGCACCCGGCGCTGCGCTTCGCCGGGCTGCAGGCCTACCACGGCAAGGCGCAGCACCTGCGCAGCGCCCAGGCCCGCCGGGACGCCGTGGCGACGGTCGTGCAGGACGTCCAGTTCACCCGCAAGATGATCGAGGCCGAAGGCCTGAGCGTGCCGCTGGTGACGGGCGCCGGCACCGGCAGCTTCGCCAACGAGGCGGCCAGCGGCGTCTTCGGCGAACTGCAGGCCGGCTCCTTCCTGTTCATGGACGCCGACTACGCCGCCAACGAGCGCGACCCGGCGCAGCCGCAGTTCGAGCACGCGCTGTTCGTGAAGGCGCAGGTCATGAGCTCGGGGCTGCTGCACGCCGTCTGCGACGCCGGCCACAAGAGCCACGCCATCGATTCCGGCCTGCCCACGGTGCTGGTGCGCGAGCCCACCGGTGAGCTCGAATACCTCAACGGCGGCGACGAGCACGGCATCCTGAAGCCCTGCGGCGGCAACCAGCGCGTGCCGCGCCTGGACGAGACGGTCTGGCTGATTCCCGGCCACTGCGACCCGACGGTCAACCTGCACAACCTGATGATCGGCGTCACCGGCGGACTGGAGCAGGGCCGCGTGGACAAGGTGATCCGGGTTGACGCCAGAGGCGCGCTGACCTGAGGCGCACCACAATCGGGGCATGACACCGAGCCCCGCCCCGGGCGTGGGGGCGCCATGAGCCCGAGCCAGGTCATCGTCCTGGCCACGCCGGTCTTCCTGCTGCTGATCGCGCTGGAGATCGCGTACGGGCTGCGCCGTGGCCGCAACACCTACCGCCTGAACGACGCCATCAACAGCATGTCGCTGGGCATGCTGAGCCAGATCACCGGCGTGCTCACGCGCCTGTTCCGCGTCGGCATCTACACCGCGGTGTTCTCCTGGGTCTCCGCCTGGCACGCCGAAGCCTTCTGGACCTCGCCGGCGGGCTGGCTGCTCGCGCTGCTGTTCTACGACTTCTGCTACTACTGGCTGCACCGCGCCGGCCACGAGGTGGCGGTGTTCTGGGCGGCGCACGTGGTGCACCACCAAAGCCAGGACTACAACCTGTCCACCGCGCTGCGCCAGACCAGCAGCGGCGCCCTGCTCGGCTGGATCTTCTACCTGCCGATGGCCGTGGCCGGCGTGCCGCCGCTGGTGTTCGGGATCGTCGCCCTGGTCGACCTGCTGTACCAGTACTGGGTGCACACGGAGCACGTGGGCAAGTTGGGCTGGTTCGACCGCGTGTTCTGCTCGCCCTCCAACCACCGGGTGCACCACGCCGTGAACGACGGCTACCTCGATCGCAACTACGGCGGCATCCTGATCGTGTGGGACCGGATGTTCGGCAGCTTCCGCGAGGAAGGCGAGCCCTGCGTCTACGGCACGCGCGCGCCGCTGGAAAGCTGGGATCCGCTGTGGTCCAACCTGGAGGTGTACTGGGCGCTCGCGCAGGACAGCTGGCATGCGCGTTCCTGGTCGGACAAGGTGCGCGTCTGGTTCAAGCCGCCCGGCTGGCGGCCGGCCGACGTGGCCGCGCGCTTTCCCAGGCCGGCCTTCGCACTGGCGCGCGTGCGGCGCTACCACCCGCCGATGACGCCCCGGCTCGCGGCCTTCGCCGTGCTGCAGTTCGGCGCGGCCTTGCTGGGCGTGCTGGTGTTCCTGTGGCATGCCGACCGGTTGCCGCTGTCGCAGTCCGTCGTGTGGCTGGCCGCGCTGACCGCGTCCTTGTGGGCCGTGGGCGCCGCCATGCAGGGGCGCATCGGCATGACGCAGGTGCTGCTGATCGAAGCCGCGGCGCTGGCGACGGMGACCGCGGCGCAGGGCTGGATCGAACTGCACCGCGTGTTCAAGCCGCTCACGATGGTGCTGGCGATCGCCTTCCTCGCGACGCGGGCGGACTGGCTGCGGTCGCAGCGCGGGTTCGACCTCAAGCTGCTGGCGGCGCTGCTGCTGTGCCTGGCGGGCGACGTGTTCCTGATGGTCCCGGGCTACTTCATCCCGGGCCTGGTGAGCTTTCTCGCCGCGCACCTCTGCTACCTCTTTCTGTTCCGCCAGGGCGTGCGCTGGTTTGCCAGCGGTCGCGCGCTGCTGGCCACGCTCGTTGCTGCGGGGGTGATGGTCGCGGTGCTGTTCCCGCACCTGGGCCCGGTGCTGCGCGTGGCGGTGACGGCCTATGCGCTGGTGATCGCCCTGATGGCCGCGCAGGCGATCGGGCGCGCCACGGTGCTGCGCGATCCGGCGTCGGTGGCGGTCGCGGTGGGCGCGGGCTTCTTCATGCTGAGCGACACGCTGCTGGCGATCAACCGGTTCGCGCAGCCCCTGCCGATGGCGTCCTTCGCCGTGCTGGCGACCTACTACCTGGCGCAGGTGCTGATCGTCAGCAACAGCCGGCCGGTGGCCGAGGCCATCGCCGAAGCGCGGTCTACGGCGTTGCAGGCGCCGGCCTGACCGGTTCGTCGCGGGCGATGCGCCCGTCGACCAGTTCCACCAGGCGGTCGCAGCGCGCGGCCAGCCGCGGGTCGTGCGTGACGACCACGAAGGTGGTGCCGCGCTCCGCGTGCATGCGCCGCAGCTGCACGAACACCTCGTCCGCCGAAGCGGTGTCCAGGTTGCCGGTGGGTTCGTCGGCCAGCACCAGGGCCGGCTGCAGCACGAGGGCACGGGCGATCGCCACCCGCTGCTGCATGCCGCCGGACAACTCCGAGGGACGCTTGTCGATCGCCGCGGCAAGCCCCACGGACGCGAGCAGGTCGCGGCCATGTTCGCGCTGCGCGGTGCCCACGCGGCCCTCGCTCATCAGCACCGGCAGCGTCACGTTCTCCAGCGCGGTGAAGGCCGGCAGCAGGTGGTGGAACTGGAACACGAAGCCGAGCGTGCGCCGGCGGCGCAGCGTGATCTGGGCGTCGTCCAGTCCCGCCACCTCCTCGCCCTGCAGCCGGTAGCTGCCGGCGGTCATCCGCTCCAGCAGGCCGACGATGTTCAGCAGCGTGCTCTTGCCGGAACCGGAGGGTCCGACGAGCGCGACGAACTCGCCGGCGCGCACGCGCAGCGACAGCCCGTGCAGCACCTCGGCCTCGTTGGGCAGCCCGATGTTGTAGCTCTTGCGCACGTCCTCCAGCGCGACCAGCTCGTCCTTCATAGGCGGATCGCCCGGGCCGGGTCCATCGCCGCGGCGCGGCGTGCCGGCGCGACCGCCGCGAGCACGCCACAGGCCAGCGCCAGCAGCCCGAGCTGCAGGGCGAGCGACAGCGGCAGCCCGATCACGAACAGCGGCTGCCCGTCGCTGCCGCGCACGAAGTGGGTGAACAGGAAGATCATCGCCCGGGCCAGCAGCAGCCCCAGCACCGAGCCGGCGGCGCCCACGATCGCGCCCTGCAACAGGAACAGCCGCAGCACCTGGCCGCGCGTGGCGCCCATCGCGCGCAGGATGCCGATCTCGCGCTGCTTCTGCACCACCGACACCACCATCACGCTGGCGATGCCCAGCACCACCACGATGACCACCACCACGCGGATCAGCATGGTGCTGATGGTCTGCGCGTGGAGCGCGGTGACCAGCTGCACGTTGCTCTCCTGCCAGCTCTCCACCTTGTAGGGCAGCTGGCTGCGCAGTTCGTCGGCCAGCACCTGCGCGTTCCACACGTCGCGCAGCCCCAGGTCCAGGCTGGTGGCGCCGCCCGGCAGGCCCAGCATGTTCTGGGCGGCGCGCAGCGGAACGATCACGGTGCGGCGATTGAGGTCCTTCACGCCCAGGTCGACGATGGCGGTCACGCGCATCGCGTCGCTCACGCTGCCGGTCTGCACGGTGAAGCGATCGCCCGGCCGCACGCCCAGGTCGTGCGCCAGTTCGCTGCCGACGATCGCCTCGCCCGGTCCCAGCCGCGCCTCGCCCGCGACCACCTTGGAGCGCAGGCCGACGATGCGGTCGTAGCGGTCTAGTTCGACCCCCAGCAGCGCCACCGCCTGGCTGGCTTCACCGCGCAGCGCGAGTCCCGACCCCGACACCATGGGCGACACCGCCGCCACTCCGGCATGCGCCTCCAGCAGCGGCAGCACGGACTGCCAGTTGGCCACGGAGCGCAGCCGCTGCGCGCGCGGCTGCGTATCGGTGATGGAGCGCTGGTCGGCGGGCACGGCCATGGCCGGCGTGACCACGTCCTCCGGCGCCGAGATGCTCACGTGCGCCTGCGCGCCCAGGGTCTTGGCCAGCGTGTTGCCCTGCAGGCCGCTGATCAGCGCGGAGATGTAGGCGATCACGGCCACGCCGGCCGCTACGCCGATCACGATCAGCACGCTCTGCATCCGCCCCTCGCGCAGGAAGCGCCAGGCCACGCGCCACTCGAAGCCCAGGGGCGTCATCGCGCCGCGCTCACTTGCCCATTGTCTGGCTGATGCCGGACATGGCATCGCCGCTGCCGCTGGCGTTGCGCACCTGCGGCGAGCGCGAAGGCTCCCACTCGACGCGCTGCACGCGCACGCGCGCGCCCGGCTTGAGCGCGGGCGCCAGCAGCACCAGCTCGCCCTCCTTCACGCCGGACAGCAATTCGACGGCATCCAGCGTGCGCAGGTCCGTGCGCACCGGACGCTCCACCGCGCGATGCCCTTCCACGACCAGCATCGTGTCGCCCGACGGGCCTGTGCGCAGCGCGCGCGACGGCAGCACCAGGGCGCGCTCGCGCCGCGCGGTCTCCACTTCCGCGGACAGGGTCATGTCCTCGCGCAGGAAGGCAGGGGGCGGCTGGTCGAGCGAGAACTTCACCTCCACCGCGCCGCGCTGCGCGTCCACTTCGGGGGCGATGCTCAGGATGGTGGCGGCCAGCCGCTGGCCGGCGAAGGCATCCGCGACCACCACGGCCTTCTGGCCCACGCGCAGCTGCTCCAGGAAGCGCTCGTCCACCTGCGCGACGATCTGGGTCGGCCCGGCGAGCGCCAGCCCCAGCAGCGCCTTGCCGGGCTGCACGATCTGGCCCGGCTCCACCTGGCGCGAGAGCACCCGCGCGGCGGCGGGGGACGCGATGACCGCCTGGGTCAGCCGTGCCTTCGCGGCGGCGATCGCGGCGCGCGCCGCCTGCCGCTGCGCCGCCGCGACGTCCACCGCGCGCCGGGCATCGTCGGCCCGGGACGCGGTGACGAAGCCCTGGGCCACCAGGGCTTCCGTGCGTTGGAGTTCGGCCTGCGCATTGACCAGGGTGGCGCCGGCCTGCTGTTCGGTCGCGACGGCCTGGGCCAGTGCCGCCTTGAGCTCCTCGGACTCCAGCCGGATCAGCGGCTGGTCTTCCCGCACCCGGTCGCCTTCGCGCACCAGCACCTCCTCGACCCGGCCCGTCACCGTGCTGCCCACGTCGACGCGCGACAGCGTCGCGACGCGCGCGGAAAACTGCAGGGTGCGCACCAGCGGTGCGTAGTGCGCCGCCACCGCGTCGGAGGGCGCGCCGCGCAGCGCGAACCAGGCGAGCCCGCCGACCACCACCAGGCCCACGGCCGCCGCCGACCAGAGCCAGCGGGTGGGGGGCAGGCGCAGGGTCATGGGGTCAGGACGGATCGAACAAGCCGCCCTCGGTGCGCGTGGGGGTGACCCCAAGGTGCCGGTAGGCCGCGAGGGTCGCCACCCGGCCACGCGGCGTGCGCTGCAGGTAGCCCTGCTGGATCAGGTAGGGCTCGATCACGTCCTCGATGGTGTCACGTTCCTCGCCGATCGATGCGGCGACGTTGTCCAGACCCACGGGTCCGCCGTCGAAGCGGTGGATCACCGCCTCCAGCAGCTTGCGGTCCATCACGTCGAAGCCGAGCGGGTCCACGTCCAGCATGGTCAGTGCCTTCTGCGCGATCTCGCGGTCGATGCGTCCGGTGCCCTTGACGTCGGCGTAGTCGCGCACCCGGCGCAACAGCCGGTTGGCGATGCGGGGCGTGCCGCGCGATCGGCGCGCGATCTCGGCGGCGCCTTCGGCATCGATCGGCGCGTTGAGCAGGCCGGCGCTGCGGTGCACGATGCGGGTGAGTTCCTCCGCCGTGTAGAACTCCAGCCGCGCGACGATGCCGAAGCGGTCGCGCAGCGGGTTGGTCAGCATGCCGGCGCGCGTGGTGGCGCCCACCAGCGTGAACGGCTGCAGGTCCAGCTTGATCGAGCGGGCTGCCGGCCCCTCGCCGATCATGATGTCGATCTGGTAATCCTCCAGCGCGGGGTAGAGGATCTCCTCCACCACCGGCGACAGGCGATGGATCTCGTCGATGAACAGGACGTCGTTGCGTTCCAGGTTGGTCAGCAGCGCGGCCAGGTCCTTCGGCTTCTCCAGCACCGGCCCGGAGGTCGAGCGCAGGTTCACGCCCAGCTCGTTGGCGATGATGTGCGACAGCGTGGTCTTGCCCAGGCCCGGCGGGCCGAACAGCAGCACGTGGTCCAGCGCCTCGCCGCGCTTGCGGGCCGCGCCGATGAAGATCTCCAGCTGTTCGCGCGTCTTGGCCTGGCCGACGTATTCCGCCAGGCCCTTGGGACGCAGCGCGCGCTCCATCGCTTCTTCGGCCGGCGACGCGGGCGCGGCCGAGACCACGCGCTTGTCCGGCGGCGGAGCGAAGTCGTCGGTCTGGATGGCCATCAGCAAACGTCTCCCGGTCGGATCATCGCGCCAGGGCCTTCAGCGCCTGCTTGATGCCCTCGCTCACGCTCACCTCCTTGGGCAGCGACTTCAGGGCGGCGGCGGCTTCCTTGTCGCTGTAGCCCAGGGCGACCAGCGCCTGCAGGATGTCGGCCTGCGCATCGTCCACCGGCCCGGCCACGTGGCCCAGGTCGGCGCCGATCTTGCCTTTCAGCTCCAGCAGCAGCCGTTCCGCCGTCTTCTTGCCGATGCCCGGCACCTTGACCAGCCGGCTCGCGTCCTGCTGCGTCACGGCCTGGCCGATGTCGGCGACGCTCATGCCGCTCAGCACCGCCAGCGCCGTGCGCGGACCCACGCCGGAAATCTTGATCAACTGGCGGAACGCCTCGCGCTCGCTCGGGGAGCCGAAGCCGAACAGGATCTGGGCGTCCTCGCGCACCACGAAGTGCGTCAGCAGCGACACCTTGTCGCCCACGCCGGGCAGGTTGTAGAAGGTGCTCATGGGGACGTCGACCTCGTAGCCGACGCCATGGCAGTCCACCAGCACCTGGGGCGGGTTCTTCTCGGCCAGCGTCCCCGTCAATTTGCCTATCATTGCGATCCCTCTCACGGGATTATCAGCTTGATTCTCCGACACGCCTTCAGTCCCCTGAACAACAGCCGCCTCATGCACCTGTGCGGCGCCATGGACGAACACCTGAGGACCATCGAGACGGGGCTGCAGGTCCGCATCTCGCATCGCCAGGAACATTTCCGGGTGGAGGGACCCAAGGCCAAGGCGGAAAAGGCCCTCGACGTGCTCCAGGCGCTGTACGAACTGGCCGGGCGCACGATCTCCAAGGAGAAGGTGCAGCTGGTGCTGGCCAGCGACACGGCGATGGAAGAAGCCGAGGACGGCGCGCTGGTGCTGCACACGCGCCGCACCGACCTGAAGGCGCGCACGCC
This sequence comes from Ramlibacter sp. P4_H7, assembly GCF_056400765.1. NCBI lineage: Bacteria > Pseudomonadati > Pseudomonadota > Betaproteobacteria > Burkholderiales > Comamonadaceae > Ramlibacter > Ramlibacter sp. P4_H7. Next base: position 151,101 of record NZ_JBFUKP010000001.1, read on the forward strand.
CAACCAGAGCGTGTACCTGGACAACATCGCCGGCCACGACATCACCTTCGGCATCGGCCCCGCCGGCACCGGCAAGACCTATCTCGCGGTGGCCTGCGCGGTGGACGCGCTGGAGCGCAGCGCGGTGCAGCGCATCGTGCTGACCCGTCCCGCCGTGGAAGCGGGCGAGAAGCTGGGCTTCCTGCCCGGCGACCTGACGCAGAAGGTCGATCCCTACCTGCGCCCGCTGTACGACGCGCTGTACGACCTGATGGGCTTCGAGCGCGTCACCAAGGCCTTCGAGCGCAATGCGCTGGAGATCGCGCCGCTGGCCTTCATGCGCGGGCGCACGCTGAACAACGCCTTCGTGATCCTGGACGAGGCGCAGAACACGACGCCGGAGCAGATGAAGATGTTCCTCACGCGCATCGGCTTCGGCAGCAAGTGCGTGGTGACCGGCGACGTGAGCCAGATCGACCTGCCCAAGGGATCGCTGTCGGGGCTGGTCGAGGCCGAGTACGTGCTCAAGCGCGTCAAGGGCATCGCCCACACCCGCTTCACCAGCGCCGACGTCGTGCGGCATCCACTGGTGGCGCGCATCGTCGACGCCTACGACGCGGCGCGCAAGAGCGAGCGATGACGCCGGCGCTGGACCTGTCGCTGCAGTTCGGCGACTTCCCGGGCGCGGCTGCGCACCGGGCGGTGCTGCGGGCGGCGCGCGTAAAGCAATGGGTCGGCACGGCGCTGGCGCGCCCCGCGGAGATCGCGGTGCGCATCGTCGGCGCCGACGAAGGCCAGGCGCTCAACCGCGAATACCGCCGCAAGGACTACGCCACCAACGTGCTGACCTTCGACTACACCCGCGACCCCGTGGTGGCGGCCGACCTGGTGCTGTGCGCGCCGGTGGTGGAGCGGGAAGCGAAGGAACAGGGCAAGACCCTGGAAGCGCACTACGCGCACCTGCTGGTGCACGGCACCCTGCACGCGCAGGGGTACGACCACGAGACGGGCGAGCGCGATGCGCTGGAGATGGAGGCGCTGGAGATCCTGCTGCTGGCGGTGCTGGGGTATCCGAACCCGTATTGATCGCTGGGGTTCGCCTGTGGGCTCACCCCAGCCTGCGGGGGCTGCGCTCACCACCAGCCTACGGATCGCGCGGCGTCTCCCGTAGGCTGGCGGTGTCCAAGTAGGCTGGCGGTGAGCCCGCAGGCGAACCCCAGCATCACCGCACCGTGATCGGAATCGTCACCGGCCCGTCGTTCACCAGGTGCACCTGCATGTCGGCTGCGAATTCGCCGGTCTGCACCACCGGGTGCGCCGCGCGCGCCTTGGCCACGAAGTCTTCGTAGAGCCTGCGCCCTTCCTCGGGCGGCGCCGCGTTGGTGAAGCTGGGCCGGTTGCCGCCGCTGGTGTCGGCCGCCAGCGTGAACTGGCTCACCAGCAGCAGGCCGCCGGCCACGTCCTGCACGCTGCGGTTCATCTTGCCGGCCTCGTCGCTGAAGATGCGCAGCTTCAGCAGCTTGGCCAGCAGCTTGTCGCCCTGCGCCTCGCCGTCGCCGCGCTCGGCGCACACCAGCACCAGCAGGCCCGGTCCGATTTCGCCGACGGTCCGGCCGTCCACCACCACCTTCGCCTCGCGCACGCGCTGCACCAGGGCCAGCATCAGATCAGGTCCTTTTCGTCGTCGAAGTGCGCTTCCACGTCGCTGGGCAGCAGCTGGATGGTGGCGCGCAGGCCCGGCACGGCGCTCATGAGCGCCTGTTCGACCGTCGTGCGCACCGCCGCCGCCCGGCCCAGCGTCCAGGTGGCCGGCATGTGCATGTGCAAGTCCACGAAACGGCGCTGGCCCGAGCGGCGCGTGGACACGTGGTCGAAGCGGATGGTGTGGTGCTTGAACTGCTCCAGGGTCTTGTCGATCTCCGCGATCACCTCCGGCTCCAGCGCGCGGTCCATCAGGCCTTCGGACGATTTCCACACCAGGTGCACGCCCTCGCGCAGGATGTTCGCCGCCACCAGGATGCCGACCACCGGGTCCAGCCACAGCCAGCCGGTCGCGACCACCAGGCCGACGCCGACGATCACGCCGACCGAGGTCCACACGTCGGTGAACAGGTGGCGGGCGTCGCCTTCCAGCGCCATGGACCGGTGCGTGCGCGAGGACTGCAGCATCGCCCAGGCCAGGGCGCCGTTGATGGCGGAGCTCACCACCGACAGCACCAGGCCGATGCCCACCTGTTCCAGCGGCTGCGGCGCGCGCAGCCGCAGCACGGCGGCCCACATGATGCCGGCGGCCGCCACCATGATCAGCAGCCCCTCGAAGCCGGCGGAGAAGTACTCCGCCTTGTGGTGGCCGTAGGGATGGTCCTCGTCGGCCGGGCGCTGCGCGATCTTGACCATCAGCAGCGCGAAGGCGGCGCCGGCCAGGTTGACGATGGACTCCATCGCGTCGGACAGCAGGCCGACCGAGCCGGTGAGCCACCAGGCGAGCGTCTTCAGGGCAATGGTGAGGGCCGCCACGAAGACGGACCAGCGCAGGAGCACCTGGGGTTCCAGGCGTTGCGCGGCAAGGGCAAGGGACATGCCCCGGATTGTGCGGCAGGCCTGCGTGCAAGAATCTTGCGCATGCGCATGCTCAGCCGCTATCGCGCGCCTTTCGCGCTCTGGCTCGCCCTCACGGCGGCGGGTTGCGTGCTGCTGGCGCGGGCCGAGCTGGCGCACCTGCGCGAGGCCTTCGAGACCGATGCGCGCATCGCCCACCGGCTCCTGAGCCAGCGCGTGGTGCAGCACGACGCGATCCTCGCCACGCTGGCGCTGCTGCAGCCGGCGGGCGTGGCGGGCGCAGCCTCCGCGGAGCAGCGGCTGCCCGCGCTCTATCCGCAGATCCTGTCGGTGCAGCGGCGCGATGCAAGCCAGGCCTGGCCGGACGCGGCACTCGCCGCGGCGGAGACGCGCTCGCGCAGCGCACGGCGGCCGGCGCTGGCCGATGCGGATTTCGCCGCCGGCCGCTATCGCGTGGTGCTGGCGGCGGAGCCTGCGAGCTTCGCGGCGCAATTCGACCTGCGCCAGCTCGTGCCCTGGAGCGAATGGCCCACACCGCGCGACACCAGCCCGGTGTCCTTCGCCCTGGAACACGAAGGCCAGCGCTTCGCGCTGCAGCCGGGACACGGCACGGGCCCCTGGACCTTCGAGTTCCGCAAGCACCTGGCGGCCGAGAGCCAGCCTTTCGAAGTGGTGGGGCTTCGCAGCGTCGGCTGGGCCGAACTGCCCTGGGGCTGGATGCTCGCGTGGGCCGCGGCGATGGCCCTGGCGGTCGCCGGCTGGCAGGCGCTGCGGCGGCAGCGCGCCGAACGCCTGCGCGCCGAGGAACTGCTGCGCCTGGGCCAGGTCGCGCGGCTGAACACGCTCGGCGAGCTGGCCGCGGGCATGGCGCACGAACTGAACCAGCCGCTGGCCGCCGTGCTGGCCAGCAGCCAGGCCGCGCGCCGCCTGCTCGATGACGAGCCGCCGGACCTGGCGACCGCACGCGGGGCGCTGCGGCAAGCCGAGGAGCAGGCGCGGCGCGCCGCCGACGTGCTCGCCCGGCTGCGGCGCGGCGTGGAGCGCCCCGCGGACCGCGCGGCGCTGCAGCCGGTGGTGCTGCAGGACGCGGTGCGCAATGCCTTCTACCTGCTGGAACCGGAATTCGCGCGCCGCCAGGTGGCGCCCAGCCTGCAGGCGCAGGGTGCGGACGTCGCCGTGCAGGCCGAGCCGGTGGCGCTGGAGCAGATCATCCACAACCTGCTCACCAACGCGCTGCAGGCGCTGGACCAGGTGCCGCCGCAGGAGCGGCAGCTTTCGGTCACGCTGGAGGCGCGGCAGGGCGAAGGCGCGCTGACGGTCGGCGACAGCGGGCCGGGGATCGCGCCCGAGGTGCTGCCGCGCATCTTCGAGCCCTTCTTCACCACGCGCGACCACGGGCTGGGCCTGGGCCTGAGCCTGTGCGAGAGCCTGGCGGCCGGCATGGGCGGCCACCTGGGCGTGCAGGCGCGCGCACCGCGCGGCGCCGCCTTCACCCTGCGCCTGCCGCTGGCGGCGGCCGCATGAAGGCGCCGGCTTTTCGCGCGGGGGTCGGCGAATGAGCGCGCCGCTGTCGCCCCTCATCCACCTGATCGACGATGACGAGGCGGTGCGCAGCAGCCTCGCCCTGCTGATCTCCACCGTGGGGCTGCGAGTGCAGGGCTGGGCCGATCCGCTGCAGTTCCTGCGCGAATTCCCGCGCGGAGACATCGGCGCGATCGTCCTCGACGTGCGGATGCCCGGCATCAGCGGCCTGGCGGTGCTGGAGACGCTGGTGCGCGAAGGCGTGGACCAGCCGGTGATCATGCTCACCGGCCACGGCACGGTGGAGATGTGCCGGCGTGCGTTCAAGTCCGGCGCCGCGGAGTTCCTGGAAAAGCCGGTGGACGACGAGGCGCTGCTGGAGGGGCTGCAGAACGCCGTGCGCCAGCACGTGAAGTCGCGCGAGCGGCTGGCCGCGGACCGCGCGGCGCGCGAGCGCTATGCGCAACTGTCCGAGCGCGAGAAGGAGGTGGTCGGCTTCATCGTCGAAGGCCTCACCAACAAGGAGATCGGCCGCGCCCTTTCGCTGTCGCCGCGCACGGTGGAGACCCATCGCGCCAACCTGTTCGCCAAGCTGCAGGCCGACTCGCTGGCGCAGCTGATCCGGCGGTATGCCAGCCTGATCGACGAGGGCTGAGCGCTGGGGTTCGCCTGGGCGCTCACGCCGCCTGCGGGAATGCACGACAGCGTCGGCTCGTAGGCTGGGGTGAGCGCGCAGCCGAACCCCGGCGCTCCGTAGTTCTACGGACCCCGAGGCGTAGCCGTACGAATGTTGCCGACGACGCGCCTTTCCTACAGTTCTCCCACGGTCACCACCGACCGGAACCACGTCAGGAGAACCCCTTGCGCCTCATCGCTTCCGCCCTCGCCGCCTCCCTCGCCTTCGCCGCCGTCGGCGCCCACGCCCAGGCCGTGCGCAGCGAGCGCAACATCTCCCTGGCCCTGGCCGGCCAGATCGCCACCGAGGCCGTGAACGCCTGCGCCGCCAACGGCTACGCCGTCGCCGCCACCGTCGTCGACCGCGCCGGCACCGTGCGTGCCGTGATGCGCGCCGACAATGCCGGCCCGCACACCCTGGCCTCCAGCGAGCGCAAGGCCTGGACCTCGGCTTCCGCCAGGAACACCACCCAGGCCATGATGCAGGGTGCCCAGGCCAACCCGGCCGGCGCCAACCTGGTTTACCTGCCCGGCTTCCTGCTGCTGGGCGGCGGCGTGCCGGTCAAGGTCGGCAACGACACCATCGGCGCGGTCGGCGTCGGCGGCGCGCCCGGCGGCCACCTGGACGAGCAGTGCGCGATGGCCGCGATCGAGAAGGTGAAAGGACAACTGCAATGAAGATCCTCCCCAGCCTGGTCCTGTCCCTGGCCGCCACGGTGGCGGCGCTGGGTGCGGCGACCGTGCAGGCGCAGGTCGGCCCGTCGGCCAGCGAGTCGGCCCGCTACCAGGGCCTGCACGCCGCGGCGCACGCGGGCGATGCCGCGCGCATCGCCACGCTGGCAGCCGGCGGCGCCGACCTGAACGCCCGCGACGGCCATGGCCGCACGCCGCTGCACGTCGCTACCTTCGCGAAGCAGCGCGGCGCGGTCCAGGCCCTGGCCAAGGCCGGCGCCCACCTGAACCTGCTGGAGAACGACCGCTACGACGCCGTGACCATCGCCTCCGTCGCCAACGACGAGGAGACGCTGCGCCTGCTGCTGTCGCTGGGCGCCAGTGCCAAGCAGGTGACCAGCCGCTACGACGGCACCGCGCTGATCGCCGCCGCGCACCTGGGCCACGCGGGGGTGGTGCAGCAGCTGATCGCCGCCGGCGCACCGCTGGACCACGTCAACAACCTGCACTGGACGGCGACGATCGAGTCCATCGTGCTGGGCGACGGCGGGGCGCGGCACCAGGCCACGCTCAAGGCGCTGGTCGCGGCGGGCGCCAACCTGCAGCTGGCCGACCGCGAGGGCCGCACGCCGCTGCAGCTGGCGCAGGCCCGCGGCTACGGCGAGATGGTGAAGATGCTGGAGGCGGCGCGCTCGCGCTGAGCCGCCGCGGCCGGCCCGCCTGGGACCGGCGCGGGTTCGCCCTTGCTCACGCCAGCGTGACGCGGGCGAACTTGCGCTTGCCGACCTGCACCACATAGGTGCCGGCGGCCAGTTTCAGGCCCTTGTCGCTCACGGTGCCGGAGTCCACCCGCACGCCGCCGCCGTCGACCAGCCGGTTGGCCTCGCTGGTGGACGGCGCCAAGCCCGCCTGCTTGAGCAGCTGGGCGATGCCCAGCGGAGCGCCGGTGAGCGTCACTTCCGGAATCTCGTCCGGGATGCCGCCCTTGCTGCGGTTGACGAAGTCCTGCTCGGCCGCGTCCGCCACGGCCGGGCTGTGGAAGCGGGCCGTGACTTCCTTGGCCAGCAGCACCTTGGCGTCCCGCGGGTTGCGCCCGCCCTGCACCTCCGCCCGGAGCGCCGCGATCTCGTCGGCGCGGCGGAAGGACAGCAGGGTGAACCAGCGCCACATCAGGGTGTCCGAGATCGACATCACCTTGGCGAACATGGTGTTCCCGTCTTCGGTGACGCCGATGTAGTTGTTCTTGCTCTTGGACATCTTCTCGACGCCGTCGAGGCCCTCGAGCAGGGGCATGGTCAGGATGCACTGCGGCTCCTGCCCGTATTCCTGCTGCAAATGGCGGCCCATGAGCAGGTTGAACTTCTGGTCGGTACCGCCGAGCTCCAGGTCGCTCTTGAGCGCGACCGAGTCGTAGCCCTGCATCAGCGGGTACAGGAATTCGTGGATGCTGATGGGCGTGCCGGCCTTGAACCGGTCGTGGAAGTCGTTGCGCTCCATCATCCGGGCCACCGTGTACCTGGCGGCCAGCTGGATCATCCCGCGGGCGCCCAGCGGGTCGCTCCACTCGCTGTTGTAGCGCAGCTCGGTGCGCTCCGGATCCAGGATCTTGTCGGCCTGGGCGCGGTAGGTCTCGGCGTTGGTCCGGATCTGCTCGGCGCTCAGGGGCGGCCGGGTGCTGTTCCGGCCGGACGGGTCGCCGATCATGGACGTGAAGTCGCCGATCAGAAAGATCACCTGGTGGCCCAGGTCTTGCAACTGGCGCAGCTTGTTCAGCACCACCGTGTGGCCGATGTGGATGTCCGGCGCCGTCGGGTCCAGCCCGAGCTTGATGCGCAGCGGCACCCCGGACGCCTCGGAGCGCGCCAGCTTCTGTTCCCAGTCCTCCTTGGGAATCAGCTCTTCCGCGCCCCGCAGCGTGACCGCCATGGCCTCGCGCACACGGTCGGTGACGGGCAGGCTTTTTGTAACAACGTCTTGATTCATAAGGGGTTTTACGGAGGATGGGCCGCGTGGGCTGGCTATACTGCGGCTCGTCTTATCGCTGTCGATTCTAGTTCCGGCAGTCTTTCTTTCCTTCCCGCCATCAGCGCAAGCCGCGCCAGTGTGCAGGAAGCCACCTGACCAGGCCGTAGGACCGGTTCCTACACTGCAGGCGAAAAAGGTTCTTAGTGAAGCAATCTTGGTTGACCCTCGGGGAAAGGCTCGTGTCCCGCGTGGCGCACGCGCTGGAACACCACCCCCGCCAGGTCACGGCCGCCATCGCGACGATGCTGCTCACCGCCGGTGGCGGGGCATTCGCCGTCGCCTCGCTCGGCCCGGACCCGTCCCTGCTACCCGTTCGCGAGATTCTGGAGAACGTGCAGCCGCTGCCGCTGCAGGCCCAGAGCGAGGCGCTTGACGCGCACCGCTTCAGCCTGTTCACGACCGAAGCGGTGCGTCCCACCGACTCCGCCGAGTCCCTGCTCGCCCGCCTGGGCGTGAACGATCCGGCCGCAGCTGCTTTCCTGCGCCAGGATGCGCTGGCGCGCGCGCAGGTGCTGGGCGCCGCCGGCCGCACGGTCAACGTGGAAGCCACCGATGGCCACAACCTGCTGCGCCTGTCGGTGCGCTGGGCCGTGGACAACGCCAATTTCCGCCGCCTCGTGGTGGAACGCCAGGGCGATGGCCGGTTCGCGACCCGGGTCGAAACCGCGGCGCTGGTGCCTTCGCTGCGCATCGGCAGCGGCAGCATCCGCAGCTCGCTGTTCGCGGCGGTGGACGAAGCAGGCGTGCCGGACGCCGTCACCACCCAGCTGGTGGACATCTTCTCCGGCGACATCGACTTCCACCACCTGCGCGGCGGCGACCGCTTCGCCGTGGTGTACGAAACGCTCGAAGCCGACGGCGAGCCGATGCGCACCGGCCGCATCGTGTCGGCCCAGTTCGTCAATGCCGGCCGCACGCTCGAAGCCGTCTGGTTCGAGCAGCAGGCCGGCCAGCGCGGCGGCTACTACGATTTCCAGGGGCGTAGCCTGCAGCGCGCCTTCCTGGCCTCGCCCATGGAAGTGACCCGGATCACCAGCGGCTTTTCCATGCGCATGCACCCGATCCTCAACAGCTGGCGCGCCCACAAGGGCGTGGACTACGGTGCGCCCAGCGGCGCGCCGGTGCGCACCGTCGGCGACGGCCAGGTGGAATTCGCGGGGACCATGAGCGGCTACGGCAACGTCATCGAGATCGACCATGGCAAGGGCAACAGCACGCTGTACGCGCACCTCAGCCACATCGACGTCCGCAAGGGCCAGCGCGTGGAGCGCGGCCAGCGCATCGGTGCCGTGGGCTCCACGGGCTGGGCGACCGGCCCGCACCTGCACTTCGAGTTCAAGGAAAACGGCCAGCAGCGCGATCCGCTGGAAGTGGCGCGCCGCCAGGCGCCCGCCACCGAGCTGACCGCGCAGGCCCGGCCGCAGTTCGACCGCATCGCGCAATCCATGCGCACGCAGCTGGCCGTCGCCGCCTCGGCCAACCTGGTCGCCTCCGCCCGCTGACCCGCGGCGGGGCGCTAGGATGCGCCCCATGGAGCATTTCATCGGCCTGATGTCCGGCACCTCGATGGACGGGGTGGACGGCGTCCTGGCCGATTTCTCCGGCGGCGGCTTGCACGTGCTGGCCCACGCCGACGCGCCCCTCCCGGAACCCTTGCGTGCCGAACTGATGGCGCTGAACAGCGCCGGTCCCAACGAGCTGCACCACGCCTGGCTGGCCGGCAATGCGCTGATGCGGGTGTACGCGGACGTGGTGCGGCAACTGCTGGCGGCCTCGGGCCTGGGCGCCGACCGCATCTGCGCCATCGGCGCCCACGGGCAGACCGTGCGGCACCGGCCGCAGCAGTTCGACGGCACCGGCTACACGATCCAGCTCGCCCAACCGGCCCTGCTCGCCGAGCTCACGGGCATCCGGGTGGTGGCCGACTTCCGCAGCCGGGACGTGGCTGCGGGTGGCCAGGGGGCGCCCCTCGCGCCCTTCTTCCACCAAGCGCTGTTCGCGCGACCCGGCGAAACCGTCGGCGTGCTGAACATCGGCGGCATCTCGAATCTCACCCTGCTGCGTGCCGACGGCTCCATGGCCGGATTCGATTGCGGTCCGGGCAACGCCCTGATGGACGCCTGGTGCCTGCAGCACACCGGCCGGCCCTATGACGACGACGGCCGATGGGCCGCCGGCGGGCGCGTCGTACCGCAGTTGCTGTCCTCCTTGCTGGCGGAGCCCTATTTCCAGCAACCGCCGCCCAAGAGCACCGGGCGCGACCTGTTCAACCGGCCCTGGCTGGACGGCCACCTCGCCCGGCTGGGGCACGCCGCCCCGCAGGACGTCCAGGCCACGCTGACCGAACTCACGGCCTGCGCCTGCGCTGGCGACGTCGAGCGCCACACACCCGGGCTGCAGCGGCTGCTGGTGTGCGGCGGCGGGGCCCTTAACGGTCACCTCATGGGCCGGCTGCAGTCCCTGCTGCCTGCGGCGCGCGTGGCCTCCACGGCCGAGGCGGGCCTGCCGCCCCAGCAGGTGGAAGGCGCTGCCTTCGCCTGGCTGGCGATGAAGGCGGTGCGCGGCGAAAAACTGGCGCTGGAAAGCACCACGGGCGCCAGAGGCGCCCGCGTGTTGGGTGGGATCTATCCCGCTTAGGCGCTGAAGCTGGAGCCGCAGCCGCAGGTCGTGGTCGCGTTCGGGTTCTTGATGACGAACTGGGCGCCCTGCAGGTCTTCCTTGTAGTCGATCTCGGCGCCGACCAGGTACTGGTAGCTCATGGAGTCGATCAGCAGGGAAACACCGTTCTTCGTCATCACGGTGTCGTCATCGTTCGCGATCTCGTCGAACGTGAAACCGTACTGGAAGCCCGAGCAGCCGCCGCCCTGGACGAAGACGCGCAGCTTGAGATCCGGGTTGCCCTCTTCCGCGATGAGGTCGGCGACCTTGGCCGCCGCGCTGTCGGTGAACAGCAGCGGTGCAGGCATCTCGGCGGAAACGTTTTCGGCGACTGCGCTCATGGGACCTCTTTCGTCAATGCTGCCGGTGATGGTACGCGGCCTGCGACGACCCCGTCCATCAGGAGTTCTTTGTCGCCAGCTTGAGTAAGGGCTTTTCCTCCTCGCCGGCGGCACCCGTGACCAGCGGCCGCAACTGACCGGAGATGGTGGCGCCCTGGTGCATCTCAAGGGAGACATAGGACACGTCGCCCTCGATCTTGGCCTTGGGCTGCAATTCAAGCAGTTCGCGGGCGTGGACCGGGCCACGGACCGTGCCGTTGATGATCACGTGGTCGGCCTGGATCCCGCCCTGGACCACGGATGCTTCGGAAATGACCAGCAGGCTGCCGGCTTCCTCGGCCGTGGCCTGGATGTCACCGAAGACCTCGCCGTCGACCCGCAGGCCTTCGGTGAACTTCACGTTGCCTTCGATGCGCGTGCCCTGGGCGATCAGGCTCTTGATGGGCGGCTGGGCTTTCTTGCCAAACATGGATGCTCCTCAACGACAAGGATTTGACTTACAGGGAAACATTCTGCACCGCGCGGCTGGTCGAACCTTCGACCACCCGTGCGGATACGTTCTTTACAACGACCTGTGGCGGCAAGTCCACCATGCCCTCCACCCGGCGGTACTGCCGGAACTGCAGGGGCTGGCCGCCGCCCGGCAGCGGCATCGTCCAGGGCTTGCCGTCCTGCGTGCCGGACAGGCTCAGTTCCAGGCGGCCCTTGAATTCCGGGGCGTTCTTGACGGGCTGGATCACCAGCACCTGCCACTTCAGCTGGCTGCCCGCCACGACTTCGGCCTGCAGGCCGCGAATCGCCACGGCGCCCGTCCCGCTGGAGGGCGTGAGCTTTTCGAAGAACCCAAGGTCCTCGCGCAGCGAGCGGTTCTCGGCTTCCAGCGTGCGGACCTGCGCCGCCATCCGCTCCTGGGCGGCCCGCTCGACCGTGATCGCGCTGCCCGAGGTGTTCAGGATCGACTGGACCCGGTCGCGCTCGGCGCGCAATTTCGCCACATCGTCGCGCAGGCGGACCAGCTCTTCGCGGGAACTCGTGTCGACGCCGGCGATTTCCTTGCCCTTTTCGAAAGCCCAGAGGCTGATCGAGGCGCAGAAGCCGAGCACCACGGCCGCGGCCGCCCACTGGAAAGGCCAGGGCATGGCGCTGCGGACCTTCATCCTCGGCGCGCTGATCGTCAGCCGTCTCCTCAACAACTTGAAACGCATATGGATGAGGATGCTGCCCAAAGAAGAATGCCGCGACAAGTGCCGACTTGTGCGGCTTTGTGTCGGACGGGGGCGCAGGACGCGTCGGCCGGCGCCCGAGTCCGGGCCGGCCTGCACATGCGGGCCGCGCCCATGAAAAAAGCCCGGCAAGCCGGGCTTTCGGATGCAGCAGGAGACCCGCGGATCGCCGGAGCGACCTGGGGGCAACCGGGCTCAGCGCTTGGAGAACTGCTTGCGGCGGCGAGCGGAGTGCAGGCCGACCTTCTTGCGTTCCACTTCGCGGGCGTCGCGGGTCACGAAGCCGGCTGCGGACAGCTGGGGCTTGAGCGACGCGTCGTAGTCGATCAGCGCACGCGTGATGCCGTGGCGCACTGCGCCGGCCTGGCCGGATTCGCCGCCACCGTGCACGTTGCACTGGATGTCGAACGCTTCCGCGTTGCCGGTCAGCATCAGCGGCTGCTTGGCGATCATGATCGAGGTTTCGCGGCCGAAGAACTCCTGGATGTCCTTGCCGTTGACCGTGATCTTGCCGGAGCCCTTTTTCAGGAACACGCGGGCGACGCTGCTCTTGCGCCGGCCGGTGCCGTTGTTCCACTCACCAATCATTTGGACGCTCCAGGGATTTCCAGCGGCTTCGGTTGCTGGGCGGTATGCGGGTGCTCGGCGCCACCGTAGACCTTCAGCTTCTTGATCATGGCGTAGCCCAGAGGGCCCTTGGGCAGCATGCCCTTGACGGCCTTCTCGAGTGCGCGGCCGGGGTGCTTGGCCTGCATTTCCTTGAAGGTCTGCTGGCGGATGCCGCCAGGGTAGCCGGTGTGCCGGTAGTAGACCTTGTCGGTTTCCTTGTTGCCGGTGACACGCAGCTTGGATGCGTTGATGACGACGATGAAGTCGCCGGTGTCGACGTGAGGCGTGTAAATGGCCTTGTGCTTGCCGCGCAGACGGAGGGCAGCTTCGCTGGCTACCCGTCCGAGCACCTTGTCGGTGGCGTCAATCACAAACCACTCGTGCTTCACGTCAGCGGGCTTGGCGCTGACAGTGGTGGACATGAGATTTCCTGGTTTGGCGGGCCCTTTTCCACGGTCGGTTTCCCTCTGGCGGGGATCTCTTAGGTGGGATGTTCGGGCACGGACCCCTTGCGGAGAGCCGTTCCCTGGTTTCCGTCGCGGGGCCACAAAAGCGCTGCGGAACCCGGCATTATAGGCGGAAAGCTTTGCTGGGGTTCGCTGCGCTCACCGCCAGCCTGCGATCACCGCCAGCGCACGACGATCACGCCAGCCTGGCCCCTCCCTCCGGGCCTGCGAAATTCCCCCGGAGCCCGTCTCGTCCTGTAGGCTGGTGGTGAGCCGAAGGCGAACCCCAGCGACCGGCTACCATCCCGCCCCTATGTTCAGCTACCGCCACGGCTTCCATGCCGGCAGCCACGCCGACGTCCTCAAGCACATGGTGCTGATCGCGGTCGTCAAGCACCTCACGGCCAAGCCGACGGCCGTGACGGTGGTGGACACCCACGCCGGCGCCGGGCTGTACCGCCTGGACAGCGACTTCGCCGACACCTCCGGCGAGGCCCAGGACGGCATCCTGAAACTGCGGGCGAGCCCCCTGGCCGCCGAACCGCCGCCCCTGGTCGCGGACTACCTGGACCTGGTGGCCAGCTTCAACCCCTCCGGCAAGGGCAAGAGCCGGATCTACCCCGGCTCGCCCTTCGTCACCCAGGCGCTGCTGCGGCAGGAGCCGCGCGACAAGCTGTGGCTGTTCGAGATCCATCCCACCGACAGCAAGTCGCTGGCCGGCCACGTCGAGCAGCTGGAGGACCAGCGCCAGGTGGCGATCAAGCGCGAGGACGGCTTCGAAGGCCTGCGCGCCTTGCTGCCACCGCCGTCGCGCCGCGGGCTGGTGCTGATCGACCCGAGCTACGAGATCAAGACCGACTACGGGCGCGTCGCCTCCACGATCCAGGAGTCGCTGCGGAAATTCTCCACCGGCACCTACATGGTCTGGTACCCGGTGATCCCGCGGCCGGAGGCGCACGAACTGCCGCGGCGCCTGAAGACGCTGGCCAACCAGGCCGGCAAGCCCTGGCTGCATGCCACGCTGAACATCGGCCAGTCGCCGGCGCGCGCCAAGACGCACACGCCGGGCGAGCCCGCGCCCCGACCGGGCCTCACGGCCAGCGGGGTGTTCCTGGTGAATCCGCCGCACACGCTGAAGGCGGCGCTGCAGGAGGCCCTGCCCGCCGTGCTCGAGGTGCTGGGGCGCGGACGCGGCCAGGCGCAGGCGGTCGAGTCCGGCGGCTGAACGCCGGCCGTGCCGCCTCCGCGCCAGTACTGGTACTCGAAGCCCACCTTGAAGGTGTTGTCCTTGGTTTAGCCACGTGCACATGCACGGGCAACCAGGTGCAAAGGCCGTGCCCTGCCGCCGGCGCGCGCCCGCACCATCGCGGCGCACGCGAACAGTGGCGCTACTTGCCGCGGCCCAGGACCATCGTCCAGTAGGTGCCCCACTGGCTGCCCGGCCGGCCCACGCAGGCGACGGCGACTTCGTTGAACTGCGGGTTCATCATGTTCTGGCAGTGCGAAGGACTGTCGACCCAGCCCTGCACCGCGCCCGCCACGTTGCGGTCGCCGCCGGCGAGGTTCTCGCCCACCATCCGGGACTTGTAGCGGCTGGCGGCCGCGCGCTCGCTCACCGTGCGTCCTTCCGGGCTGCGGTGGTCGAAGTAGTTGCGCCGCGCCATGTCGCGCGAATGGCTCGCCGCGGCGGCCTGTAGCGCGCCGTTCCAGCGCAGCGGCGGCGCCGGCGGCATGCTGCGCCAGCCGCAGCGCTGCCCGGCGGCGCGCGCCGCGTTGATTCGGCGCAAAGCCTCGTCCACCGGCACGCTGCACTGGGTGGGCTGGCCGGCGATGACGGCGACGGTCGCGGACAGGCCCAGGAGCAGGAGCAGCGCGCGCTTCACCAGCTCCCCGCTTCCTGCGCCAGGTGGCCGCAAGCGCGCAGTGGGAGGGCCAGTCCCACACAGGTGGATACGTCTCGGTTCATGGCCACCAGCCTGCCATGCTTCACGGCCGGGTTGTGTCCGCCGGAAACGCAGCGACGACGCCCTTCCCCAGCCGCCGGGCTGGCGCATCGCAAGCTGTCACAAAGCTGCGCAGTGGATACAGGCCCCGCGCGGCGCGCGCGCCACACAATCGAGCGTGATGGAACTCCTGGAATCCCCATCCGAGCTGGCGACGGCGTTCGGTCGCAGCTGGGAGCTGCGCGCCCTGGGCCACAGCACCTTCTGCGATACCTGGCAGGCCAGCCAAGGGCGGCTCAAGCTGTTCGTGAAGAGCACCGACCGCGCCGGCGCCGGCATGCTGCGCGCCGAAGCGGATGGCCTGCGCGCGCTCGCCGCCACCGGGACCATCCGCGTGCCCGCGGTGCACGCGCTCGAGGACCTGCCCGGCGGCGGCGCCTCGCTGGCGCTGGAGTGGCTGGACTTCGCCTGCCCTGATGCGAAGTTCGGCGCACGGTTCGGACGCGCGCTCGCCCGCCTGCACATGCAGCGCTGCCCGATGGAACCCGAGAGCTTCGGCTGGCGCAGCGACAACTTCATCGGCGCCACGCCCCAGCGCAACACGCCACTGCAGCCGGCCTGCCAGATGGGATGGCTCATGTTCTTCGAGCGGGCGCGCCTGTGCGCCATGCGCGAGCGGCTGCCGGCGTCGGCCACGGAACTGCGCGAGGCGGTCGATGCCGTGGTCGAGGCGCTGCCCGGCGTGTTCGCCGACGGCTACGTGCCGCAGCCGGCGCTGATCCACGGCGACCTGTGGCAGGGCAACTGGGACATGCTGGAGGACGGCAGCCCGGTGATCTTCGATCCTGCGGTGTCCTGCTCCGACCCGCAAGCCGAGATCGCGATGATGGAATTGTTCGGCAGTCCGCCGCGCGGCTTCCAGCAAGCCTATGTGCACGAGGGCGGCAGCTGGCCGTCGCCGCAGCGCATGCAGCTGTACCAGCTCTACCACCTGCTCAACCACGTGGTGCTGTTCGGCGGCAGCTACGCGCAGCAGGCGCTGCGGGTCGCGCGCGCACTGGGCTGACCCCGGCGCGGAGGAGGCCCTCCGGTTTGGGGCATGATCCTCCCATGCAAGGAGCCAGCATGGAGCACCCCGATCCCGAAACCCCGGCCGCAACGGCCGAACCCCGCAACGCCTTCCTGGAAGAGAAGGCCTTCAAGTCCCGAACGGTGCTGCTGTTCGGCGCGATCACAGACCAGTCCGCCAGCGACATCGCGCGGCGCCTGGTGGCCCTGGACGCGGACTCCGCGGCGCCCATCGACATGCTGGTGAGCTCGCCCGGCGGCCACCTCGAATCGGGCGACGCCATCCACGACATCATCCGGTTCATCACCGCGCCGGTGAACATGATCGGCACCGGATGGGTGGGCAGCGCCGCCACGCACCTGTACCTGTCGGTGCCCAAGGAGCGCCGCTTCTGCACGCCCAACACGCGCTTCCTGATCCACCAGCCGTCCGGTGGCGCCGGCGGCCCCGCCAGCGACATCGCGATTCACGCGCAGGAGATCATCAAGGCGCGCGAACGCATCGCCCGCACGATTTCGCGCGAGACCGGCCGGCCCCTGGACGGCGTGCTGGAAGACATCGAGCGCGACCGCTGGCTGTCGGCCGAGGAAGCGATCGAATACGGCCTGGTCGGCCGCATCATCAACCACAAGACCGACCTCAAGAGGTGATTCACTCAAAAAAGTCGCAAGCGACTTTTTTGAGTGCCCGATCAGTGTGAGAAGGCCCGGCAAAGCCGGATCCTCCTCACAAGCGGGACCGCGCTCCACGCTGTTGCACGCGGTCCACGGACGGCGAGCAGGCTGGCCGGTGAGCGGCGCAGCACCCGTAGGCTGGGGTGAGCGCGAAGCCGAACCCCAGCGTCCCGGGCTCAAGCGCGCAGCGCCTCGCACAGCGCCAGCGTCGCCGGGGCCTGGTTCATCGTGTAGAAGTGGATGCCGGGCGCCCCGCCCTGCACCAGGCGCCGGCACAGGTCGGCCACCACGTCTTGCCCGAACGCCTTGATGGACTTCGTGTCGTCGCCGAAGCTTTGCAGGCGCAGGCGGATCCAGCGCGGCACTTCGGCGCCGGACGCATCCGAAAAACGCAGCAGCTGGCTCGAGTTGGTGATCGGCATGACGCCGGGCACCACGGGCACGGTCACGCCCAGCTTGCGTGCCTCGTCCACGAATCGAAAGTACGAGTCGGCGTTGTAGAAATATTGCGTGATCGCCGAGTTCGCGCCCGCGCGCACCTTGTGCACGAAGGCGTCCAGGTCGGACTGCGGCGATTTCGCCTGCGGGTGCACCTCGGGATAGCAGGCCACCTCGATGTGGAAGGCATCGCCCGTCTCCGCGCGGATGAACTCCACCAGCTCGCTCGCGTACTGGAACTCGCCGCCCATGCCGTAGCCGCTGGGCAGGTCGCCGCGCAGCGCCACCAGGCGCTTGACGCCCATGGTGCGCAACTGCGCGAGCTGGTCGCGCACGCGCGCGCGGGTCGCGCCGATGCAGGAGAAATGGCAGGCCGCCTCCACGCCTTCGGCGAGGATCTCGCCCACGGTCGTGAAGGTGCCCGTGTGGGTGGAGCCGCCGGCCCCGTAGGTGACCGAGCAGAACTCGGGCTTCAGTGCATAGAGCTGCTGGCGCGCGGCGCGCAGCTTTTCGCTGCCTTCCGCCGTCTTGGGCGGGAAGAATTCCAGGCTGATGGGAAGCATCAATGGCCTCGGTGTTGTGCGTGGAGGAAGAATTCGCGGTTGCCGTCGCCGCCCGCGATCGGGCTGTCGAACCAGCCGGTGACGGCCAGTCCCAGGGACGCACAGCACTCGCGCAGCCGCTGCTCCACCAGCAGGTACAGCGCGGGGTCGCGCACGACGCCGCCCTTGCCGACCTGCCCCGGCTGCAGCTCGAACTGCGGCTTGGCGAGCATCAGCAGGTGGCCGCCCGCCTTGAGCAGCGGCGCCAGCGCAGGTAGCACCAGCGTGAGCGAGATGAAGGACAGGTCGCCCGTGACCAGGTCGAAGTCGCCGCCGACCTGGGCGCGCGTGAGCTCGCGCGCGTTGAGTTTCTCGATCGCCGTCACGCGCGGGTCGCTGCGCAGCCGCGGATGCAGCTGGCCATGGCCGACGTCCACGCCGGTCACCCGCGCCGCTCCGTGCTGAAGCAGGCAGTCGGTGAAGCCGCCGGTGGACTGGCCCACGTCGAGGCAGTTCCAGCCGGTCACGTCCAGTGCGGTCGCGCGCAGCGCGCCTTCCAGCTTGAGCCCGCCGCGCGAGACATAGCGCGATTCGGCCGTGTCCAGCAGTTCGAGCTGCGCCGCTTCCGGCAGCTCGTCGCCGTTCTTGGCCACGCGCTTCCAGGTGGCGCCGTCGAACCACTGCACGCCGGATGCAATCAGCCGCTGCGCCTGCGAGCGCGAGGCGGCGAGTCCGCGTTCGACGAGGAGCTGGTCGGCGCGCATGGTGTTTCTTCTCCCTCCCCCTCCGGGGGAGGGCCGGGGTGGGGGCACGACGGCCGTAGCGCCCCTCACCCCAGCCCTCTCCCCGGAGGGGAGAGGGAGGAAGACATCAATACCGGTACGTATCGGGCTTGTACGGCCCGTTCTTGTCCACGCCGATGTAGCCGGCTTGCGCGTCGGTCAGCTCGGTGAGCTGCGCTCCCAGCTTGGACAGCTGCAGGCGCGCGACCTTCTCGTCCAGGTGCTTGGGCAGCACGTACACCTGGCCGACCTCGTAGGCCTTGGGCTTGGTGAACAGCTCGATCTGCGCCAGCGTCTGGTTGGCGAACGAGGAGGACATCACGTAGCTGGGGTGGCCGGTGCCGCAGCCCAGGTTCACCAGGCGTCCCTTGGCCAGCAGGATGATGCGCTTGCCGTCCGCGAAGATCACGTGGTCGACCTGCGGCTTGATCTCTTCCCACTGGCACTTCTGCTCGATGGTGGCGACGTCGATCTCGTTGTCGAAGTGGCCGATGTTGCAGACGATCGCCTGGTCCTTCATCTTCGCCATGTGGGCGTAGGTGATGACGTCGCGGTTGCCGGTGGCGGTCACGAAGATGTCGGCCTTGTCGGCGGCGTAGTCCATCGTCACGACGCGGTAGCCTTCCATGGCGGCCTGCAGGGCGTTGATCGGGTCGATCTCGGTCACCCACACCTGCGCCGACAGCGCGCGCAGCGCCTGGGCGGAGCCCTTGCCCACGTCGCCGTAGCCGGCGACCAGGGCGACCTTGCCGGCGACCATCACGTCGGTGGCGCGCTTGATGCCGTCGACCAGCGACTCGCGGCAGCCGTACAGGTTGTCGAACTTGCTCTTGGTCACCGAGTCGTTGACGTTGATGGCGCGGAACTTCAGCAGCCCCTTGTTGGCCATGTCCTGCAGGCGGTGCACGCCGGTGGTGGTCTCCTCGGTCACGCCGATGATCTGGGCGGCCTTGCGGCTGTACCAGGTCGGGTCTTCCGCCAGCTTCTTGCGGATGGCGGCGTGCAGGATGCGCTCTTCCTCGGAGGAGTGCGTGTCGATCAGCGACAGGTCCTTCTCGCAGCGCTGGCCCAGGTGCATCAGCAGCGTGGCGTCACCGCCGTCGTCCAGGATCATGTTGGGGCCTTCGCCCTCGCTGCCCTTGGGCGCGAAGTCGAAGATGCGGTGCGTGTAGTCCCAGTAGTCTTCCAGCGTCTCGCCCTTGACGGCGAACACCGGCGTGCCGCCCGCGGCGATCGCGGCGGCGGCGTGGTCCTGGGTGGAGAAGATGTTGCAGGAGGCCCAGCGCACGGTGGCGCCCAGCGCCTGCAGCGTCTCGATCAGCACGGCGGTCTGGATCGTCATGTGCAGGCTGCCCGTGATGCGGGCGCCCTTGAGCGGCTGGGCCTTGGCGAATTCCGAGCGAATGGCCATCAGGCCGGGCATCTCGGTTTCGGCGATGCGGATTTCCTTGCGGCCCCAGTCGGCGAGCGACAGGTCGGCGATGGCGCAGTCCTTGGTGGGGACGGGCTTGAGAACGGCGTTCATGGTGGCTCCAGAAGCAGAAGTTTCGGATCAACCACTGCCGGTGAAGCGGGCTCACCACACCGGACAGTGGGTGAGCGTCGTTGCGTAGGTTCCGAGCCTCACGCCTGTGCGGCGCTGCAACGCTCCTCGGATAGGGCCGAATTATAGCGGCGGCCCGAAAATTGGAATGACAGGCTTCGGCGAGCCCGGCTTTTGATGGCACCATCCGTGCCTGCCGAGCAAGCCGCTCGGAGGAGTGGCGACCAACCACCGCCAGGGGACGGCATGAATAAAAAAGGCCTCTCGGAAAGCGACATCTGCGACAAGTTCATCCGGCCGGCCATGGAGGCGGCCGGCTGGGACGGCATGGTGCAGATCTATCGCGAATACCCGTTGCGGGCAGGCCGGGTCGTCGTGCGGGGCCGCCAGGCCCGGCGCGACGCATCGACCGTGCTGCGTGCCGACTATGCCCTCTTCTTCAAGTCCAACATTCCCCTGGCCGTGCTCGAAGCCAAGGACAACAACCACGCGGTAGGCGCCGGCATGGCCCAGGCGGTCCAGTACGCGACGCTGCTCGACGTGCCATTCAGCTTCACGAGCAACGGCGACGGCTTCGTCTTTCGCGACGCCACGCTGGCCGACGGCGTCCTGGAACGCAACCTGACGCTGGAGGAATTTCCGTCCCCCACGGAGCTGTGGGCGCGGTACTGCGCCTGGAAGGGCTGGTCGCCCGAGGTCCGCCAGGTCACCGAGTGGGACTACGCACCGAGCAAGACGCCGCGCTACTACCAGCTCAATGCCATCAACCGCACCGTGGAAGCCATCGCAGCCGGACGCAACCGAGCGTTGCTGGTCATGGCGACCGGCACAGGCAAGACCTACACGGCGTTCCAGATCATCTGGCGCCTGTGGAAGAGCGGCGCGAAGAAACGCATCCTGTTCCTGGCCGATCGCAACATCCTGATCGACCAGACCATGGTCAACGACTTCCGTCCCTTCAAGGGGGCCATGGCCAAACTGAGCCCGCACGCCAAGGGAGTGGAAGTCATCGACGCGCAGGGTCGCAGCACAATTGAAGACGTTCCCCTGGCCGTCAGCAAGTCCAGGCAAGTCAACAAGGCCTATGAGATCTACCTGTCTCTCTACCAGGCGGTTTCCGGCACGGACGAAGAGCGCAACATCTACAAGCAGTTCTCGCCAGATTTCTTCGACCTGGTGGTGGTGGACGAGTGCCACCGCGGCAGCGCCGATGAGAATTCGGCGTGGCGCGAGATCCTGACTTACTTCGGCGCAGCCAGCCAGATCGGCCTGACTGCCACCCCCAAGGAATCCGCCGACGTCTCCAACATCGACTACTTCGGAAAGCCCGTCTACACATACAGCCTGCGCCAGGGGATCGAGGACGGCTATCTCGCTCCGTACAAGGTCATCCGCATCGACCTGGACAAGGACGCATTCGGCTGGCGCCCCACGGAGGGGATGACGGACAAGCTGGGCAATGTGATCGAGGACCGCGTCTACACCGGCGTCGACATGAACCGCAAGCTGGTTCTGGAACGGCGCGACGAACTGGTGGCCGCCAAGATCACGGAGTACCTAAAGGCGACCAACCGCTACGACAAGACCATCGTCTTCTGCGAGGACATCGACCACGCCGCGCGCATGCGGCAGGCCCTCAGCAACGCCAACGCCGACATCTGCCAGACCCAGCCACAGTACGTGGTGCAAATCACGGGCGACAACCAGGAAGGCAAGCGCGCGCTCGACAACTTCATCGACCCGGAGAAGACCTTTCCGGTGATTGCCACGACCTCCAAGCTCATGAGCACCGGCGTGGACGCCCAGACCTGCAAGCTGATCGTGCTGGACCAGAACATCCGATCGATGACGCTCTTCAAGCAGATCATCGGCCGCGGTACGCGCCTGCGCGAGGACCTGGGCAAGAGCTGGTTCACCATCATGGACTTCAAGCGGGCCACCGAGTTGTTCGCCGACCCCGCTTTCGATGGCGATCCCGTGCAGATCTACGAGCCAGCTCCGGACCAGCCGGTGAATCCGCCTGAGGAACCGCAGAACGAGGGCAAGCCGGGGGAGCAGCAACCTCCTCCGCTACCGGGTCCGCACGCCGGCCCGCCTGGCTTCGACGATCAAGCACCGAAGCGTTACATCGTCGGCGGCATGGTCACAGTCACCGTCGCACGCGAGCGTGTGCAGTACCTGAATGCCGAAGGCAAGCTGGTCACCGAAAGCCTGCGCGACTACACGCGCATCCACCTGAAGAAGGCCTACGCCTCCCTCGACCAGTTCCTGCAGGCCTGGAACGCCGCCGAGCGCAAGGCCGTGCTGATCGAGGAACTGGAACGCCAGGGCGTCTTCCTCGATGCGCTCGCCGAAGAAGTGGGCAAGGACCTGGATCCCTTCGACCTGCTGCTGCACGTGGCTTACGACAAGCCGCCACTCACCCGGCGCGAGCGAGCGCGAAGGGTGCGCCAACGCAATGTCTTCGACACCTACGGACCCGAGGCCCGCAAGGTACTGGAAGCACTGCTGGACAAGTATGCAGACGAAGGCATTGCCACCATCGAAAGCAACGAGGTGCTGCGCGTGCAGCCCCTCTCCACGCTGGGCAGCCCGGTCGAACTGATTCGCAGTTTCGGCGGCCGCCCGCAATACCTGCAAGCCCTGGCCACCCTGGAACGCGAGCTCTACTCGCCGGGTCCTGGCTGACGCATCACCGAAGAAGCCATGTCGAATCTCACCCCCGTCATCAAGTCCATCCAGGACGTCATGCGCCAGGACGCCGGCATCAACGGCGACGCCCAGCGCATCGAGCAGATGGTCTGGCTGTTGTTCCTGAAGGTCTTCGACGCCCTGGAAGAAGAGCTCGAAGTCACGCGCGACGACTACAAGAGCCCGATTCCCGAGCACCTGCGTTGGCGCAACTGGGCGGCCAACCCGGAAGGCATCACCGGCGACACCCTGCTGGACTTCGTCAACGGGACACTCTTCCCGAAGCTCAAGAGCCTGCCCGCCGACCCGGTTCGCAACCCGCGTGGCTGGGTGGTTCGCGGCGTGTTCGAGGATGCCAACAACTTCATGAAGAGCGGCCAGCTGCTGCGGCAGGTGATCAACAAGCTGGCCGGCATCGACTTCAACCGCCAGAGCGAGCGGCATCAGTTCAACGACCTCTACGAAAAGATCCTGCGTGATCTTCAAAGCGCTGGGAACGCCGGCGAGTTCTACACGCCTCGCGCCGTCACCCAGTTCATGGTGGACCAGGTGAACCCTCGCCTGGGGGAACGCGTGCTGGACCCCGCCACCGGAACCGGCGGCTTCCTGGTCTGCGCGATCGAGCACCTGCGCAGCCAGGTAAAGAACCACGATCAGGAGACCCTGCTGCAACGCAGTGTCGCGGGCGTCGAGAAGAAGCAGCTGCCGCACCTGCTGTGCGTCACCAACCTGATGCTGCACGGCATCGAAGTTCCGTCCAACGTGCGGCACGACAACACTCTGGCGCGGCCGCTGCGCGACTACACGAACGCGGATCGGGTGGACGTGGTGCTCACCAACCCTCCGTTCGGCGGCATCGAGGAGCCCGGGATTGAGTCGGGCTTTCCCGCTGACGTGCGCACCAAGGAGACGGCCGACTTGTTCCTGGTGCTGATCAAGCACATCCTCAAGCCGGGCGGCCGCGCCGCCTTGGTGCTGCCCGATGGAACGCTGTTCGGCGAAGGCGTGAAGACGCGCATCAAGCAGCAACTGCTGGAGGAGTGCGACCTGCACACCATCGTGCGGCTGCCAAACGGCGTGTTCGCGCCCTACACCGGCATCAAGACCAACCTGCTGTTCTTCACCAAGGGACGGCCGACCCGCGAGGTTTGGTACTACGAGCACCCGTACCCGCAGGGTGCCAAGAGCTACAACAAGACCAAGCCGATCCGGATCGAAGAGTTCGAGGCTGAGAAGGCTTGGTGGGGCAGCGAGGCGGACAGTTTTGCGGCGCGGGTGGAGAACGAGCGGGCTTGGAAGGTCGATATCGACGCCCTACGGGCGGCGAACTGGAACTTGGATCAGAAGAACCCGCACGCGGCGGAGACCGAGAGCCACGATCCGGATGAATTGCTGCGCGAGTACACGAAGCTGCAAGCCGAGGCGCGGGGGCTGCGCGAGCAGCTGAAGGCAGTGCTGGCCGAGTCGCTGGGAACACAGGGGTGAGTGCAGTGCTGAAGGTGCGCGAGGCAGGCACGCGCTATCTCGATGGCCTGCAGCCAACGGTCGTTCAGCAGTTTGAGTTGCTGGCGACGGCGCGGCATGGCGTTTCGAAGCTGCGTGAGTTGATTCTGGCGCTGGCGATCAGCGGCAAGCTCGTTCCGCAGGTAATCAGCAATGAGTCTGCCGATCTACTGCTAGAGAGAATTCGAGGCGAGAAGGAACGGCTGGCCAGCAACGGAGCACGTCGACGGAACATGACCTCCGTACCCGTCGAAGAACAGGAGGGTCCTTACGAGCTTCCCGCAGGCTGGCGTTGGACTTCACTAGCGTCGATCGGGCTGATCAATCCGAGGACAGAAGCGCCGGATGATGCGACGGCGTCCTTCGTGCAAATGAGCTCGATTCCTGTGGGCTACATGGAATCTCACGCTGTTGAGCCTCGGCTGTGGCGCGATATCAAGTCAGGTTTCGTGCAATTCGCCGAAGGAGATGTAGGCGTTGCAAAGATTACGCCGTGCTTCGAGAACGGCAAGTCAACGGTTTTCGCGAACCTGAGCAACGGCATCGGAGCGGGAACGACCGAGCTGCACGTCGTACGGCCTCTCGGCGGTGTAGTTTCCAAGTACGTTCTGGTGTTCCTGAAAAGTCCCGCCTTCTTGGTAGAAGGTGAGGCGCTAATGACCGGCTCGGCCGGTCAGAAGCGGTTGCCTCGCAGCTACTTCGAGAGCCGTCCGTTTCCTCTTCCACCCCTGGCCGAGCAAGCCCGCATCGTCGCCCGCGTCGATGAACTGATGCGTCTGTGCGATGCGCTCGAATCCAAGGGCCGGCTCGAAGCGGAGCAGCACGCCCGCCTGCTTGCCACCCTGCTGGGCACGCTGACCGAAAGCCGCTCGCCGGAAGAACTGGCCGCGAGCTGGCAACGCGTTGCCGCCCACTTCGACCTGCTGCTCGATCGGCGTGAGGCGGTGGACGCGCTGGAACAGGCTGTTCTGCTATTGGCGATGCGCGGGCTACTTGCGGCCCAAAACCCGACCGACGAGCCCGCGGCTGTTTGCCTCCAGCGCATCCAGAATAATCGGAAGAGTGAGAAACGGCCTGCCGTGGCAGGCCAGGCCAAGCCGCGGACCAATGCTGAGGATGGGGGGGCATCGTATGAACTTCCCGCGGGTTGGGAGTGGGCGCGCATAGGCGAGATCTCTCAAAGTCGACTTGGCAAGATGCTCGACAAAGCAAAGAACCGAGGACAGGCGTATCCGTATCTCCGCAACACTAACGTTCAGTGGGGACGGTTCGATATTGACGATATCAAACTGATAAGACTGGAAGATCAGGAGCTTAGGGAGTACAGAGTCCAGCCCGAAGACCTGCTTGTGTGTGAAGGCGGAGAGCCTGGACGATGCGCCGTCTGGGTTGACCAGAGCCGGGAAATGTACTTTCAGAAGGCTCTGCATCGGGTTAGGCCGGAGGGAGGTATATCGTCTCGATTCCTAGCTCTGTGTCTGGAGGCGGATGCCAGATCGGGATGGCTGTCCCAGTTCTTCACAGGAGCGACCATCAAGCACTTTGTTGGGAAGGAACTTGATAGGTACGTTGTGCCGCTACCTCCCGTTGCTGAACAATCGCGCATCGTCGCCCGCGTCGACCAACTCCGCCGCCTCTGCACAGACCTCCGGGAAAAGCTCACCGCCGTCCGAGCAGTGCAATCACGGATTGCTCAGGCCCTCGCACAAGAGGCCGTCCAACCTCGAACCTGATCGATCGCTACTGCGTCGGAAACCAAATCTCCACGCGCCCTGCCGCAGTGGCGCCCGCTGCTGACCCAGCACGCCTTTGATCCGATGCAGCGTGTGCACGAAGTTGTGCGCCACTACCGCTGTCGGCACCTTGCCGACCACCACGAGCAGCTGCACCGTGAAGCGGACCAAGGCGGCCAGCTAGTTCGGTACGCAGCGGATCGGCTGTTGTGGGTGATCGCCACCAGGCCGTTCGTGCCGCAGTGTTTCAGGCCACTGCTCGTCGCTGCCGTCCGGCGGGGCTCCGGCCGATCGTGCCCATGGCCACCGACGCGAAAGGGTACAAACGGGCATGGCCTCCACCGCACTTCCCGTCCCGCCCATCGAGCCGATGCTCGCCAAGATCGCCGAGGCCCTGCCGGACGGACCCGGCTTCCTGTTCGAACCCAAGTGGGACGGCTTTCGCGCCCTGGTGTTCCGCGGCGCCGAGCAGACCTACCTGCAGAGCCGCGACCTGCGGCCGCTCAACCGCTACTTCCCCGAGCTGGAAAAGGCACTGCACGAGGCCCTGCCCAAGGGCTGCGTGCTGGACGGCGAGATCGTGGTCGCCGGTGCCAGGGGCCTGGACTTCGACGCCCTGCAGCAGCGCATCCACCCCGCGCCTTCCCGCGTCGCCCGGCTGGCCAAGGAGACGCCTGCCGGCTTCGTCGCCTTCGACCTGCTCGCGGCCGGCGGCAAGTCCACCATGGAGCTTGCGCAGTCGGAGCGCCGCCTGCGCCTGGAGCGCCTGCTGGGCAAGGTCAAAGCGCCGCTGTACCTGACCCCCGTCACGCGCGACCGCGCGCAAGCACAGGAGTGGCTCGCGAAATTCGAGGGCGCCGGCCTGGACGGCGTGATCGCCAAGCTGGAATCCGCCACCTACCAGCCGGGCAAGCGCGCGATGCTCAAGATCAAGCACGTGCGCAGCGCCGACTGCGTGGTCGCGGGCTTCCGTTGGTACAAGGAGCGCGACGACGCGGTCGGTTCGCTCCTGCTGGGCCTGTACGACGACGCCGGCGTGCTGCACCACGTGGGCGTCACGTCCGCGTTCACGATGGCCGTGCGCGAAGAGCTCGCGAAGGAACTCGCGCCGCTGCGCACCGGGGTCGAGCAGCATCCCTGGCGCGAGTGGGCGGGGGCTGCCGTGGGCGATGCCCAGCGCATGCCGGGCGCGCAAAGTCGCTGGAGCGGCGGCAAGGACCTGAGCTGGGAGCCGCTGCGGCCCGAGCGCGTGTGCGAGGTCAAGTACGACCACCTGCAGGGCGATCGCTTCCGGCACGCCGCGGTGTTCCTGCGCTGGCGGCCGGACAAGCCGGCGCAGGAGTGCCGCTACGACCAGCTGGAGGTGACGACGCCGTTCGAGCTGGCGAAGGTGTTCGGCGCCTAGGCTTGGCGCCGGAAACAATCCGTCGCGTGGTCGTTCACGATGCCCACGGCCTGCATCCAGGCATAGACGATCACCGGGCCGACGAACTTGAAGCCCCGGCGCTTGAGTTCGCGGGAAATCTCCTCCGACTTCGCCGTGCTCGCCGGCACCGTGCGGCCGTCGCCGCGCAAGGTCTTGCCACCGGTGAAGGACCAGCAGAACGCGGCGAAGTCCTCCCCCCGCGCGGCCATGTCGCCGTAAATCTTCGCGGCCGCGATGGTCGCCTCGATCTTGGCGCGCGAACGGATGATGCCGGGATCGGCCAGCAGGCGCTCCACCTCGCGCGGGCCGAACCGTGCGACACGGGCCGGATCGAAGCCGGCGAAGGCCTTGCGGAACGCCTCGCGCTTGTGCAGTACCGTGCGCCAGGACAGCCCCGCCTGGAACCCCTCCAGCACCAGCATCTCCCACAGCATGCGCGCATCGCGCTGCGGCACGCCCCATTCCTCGTCGTGGTACTGCTGCATCAAGGGATCGTCGCCGGCCCAGCCGCAGCGGTGCAGTTCGTGGTGGCTCATGGGGCTATCGTAGGCTGGTGGTGACGCAGGAACCCCAGCGATCCATCAAGGCGCAGCAGCGGGTTCGCGCACGTGCCGCCTCGCACTAGGCGAGCACCGCCACCTTCTTCCGCTCGACCAGCTCGAAGTCGATCTGCGCGCCGAGCCCCGGCCCCGTCGGCGCGTGCACCATGCCGGCGGCATCGATCACGATGTCCTGCGCGAGTCCGTACTTCTGCGATTGCGCGGGCAGCAGCACCTCGAAGAACTCGGTGTTGCGGATCGCCATGATCACGTGCAGGTTGGCCACGTTGTTCAGCGAATTGCCGCCGTGGTGCACCTCGAAGTTGAGGTGGAAGGCTTCGGCCAGGTGCGCGATCTTCATCAGGCCGGTGATGCCGCCCTTCACCGCCACGTCGCCGCGCAGGTAGTCGGTGGCGCGCTCCTTCACCCAGGGCGTGAAGGAGTCGAGCCCGCCCGCCGGGTACTCGGTGGCCATGATCGGGATGTGCAGGTGCTTGCGCAGCTCCAGGTAGTTGTACAGGTCGTTGTCCGACAGCGGATCCTCGTACCAGTAGTAGCCCAGTTCCTGGATCGCCTGCCCCACGCGCAGCGCCGCCGGGTAGTCGTAGCTCCAGGCCGCATCCAGCATCAGCAGGTAGTCGTCGCCCACGGCCTTGCGCACGGCCTCGCAGACGCGGATGTCTTCGCGCCAGGATTGCGGCGGGTGGATCTTGTAGGCCACCAGGTTCTGCGCCTGGTACTGCAGCGCCTCTTCGGCATACGCCTGCGGGCTCGCGAGCACCGCGGAGCTGATGTACGCCGGCACCTGGTGGCGGAAGGTGCCCAGCAGCTGGTGGATCGGCAGGCCCGCGGCCTGGCCCGCGATGTCCCACAGCGCGACGTCCACCGCGCCGATGCTGCGCACCGTGGTGGTCCGCACCCGCTTCCACATCGCCTGGTACAGGCGCTCCCGGTCCAGCGGGTCCTGTCCCACCAGGAGCGGCTTGAGCACGCGGATCAGCGTGCCGCCGTCCGAGTCGGCGGGGAAGAAGGCGGAGCCCAGGAAGGCGTGGCCGGTCACGCCCTGGTCGGTGCGGATCGCCAGCAGGCCCAGCTTGCTGTCCCCGGAGAACTTGCCCGTGTGGGCGCCGTAGCTGGTGGCCGGGATGCCGTCCCAGGCGAACAGCGTCAGCGTGACGTCGGTGATCTTCATTCGATGCGGATGTTGGCGTCCTGGATCAGCTGGGTCCACTTGACCACTTCGCTTTGCACCAGCTTGCTGAATTGCTCCGGCGTGCTCGCGACCACCTCCACCCCCTGGTCGCGGAAGCGTTTGACCACGTCGGGTTCCTTCAGCAGCGTGACGATGTCGCGATTGAGCTTGTCGACGATCGGCCTCGGCGTGGCGGCGGGCACCTGCATGCCGAACCAGACGTTCACCTCGTAGCCGGGCACGCCCGACTCGGCGATGGTCGGCACCTCCGGCAGCAGCACGGCACGCTGCAGGCCGCTCACGCCGATGGCCTTCATCTTGCCGGCCTTGATCTGCTGCAGCACGTTGGGCACGTTGTCGAACAAGGCATCGATCTCCCCGCCCAGCATGGCCGTGACCGCCGGCGCGCTGCCCTTGTACGGGATGTGGGCCAGCTTCACGCCGGTCATCTTCATGAACAGCTCCATCGACAGGTGGTTGGACGAGCCGGAGCCAGTCGATCCGTAGTTGAGCTTGCCCGGGTTCTTGCGCGCGTACTCGATGAATTCCTGCACGTTGTTCACCGGCAGTTCGTTGCGCACCACCAGCGCGTTCATCGTGCTGCCCGCCCACACCACGGGCTGGAAGTCCTTCAACGCGTCGTACGGCAGGTTGGAGCGGTACAGGCCCGGCAGCGCGGAGAACGGCAGCGGCGTGATCAGGATGCTGTAGCCGTCGGCCGGGCCCTTGGCCACGGTCACGTTGCCCACCGTCGTGTTGCCGCCCGGCTTGTTCTCCACCACCACGCTCTGGTTCCACATCTTGCCCAGCTTGTCGGCCGACACGCGCGCCAGCGTGTCGTTGAAGCCCCCGGGCGGATAGGGCACGACGAAGCGGACGGTGTGGTCCGGAAAGTTCTGTGCGGCCGCACCCAGAGCCGCGACGCCGAGGGCCAGGCCGGCGAGCAGCCGGACTAAGAGATTGCGCATGGTGTCTCCTGTGCTTGTTGGAATCAGAACTTCACGACGTAGCCGGGGCCGTCGATCGAGGGGTACTTCCCGAACAGCGATTCGTCCACCTCGACCCCCAGGCCGTACCCTTGCGGCGGCTCGACGCAGCCGTCCGCGCCGATGGCGAAGGTGCTGCCGAACATGTCGCGGAAGGGATTGAACTTCGACACGCAGGCCTCGAAGTAGCCGGCGTTCTCGGTGGCGGCCATGAAGTGCAGGGTGGCCGCGTGGTTGATGCCGGTGGCCGAACTGTGCGGGTTGATCGGGATGCGCCAGGCCGAGGCGATCGCGGCGATGCGCACGCCCTCCGTGATGCCGCCGCACTTGGACAGGTCCGGCTGCCACACCTGCACCGCACCGGCCTCCAGCAGCTGCGCGAACTCGAAGCGGGTGTAGTGGTTCTCGCCCGCGGCCAGCGGCACCAGCGGCGTGATCTTCGCGGCTTCCCGGTAGGAGGCGAAGTCGTTGCAGGCGAATGGCTCCTCCAGCCAGCCGGCGCGGATGTCGGCCAGCACCGGCAGCACGCGGCGCGCATCCGCCATCGTGTAGTTGGTGTTGGCATCGCTCAGCAGGTCCACGCGGTCGCCCAGCGCCTTGCGCACGTGCAGCGAGCGTTCGATGTCGTCACGCGCGTTGTCGCCCAGGCGCAGCTTGAGCGCCTTGTAGCCCTGCTCCACGTACGACTGCGCCTCGTCGGCCAGCGATTCCTTGGGCTGGAAACCCAGCGCGATGCCGCCCGCATAGGCCGGCAGCCGGCGGCGCGTACCGCCCAGCAATGCGTACAGCGGCATCTTCGCGGCCTTGCCGCGGATGTCCCACAGCGCCATGTCGATGCCCGACAGCGCGAGCGATGCGCCTGCACCCAAGCCGTGGCTGGACAGCTGCATGCGATGCACCCGCTGCCAGGCGCCGACGACGTCGGTCGCCTCCATGCCGACCAGCATGGGCGCGATGGTGCTGTGGATCAGGCTGGTGATGGCCCCCGGGCTGCGGCCGGGGTGCGCCTCGCCGTAGCCGGTGATGCCTTCGTCGGTCTGCACGCGCACGACGATCGCGTCGCGCTTGGTGGTGCTACCCACGCCCATGGTGACCGTCTTGCCTTCCGGCAGCTTGAAGGACAGGGGAATCGCCTGGATGGCGGTGATCTTCATGGTGGGTTTCCTTGGCGGAGTGGCCAGCTCCCAGCAGTCTAGCGGGCCCGTCCTCAGACGTAACAGGGGCCTTCGATGAGGGGGTGTTCCGCAATGAAATGCGTGTCGATCTTCAGGCCGATGCCCACCCCCTCGTGCGGACGGACGCAGCCCTGGTCGTCGAGCCGGTAGGGCGCCCTGTCGGCCAGCGCATCGCGGAACGGATTCAGCGAGGTCACGTCGCCCTCGAAATAGCCGGGGTTGTCGACCGCGCAGAGGAACTGGATCGTCGTCGCCATGTTGATCGCCGTGGCGGAGGTGTGCGGGTTCACCGTGAGCTTCTGCGCGCTGGCCATCGCCGCGATGCGCATGGACTCCGTGACCCCACCGGTCTTCGACAGGTCGGGCTGCACGAACTGCACGTGGCCGTCTTCCAGCAGCGTGGCGAATTCGTAGCGCGTGTAGTGGTTCTCGCCGGCGGCCAGTGGCACGCGGCCGAGCGTGGCCGCCACCGCGTAGGCACGCCGGTCCTGCGGCGGAAACGGTTCCTCCAGCCAGCCGACGTTGCACTCCTCGTAGGCCGGCATCACGCGGCGCACGTCGTCCAGCGTGTAGGCTGTGTTGGCGTCGGTGAGGATGTCGATGTCCTCACCCACGGCCTTGCGCACCGCACGCAGCCGGGCGATGTCGCGCTGGGGTGTGTCGCCCATGCGCAGCTTCAGCGCGCGGTAGCCGTCGGCAATGTGGCGCAGCGCTTCCTCCGCAAGCAGCGCCGGCTCCTGCCAGCCCAGCGCGATGCCGCCGGCATAGGCCTTGATCGGCTTGGCCGCGCCGCCCAGCAGTTGGTAAAGCGGAAGCCCGGTGGCCTGGCACTTGATGTCCCACAGCGCGATGTCGAGCCCGCTCAACGCCAGCGCGGCCGCCGCGCCCATGCCATGGCTCGCCAGCTGCATCTTGTAGACGCGCGCCCAGACGCCGGCGACGTCGTGCGCGTCGAAACCCAGCACCAGTTCGCGCAGGGTGGTGTCCACCAGCTTCGCGATCGCGCCCGGGCAGCGGCCGTGGTGGGCTTCGCCCCAACCGACGTGGCCGTCATCGGTCTCGACGCGCACCAGCACGGAATCGCGCTTGACGCTGCGGCCGATGCCGAGGCGCACCGACTTCTCGGCGGGAACGGGAAAGGAGATGGGAACGGCGCGGATGTCGGCGATGCGCATGGTGTGGGTTCTCGAAGAAATCGAATCGGTCAGCGGAAGACTTCCGGGTTGACCACGTTGGGCGGGCGCTCGCCACGCAGCAGGGCGAGGAGCGTATCGATGGTGCCCTGGCTCATGGCGCGCATGCTGGTATCGCTGATGCCCGCCACATGCGGCGTCAGCAAGAGGTTGGGCGCATCGAACTGCGGCTCCTTGCCGGTGAGCGGTTGCCTGTCGTGCACGTCGAGCGCGGCGCCGCCCAGGCGGCCGTCACGCAGCGCACGCAGCACCGCAGCCGTGTCGATCACGGGCCCGCGCGCGACGTTGATCAGGATCGCGTCGCGCTTCATGCCGGCGACGGTGTCCGCGTCGACCAGGCCGCGCGTCTGCTCGGTGAGCGGGCAGCACAGCACCACGACATCCGATTGCGCGAACAGTTCGTTCTTGTCGGCTGCCTGCACGCCCACCGGCAGGCTGCCGGACCGTCGCGTCAGTCCCAGCACGCGCATGCCCAGCGCGGACGCGACCGTGGCGAGGCGGCCGCCGATCGCGCCGACGCCGACGATGCCCAGCGTGCTGCCGCCCAGTTCGGTACCGCGATCCGCGAGGGGACGCGCGACGGCCCAGCCCTCGCTGCGCAGGCGCGCGTCGATCCCGGCGAGATTGCGGCGCAGGTGCAGCATCGCGGCCAGGCAGTACTCCACGACCGTCTGCGTGTTCGAGCCGGGAAGGTTGGCGACGGGAATGCCGCGCGCCGTGGCGGCCTCCACCGGGATCATGTCGAGGCCGACGCCGTGCCGCACGACGGCGCGAAGCTTGCGCGCGTGGTCGAACAGGTCGGGCGGCAGCTGGGCACGCACCACCAGGCCTTCGGCATCGGCGACCAGCCGCTTCAGTGTGGCCGCAGCGGTGTCGGGCGCCAGCACCAGCTCGCAGCTTTCGGCGAGCACCGGCTGCAGTGCCGGGTGCATGGGACTGGTCAGCAGGACGCGGGGTTTAGCGCTCAAGGAATGCCTCTCCTTGCCGCACCGGGTTCACCAGCGGACCGAAGCCCTCGACGTTCACCGTGACGGTGGCGCCGGGAACCAGCCATGCGGGCGGCTGGTGCATGGCGGCCACGCCGGCCGGCGTGCCGGTGGCGATGACGTCGCCCGGCTCCAGCGGCATGCGCTGCGAGACGTAGGAAATCAGTTCGGCGATGCGGAACAACATGGTGGCGGTCGAGCCATCCTGCAGCGGGCGGCCGTCGATGTCGAGACGGATGCGCACCTGGTAGGGATCTGGCATTTCGTCCGGCGTGGCCAGCCACGGCCCGAGCGGTGCCGAGGCGGGCAGGTTCTTGCCGCGCACGAAATTGCCGCCGTCCGTCTTCACCAGGTGGCTGCCGCTTACGTCGTTGTGCGCGGTGTACCCGGCCACGTGGCGCATGGCCTGCTCGCGCGAGACGGCCAGGGCACGTCGGCCGATCACCACCGCCAGCTCCGCTTCGTAGCCGACGTTGCCGACATCGGGCGGAACGAGGATCGCCTGGCCCGGGCCGATCACCGTGCAGCCGGAGCGCACGAACACCACCGGCTCGGCCGGGGGTGGCATGTTGCGCTCCGCCAGCGCGTCGGTGAAATTGAACGCGGCGCCGACGATCTTGCCGGGGCGAAGCGGTGCGAGCAGTTGCACGGAGGACAGCGGGCGCAGCGCTTCGGCATCGAAGCTCCAGTTCGCGAGCCGGTCGGTCCAGCGCTGCAGGCCCTGCTCCACCAACGCCAGCACGGAAGGTGGGGTGTCGCCGAGCAGTGCGCGGCAGCTGGGGTGCGACAGGTCGGCGACCTGCTCTCCCACCAGGACGCCGGCCGAAGGCGCCGCATTCCCGGCGCGGAAGGTGACGAACCGCATGCGCGTTCAGCCCTGCCGGTAGCGCTCGAGGATCGAGCGGTCGATCTCGATGCCGAGTCCGGCGCCTGTCGGGACCTGCACCTTGCCGTTCTTCTGCACGATGGGCTCGCGCGAGAGATGATCGCGGAACGGGTTCTCGCACTGCTCGAACTCCAGCATGGGCGGCATGGGCCGGAAGCTGGGGGGCTGGTCCGGCAAGGCCGCCAGAAAATGCAGGGTCGCGGCCAGGCCGATCGACGAACCCCAGGCGTGCGGCACGCACTCCACGCCATGGGCCGACGCCAGCGTTGCGATCTTGCGGCACTCGCTGATGCCGCCGGCGGCGCACACGTCCGGCTGGACGATGTCCATGGCCTTGCGCACGACCAGGTCGCGGAAGCCCCAGCGGGTGAAGCTGTTCTCGCCACCGGCCACCGCCATGTCGAGGGCGCGCGTGACCTCGACGTAGCCGTCCACGTCCTCGGGCGAGATCGGCTCTTCGAACCACTCGACGTCCAGCTTTTCCAGCTCGCGGCCGAGGCGGATCGCCTGCGGCACGGTGAAGCAATGGTTGGCGTCCACCATCAGGCGCACGCCGTCGCCGATCGCCTCGCGCACGGCGGCGACGCGGCGGATGTCCAGCTTGGGGTCGCCCAGCCCGATCTTCATCTTGACGGCGGTGAAGCCCTGGTCGACGAACTCGCGCGCCTCCTCGACGGCCTCCTCGACCAGCCGGTCCATGTCGATGAAGTACAGGCCGGTCGCATACGCCGTGACCTCGGTGCGGTGCGCCCCGCCGATCAGCTTGTGGATCGGCTGCTTGCAGGCCTTGCCGACGATGTCCCACAGCGCGATGTCGATGCCGGACAGCGCGGAGATCGCCATGCCGGTGGTGCCGTAGTCCTTGATCCGGTTGTAGAGGTCCTCCCAGATCACCTCCACGTCGAAGGCGTCGCGGCCGATGATGCGCGGGCCGAACTGCGTGTCGATGAAGGCCTTGGCGACGGCGGAGGGGCCGTAGCACTCGCCCCAGCCGGTGATGCCGTCGCTGGTTTCGATTTCGACGATGCAGGAGCCGCGCGTCTTGTACAGCCAGCCGCGAGAGGAGGTGAAGGGACGTTCCACGGGCGCGGCGACCACGTGGCAGGTGACTTTCTTGATGGGGGACATGCGTGTTCTCGGGGACTTATTTCTTCTCGGCGACGAACACCTTCTTGCCGACTTCCGTCAGCGACCGGGTGACCGCATCGATCTCGCGACCCAGCGCGGCGCCGGTGAGGTCGTCGACCAGGGCGCCGCCGGCCTCGGAGGACGCCTTGAACTTCGCGCTCTGGATGTACTTGTGGAACATGGCCGTCAGCTTTTCGCGCACAACTGGCGGCGTGCCGGCGGGAGCAACGATGTACGCCATCTGCACCAGCGGGCCATACGGAAACACGTCGTAGCCCTTTTCCTTGAAGGTCGGCACGTCGGGCATGGACTTCAGCCGCTCGTTGGCGAACACCGCGATCGGCTTGACCAGGCCGCCGTCGATCTGCGACTTGCTTTCGGAGGGCTTGAGCACGCCGGCCTGGATCTGCTTGCCCGCCAGGTCCGCGATCACCTTGGAGCCGCCGGTGTAGGGCACGGCCAGGGTTTCGCTGCCGGCGGCCCGGCCCGCCATGACGGCGAAGATGTGGTTCAGGTTGTTGGTGCCCGGGATGCCGATGGACACCTTGCCGGGGTTCTGCTTCACGTGCGCGATGAAGGCTTCCAGCGTCCCGTACGGGCTGCCCGCAGGCACCAGCAGGATCAGCGGGTCAGTGGTCACGCGTGCGATCGGCACGAACTTGTCGTTCTTGAGCGGCGTGAGCCCCTGGGCGACCTGCGCCAGGGTCGAGCTGGTGCCCATCCCAAGCGTGTAGCCGTCGGGTTCCGCGTTGGCCACCTTGGCCATGCCGATCGTGCCGGTGGCGCCGGGCACGTTGTCCACGATGATGCGCACGCCGTCCTCGGCCGCGAGTTGCGATAGCGCACGTGCGGAAATGTCGTTGGAACCGCCCGCATTCCAGGGGACCACGAGGCGGATTTCCTTGCTGGGGAACGGATCGGCTGCGAGGGCAGGCAGCGCCGGCGCGACGAGTGTCACGGCCGCGAGCGTGCGGATGGCGATGGATGCGAGCGTTGACGGGAACGCCATGGATGTCTCCTTGGGGATGGGTGCTGCAGGGGCGAGGCGCAATGTTATAACAAACGAACCGGCGCGCCAAATCCCCTGCCCGCGAAGGGATCTTGGTCTTGTCCGAAGAACGCTTGCTCAGCGGGACAAGGCGCGGCGCTCGCCCTGCTGCTGCAGCAGTGCGCCTATGTCCTCGCGCGCGCTCTCGATGTCCGAGCGGATGGACTCCGCTGCCGCGGCCCCGTCGCCGCGCGCGAGCGCGGCCAGCGTCGCCACGTGATGCTCGTAGCGCTTGAGCCCGGGGATGTACTCGGGCAACCCCAGCCGCAGCGTGGGCGCGCAGCGCAGCCACGCGTTCTCGATGATGTCTTCCACGATCGGCATGCGGCACATGTCGTAGATGCGGAAGTGGAACTGGTAGTGCGCTTCCAGGTACTGCTCGGTGCGCTTCTCCTGCACCGAGCGCTTCATCTCCACCAGCAGGCGCTCCACGGCGTGCAGTCCTTCCGGCGTCGTGTTCGCCGCCGCGGCTTGCGCCGCCATGGGCTCGAGCCTCTCGCGCACCGTCATCAGCTGGCTGAACTGGTCGGCGTCCAGCAGCGGCACGATGGACGCACCGGCGGGCCCGAGGCCGCCGCGGTCCAGCACCTTCTCCGCGATCAGGCGGTTCACCGCATCACGGACCGGGGTCAAGCTGATGCCCAGGTCGTCGGCCACCTGGCGCAGCACGACCTTGTCGCCGGGAGCGAAGCGCCCGGACAGGATCGCGGCCTTGAGCGACAGGTAGGCCCCGTCCCAAAGCGTGCTGCGTTCGATCGGCTTCAGACGATGCGGGCTCATGTCCCGCATTGTGTCCTGCCGCGCGCCGAGCCGACATCGTTGCGCACGCCGCAAGAAAAAGGGCAGCGAGTGCTGCCCTTTCGATCACGCGGGTCGAACCGGCGCCCGCATCACTTCTTGCTGTCGTGGCGCGTGCTGCCGGAAGTGTCGTGCTGCGTGCCGCCAGACAGGCTGGGACTCGCGCCGGAGCTCATGCCGGAACTGGTGCCCGTGTTACCCAGCGTGGAGGTGCTGCCCTGCTTCTTGGCCTGCCCCGGAGGCAGGCAGCCGTTGTCCTTCTTCACCAGGCCCGGAGGGCAGGTGTTCACGCCGTACTGGCCGCCGGAGGCGCTGCCGCTGACCGAACCGGAAGCCGTGCCCGACCCGGAGGTCGTGCCGGTGCCCGCGGTGGTGCCGGTGCCGGAGGTCGTGCCGGTTCCGGAGGTCGTGCCGGTTCCGGTACCCGCGGTCGCGCCCGACCCGGAATGGGTGCCGGTGCCAGCCGTCGTGCCCGTGCCGCCGGTGGTGCCGGTGCCTGCGGTCGTGCCCGACCCGGAATGGGTGCCGGTGCCGGCCGTCGCGCCCGTGCCGCCCGTGGTGCCGGTGCCTGCGGTCGTGCCCGACCCGGCGGTGGTGCCGGTGCCAGCCGTGGTGCCGGCGCCCGAGGTCGTCCCGGTGCCCGTGCCCGAGGCCGCGCCCTGCTGCGGGCGCGCCAGCCGGTTGGAGCCCGGCCCGTACACGTTCACGGTGTTGCTGTTCGTGTTGGTGTTGGTGTTGTCACTGGTCGCGCCGGACGTGCTGCCGGACACGGAGCCCGACAGGGCGCCCGAGGTGCTCGGCGCGGTGGGCGTGGTCGTGGTGGTGGTTTGCGCCATGGCGCCACCCGCCACGAGACCGGCGACCAGGATGCTCAGAAGTTTGCTCATCGTTTCTCCCTTGTGTTGATGACTGCTTCGGGCCCCGAGGTGTACCGAGCCGGCGCAAACCGAAAAGTAGGAAGTCGTCGGCACGGGGCGGGAGGCCGTGTCCTACACGACCCCCTAGCGCGGCCGTTCGTCCCTGGGCCGCAAGCGCGGCGGTACGTGCTCCAGGTTGATGCGCACGCGGTACCACAGCGATGAGCTTCCGCGCATGCGATCGACCAGCACATCCGCCGGCTCCAGGTGCGCCGCGGCCTTCGGATGCTCCGCTTTCCATTGCTCTGCCGCGGCCACGGCCTGCTCCTCGCGCTCCGCCCGCGCAACCTCGATCAGCGGCTTCTTCGCGCGCGCCGTGGACGGCGGAGCCCGGCGTGGCTCATCCGCACCTTTACGATGGTGCGGCGGCCACGGCGCATCTCCCTGGCCCTCGGCCTCCTGCCGTTCAGCCAGGCGCAGCAGCGGCTCCAACGAGCAGGCCAGCTCGTCGATCGCCGCGTGCGGGTCGCCGATCTTGCGAAACCGCTGGGGCATCGTGCGCAGCGTGAAGTCCGCGGGGTCGCATTCCGCAAGCTCCTGCCAGCTCACCGGCGCGGACACGCGGGCATCCGGCTTCGGGCGCACCGAGTAGGCGGACACCACCGTGCGGTCCTTGGCGTTCTGGTTGTAGTCGACGAACACGCCGCGGCGTTCTTCCTTCCACCATTGGCTGGTGGCCAGGCCCGGCGCCCGCCGCTCCACCTCGCGGGCCAGCGCGAGCGCTGCGCGCCGCACCTCGTCGAAGGTCCACTTCGGCTGGATCCGCACCAGCACGTGGATGCCGCGCGACCCGGAGGTCTTGGGCCAGCCCTTCAGGCCCAGTTCGGCGAGCACCTCGTGGACCACGCCGGCGACCTGCCGGATTTGCGGCCATTCCACGCCGGGCACGGGATCCAGGTCCACGCGCAGCTCGTCGGGGTGCGCCAGGTCCTCGGCGCGCACCGGGTGGGGGTGCAGTTCCAGGCAGGCCAGATTGGCCATCCAGGCCAGGTCCGCCGGATGGCGCGGCACCACTTCCTCCGCGCTGCGCCCGGACGGGAAGCGGATCTGCGCCACCTCCAGCCAGTCCGGCCGCTTCGCGGGCGCCCGCTTCTGGAAGAAGAACTCGCCGCCGACGCCGTCGGGATGGCGCACCAGCACGCAGGGGCGGCCGCCCGCGCCGCGCAGGGCGCCCTCCGCCACCGCCAGGTAGTAGTTCACGAGGTCGAGCTTGGTGACGCCCGCCGCCGGGACCAGCAGCTTGCCGGGATGGGTCACCACGACCTCCCGCCCGCCAATCTCCAGAGTCGCCTGGTCCTTTGCCTGTGCCATGGAACACAAGCTACACCGGCATGGGACAATAGAGGGTCAGACACCGCCGTGCGTGCCGGCACGGCGGTCCTGTCAGGGCGGCCATGCTCCAGCATGGCCGCGTGCATTCCGGAGTCCCCCTTGTCCGCATCGCCCCTCAGCGCCGAAGTCCGGCGCCGCCGCACCTTTGCCATCATCTCCCACCCCGACGCGGGCAAGACCACGCTGACGGAGAAGCTGCTGCTGTTCTCCGGCGCGATCCAGATCGCGGGCGCGGTGAAGGGCCGCAAGGCTTCGCGCCACGCCACCTCCGACTGGATGGAGATCGAGAAGCAGCGCGGCATCTCGGTGGCCTCGTCGGTCATGCAGATGCTGTACCGCGACCACGTGATCAACCTGCTGGACACGCCGGGCCACAAGGACTTCTCGGAAGACACCTACCGCGTGCTGACCGCGGTCGATGCGGCGCTGATGGTGATCGACGCGGCCAACGGCGTGGAAGCGCAGACCCGGCGGCTGATCGAGGTCTGCCGGCAGCGCGACACGCCCATCATCACCTTCGTCAACAAGATGGACCGCGAGGTGCGCGAGCCCCTGGACATCCTGGACGAGGTCGAGCGCGAGCTGGGCATGCCCTGCGTGCCCATGACCTGGCCCGTGGGCAAGGGCAAGGTCTTCGGCGGCATCATGAACCTGCGCCGGCAGGAGATGACCGTGTTCGAGTCCGGCAGCGAGCGCCGCCCGCAGGACTTCGACACCGTTCCGCTGTCCGATGCGGCGGAGCTGCGCAGGCGCTTCGACGGCGAATACGACGCCGCCGCGGACAGCATGGAACTGGCGGCCGGCGCGTCGCCGGAGTGGGACCACGCGGCCTTCCTCGCGGCCCGGCAGACGCCGGTGTTCTTCGGCTCGGCGGTCAACAATTTCGGCGTGATGGAAGTGCTGGACGCGCTGGTCGACCTGGCGCCGCATCCGCAATCGCGCAAGAGCACCGCGGTGGTCAACCGGCAGAGCGTCGAACGGATCGTGGAACCAGACGATCCCGCGTTTTCCGGCGTGGTGTTCAAGGTGCAGGCCAACATGGACCCGTCGCACCGCGACCGCATCGCCTTCGTGCGCATGGCCTCGGGCAAGTACACACCGGGCATGAAGCTGAAGGTGCAGCGCACCGCCAAGGAGCTGCGGCCCACCTCCGTCGTCACCTTCCTGTCGCAGCGGCGCGAGGCGGTGGACGAGGCCTTTGCCGGCGACATCATCGGCTTCACCACGCACGGCGGCGTGCAGCTGGGCGATACCATCACCGACGGCAGCGTGAGCCTGCAGTACACCGGCCTGCCCTTCTTCGCGCCCGAGCTGTTCATGGTGGTGGTGCTGAAAAACCCGCTGCGCACGAAACAGCTGCAACAGGGCCTGGCGCAGCTCGGCGAGGAAGGTGCGATCCAGGTGTTCCGTCCGCAGATCGGCGGCCCCATGCTGCTGGGCGCGGTCGGCCAGCTGCAGTTCGAAGTGGTGCAGCACCGCCTGCGGACCGAATACGACTGCGACGTGCGGCTGGAAGGCTGCCCCTACACCGGTGCGCGCTGGATCACCGCGGACACGCCGGCCGAACTGAAGGCGTTCACTGATGCCTATCCGCAACGGTTGGCGCTCGATGCCGCCGATGCCCTGGCTTTCCTGTGCACGTCACCCTACGACGTGCGGCTGGCGCAGGAGCGCTTTCCCAAGATCCACTTCCACCTGCTGCGCGAGCACGCGGGCCTCTCTTTACAAAACGCGGGCTGAGGTTGACCCATCCGCTCGCGGCGCAGGGAATAATGCAGGCGTCGGACGCCCCAACCACTCCATGAAGAAGCCCCTCCTGCTCCGTACCCTGGCCGCGCTGGTCGCCAGCGCCTTGCTGCTTGCGGGCTGCGGTGGCGGCGGCGGTGGTGGTGGCGGCGGCGGCCCCACGCTGTCCGGTTCGCAGCAGTTCGAAGGGGGCATCGCCGGCTGCAGCGTCGACACGCAGAAGAAGTTCATCCGCAGCTACATGGACGAGGTGTACCTCTGGTACCGCGAAATCCCCGAGGTAGACGCGGCGAGGTTCAGCACCGTCGAGGACTACTTCCATGCCCTGCTGGTGAAGACCCCCGACGTCAACGGCCTGCCCAAGGACCGGTTCAGCGCGGTGCTGCCCGTCTCGCTGGCGCAGGCCGTGCCGCAGCCGTCCGCCACGCTCCAGCTTTCGGACCCTACCACGCTGCGGGCGAGCCGCACCAACGCCGTGCCCAAGGTCACCGTGACCACCACCACCGGCGGTCGCGTGACCGGCTACATCCAGTTCAACGACCACGTCGTGGGCGCGCAGGATGACCTGATCGCGGCCTTCCAGCAGGTCAAGGCCGGCGGTGCGCAGGACCTCGTGCTGGACCTGCGCTTCAACTCGGGCGGCTTCCTCTACATCGCGCAGGCCGCGGCGTCGATGGTCACGGGCCCGACCAGCGACGGCCGGGTGTTCGAGCAGCTCCAGTACAACGACAAGCGTCCGCAGGAGACGGCGCAGAGCGCCTTCCTGTTCGGCAGCACCGTGCAGTTTTCCGACGGCCCCGGGACCCAGTTCCCGGTCGGCACGCCCCTGCCCCAGCTGAGCCTCTCGCGGGTGTTCGTGCTCACCACCGACGCCACCTGCTCGGCCAGCGAGTCGATCATCAACAGCCTGCGCGGCATCGACGTGCAGGTGGTCCGCATCGGCACCACCACCTGCGGCAAGCCCTACGGGTTCCGCCAGAAGAACAACTGCGGCCTGGCCTACTTCCCCATCGAGTTCCAGGGCACCAACGCCAAGGGTTTCGGCGACTACACCACCGGCTTCTCGCCCATGTGCGAGGTGAATGACAGCAACCGCACGGTGCCCGCCGGGGACCCGGGGGACCCGCTGCTGGACGCCGCCAAGTTCTTCATCGACAAGGGCACCTGCCCGGTCGGCACCACGCCCAGCATCGCCACCGGCGTGCAGAGCGCGGCGACGCCCATCGTGACCGTGCAGCAGCCGAGCCGCCCGGCCTGGGCAGGCCGCCTGCTGCTCCCGCAACAGCAGCCTTGACCCTCCCGGGCGCCATGCAGCCGCTGGCGGCCTGGCCCGTGCTGGCGCGCGCGGGCATCGCCGGCGTGCTCACCGACATCGACGACACGCTCACCACCGAGGGCGCCGTGACGCCCGACGCCCTGCAGGCGCTGGCCATGCTCGCGCAGGCCGGCCTCCACGTCGTGCCGATCACCGGCCGGCCGGTGGGCTGGAGCGAACCCTTCGCGCTGCAGTGGCCGGTGGATGCGATCGTGGCGGAGAACGGCGCGGTGGCG
Organism: Ramlibacter sp. P4_H7; assembly: GCF_056400765.1. Taxonomy (NCBI): domain Bacteria; kingdom Pseudomonadati; phylum Pseudomonadota; class Betaproteobacteria; order Burkholderiales; family Comamonadaceae; genus Ramlibacter; species Ramlibacter sp. P4_H7. The sequence continues at coordinate 193,630 of NZ_JBFUKP010000001.1, forward strand.
CTCGTCCGCAACGGGGACGGCACGCTGCGCAAGCTCTACACGCAGGCGGCGGCGGAACGCGCCACCAACTTCGCGCGCATGCAGCAGGTGGCGCAACGCATCGTGCGCGAAGTGCCCGGTGCGACCCTGTCGCGCGACAGCGGCGGGCGCGAGACCGACATCGCCATCGACCACGGCGAGTTCACGCACCTGCCGGAAAGCGCGATCGACCGCGTGGTGGCGCTGATGCAGGCCGAGGGCATGAACGCCACCGTCAGCTCCATCCACGTCAACGGCTGGTATGGCGGGCACAACAAGCTCGCCGGCGCGCGCTGGATCGTGCGCGAACTGTTCGGCCGCGACCTGGAGCAGGAACTGGAGCGCTGGGTCTACGTGGGCGATTCCACCAACGACGTGCTGATGTTCCAGCACTTCCCGCACAGCGTCGGGGTGGCCAACATCCGGCGCTTCGAGGACCAGCTCGCGTTCAAGCCACGCTACGTGACCCAGGGCGAACGCGGGGCCGGTTTCGCCCAGGTGGCGGCAGCCCTCCTCTCGGCCCGCTAGCCAGCACGGCCGACCGGACGCGCCTCCGCGGCCTCGCTCAGGCCTTCGCTTCCATCCGCTGGCGGTGCGCGCGACAGGCGTCGGCGAAGGCCACCAGCATGCGCTGGTAGAACGGATGCTCCTCGTGGCGCCACTCGGGATGCCACTGCACGCCGTAGGCAAAGGCCGGCGCCCCCATCACGCGCACGCCCTCGACCAGCCCGTCGGGCGCGTGCGCTTCCGGCACGAGGCCCTCGCCCAGCCGCTTGATGCCCTGGCCGTGCAGCGAGTTCACGAACACGCGGGTGTCGCCGGCCCAGCGCGCGAAGGCGCTGTCCGGCTGCAGCAGCACTTCGTGCCGCGGCGCGAACTGCACCGCCAGGTCGTCGTCCTCGGGTTCGCGGTGGTCCATCATGCCGGGCTGGTCGTGCAGCGTCTGCCACAGGCTGCCGCCGAGCGCGACATTCATCTCCTGCAGGCCGCGGCACACGCCGAACAGTGGAACGCCCGCCGCCAGCGCCTCGCGCACGAGCTGCATGGTGAGCCGGTCGCGGCGCGGATCGAGCAGGTCGGTGGGCAGCGCGGTCGCGCCGAAGCGCGTGGCCTCCACGTTGGACGGGGAGCCGGTCAGCAGCACGCCGTGCACGAGCGGCAACAGGAACGGCACGTCCTCGGCTTCCGACATGGGAAACAGCACCGGTTGCAGGCCGAGCCGCGTCACCGCCGACGCATAGCGGTCGGCCAGCACCGTGTAGCCACCGGGATCGTCGAGATCCAGGTTGCGGTGGCAGGCGGGCAGCCAGACCAGGGGCTTGGGGGAATGCGTGGGCATGCGGGGGGGCCTCGCCGCCCATGGTGCCAAGGCGCCCGCGGCCGCGCGCGCGGCCGCGTCGCCTTCGTGCGTCAGCCTTTCGCTTACGCTCAGCTGGGCTTGGCCAGGCCCAGCTTCTCCACCAGCGCCTTCTCACGGTTGAAGGTTTCCTGGGCGAACTTGCGGTACTGCGCGGAGTCCATGTAGATCGGCAGCATGTCGTAGCGCGCGAGCGCCTGCACGTAGCTGGGATCCTCCATCGCCTTCTTGAACGCGTCGTGCAGCTTCTTCACCACCTCGGGCGGTGTGTCGCGCGGCGCGCCGATGCCGAAGGGCGAGTTCTGCACGATGTCGATGCCCAGCTCCTTCAGGGTCGGCGCATCGGGGAACTTGTCCAGCCGCTTCTCGCCCCAGGTGTTCAGCACGCGGATCTTGCCCGCCTGCACCAAAGGCGCGAAACCGGTGGAATCCGCCGCGGCCATCAGGTGGCCGCCGCTGATGGCCTGCGCGAGTTCGGCGCTGCCCTTGTACGGAATGTGGTTGAGCTGAAGGCCGAGCTTCTGCGCGATCAGTTCGGTCGTGAGGTGCGGGCTGGTGAGCGTGCCGGTCGAGCCGTAGCTCAGCTTGCCCGGGTTCGCCTTGGCATACGCGACGAAGTCGTTCCAGTTCTTCAGCGGGCTGTCGGCCGGCACCACGATGCCGAAGGCATAGCCGGTGACGTTGATGACGTAGTTGATGTCCTTGACGGGATCCCAGCTGATCTTGGTGGTGTAGGGCAGGCGGAACACGCCCAGCGGAATCTGCGCCAGCGTGTAGCCGTCGGCCGCGGTGGTCTGCAGCTGCTGCGCCGGCAGCGTGCCGCCGGCACCCGGCTTGTTCTCGACGATGACCGGCTGCCCGAGGATCTTGCCGGCGTTGTCCGCCAGCTGGCGCATGGTGATGTCCGTGGGCCCGCCCGCGGGGAAGGCGACCAGCAGCTTGATCGGCTTGGACGGAAAGGCCTGGGCATGGGCACCCAGGCTCGCCGCGGCCAGGCTGGCGGCGGCGATCTGGATGAGGCGGCGACGCAGCATCGAATCTCCTGAGGGTTGCGAAAGGGAACAACCCGCATTGGACCCCGGCGTGCCGCGCGCCGCCATCGGTGTCGACCCGGCGCGGTAACGTGCGGGACAGGCTCAGCAGCCTTCGGGCTTGTTCTCCGCGCGGATCGGCACGCTGCCCGTCAGCGTGATCGTCTGTCCGCTGCCCTGCGTGGAATTGAGCACCGCGCCCGTGAAGGTGACGACGTTGTTGCTGCGGTCGACCGCGGCGCCGGTGGAGTTGTCCATCTTGAATTCGATGGTGTCGATCGAGACGAAGGTGGCGCGCAGCAGGTTCGTGCCGGGTAGGTAGCGGATGTCTCCGTCCATCATGCGGCCGCCGGGCGTCTGCACCAGGCCGCTGAAATGCGTGCGGCAGGTTTCCGGGTCGCCACCGATGGGGTTGAACTTCACGATGTCGTTCAGTTGCACGTCACTGGCCGTGTAGAGCCCGTTGAGCACCGCATTGCCGGCGGCGGACACCGTCAGCGCACCGCTGCGCCCGGAAGGATGAGGCTCGTTCTTGAAGTCGCCGCCGCCACCACCGCATGCGGACAGCAGGGCAACGAGCGACAGGGTCGCGATGGACGGGGACGTGAAGCGCATGAGTACACCTGTTGGCTTAAGAAAGCCTGAAGGGTAGGAAGCCCGAGCAAATCGCTCCGTGGGAAAGACGCTGTCAAGAACGTCGGCACTGCGCCTACACGACGCGTGGATCTCGCGGGCTTGCGCAACATCTCGTGACGTCGCGTTGTAAAGGTGATGCAAGCCGAGTGCTCTTCAATTGATCCAGCGCATGCGCGCCGTCCTGGTGTGGCACGTATCCTACGAATAGGACCATGGTCCGGTTGACGGGCCGCGCGTGCGAGGTCCAGACTGAGAGCGTCTGGAAACACCATCCGGGCCTATTCAAAGATTCACCCCAAAGGAAATCCCCCCATGAAACTTCTTGCCATTGCAGCCGCATCCGCGATCCTCCTGTTCGGCACCGCCGCGCAAGCGCAGCAGGCTCCGGTGAAGTCGCCCTTCTACGGCGAAGTCGGCTACACCTTCCTGAAATTCGACGACGGCCTGGGCGGCAACTCGCGCCCCGGCGCGATCCGCCTGCTGGCCGGCTACGACTTCCATCCCTACTTCGCGGTGGAAGGCCTGGCCGCCTGGGGCGTGTCGAAGGACGACACGACCGTGACCCGTAACGGCACGACCGCGCGCATCGACTACGACTTGAGCCACATCTACGGCATCTACTTCACGCCCAAGTACAAGTACCAGAACTGGGAGTTCTTCGGGCGCCTGGGCTGGGCCGACACCAAGGTCAAGGCGAACGTGATCTCCGGCACGTTCAACGCCTCGGGCAGCGGCTCCGACAGCGACTTCTCCTACGGCGTGGGCGTGAACTACCAGATCAACCCCAAGTGGTACGGCGGCATCGACTACATGATGTACAACGACAAGGGCAACTCCAAGGTCCAGGGCGTCAACCTGGCCGTCGGCTACCGCTTCTGAGCGGCCTCCGCCTCCAGCGAAAAAGCCCGCCATCCGGCGGGCTTTTTTTCATGCGCGCGCGAGCACCGGCGCGAGCACGCGGCCCGTGTGCGTGTCCTGCGCGACCACCTGTTCGGGCGTCGCCGCGGCCACCACCTTGCCGCCGGCGGAGCCGCCGTCGGGTCCCAGGTCGATGATCCAGTCGGCCTCGGCGATCACGTCGAGGTCGTGCTCGATCACCACGACGCTGTGGCCGCCGTCCACCAGCCGGTGCAGCACGCGGATCAACTTCTCCACGTCGGCCATGTGCAGGCCCACCGTGGGTTCGTCCAGCACGTACAGCGTGTGCGGCGCCTTCTGCCCGCGGCGCGTGATGTCGTCGCGCACTTTCGACAGCTCGGTCACCAGCTTGATGCGCTGCGCCTCGCCGCCCGACAGCGTCGGTGACGGCTGCCCCAGGGTCAGGTAGCCCAGACCCACGTCCCGCAGCAGCTGCAGCGGATGGCTGATGTTGGGCATGGCGGCGAAGAACTCCACTGCTTCGTCCACTTCCATCTGCAGCACGTCGCCGATGCTCTTGCCGCGCCAGGTGACGGCCAGCGTCTCCGGGTTGAAGCGCGCGCCGCGGCAGGCCTCGCACGGCACCTTCACGTCCGGCAGGAAGCTCATCGCGATGGTGCGCACGCCCTGGCCTTCGCAGGTCGGGCAGCGGCCCTCGCCGGTGTTGAAGGAGAAGCGGCCCGGGCCGTAGCCGCGCGCGCGCGCCTCCAGCGTGTCCGCGAACAGCTTGCGGATCGTGTCCCAGAAACCGATGTAGGTCGCAGGGCAGGAGCGCGGCGTCTTGCCGATCGGCGTCTGGTCCACTTCCAGCACGCGGTCGATGGAGCGGTAGCCGTCCAGCGACTGGCAACCCACCCACTTCGGCCGCTTGCCGGCGTGGTCGGCATCGCGTCCGGCCTTGGTGGTGCGCTGCTGCACGACCGCTTGCACGTTGTGCAGCAGCACGTCGCGCGCGAGCGTGGACTTGCCCGAGCCGGACACGCCCGTCACCACCACCAGCCGACGCAGCGGCACGTCGACATCCACTGCGTCCAGGTTGTGCAGGTCGGCGCCGCGCAGCCGCAGGAACGAAGTGCCGGGATCCGGCGGCGCCGGCAGCGCACTCGCCATCTGCGCGAGCAGCGAACGCGGCTTCTTGCCCTTGGCCACCGGCATCGGCGTTTCCGCGATCGGCAGGCCGGGCGGCTCGCGGTGCCCCATCGCTTCCACGTCGCGCCGCGGCTGCAGCGGGTGCTTCATCGCGTGCAGCAGGTAGCGGCCCGTGAGGGAGTCCGCCGAACCCGTGATGTCGGCCGCCGAACCCTGCGCGATCACGCGGCCGCCGCGCTTGCCCGCGCCCGGACCGATGTCGATGATGTGATCGGCGCGGCGGATGGTGTCCTCGTCGTGCTCCACGACCACCAGCGTGTTGCCCTTGTCCCCCAGCTTGTGCAGCGCGTCCAGCAGGATCTGGTTGTCGCGCGCATGCAGGCCGATGGTGGGCTCGTCCAGCACGTAGCACACGCCCTGCAGGTTGGAGCCCAGCTGCGCGGCCAGGCGGATGCGCTGCGCCTCGCCGCCCGAAAGCGTGGGCGCGCCGCGGTCCAGCGTGAGGTAGCCCAGGCCCACCTCCTCCAGGAATTCCAGGCGCGAGCGGATCTCGGGGATCAGGTCGCGCGCGATGCCCTGCTCGCGCGTGGTCAGCACGTCGCGCACCTGCAGGCTCTCCACCCAGCGGCGCACGTCGCGCACGGACAGCGCGGCGATGTCGGCGATGCCGGTCTTGTCGAAGCGGACCGCACGCGCCTGCATGTTCAGGCGCGAGCCGTGGCAGCCGGGGCAGGCCTCGTCCGAGACGTCCTCGACCTCCACTTCGGCGAAGGTCTGCTCCCGGCCCTTGTCCTCGGCCGCCAGCAGCGTGTCGTCCAGCGCCTTGCGCTGCTCGCGGGTGAGCTTGACGCCGGTGCCCACGCAATCGGGGCACCAGCCGTGCTTGCTGTTGTACGAGAACAGGCGCGGATCCAGCTCGGGATAGCTGGTCGCGCACACCGGGCAGGCGCGCAGCGTCGAGAACACCTCCACCTTGCCGATGCCCTCGTGCTTGGACGCGCCCTCGCTGAACGCCGCGCGCAGGGCGTCCAGCGGCGCCAGCACGTGCAGCACGCCCTTGCCGTGCTCCAGCGCCAGCGTGATCTTCTCGCGCAGCAGCGTCTCGTTGGCCGGCGTGACGTCCAGGTCGCACACCGGCAGTTCGATCGTGTGCTCCTTGAACCGGTCGATGCGCGGGAAGCCCGTGGTGGGCAGGAAATTGCCGTCCACGCGCAGGTGCGTGTAGCCGCGCGGCCGCGCCCAGTCGGCGAGCTCCGTGTACACGCCCTTGCGGTTGACCACCAGCGGCGCCAGCAGCCCGATGTGCTTGCCGCGGTAGCGCTTCATGATCTGCGCGACGATGCTGTCGGGCGTCTGCGGGCGCACTTCCGCGCCGTCGTTGACGCAGTGCTGCACGCCCAGCTTGACGTACAGCAGGCGCAGGAAGTGCCACACCTCGGTGGTGGTGCCCACCGTGGACTTGCGGCCGCCGCGCGACAGGCGCTGCTCGATCGCCACCGTCGGCGGGATGCCGTACACCGCATCCACCTCGGGCCGGCCCGCCGGCTGCACGATGGAGCGCGCATAGGCATTGAGCGACTCCAGGTAGCGCCGCTGCCCTTCGTTGAACAGGATGTCGAAGGCCAGCGTCGACTTGCCCGAACCCGACACGCCGGTGATCACGCTGAACTTGCCGTGCGGGATGTCGACGCTGAGGTTCTTGAGGTTGTGTTCCTTGGCGTTGACGATCTGGATCGCGTTCGGCCGCGTTGCCAGGTAGGCGCCGGCGTCCGCTTCGCGCACCGACAGCGGCACCGCCGCCATCACGCCCAGCGTGCCGTCGTAGTCGCGCAGGGCCTTGGCCGTGTGCGACGTGGCATGCAGCTTCACTTCCTCCGGCGGCCCCTCGGCCACCAGCAGGCCGCCGCCGTCGCCGCCTTCCGGTCCCAGGTCCACCAGCCAGTCGGCGGCGCGGATCACGTCCAGGTTGTGCTCGATCACGACCAGCGAGTGGCCGGCCTCCAGCAGCTTGCGCAGCGCGCGCATCAGCTTGGCGATGTCGTCGAAGTGCAGGCCCGTGGTCGGCTCGTCGAACAGGAACAGCGTGCCCTTTTTCGCCACGCCCTGGCGGCTGTGCGTCGAGGAGCGCGCCGCCTCGGCCAGGAAGCCCGCGAGCTTCAGCCGCTGCGATTCGCCGCCGGACAGCGTCGGCACGGGCTGGCCGAGCTTCACGTATTCCAGGCCCACGTCGACGATGGGCTGCAGCGCGCGGATCACGTCGCGGTCCTGCGCGAACATCGCCGCCGCCTCGCTCACGGTCAGGTCCAGCGCGTCGGCGACGTTCAGCACGCGCGGCTCCAGCGCGCCGACCGCCTGCCGCTCGATCGTGACTTCCAGGATCTCGGGTCGGTAGCGCTTGCCGTCGCAGTCGGGGCAGCGCAGGTACACGTCGGAGAGGAACTGCATCTCCACGTGCTCGTAGCCGGAGCCGCCGCAGGTGGGGCAGCGGCCGTCGCCGGAGTTGAAGCTGAACTTCGAGCCGGTGTAGCCACGCTGCCGGGCCAGCGGCGAGGTCGCGAAGATCTCGCGGATGCTGTCCCACGCGCCGACGTAGCTCACGGGGTTGGAGCGCGCCGTCTTGCCGATCGGCGACTGGTTGACGAACACCACGTCGGAGAGGTGGTCGGTGCCGAGCAGGCGGTCGTGCGTTCCCGGCGTTTCCGTCGCGCGGCCGAAGTGGCGCAGCAGCGCCGGCGCCAGGATGTCCTGCACCAGGCTGGACTTGCCCGAGCCCGACACGCCGGTGACGACCACCATGCGCTGCAGCGGGAATTCGACCGACAGGTTGCGCAGGTTGTGCTCGCGCGCGCCTTCCAGCACCAGGCGGGGGGTCGAGTCCGTCACGGCCCGCTTGAACCCCATGCCGACATGCTTGCGCGCGCCCAGGTAGGCGCCGGTCAGCGTGTCGGCGTCGCGCAGTTCGTTGGTCGTGCCGTCGAACACGATCTGGCCGCCCTTCTCGCCGGGACCCGGGCCCATGTCGATGATGCGGTCGGCGGCCACCATCACGGCCGGGTCGTGCTCCACCACCACCAGCGTGTTGCCGGCGTCGCGCAGCCGGTGCATCGCCTGCGTGATGCGGCCGATGTCGCGCGGGTGCAGGCCGATGCTGGGCTCGTCCAGCACGAACAGCGTGTTCACCAGCGAGGTGCCCAGCGCGGTCGTCAGGTTGATCCGCTGCACCTCGCCCCCGGACAGCGTGCGGCTCTGCCGGTCCAGCGTGAGGTAGCCGATGCCCACGTCCACCAGGTACTTCAGGCGCGTGTTGATTTCCTCGAACAGCAGCTTGAGCGCCTGCAGCTCGCCGCCGCCGGCATGCGCCTCCGCCTCGGGCTCGACCTGGTCGAAGAAGCGCCGCAGCCGCTCGATCGGCAGCATCATCAGGTCGTGCAGCGACAGCCCCGGCAGCGCCTCCAGCTGCGCGCGCGTCCACTGCGCGCCGACCGGCAGGAAGCGCCTGGCGGGCTCCAGCACCGCGTCGGCGTCGGCCTTGCTGCCCAGGCGCCACAGCAGCGACTCGGTCTTCAGGCGGGCACCGCCGCAGGACTCGCAGGGCGTGTAGCTGCGGTACTTGGACAAGAGCACGCGTATGTGCATCTTGTAGGCCTTGCTCTCCAGGTACTGGAAGAAGCGCTTGACGCCGTACCACTGCCGGCTCCAGTTGCCCTCGCGGTAGTTGGGCGCGCCCTCGATCACCCACTGCTTCTGCTCGGGCGTGAGCTTGTACCAGGGCGTGTCGCGCGGGATGCCCGCCGACTCGGCGTGCCGCATCATGTCGTCCTGCGACTCGGACCAGGCCGGCGTCTGGAAGGTCTTGATCGCGCCGGCGCGCAGCGTGAGCTTGTCGTTCGGCACCACCAGGCCGTAGTCGACGCCGATCACGCGGCCGAAGCCGCGGCAGGTCTCGCACGCGCCCACCGGCGAATTGAACGAGAACATCGACGGCACCGGGTCGGCATAGCGGATGTCGCTGTCGGGGCAGTGCAGGCCGGTGGAGAACTTCCAGACCTCCCCCTCACCCCCACCCTCTGCCGCCAGCGGGCGAGGGAGCCTCTCCTCCTCACCGCCCCCTTCGGCAAGGGCCGGGAGTCTCTCTTTCTCCCTCTCCCCCTGCGAGAGGGCCGGGGTGAGGGCAGCGGCGTACACGGACATGCGTCCCGCCCCGCGCTTGAGCGCCACCTCGATCGCCTCGATCGCTCGCGCCTTCTCGACGCCCTGGATGCGGAAACGGTCCGCCACCACGTCGAGGATCTTGCGCGGACCGGTGGGGGTCGCCACCTCGCGCTCGGCCTGCACGCGCGTGAAGCCGCTGGCGGCCAGCCATTGCTCGACTTCCTCCGGCGTGGTGCCGCCAGGAAGTTCCACCGGGAAGGTCACCACCAGCCGCGGATCGCCCAGTCGGGTGCGCGCCATCAACTGCTCGTAGATGGTCTCGGGCGTGTCGTGCCGCACCTGCAGCGCGGTCTGCCGGTCGAACAGCTGCGCCGCCCGCGCGAACAGCAGCTTCAGGTGGTCGTTCAACTCGGTCATCGTGCCGACCGTGGAGCGCGAGGACCGGACCGGGTTGGTCTGGTCGATCGCGATGGCCGGCGGCACGCCTTCGACGCGGTCCACCGCCGGCTTGTCCATGCGCTCGAGGAACTGGCGCGCGTAGGCGGAGAAGGTCTCCACGTAGCGCCGCTGCCCCTCGGCGTAGAGCGTGTCGAACACGAGGCTGGATTTGCCGGAGCCGCTGGGACCCGTCACCACCGTCAGTTCACCGGTGCGCAGGTCGAGGTCGAGGTTCTTGAGGTTGTGTTGTCTGGCGCCGCGGATGCGGATCGATCCCTGGGACATGAAGGGGCCTTCCGGAAGCAAGGCCCAACATTCTAGGGAGGGGGTCCCCCGCGTGCCGGGTGCAGGCTCGAAGACCCTGCGACCCGCTACCGTAGGCACGGGCCTACAAGGTGTCACAGAAATTCCTAATTCCTTCGACTGCGAGGGGTTGCGAGCATAGGGGAACGGCTGAGCTCCTCTTACAATTTCTTGACGTTGGGACCGACCGGCGGCAAGAGGAGCAGGGATGAAAAAATACATCGTCGCGGCGATCGCCGCACTGGCGCCGGCTTTCGCGCTGTCGCAGATTCTCATCGGCCAGACCGCCGGGTTCAGCGGCCCCGTCGCCGCCGGCGTCAAGGAAACCACCGAGGGCGCCAAGCTGTGGATCGACAGCGTCAACGCCAAGGGCGGCGTCAACGGGCAGAAGATCGAACTGGTCCAGATGGACGACAAGTTCGAACCGCCGCTGGCCAAGGCCAACGCGAAGGTGCTGATCGAGGACAAGAACGTCCTCGCCCTGTTCCTGAACCGCGGCACCCCCCACTCGGAAGGCATCCTGCCGCTGCTGGAACAGCACGGCGTCGCGCTGATCGCGCCGTCGACGGGCGCGATGGTGCTGCACCAGCCGGTGCGCAAGTACGTGTTCAACGTGCGCGCCACCTACCAGCGCGAGGCCGAGAAGGCGGTGACCCACCTGCAGACCATGGGCATCACCCGGATCGCTGTCGTGCACGCGGACGACTCCTTCGGGCTCGATGGCCTGGAAGGGGCGAACAAGGGCTTCGCCAAGGCGAACTTCAAGCCGGTCGCCATCATCAAGGCCGACCGCGGCAAGCCGGACTTCAAGACCATCATCCCGGCCATCACGTCCAAGGATTCGCAGGCCGTGGTCTGGATCGCGTCGGGCAACGCCGTCGCCGACGGCGTCAAGGCGCTGCGCGAAGCCAGGTCGGCGGCGCAGGTGGTGACCCTGTCCAACAACGCCTCCGCCGGCTTCATCAAGAGCCTGGGCGAGCAGGCGCGCGGCGTCGTGGTCACGCAGGTCTTCCCCTACGAGCGCTCCTATGCCTATGGCTTCATCAAGGAAGCCATGGTGCTGGCCAAGGAAAAGAAGATGGAGCTGAGCCCCGCCATGCTGGAGGGCTACGCGGCCGCCAAGGTGCTGGTGGAGGGCCTGCGCCGCGCCGGCCCCAACCCGACGCGGGCCAAGCTGGTGACGGCACTGGACTCGATCAAGAAGTTCGACATCGGCGGGCTGGAAGTGAGCTACGCGGCCGATGACCACACCGGCCTGGACTTCGCCGACCTGTCCATCATCGGCTCCGACGGCAAGTTCAAGCGCTGAGCGCTGGGCGCGGCGCTCAGGCGCCGGGCTCGCACGCCAGGTGCAGCCGCACCGTGGCGCCCTGCACCGACACGCGGCCGCCCATGCCTTCCATGCGCAGCCGCGCCGACTCCAGGCGGGGATCGCCCACGGGGAACAGGCAGCTGTCGCCGGAACCGGGACATTCGCCGCGGATCTGCAGCGCGACTTCCGGCCCCACCGCCTGCGTTTCCACCACCAGCCCCACGTCCGGCCGCGCGCAGCCCTCGCAGCCCTGCTCGAAGGCCTGCAGCAGGCCCATCAGCACCTCGGCCAGGTGATCGGGGATGCCCCGGCAGGCGGGCAGGCCCTCGGCCAGCCGCAGCGCGATCGGCGTGCCGTGGAAGCGGCGATCGAACTTGAGGAAATCGCAGACGGAGTGCACCAGCTCGTTGATGTCCAGCAACTGCGGCGTGTCGCGGCCGGCGGTGGCGAAGTCGTTGATCCGCCGCGTCATGTTGGCGATGCGCCCGGTCTGCTCCACGATCATGCGCGGGAATTCGGGGTTCACGTCCTCGGGCCGGCGCCAGTTGCCCATCTCCTCGGCCAGCCCGGAGATGATCGCCAGCGGGTTGCCGACCTCGTGCGAGATGTTGGCCGCCATGGCGCCCATGGTGGCCATCTTGTCGCGGTGCCATTCCTGCTCGCGCAGCGCCGCCTGCTCGCGCGCGCGGGCATCGCGGTCGATCAGGCGCTGGCCGCGCCGCACGAAGAACAGCAGCGCGGCGTAGGTGAGCACCAGCAGGGCGAAGATGGTGAAGAGGAAGCGGTTGGACGCGCGTTCCACTTCGCGCTGCCTCGCGTCGGAGCCCTGCTGCAGCCGGCCCTGGTTGCGCGCGGTGATCGCCTCGCTGCGGGCGCTTGCGGCGTCCAGCTGCTTCAGCAGCGGCGTCACGTCCGAATAGATCTCGAAGACCCCGCCAATGCCGCCGCCGGGCGCCGCCACCGGGATGTAGCTCTGGATCAGGTCGCGGTCCTTGACCACGCCTTCGAAGGCGCTGAACTGGTTGCGGTGCACCAGCTCGCTCGCCGGCTTGCCGACGACGGCGGACTGCCAGCCGGCGTTGTCCACCTTGTCCTCGCCCACCTGCGCCTGCTCGGAGGAATACACCGTCAGCCCGCGCAGGTCGTAGACCTTGATCTTGAACACGGTGGTGCCGCCCATGAGGGCCCGCACCGGCGCGTCCACGCCGGCGAAGGCGGGCAGCGCCAGCACCTGGGCGCGCACCCGCGCGATGCAGTCCGCCTGCGTCGCCGGCACCGGCGTGCCGCCCGCCGCACGGGCCTCGGCCGGGGGTCGGCAGGCCTCGATCGGGATGGCTTTCGCCTGCGCCACCAGCGGCGCGAAATGCGAGGACCACAGCGCGTTGGCGAACACCCGGGTCAGTGCGATGTGCCCGGCCTCGTGCACCGCGACCAGGTTGGCGCGCGCGGAGTCCCGCTGCTCCTGCAGCAGGTCGGCCTGCACCTTGGCGAAGAAAGCGACCTGGTCGCGCTGCGCGTCGTCGAAGTACTTCTCCTCGCCGCGCTGCAGAAAGAAGAGCGCGGCGCCGAGCACGCCGAAGGCCATCAGGCTGGTGATGGTGAAGTGGCGGGTGAGATGGAAGCGGCGCGAGGGCACGATTCCAGTCTAGCCCGCGGCCGGGCAGCGGGCAACGCGCGGCGCCGTTCCGGCTTGCGCTAGATCAGTGCTTGGCGGCGGAAGCGCCCGAGGCGGGCGTGACCGCCTCGGTCCCGTGCTTTTCCCCGCCCATGTCCACCTTGTCCCCGGCCCGGAAGATCACGAACAGGGCGATGGCGGCGAAGACGGCAAAGCCGACGGCGATTTTCCACATGGTTGTTGTCTCCTCGGATCTCGGTAGCTTGCTTGGCAAAGGGCCCTGCGGGCAAGGCCTTTCACCCAGCAGGCGGGGTCTCAGTCGCGGGCGTAGATGTCCACGTCCTTGGTTTCGCGGATGAACAGCGTGCCGATCACGCAGGTCGCGCCGGCGATGATGATCGGGTACCAGAGGCCGTTGTACATGTTGCCGGTCTGGGCCACGATGGCGAAGGCGGTGGTGGGCAGCAGGCCGCCGAACCAGCCGTTGCCGATGTGGTACGGCAGGCTCATCGAGGTGTAGCGGATGCGCGTGGGGAACAGCTCCACCAGCATCGCCGCGATCGGGCCGTAGACCATGGTCACCAGGATCACCAGGTAGACCAGGATCGCGATCACCATGCCCTTGTTCATCTTGGCGGGGTCGGCCTTGGCGGGGTAGCCGGCGGCCTTGAGCGCGTCGTTCACTTCCTTCTTGAAGGCGGCGATCTTCTTCGTGCTGTCGTCGTCGAACTTGCTGTTGGCCACGACCGCGTTCGGCGCCACGATCGCCTTGTCGCCGATGGTGATGGTGGCCGGCTTGCCCGCCTCGCCACCGACGTTGTCGTAGCTCACCGAGTTCTGCGCCAGGTAGCGCTTGGCGATGTCGCAGGAACTGGAGAAGTCGATCTCGCGCGCCACCGGGCTGCCCTGGAAGGAGCACTGCGCGGCATCGGCGTGCACCACCACCTTGGCGCTGGCCTGGGCCGCGGCGAGGTCCGGGTTGGCGGCCTTGGTCAGCGCGCCGAACACCGGGAAGTAGGTCAGCGCGGCCAGCAGGCAGCCGGCCATGATGATGGGCTTGCGGCCGATCTTGTCCGACAGCGCGCCGAACACGATGAAGAAGGGCGTGCCGATGACCAGCGCCGCGGCCACCATCAGGTTGGCGGTGGCGTTGTCCACGCGCAGGGACTGCGTGAGGAAGAACAGCGCGTAGAACTGGCCCGAGTACCACACCACGGCCTGGCCCGCGGTCAGGCCGACCAGCGCCAGGATCACGATCTTCAGGTTCTTCCACTGGCCGAAGGACTCGGTCAGCGGCGCCTTGGAGGTCTTGCCCTCGGCCTTCATCTTCTGGAAGGCGGGCGACTCGTTCATCGACAGCCGGATCCACACCGACACGGCCAGCAGCAGCACGGACACCACGAAGGGAATGCGCCAGCCCCAGTCGGCGAAGGCCGCTTCGCCGATGGCGGTGCGGGTGCCCAGGATCACGATCAGCGACAGGAACAGCCCCAGCGTCGCGGTGGTCTGGATCCACGCCGTGTAGGCGCCGCGCTTGCCGTGCGGCGCGTGCTCGGCGACGTAGGTCGCGGCACCGCCGTACTCGCCGCCCAGGGCCAGGCCCTGCAGCATGCGCAGCGCGATCAGGATCACCGGCGCGGCCACGCCGATGCTGCCGTAGCTGGGCAGCAGGCCGACGATGAAGGTCGACAGGCCCATGATCAGGATGGTGACCAGGAAGGTGTACTTGCGGCCGATCATGTCGCCGAGCCGGCCGAACACGATGGCGCCGAAGGGGCGCACCAGGAAGCCGGCGGCGAAGGCGAGCAGCGCGAAGATGAAGGCGGAGCTCGGGTCAAGGCCGGAGAAGAACTGCTTGGCGATGATCGCGGCGAGCGAACCGTACAGGTAGAAGTCGTACCACTCGAACACGGTGCCGAGCGACGAGGCGAAGATCACCTTCTTCTCCTCGGCCGTCATCGGGCGGTTGGCGGCGGCTGCGGGAAGGACTGCGGCCATGGCTTGTCTCCAGTTTTTTGAAAGCGAGGCGGCGATTCTTGGGGGCCGCTCTGACCCTGCTCTGACGCGAATCCAACGGCTGCTTGCGCGAAACTGAATCGCCTCTGACCAATTCAGGTCAAACCCGCACGGTCGCTTTCACGATGCGGAGGGGCTCAGGGTTTGCACGGAGGCGCGAGGGTGCACGCGCCTGCGTGCTGCTGCTGCCGCGGGGCACCTCGGAGCGCGGCCGTACAGGCTCGTTCGAGCTATCGGCAGCGCGCGGGGCGGTCCGGCTCTTGCCTGCAGAATTCGCTGTCCGCGCCTTCGCGTGCATAGTGGAGCTGCCGCCGCCGGGTGCGGCCGTCCTCCCACCCCTCAAAGGTTCAGCAGTGCCCTCCAGCCCGTTCCTCGATTACTTCGGCTGCGTGGAAATCATCCACCTGCCCGCGCGCACGGACCGCTATGCGTCGCTGGCGCGCGAGCTGGCCCGCATCGGCATCGCCGTCGACGACCCGCGCGTGCGCTTTCCCGACCCGCCGATGCCGCCGGACGCCAACGGCTTTCCCAGCCGCGGCGTGTATGGCAACCACCTGAGCCACCTCGACATCCTGCGCCGGGCGCGCGACGCGCGGCTCCCCGCCGTCTGGGTGCTGGAGGACGACGCGATCTTTCGCACCTCGCTGTCGCGGCCGGAGGAACAGCAGCGGATTGTCACGCTGCTGCAGCAGCAGCCGTGGGACATGTGCTTCTTCGGGCACGCGCTGCCCAGCACCGAATTCAAGGCCGCGCCGAAAGGCCTGGTGCCGCTGTCGCGGAGCTCGAAATGGGCGCACTGCTATGCGGTGCACCAGCGGGCGCTGCCCCGCCTGGTCGCCTACCTGGAAGACGTCGAGCGGCGGCCGGAGGGACACCCCGCGGGCGGCAAGATGTACATCGACGGCTCGTTCAGCCTGTACCGCGAACACAACCCGGATTTCATCGCGCTGTTCGCCAACCCAGTGCTGTCGGTGCAGCGCGGCTCCACCAGCAGCCTGGCCTCGACCCAGTGGCGCGAGAGGCTGTCGCCGAAGCAGCGCATCGTCGAGCTGGGTCGCGCCTGCCGCGACGAGATGTGGCGGCGCACGGGCATCTACGTCTGGAACGCGCCCACGGGCTGAGCCGGCGCGCGTTCGCCCGCGGCGGGTTTCCGGGCCGCGACAGTCCTCAGGAGCCTCGGGCCTTCGCCACCGGCAAGGCGGCCGCCTGCTCCCACGCACCGCCCGTGAACCAGGGATCGCCTTCGCACCAGGCCCGCAGCATCGGCAGCCCGTCGAAGCCCCAGAACAGCTTGCCGTCCACTTCGCAGGTCGGGACGCCGAACAGGCCGTGCGCGATGGCGGCGTCGGTGTTCGCCTTCAGTTCCGCCTTCACCGCGCTGCCGTTCGGGTCGCGCGCCGGCTGCAGGTCGGCCGCCAGTGCCGCGAGGCGCTGCGCATCCGCCGCGTCGCCGCCGCCGCGCCAGACCTGGCGGAACACCGTCTCGGCGACGTGCCGGTTGACCAGCCCGTCCTCGCCGCACGCCAGCGCGAGCCGCAGGACGCCCAGGGGATTGAAGGGATGCCCTGCCGGCAGGTCCATCGGGATGCCGTGCGCGTGCGCCAGCCACAGCACCTGGCGGTAGGTCCAGTCGCGCTTGGGCGGGATCTCCGCGGGACCGAGCTGGCCGTGGTGCTTCAGCAACCCGGCGAACAGCACCGGCCGGTAGTCGACGCGGTAGCTCAGGCCCTTCAAAGCTTCCGGCAGTTTCTCGAACGCGAGGTAGGCGTAGGGCGAAAGGAAATCGAACCAGAAGGTGATGTGCTTCATGCCTGCCCTGCCCTCTTGACCAGTTCCTGCCACACGCCGCGCTTGTCCGCATCCGACGCCGAGCCCCAGGCCGCGATCTCGTCGAGCGTGCGCAAGCAGCCTTCGCACCAGCCGGTCGCCGCATCCATGCGGCACACCGAGATGCAGGGCGAAGGCACGGAGCCTTCGGCGTCCATCCCGGCGGCCGTCTCCAGCAGCAGTTCGCGCGCGGAGGCGATCATGGAAGCTTCATCCACCGCAAGAAAACGCACGGCGCCCGCTCGATCGACCGTCGGGCGCTCATGCCGCCGGCGCCTGCACCACGTCCGCCACCGGCGCGCCGGTGAGCTTCTCCAGGTCCTGCGGCCGCAGCTTGAACACGCCGTGCGGATGGCCCGCCGCGGCCCAGATCTCCTCGAAGCGGAACAGCTCGCGGTCGATCAGCGTCACCGGGGGTTCGGCATGCGCGATCGGCGAGACGCCGCCGATGGAAAAACCGGTCTTGCCCTTCACGAACTCCGCGTCCGCCCGGCCGGTCTTGCCGATGAGGGCATCGACCTTCTTCTCGTCCACCCGCCGGTCGCCCGAGGCGATCACCAGCACCGCCGCATCGTCGCTCTTGCGGCGGAAGATGATGCTCTTGGCGATCTGGCCGACCTGGATGCCCAGCGCGTCGGCCGCCTGCTGCGCCGTGCGCGCGGCGTCGTCCAGCATCACCGGCGCATGGGGATGGCCGGCGTCCAGCAGCGCGCGCGCCACCCGCTGCACGCCCTCGGGCAGGCTGCCCAGTTCCGCTCCGCACATCGTCAGCCGGCCCTCTTGTTCAGGATCGCGGTCGCCGCGCGCGAGTTGGGCTTGCGGCCCAGGTGGTCGCTGATGAACTTGCCGGCGTCGATCAGCTTGTCCAGGTCGATGCCGGTGTCGATCTCCATGCCGCGCAGCAGGTACACCACGTCTTCGCTCGCCACGTTGCCGGTGGCGCCCTTGGCATAAGGGCAGCCGCCCAGTCCGGCGACGGAGGTGTCGTACTGCCAGACACCCATCTCCAGGCAGGCCAGGGTGTTCGCCAGCGCCTGCCCGTAGGTGTCGTGGAAGTGGCCGGACACGTCGTCGATCGCGTAGTGCTTCAGCGCGGCTTCCATCGCCGCCTGCACCTTGCGCGGCGTGCCGACGCCGATGGTGTCGGCCACGCCCACGTGCTGCACGCCGATCTCCTTCATCAGCCGCGCGACCAGCTCCACGCCCTTGGGTTGTACCTCGCCCTGGTAGGGACAGCCCACGGCGACGGAGATGGCGCCGCGCACGTGGATGCCGCGCTCGCGGGCCGCCTTCACCACCGGCGCGAAGCGTTCGATGCTCTCGGCGATCGAGCAGTTGATGTTGCGCTGGCTGAAGGCCTCGCTGGCCGCGCCGAACACCACGATCTCGTCCGGCCTCGACGCGAGCGCCGCCTCGAAGCCCTTCATGTTGGGCGTGAGCACCGAATAGCGCACGCCCGGCTTGCGGCGGATGCCCGCCATCACCTCGGCGTTGTCGGCCATCTGCGGCACCCACTTGGGCGACACGAAGCTGGTGACCTCGATCTCGGTCAGCCCGGCGTCCTGCAGCCGGTGGACCAGTTCGATCTTCACCGCGGCGGGCACCGGCTCCTTCTCGTTCTGCAGGCCGTCGCGCGGGCCCACGTCGACGAGCTTGACCTTGCTGGGGGTGTTCATCACTTCATTCTCCTACGCACCGCGGCACGTGCCCGGGCGCGACTCAATATCCCTTGTACCGGTCGACCACGCCGGCGATGGGTTCTCCGCGCTCGAAGGCGCGGATCTTGTGCGCGATCTGGGCGATGCTCTCGTCGCGCAGCGTCCGCGCCGAGGTATGCGGCGTCACCGTGATCTTCGGGTGGCGCCAGAAGGGATGCTGGGCGGGCAGCGGCTCGGTGCGGAACACGTCCAGCGCCGCACCCGCGAGATGGCCGCTGTCCAGCAGGGCGATCAGGTCGGCATCGACCAGGTGCGCCCCGCGCGCGACGTTGATGACGTAGCCGCCGGGCAGCAGGCGCGACAGGGTCGCGCGGTCCAGGAGGTTCTCGGTCTCCGGCGTCAGCGGCAGCAGGTTCACCAGCACGCGGGTGCCTGCCAGGAACGCGTCGAACTGCGCCTCGCCGGCGAAGCAATCCACGCCCGCCAGGGTCCGGGCGCTGCGGCTCCAGCCGCGCACCGGGAACTCGAAGGCCGCGACGGACTGCGCCACCCGCTGGCCCAGCACGCCCAGGCCCAGCACGCCCACCGGGAAGTCGGCGCGCACCCGCGGCTTGCGGAAGCCCCACTTGCCGGCGGCCGCATCGCGCTCGTAGCCGTCGAGCTCGCGGAAGTGCCGGACCAGCGCATGGCAGACGAACTCCGCCATCTGCACCGACATGCCGGCGTCATCGAGCCGAACCAGCACCGCCTCGGGTGGAAGCCGCAGCTTCATCAAGGCGTCCACGCCGGCGCCGATGTTGAAGATGCCCTTCAGCCCCGCCTGCTCGTCCAGGAACTGCTGGGGCGGCGCCCAGACCACGGCGTGGTCGGCCTGGGGCGCGCCGGGGCGCCAGTCTTCCACCTCGGCGCCAGGCAGCGCGGCGCGCAAGCCCTCCAGCCAGGGCGCGATCTTGGTGTCGGTGCAGCAGACGGTGATGCGCATGGCGGCTATTGTGGCGGAGGCTTGACGCTGACCCATCCGCGGTGCGAAGCTGCCGCGGCCGTTGTTCCAACAAACCAGGAGACACGATGAAGCGCCACTTCCTGCGCGGCTTCGGGCTGGCATTCGCCGCCCTGCTGCTTGCCGCCTTCCAGGCGATCGCCGCCGACTATCCCGCGCCGAAGCAAGGCGTCTGGACCGTCAAGGACTTCAAGTTCCACAGCGGCCAGGTGCTGCCGGAGCTGAAGCTCGCGTACAGCACGGTGGGCGAGCCCACGGGCCAGCCGGTGCTGGTGCTGCACGGCACCACGGGCTCGGCGGCCAGCATGCTGAACCCCAACTTCGCGGGCGAACTGTTCGGGCCGGGCCAGCCGCTGGACGCCAGCAAGTACTTCATCATCCTCACGGACGCGGTCGGCACCGGCCGCTCCAGCAAGCCCTCGGACGGCCTGCGCATGAACTTCCCCAAGTACAACTACGACGACATGGTCGATGCGCAGTACCGGCTCGTCACCGAGCACCTGGGCATCAAGCACCTGCGGCTGGTGATCGGCAATTCCATGGGCGGCATGCAGACCTGGATCTGGGCGCAGAAGTACCCCGCCATGATGGACGTCGCCGTGCCGATGGCCTCGCTGCCCACGGCCATGTCCGGGCGCAACTGGATGCTGCGCCGCCTGCTGACCGAATCGATCCGCCGCGACCCGGCCTGGAACAACGGCAACTACACGTCGCAGCCGCCCGGCTTCCAGCTCGCCTCGGTGTTCTTCGCCACCGCCACCAACGGCGGCAACCATTCGTACATGAAGGCCGGCCCGACGCGTGAAAAGGCCGACGCGGCGCTGGAGGCGCGGCTGAAGCCCGGGGCCATGGTCGCCGACGCCAACGACCACTTGCTGCAGTGGGAATCCTCGGCCGACTACAACCCGTCGCCCGGCCTGGAGAAGATCACCGCGACGCTGCTGGCCATCAACTCGGCCGACGACGAGCGCAACCCGGTGGAGCTGGGCATCCTGGACCGCGAGATCAAGCGCGTGAAGAACGGCCGCGCCTACGTGATCCCGGCCAGCGACCAGACGCTCGGTCATGGCACCACGGGGAGCGCGCGCTTCTGGAAGCAGGAACTCGATGCCGTGCTGAAAAGCGCGCCGCGATCGGGGATGTGATCGGGATCGCTGGGGTTCGCCTTCGGGCTCACCCCAGCCTACGTCCTGCTTGAGCCCCGCGCCGTAGGCTGGCGGTGAGCGCGAAGCCGAACCCCAGCTCACTTGAGCCCCGCGCCGTAGGCTGGCGGTGAGCGCGAAGCCGAACCCCAGCTCACGCGCCCAGCTTCAGCAGCTCCGCCCCCTCGGCCACCTGGTCCCCCGGCGCATAGAGCACCTCGGCAACGGTGCCGTCGGCCGGTGCGGCGATGGTGTGCTCCATCTTCATCGCCTCCATCACCGCCAGCGCCTGGCCCTTGCGCACCTTGTCGCCGGCCTTCACCGAGAACGACACCACCTTGCCCGGCATCGGCGCCGTCAGCCGGCCGCTATCGGCGGCGCTGTCGCCCGCGTGCGCGAGCAGGTCGATGGACACGATCTGCGTCGCGCCTTCCGCCGTGAACACGTGATCGGACTCGCCCAGGGTGTAGACCACCGCGCGCGTGTGCTGGCCGGCGTAACGCACCTCCAGCGTGTCGCCGGCCGCGGTGAATGACAGCGGCGCCGCCTGGCCATTGACCGCCAGCACCAGCGCGCCATCGTGCAGCGTGTCCAGTTCCGCCTTGGTGTGCTGGCCGCCGAAGTCGAACTCCAGCCGGCGCGTCGCGGCGCCGTGCGAACGCCAGCCGTCGCGGCGGCTGAACGGGTCGTCCCCGGCCAGCACCTGCTCGTCCAGCAGCGTCTTGGCCACCGCGCAGGCGGCGGCCAGCTCCAGCCCCACCGGCTGCTGCTGGAACAGCACCGCGGCCTCGCGCTGGATCAGCGCGGTGTCCAGGTCGGCCTGCGCGAACGAGCGGCTCTTCACCACGTGGCGCAGGAACTGCACGTTGGTGGCCAGCCCGACGATGTGGGTCGCGGCCAGCGCATCGTCCAGCCGCGCGAGCGCCTCGGCGCGCGTGGCACCATGCACGATCAGCTTGGCGATCATCGAGTCGTAGAAGGGCGAGATCGCATCGCCTTCGCGCACGCCGTCGTCCACGCGCACGCTGCCGCGCTGGAACGCGGTGTGCGGCGGCTTGCGGTACACGTGCAGCGTGCCGGTCGCCGGCAGGAAGTTGTTGTCCGGGTTCTCGGCGCAGATGCGCGCCTCGATCGCATGCCCGTGGATGCGCAGTTCGGCCTGCTGCAGCGGCAGCGGCTCGCCGGCGGCCACGCGCAGCTGCCACTCCACCAGGTCCAGGCCCGTGATCGCCTCGGTGACCGGATGCTCCACCTGCAGGCGCGTGTTCATCTCCATGAAGAAGAAGTGCATCTCCCCATGGCGCTGTTCGACGATGAATTCGACGGTACCGGCGCCGACGTACTTCACCGCGCGCGCCGCGGCCACGGCGGCCTCGCCCATCTGGCGACGCAGCGCTTCGGTCATGCCGGGCGCGGGCGCCTCTTCCAGCACCTTCTGGTGGCGCCGCTGCACCGAGCAGTCGCGCTCGAACAGGTAGACGTAGTTGCCCAGCGTGTCGCCGAACACCTGGATCTCGATGTGGCGCGGCCGGGTGACGTACTTCTCCACCAGCACCGCATCGTCACCGAAGCTGCTGCGCGCCTCGCGCTGGCAGGACGCGAGCGCGGCGGCGAAATCGGCGGCCTTGTCCACCGCCCGCATGCCCTTGCCGCCGCCGCCCGCGCTGGCCTTGATCAGCACCGGATAGCCGATGCGGTCCGCTTCACGCTGCAGCAGCGCCGGATCCTGGTCGGCGCCGTGGTAGCCCGGCACCAGCGGGACGCCCGCCTTTTCCATCAGCTGCTTGGACTCCGCCTTCAGGCCCATCGCCTGGATGGCCGAGGCGGGCGGGCCGATGAAGACCAGGCCCGCTTCGGCGCAGGCGGCGGCGAAGGCCTCGTTCTCGCTCAGGAAGCCGTAACCGGGGTGGATCGCTTCCGCGCCGGTGGCACGGGCGGCTTCGATGATGCGTTCCCAGCGCAGGTAGCTGTCCTTGGGCGCGCTGCCGCCGATGTGCACCGCCTCGTCGCAGGCCTGCACGTGCTTGGCATTCGCATCGGCATCGGAGTACACGGCCACGGTCTTGATCGCCATGCGACGTGCCGTTGCAGCCACCCGGCAGGCGATTTCGCCGCGGTTCGCGATCAGGATTTTTCGGAACATGTCGTTTGCTTTCGGGGCGATCAGCCCAGTTCGCGCGGCATCGGCCGCCCCTTGAAGAATCCGCCCACCCCTTGCGCCACCGCGCGCAGGAACTTGACCAGCACCACCAGCAGGATCACGGCGAGCACGATGCTCACCAGCAGCACCACCGCGAAGAGTGCCGGATGCGTGGCCGACAGCCACAGCATGAACACCACCAGCCCGTCTTCCGCCAGCGACACCGCCACGTTGGAGAAGGGCTCGGGCGAGGTGTTGACCGCCGCCCGCGTCGTCATCTTGGTCGCATGGCTGGTCGCGGCCAGGCTGCCGCCCAGCAGCGCCGCGATCCAGGTCATCGCCTGGCTGTCGGCGCCGAGCGCGCCGGCCGCCAGCGCCGCTCCCGCCGGGATGCGGATCACCGTGTGCACCGCATCCCACATCGAATCCACGAAGGGAATCTTGTCGGCGAAGAACTCCACGAACAGCATGAAGCCGCTGGCCACCAGCACGGCCGGGTGCTGCAGCACGTGCAGCCCCGCGGGCAGCTGCACCCAACCCATCCAGCCGGCCATCCCCGTGAGGAACACGGCGGCATAGAGCCGGAACCCGCTCGCCCAGCCCAGCGCCGCCGCCAGCGCGACGAGCTGCGGGGTATCGACCAGGTGGGACAGCGCGTCCGGCATGTCAGGCCCCGGGCAACCAGTTCGGTTTGCGCTTGCCGAGGAAGGACTGGATGCCTTCGCGGCCTTCGTCGCTGGCGCGGATTTCGGCGATGCCTTCCACCGTGCGGCGCACCAGGCCCGCGGTGATCTCTTGGCCCGCCACGTCGTGCAGCAGCTTCTTGCAGGCCTTCACCGCCTCGGGCCCGGCGTTCACCAGCGCCTGCGCGATCTCGGCCGTCTTCGCATCCAGCGCTTCGGCCTTCACCACCTCGTGCACGAAGCCGATGCGCAGCGCCTCGGCGGCATCGAAGCGTTCGGCCGTGAGGAACCAGCGGTGCGCGGCGCGCGCGCCCATCGCGCGGATCACGTACGGACTGATGGTGGCGGGGATGAGCCCCAGGCGCACTTCGCTCAGGCAGTACTGCGCCGTGTCCACCGACACCGCGATGTCGCAGGCCGCCACCAGCCCGGTGCCGCCGGCGTACACGTCGCCCTGCACCTTGGCGATGGTGGGCTTGGGGCAGTGGAAGAGTACCTCCAGCATGCGCGCGAGCTGGGAGGCGTCCGCCAGGTTTTCCTCGCGCGTGTAGGTGGCCATGCGCTTCATCCAGTTGAGGTCGGCGCCGGCGCAGAAGGCGGGGCCGTTGCCGGCCAGCACGATGCAGCGGACCTCGTCGCGCTTGGCGAGTTCGCCGAACACCGCCGTCAGTTCGGCGATCACCTCGTCGTTGAAGGCGTTGCGGACTTCGGGTCGGTTGAGCGTGACGGTCTCGACACCACGGTCGAAGCTGAGGGTCAGGTGTTTCATCGCAGGGTCCTTCAATACCGCTTGGCCACTTCTTCCAGCATCACCTCGGTGGCGCCGCCGCCGATGGCCAGCACGCGCGCATCGCGCCACAGCCGCTCCACCGCCGTCTCGCGGATGTAGCCCATGCCGCCGTGGAACTGCTGGCAGGCCTGCACCACCTCGTTGACCAGCTCGCCGGTGAGCGCCTTGAGCATGGAGACGTCCTGCACGATGTCGTGGCCCTGCGTGACGCGCCAGGCGCAGTGGTACATGAACTGCCGCGCCGCGCGCGTCTTCGCATCGAGCATGGACAGGCGCTGGCGGATCACCTGCTGGTCCCACAGCAGTCCGCCGAAGGCCTGGCGTTGCCGCACGTAGTCCAGCGTGAGCTTCAGCGCCTGCTGGCAGTGGCCGACCGCCATCGCGGCCAGCGCGATGCGCTCGGTCTGGAAGTTCTTCATCACCGAGTAGAAGCCCTTGCCCTCCTCGCCCAGCAGGTTGGCTGCGGGGATGCGCACGTTGTCGAACACCAGTTCGGCCGTGTCGGAGGACAGCCAGCCGGTCTTCTTGAGCGCGCGGCCGACGCTGAAGCCGGGCGTGCCCTTCTCGACGATGAACATCGACACCTCGCGCTTGCCCGGGCCTGACTTCGCCGCGACGAAGTACAGGTCGGCATGCACACCGTTGGTGATGAACATCTTGGTGCCGTTGAGCACCCAATGGTCGCCGTCGCGCCGCGCGCTGGTGCGGATGCCGGCGACGTCGGAGCCCGCGCCCGGCTCGGTGATCGCGACGGCGCAGACCTTCTCGCCGGCAGCGAGTGCACGCAGGTACTTGTCCTTCTGCGCCGGGCTGCCCGCATGGTGCAGGTGCGGCCCGGCCATGTCGGTGTGGACCAGCACGGTGATGATGAAGCCGGCGAAGGTGGACTGCGACAGCGCCTCGGCGAACACCAGGTTGGTCATCGCGTCGGCGCCGCCGCCGCCGTACTGCGGTTCCCACATCAGGCCCAGCATGCCGGCCGCGCCCATGCGGCGCATCACCTCGCGCGGCACGAAACCCTGCTCCTCCCACTGCTGGCCGTGCGGCTCGACCTCTTTCGCGATGAAGCGCGCGAGCTGGTCGCGCAGCAGTTCGTGCTCGGGCGTGTCGTAGATGGAGATGTTGCTCATCGCGCGCCCTTACATGCGGAAGACGCCGAATTTCGGCTCGCCGATCGGCGCGTTCAGCGAAGCGGACAGTCCCAGCGCCAGCACGCGGCGCGTGTCCGCCGGATCGATCACGCCGTCGTCCCACAGCCGTGCGCTGGAGTAGTAGGGATGCGACTGGCGGCCGAACTGGTCCAGGATCGGCTGCTTGAAGGCGGCCTCTTCCTCGCTGCTCCAGCTGCCGCCGCGCCCCTCGATGCCGTCGCGCTTGACGGTGGCCAGCACGCTGGCGGCCTGCTCGGCGCCCATCACGCAGATGCGCGCGCTGGGCCACATCCACAGGAAGCGCGGCGAGTACGCGCGGCCGCACATGCCGTAATTGCCGGCGCCGTAGCTGCCGCCGATGATGATGGTGAACTTGGGCACGGTGGCGGTGGCCACGGCCGTCACCATCTTGGCGCCGTGGCGGGCGATGCCCTCGCTCTCGTACTTGCGGCCCACCATGAAGCCGGTGATGTTCTGCAGGAACAGCAGCGGCACCTTGCGCTGGCAGCACAGCTCGATGAAGTGCGCGCCCTTCTGCGCCGACTCGGAGAACAGGATGCCGTTGTTAGCGACGATGCCCACCGGCATGCCCTCCACGTGCGCGAAGCCGCACACCAGGGTCGTGCCGTAGCGCGCCTTGAACTCGTGGAACTCGGAGCCGTCGACGATGCGGGCGATGATCTCGCGCACGTCGAAGGGCTTGCGGGCATCGGTCGGGATCACGCCGTACAGCTCGCGCCCGTCGTACTTCGGCGGCAGCGGCTTGCGCAGCTGTACCGGCGGCTCCTTCGGCCGGTTGAGCGTCGCCACCGCCTGGCGCGCGATCGCCAGCGCGTGCTCGTCGTTCATCGCCAGGTGGTCGGCCACGCCGGACAGCCGCGTGTGCACGTCGCCGCCACCCAGGTCCTCGGCGCTCACGATCTCGCCGATGGCGGCCTTCACCAGCGGCGGGCCGCCCAGGAAGATGGTGCCCTGCTCCTTGACGATGATGGTCTCGTCGCTCATCGCCGGTACGTACGCGCCGCCGGCGGTGCAGGAGCCCATCACCACGGCGATCTGGGCGATGCCCTGCGCGGAGAGGTTGGCCTGGTTGTAGAAGATGCGGCCGAAGTGCTCGCGGTCCGGGAACACCTCGTCCTGGTTGGGCAGGTTGGCGCCGCCCGAGTCCACCAGGTAGATGCAGGGCAGCCGGTTCTGCGCGGCGATCTCCTGCGCCCGCAGGTGCTTCTTCACCGTCATCGGGTAGTAGGTGCCGCCC
This sequence comes from Ramlibacter sp. P4_H7, assembly GCF_056400765.1. NCBI lineage: Bacteria > Pseudomonadati > Pseudomonadota > Betaproteobacteria > Burkholderiales > Comamonadaceae > Ramlibacter > Ramlibacter sp. P4_H7. Next base: position 220,164 of record NZ_JBFUKP010000001.1, read on the forward strand.
TTCACGGTGGCGTCGTTGCACACCACCATGCAGTCGATGCCGCTCACCCGGCCGATGCCGGCGATCATGCCGGCGCAGGGCGCGGCCATGCCGCCGTCCTTTTCCAGGTACATGCCGTGCGCCGCCAGCGGTCCGATTTCCAGGAAGGGCGTGCCCGGGTCCAGCAGCATCTGCACGCGCTCGCGCGGCGGCAGCTTGCCGCGCGACTCGTGCTTCTTGCGCGCCGCCTCGCCGCCGCCGGCTGCGTGCACGGCCACCTGCGCGTTGAGGTCGTCCACCAGCGCCTGCATCGCGGCGGCGTTGGCCTGGAAGTCCGCGGACCGGGAATTGAGCTGCGTTGCGAGAACCGGCACTGTGTCTCCTGGCTTCTTGTCCCCTCCCCCGCGGGGGGAGGGCTAGGGTGGGGGCGCTCCCCTGCAATCCGACTGCGTTCAGGGGAAGGCGTTCCCCGGAGCTTAGTCCCATCCCCGCGCGCAGGGCTTGCCCCGCTGGGTGCAAATCCTGCCACGGCGCTAGACTCCGGGCCATGCCCGCCGCCGCCCGCCAGCGCAGCCCTGCCGCCGTCACGCCCATGGCCTTCGCCCGAGCCATCGCGGCGGCCTACCGGCGCCACGGCAGCGACCCGGACGGGGCCTTGCGCCTGGCACAGATCACGCCAGCGCAGCTGAGGCAGCCGGACGGCCGGATGACCTCGCGCCAGATGGAGATCCTGTCCGGCGCGGCCATGCAGGAGCTGGACGACGAGGGCCTGGGCGCCTTCGGCCGGCGGCTGCCCTGGGGCAGCTACGGCATGCTGGCGCGCGCGTCGCTGACCGCAGCCCACCTGGGCGTGGCGCTCAAGCGCTGGTGCCGCCACCATGGCCTGCTGACCGATGACGTGCAGCTCTCCGTGGAGGTGAGCGGCGCGGTCGCCGAGATCCGGCTGGAGGAGCGCAGTCCCCTGCCGGCCGAGATCCGCGAGCTGAGCCTGGCCTTCGTGCTGCGCAACATCCACGGGCTGGCCTGCTGGTACATCGACTCGCGCATCCCGCTGCAGGGCGCGGCCTTCCCGTTCCCGGCGCCGCCGCACGCCGACGCCTATGCGCACATGTTCCCGGGCCCGCTGCAGTTCGACGCGCCGCGCGCCGCCATCCGCTTCGATGCGCAGTACCTGAAGCTGCCGCTGCGGCGCGACGAGAAGGCGCTGGCGCAGATGCTGCAGCGGGCGCTGTCGATCACCGTGCTGCAGTACCGGCGCGATCGACTGCTGGTGCCGCAGGTGCGCCAGGTGCTGGCCGCGCATCCGGAGCGCAGCCACAGCGCGGACGCGCTGGCGGGAGTGCTGCACGTGTCGCCGCGCACGCTGCACCGGCAGCTCAAGGAAGAAGGCGCGAGCCTGCAGCAGCTGAAGGACGAGGTGCGGCTGGAGCGCGCCAAGGACCTGCTCTACCGCACCGACAAGCCGGTCAAGCAGGTGGCCGCCGCCGTGGGCTTCCGCAACGAGAAGAGCTTCGGCCGCGCGTTCAAGGAGTGGGTCGGCGTGACGCCGGCGGCGTTCCGCGACGCGGGCTAGGCGTCCCCCGCCAGCTTTCTGTACAGCGTGTTGCGGCTGATCCCCAGCCGGCGCGCCGCCTCCGACATGTTGCCCTCGACTTCCTGCACGCAGCGCTGGATCGCGCGCAGCGACAGGCTGCGCAGGTCTTCCGGCGGCTCCGCCTCCGCCGCAGGCGCGGCGGCGCCGCGCAGTTCCTGCGCGAAGTCGTCGCACAGGTGCTGCCAGCCGATCTGCGCTTCATGCGGCTCCAGCAGCGCGCAGGCGGTGCGCAGCACGCTGGACAGCTGCCGCAGGTTGCCCGGCCAGGCGTGGGCGCGCAGGGCCGCCAGCAGATCCGGGGCGATGCCGATCTCGCGCTGCGGCAGCAGGCGGCGCAGGTCCTGCTGCAGCAACTCCGGCAGGTCGCTGCGCGCGCGCAGCGCCGGCACCTTGAGCGTGAAGCCGTTCAGGCGGTAGAACAGGTCTTCGCGGAACTGCCCGGCCTCGATCTGCGCGCGCAGGTCGCGGTGGGTCGCGCAGATCAGCCAGAAGTCCACCGGCACCGGCTTGCCGCCGCCCAGCGGGCTCACCTGCCGGTCCTGCAGCACGCGCAGCAGCCGCGTCTGCATCGCCAGCGGCATGTCGCCGATCTCGTCGAGGAACAGCGTGCCGCCCTGCGCCTCGCGGATGCGGCCCAGCGCGCCCTCGCGAGCCGCGCCGGTGAAGGCGCCGCGCTCGTAGCCGAACAGCTCGGCCTCGATCAGCGCTTCGGGCAGCGCCGCGCAGTTGACGGCGACGAAGGCCTGGCCCCGGCGCGGGCTGCTCTCGTGCATGGCGCGCGCCAGCACTTCCTTGCCGGCGCCCGACTCGCCCTGCACCAGCAAGGGAATGCCGCTGCCGGCCAGCTTGCGTGCCCGCGCCAGCGTTGCGCGCATCGCCGCATCGCCGGTGTCCAGCGCCGCCAGCGCATCCTGCGGCAATACTTCGCTGACCGCTTCCGGCGATCGCGGGCGGTGCGCCTGCAGCGGCCTTGCCGTCTCGATGCGCGCCCAGAAGGCCTGGCCGTCACGCCCATGCACGCTGCGTGGCGCCGAAGGCGCGCGCACGAAGCAGTCGAGCAGCAGCGATAGCGGCTCCTCGATCACGTCCGCCAGCGCGGTGCGTACGAGGGCGTTCCAGGGCAGGCCGAGCATCTGCAGCGCCGTGCGGTTGGCGCCGGCCAGGCTGCCGTCCTCCCGCACCGCCAGCAGTCCTTCGGTGAGCGTGCCGATGCCCTCCGGCTGCGCGTGCAGCCGCAGCACCACGCCGGGCCAGTGGCGCGGGTCGTGCCGCGTCTCGAACAGGCGGTGCTCGATCATGCGGGCGGCCGAGCGCACCAGGCCGATGGTGTGGCGGTGGTAGCCGCGGTGATCGCCCGACACGTCCAGCACGCCCAGCACGGTGCCGGAGGGCGCGACGATGGGGGCGGCGGCGCAGGTGAGGAAGCCGTTGCGTTCCAGGTAGTGCTCGTCGCCGTGCACCACCACCGGCTGGCCGTCGGCCAGCGCGGTGCCGATCGCGTTGGTGCCGCGGTGCTGTTCGCACCAGGTGGCGCCGGGGCGCAGCGCCACGCGCTCCGCGCGGCTGAGGAAATGCAGGTCACCCAGCGCCTGCAGCACCAGGCCGTCGGCGCCGGCCAGGATGACCATGCTCTCGGTGCCTTCGGTGTGCTCGGCCAGGAACTCCATGGCGGGGCGCGCGTGCGCCACCAGTTCGCGCTGCAGTTCCATCGCGCGCGCCAGCTGGGCGCCGGAGGCATGCGGCGCGCCGGGCATGCGGCCGCTGGGCAGCAGGCCGGCCTGCCAGCTGCGCAGCCAGGACGGCGCCAGCTCCGGGCCCACCAGTTCGCGCGCCAGCTCGCCGCGCTCCATCAGCTGGCGGCGCGCGAGCCGCAGCCCGCGCGCGGCGGGACGCTCCTGCATGGCGGTGGTCCGCGTCATGGCTTGTCTCCTGTGGCGGAATATGCGGCACCGGTGTGTCCCGGTTCAGCCGGAAAAAGGGGCGACCTGTCCCGTTCTGGCACAACCGTGGCAGCCACCTGCGCCACGCCTGCACTGCAGCCACCGTAAGGCCGCTTCCTTTCTGCAGGCTTGCAGCCATTTCGCGGCCGAACCCGGCGCTGGCACCGGCCGTGCAATGCAGGAGACGGAAGCGCCCTTTGGCTGCTCCTTCGCCCATCCACTTTCCGGAGACAAGACATGCTCTATGCCAAGCCAGGCGCCGCCGGCGCCCCCGTCGCCTTCAAGAGCCGCTACGACAACTTCATCGGCGGCAAGTTCGTGCCGCCGGTGCGCGGCCAGTACTTCGACGTGATCAGCCCCATCAACGGCATGCCCTTCACGCAGGCCGCGCGGTCGACGGCCGAGGACATCGAGCGCGCGCTGGACGCCGCGCACGAGGCCGCGCCCAAGTGGGGTCGCGTGCCGGCCGGCGAGCGTGCCAACGTCCTGCTGAAGATCGCCGACCGCATCGACGCCAACCTGGAGAAGCTGGCGTACGCGGAGACCGTGGACAACGGCAAGGCGATCCGCGAGACGCTCAACGCCGACATTCCGCTGAGCTCCGACCACTTCCGCTACTTCGCCGGCTGCCTGCGCGCGCAGGAAGGCAGCCTGAGCGAGATCGACCACGACACCGTGGCCTACCACTACCACGAGCCGCTGGGCGTCGTCGGCCAGATCATTCCCTGGAACTTCCCGATCCTGATGGCGGCGTGGAAGCTGGCGCCCGCGCTGGCCGCCGGCAACTGCGTGATCCTGAAACCCGCGGAATCCACCCCCGTCTCCATCCTCGTGCTGGTGGAACTGATCGCCGACCTGCTGCCGCCCGGCGTGCTGAACGTGGTCAACGGCTACGGCAAGGAAGCGGGCATGCCGCTGGCCAGCAGCAAGCGCATCGCCAAGATCGCTTTCACCGGCTCCACCGCCACCGGCAAGGTGATCGCGCAGGCGGCGGCGGCCAACCTGATCCCGGCGACGCTGGAGCTGGGCGGCAAGTCGCCCAACATCTTCTTCGACGACGTGGTGGCGCAGGACGACGAATTCCTCGACAAGGCGATCGAGGGCCTGGTGCTGTTCGCGTTCAACCAGGGCGAGGTCTGCACCTGCCCGTCGCGCGCGCTGATCCAGGAGTCGGTGTACGAGCGCTTCATGGAGCGCGCCTTGAAGCGCGTGCAGGCGATCAAGCAGGGCAGCCCGCTGGACACCGAGTCGATGATGGGTGCGCAGGCCTCGCTGGACCAGATGAACAAGATCCAGTCCTACCTGAAGCTCGGGCGCGAGGAAGGCGCCCAGGTGCTGGCCGGCGGCGAGCGCGCCAGGCTGCCAGGCGACCTGGCCGAGGGGTACTACATCCAGCCGACGCTGTTCAAGGGCCACAACAAGATGCGGATCTTCCAGGAGGAGATCTTCGGCCCCGTGCTGGCGGTCACCACCTTCAAGGACGAGGCCGACGCGCTGCAGATCGCCAACGACACGCCATACGGCCTGGGCGCCGGCGTTTGGACGCGCGACGGCAGCCGCGCCTACCGCATGGGCCGCGCCATCCAGGCGGGACGCGTGTGGACCAACTGCTACCACGCCTACCCGGCGCACGCGGCCTTCGGCGGCTACAAGGAATCGGGCATCGGCCGCGAGACCCACAAGGTGATGCTGGACCACTACCAGCAGACCAAGAACCTGCTCGTGAGCTACAGCCCGAAGGCGCTCGGCTTCTTCTGACGCGGCCCGCGGCTCCAGCGCGGAGCGCGGGAGGACAGGCTGGTGTTAACCCCCGTCCGCGGCGGGGGCGAAGCTCCTATCCTGCACTCCCGCCACCCGCTCCCGGAGCCGTCCCATGCTGCGTCGCTCTTGTGCCTTCACCCTCGCCAGCCTCGCGGCGGCACCGTTGCTGTGGTCGGGCAACGCGCTCGCGCAGAACGAACCGCTGCGCGTCGGCTTCCTCACGGTACGCACCGGCCCGCTGGCCGCCGGCGGCCGGCAGATGGAGGAAGGCATCCAGCTGCTGCTGAAGGAACGCGGCGGCATGCTCGCCGGCCGCAAGGTGGACCTGGTCATTGCCGACACCGGCGGCAATCCGGCCGGCGCGCGCACCAAGACGCAGGAGCTGGTGGAAAAGGAGAAGGTGGCCGTCATCATCGGCCCGCTCGCCACCTTCGAGGCGCTGGCGATCGACGACTACATCCTGCAGGCCAAGGTGCCGCTGATCACGCCGACCTCCGCGGCGCAGAACGACCTGGCGCAGCAGAAGAAGAACGACTACGTGATCCACGCGGTGGGCACCGCGGCCCAGCCCACGCACGTGCTGGGCCAGTACGCGGCGAAGAAGCTGGGCATGAAGCGCGTGGCGCTGATCGCCGACGACTTCGCCTACGGCCACGAGGGCGCGGCCGGCTTCTTCAAGTCCTTCGAAGACAACGGCGGCAAGGGCGTGCAGCGCCTGTGGCCGCCCTTGAACGCCGCCGACTACGGCAACTACATCGCGCAGCTCAAGCAGAACGTCGACGGCGTGTACGCGGGCTTCGCCGGCACCAACGGCGTGCGCTTCCTGAAGCAGTACAAGGAATACCAGCTCAAACCCATCGTGCTGGGCAACCCCACGGCGGTCGACGAGGGCATTCTCAAGCTGATGGGCGACGAGGCGCTGGGCGTGTACTCGGCCAGCTGGTATTCGGCCGGCATCGCGACGCCCGACAACGAGCGCTTCGTGAAAGCGATCCAGACCGAATACAAGGCGACCCCCGGCTTCTACACCGCCGGCACTTACACCGCGGGCCTGTGGCTGGAAGCGGCACTGAAATCCATCAACGGCAAGTTCGAGGACAAGCCCGCCTTCGTGCGCGCCCTGCACACTGCGAAGCTGACCAGCGGGCCCATGGGACCGATCCGCCTCGATGAATATTCGAAGCCGGTGATGAACATCTACATCCGCAAGGTGGAGCGCAAGGACGGCCAGCTGGTGAACACCATCGTGGAGACCATCCCGGACGTGTCGCAGTTCTGGACCTACGAGCCGAAGGCCTTCCTGGCCATGCCGGCGTATTCGCGCGAGAGTCCGGCGGCGAAGAACCTGGAGTAACGCCCCGAGGCGCTACTGGCATTCGGGGCGGCAAAGCTGCGCGTGGGTGGTCCGCGGGCCCGTTGCTTTGGCGTTCGGGGCGGCAAAGCTGCGCGTGGGTGGTCCGCGGGCCCGTTGCTTTGGCGTTCAGGGCGGCAAAGCTGCGCGTGGGCGGGCTGCGGCGCGATGGCTACGGCGTTCGGCGCGCCGCTGCGCGGCACTACCGAATGCCCTGCGCTGGGCGACCCCGCGACCCCGTCAAGCCATGACTGCATCGCGGCCGTCGTGGGTCGCGGGATCACCCACCGCAGGCGCCTGTGCTTTATTCGCGCCGCAGCCCGCCCACGCGCAGCTTTGCGTCAGAGCACTGGCGCATCACCGATGGCACACCACGACCGTTCCCACAACGTCGCGCACGGCCGGGTCACGGGGCGAATAAAGCACAGGCGCCCGCGGTGGATGGTTTTGCGGCCCACACAGGCACCGATGCCACTCCGTGTTGCCCGGGCCGCAAGACCTTCCAGCGCGGGGGATTCGGTAGCGCCGCGCAGCGGCGAGCCGAACGCCGTAGCCATCGCCCCGTGACCCGGCCGTGCGCGACGTTGCACCCCCGGGCGTCGTGCGCAAGGATTTGCGCTCCCTCAAAAAAGCGGCCTGCCCCCGCGAAGGGGCAGGCCTTACACAGTGGCGGACCGCCGTCCGCCACGGGGGTGATCAAGCTCCGGCTTCGACCGTGTCGGCCGCTTGCACGCGCGTGCGGGCGGCGCGCTTCTCGCGTGTCTGCAGGAAGAACACCAGCAGCTGCCAGGCGATGAACACGCCGATCAGGCCCATCAGCGTGCCGGCGATGGGGCGCGTGAAGAAGGTGCCGAAGCTGCCGCGCGACAGCAGCAGGGCGCGGCGGAAGTTCTCCTCCAGCATCGGGCCGAGGATGAAGCCGAGCATCAGCGGGGCCGCGTCCAGTTCCAGCCGCATCATCAGGTAGCCCATCAGGCCGAAGGCGGCGGTGATGAAGATGTCGTCGACGTTGTTGTTGACGCTGTACGTGCCGATGCAGCAGAAGAACAGGATGCAGGGGAACAGCACGTTGTACGGCACCTTGAACACCGACAGCCAGTAGCGCACCAGCGGCACGTTCAGCACCAGCAGGAACACGTTGCCGACCCACATGGAGGCGACCAAGCCCCAGAACAGCTCGGGGTGGCCGGCGATCATGTTGGGGCCGGGCTGGATGCCCTTGATGATGAAGGCGGCCATCATCAGCGCCATCACCGCGTTCTCCGGGATGCCGATGGACATCAGCGGGATGAAGCTGGTGCGGGCGGCGGCCTCGTCGGCTGCGGCCTGGCCGGCCACGCCTTCGATGCAGCCGGTGCCGATCTCGTGCTTGTACTTGCTGACCTTCTTGTCGATGGCGTAGGCCGCGAACTGCGCGATGGTGGGGCCGCCGCCGGGCAGGATGCCCAGGAAGGAGCCCACCACGCTGCCGCGCAGCGCACTCGGCCAAATCCGCTTGAACTCCGCCCAGGTGGGCATCAGCTTGATCTTGCCGTTGAAGGGCGATCGCTCCTCGCCCGAGTCGATGTTCTTGGTGATCTCGGCGATGCCGAAGCAGCCCAGCGCGATGCTCACGATGCCGATGCCGTCCGCGAGGAAGGGCAGGTCCATCGTGAAGCGCTGCGTGCCGCTGTTGACGTCGGTGCCGATCTGTCCGAGCAGCACGCCGATCAGGCACATGGCCATGCCGTTGAGGAGGCTGCCGGTGGTCACGAAGCTCACGCAGACGAAGCCGACCATCATCAGCGCGCAGTAGTCGGCCGGGCCGAACAGGAACGCGACTTCGCCCAGCACAGGTGCGAGCCAAGCCAGCACGAGGATGGCGACGGTGCCGCCGATGAAGCTGGAGAAGCCCGCGGTGAACAGCGCCAGGCCGGTCTGGCCCTTGAGCGTCATCGCGTAGCCGTCGATGCAGGCCACGATGGAACTCGCGTGCGGGATCTTCATCGTGATCGCCGACACGCTGTCGCCGTACTGCGCCCCGTAGTAGATGCCGGCCAGCATGATCAGCGCGCCGGTGGTGGGGATCGAGTACGTCAGCGGCAGCAGGATCGAGATCGTCGCCAGCGGGCCCAGGCCGGGCAGCAGGCCGACGAGCGTGCCCACCGTGCAGCCGATGGCGCAGTACATCAGGTTGTGGAGCGTCAGGGCGTGCGAGAAGCCGAACGCGAGGTTGTGCAGGACGTCCATGTCAGTACAGGGGCAGGTTCATGCCGAGGAGTTTTGCGAACACCAGCGCCATGAGCACCAGCCCGATCGAGATCTTCACGTTTCGCTTCCACGAGTAGTTGGAGCCGGCCAGGGTGGCCACGAACACCATGAAGACGATGGCCACCGTCATGTTGACGAGCAAGGTCACCACCGCGAAGCCGATCAGGCTGGCCAGGATGATCCCGATGTTGCGCGGGTTCAGGCTCAGGACCTGCTTTTCCACGTAACGCGAGCGCACCACGGTGGCGACGCCGATCAGGAACAGCATGGAGCTGATCAGCACAGGGAAGAGGCCGGGGCCGGCGCGCCCGAAGTCCCCGATCGGGTACTTCAGCGCCGTCAGCCCGAAGGCCAGCGAGATGGCCATGAGGAACAGTCCTCGGGCCAGGTTACGGTCGTTCAACATGGTTCATCCGGTTGCGGCGCGCGCGGATGCGCGGCGACTCTGGATGGTCGGCGGGGGCCGCTGACCGGAAACTGACCGCGCCCCGGTGGCTTCTACTTAGGGGAAGACCACATGGGCCCGCCACCGGGCTGCGGAATGGCCGGAAACGCGATCTCGCAGACCCAGCCGCGGCCGCCCTCGCCGCTGCGCAGCGCCATGCGCGCGTTCATGAGGCGCGCGTACTGCGCGACCAGCGCCAGCCCCAGGCCGACGCCCTTGCCCAGCAACTGGCCTGCCTCGCCCTGCGTGCCGCGCGCGGCCAGCGCCACCTGCTGCTCCTGCGGCATGCCCGGCCCGTTGTCCTGCACGGACAGCAGCACCTGCCCGCCGGACTGCTCCACCGCCACGGTGATCGACGGCGAGGGGCCGGCCGCGCCGTAGCGCAGTGCGTTGTCGATCAGGTTGTTCAGGATGCCTTCCAGCAGCGTGGGCTCCGCCGCCACCCACACCGGCGCGTCGATGCCGCGCGCGCCCAGGTCCACCCCCGCCGCGTCCGCGCGGCGCAGGAAGCGCAGCACGGCCTCGCGCACCGCGGCGTCCAGCGCGATGGGCTCCAGCAGCAGCCGGCTTTCCGCCTCGGCGGCCAGCGCCACCGCCAGCAGCCGGTCGATCAGCGACGTCGCGCGGATCTCGCTCGCGGCGATGGAGGCGAGCTGCGCGCGCCACACCGCCGGGTCGTCGTGCCGCAGCCCATAGTCCGCCAGCGCGCGGATGCCCGCCAGCGGCGTGCGCATCTCGTGCGCCACGTTGCCGGCGAATTCCTTCTGCGCGCGGATGCTGCGTTCCAGCCGCTGCAGCAGCCCGTTGATGGCGGTCGCGAGCGACTGCACGTCCAGTGTCGAGGCCTCCGCCGGCAGCGGCGCCAGGTCGTGCGAGCCGCGGTCCTCCAGTGCACTGCGCAGCGTGGCGAGCGGTTGCACGTCGCGCCGGATCGAGCGGTGCAGCCAGGCCGCCAGCAGCGCCAGCAGCACGATCTGCGGCAGCAGCGAATACAGCAGCAGCTGCCGCAGCTCGGCATCGCGCGAACTGGTGGTCTCGGCCACCGTCACCTCGAAGCGCGCGGGCGTGTCGCTGCGCAGGGCCACCGCGCGCAGCAGGCGGCCCGCGAAGCCGACGTGCTCGAAGTGGAACGCGCGGTCCGCCGGGGGCGCCGGCACGCGCAGGTCCTGCTCGCCGGCGAGCAGCACGCCGTCCGGTCCGCGCACGCTGAAGTACAGGGTCTCGGCCTGGTCGAACAGCACGCGCTTGACTTCGTCCGGCGTCAGGTCCAGCTGCAGCCGGCCGCCCACCTCGTGCACGTGCGCCGCCAGCAGGTAGGCGTCGTCCAGCAGCGAGCGGTCGAAGGCGCGCTGCGCGAAGTACTGCGCCACCGCCAGCGACACCACCGTGCCGGCCAGCCAGGTGAGCGCCAGCGGCAGCAGCACCGTTCGCAGCAGGCGCCGGCCCAGGGTGGGCGGCACGGGCAGGCTCACTCCTGCGGCTCCACCAGGTAGCCGAGCCCGCGCAGCGTGCGGATCTGCGCGCCGGAGCCGGCCAGCTTCTTGCGCAGGCGCGAGATGAAGGCCTCCAGCGCGTTGTCGGGCAAGAGCTCGTCCAGGTCGGACAGCTTGGCCGACAGCTCGCGCTTGCTGCACACGCGCCCGGGCGGCGTCATCAGCTCCCACAGCACCTCGAACTCGCGCGCGGGCAGCTCCAGCAGCTGGCCCTGCAGCTCGAACTTGCGCGCCGCGCGGTCCAGCGCGAGGTGGCCGACGGCGACCCGGTCGCTGCTGCCCGCGGCCCGCCGCACCAGGGCGCGCAGCCGCGCCTCGACCTCGTCCAGGTCGAAGGGCTTGCCCAGGTAATCGTCGGCGCCGGCGTTCAAGCCGGCGATGCGCTCGTCGGTGCGGTTGCGCGCGGTGAGCACCAGCACCGGCGTGCGGTCGCCGCGCGAGCGGGCGGCGCGCAGCAGGGTCAGCCCGCTGCCCAGCCCGGCGTGCGCGCGGTCGCTGAGCGGCAGGTTCAGGTCCAGCAGCACCACGTCGAAGGCCTGCACCCGCCACAGGTGGTCGGCAAGCTCCAGCGTGGCGGCTTCGTCCACGCGGTGGCCCTCCTCGCGCAGGCGCCGCAGCATCACGTCACGCAGGACCGCATCGTCTTCGACCAGCAGGATTCGCATGGCGCGATGGTAGCGGCCCGACCTGACCGCAAGCACGCACAATGCGCTGCGTGAGCTTCCAACGCATCTACCTGGCCGGACCCGACGTGTTCCGGCCCGACGCCGCCGAGCACGGCCGCCGCGTCGTGGCGCTGTGCGCCCAACACGGCTTCGAGGCCGTGTTCCCCCTCGAAAGCGCACTGCCCACGGGGCTGCCCCCGCAGGCGCTGGCCCGCCACATCTACCAGGCCAACATCGCGCACATCGCCGCCTGCGACGCGGTGCTGGCCAACCTGGAATTCTTCCGCGGCCCGGAGCCGGACAGCGGCACCTGCTTCGAAGTGGGCTACGCGATCGCGCTGGGCAAGCCGGTGGTCGGCTACGTGCCCGAGTCCGGCAGCTTCGCCGAGCGCATCCGGCAGCGGCATCCGCACGCGGTGGGCGACGGCCTGGTCGATGCGGCGGGCTGGCAGCTGGAGGAATTCGGCCTGCCCCTGAACCTGATGCTGGGCGTGCCGTGCCGCATCGTGGTGGGCGGCCTGGGCGAGGCGCTGCAGGCCCTGCGTGCGTTAAGCTGAAAAAAGGAAGCCCCTCCCCCAACACGACGCCGACCCACGATGCAAGCCCGCCCCTCCCCGCGCTCTCCCGCCCGCAGGCAGGCCCTGCTCGCAGCGGCAGGCTGCGCGCTGGGTTTCGCGCTGCCGGCCCGCGCCCAGGCCTATCCCACGCGCCCGATCCGCATCGTGGTGCCCTTCACGCCCGGCGGCTCCAGCGACGTGCTGGCCCGCGCCATCGGCGTCGAACTCTCGCGCATGCTGCACCAGCCGGTGCTGATCGACAACGTGCCCGGCGCCGGCGGTTCGCTGGGCGCCGAGAAGGCCGCGAAGTCGGTCCCGGACGGGTACACATTGCTGATGGGACACACCGGCACGCTGGCGATCAATCCGGCCGTGTACCCCAAGCTCGGGTACGACCCGCTGCGCGAGTTCACGCCGGTGGCCTGGGTGGCGCGCGTGCCCAACGTGCTGGTGGTCAATGCGTCGGTGCACGCCCGCAACCTGCATGAACTGGTGGCGCTGGGCAAGACCAAGCCGGGCAGCCTGGCCTACGGCTCGGGCGGCAACGGCAGCGCGGCGCACACCACCATGGAGTACTTCAAGATGCAGACGGGCACGTCCTTCCTGCACATCCCTTACCGCGGCACGGCGCCCTCGGTGTCCGACCTGCTGGCCGGCCAGGTGCAGGTGCTGTTCACCGGCGTGCCGGCGCTGCTGCCGCACATCAGGGCCGGCAAGATCCGCGCGCTGGCGGTGTCCAGCGCGAAGCGACTCGCGGTGCTGCCCGACGTGCCGACCGTGGCCGAGAGCGGCCTGCCCGGCACCGCCGGTTTCGAGGCGGACCAGTGGTACGGCCTGGTCGCGCCGGCCGGCACGCCCGCCGACATCGTGGCGCTGCTGAACCAGCACGTGAACAAGGCGCTGGCTTCCGAGGAGGTGCGCGCGCGGCTCGCCGCCGAGGGCGCGGAGCCGACGCCGGCCACGCCGCAGGCCTTCGGCGCGCTGATCGCGCGCGAGATCCCGCGCTGGGACAAGGTGGTGCGCAACGCGCGCATCACCGTCGACTGACCGCCACCAGGAGAACGACGAATGAGGACACTCGCCCATGGGCTGCTGGCCGGCCTCCTGGCCCTGCTGCATGTCGCCGTCAGCGCGCAGGCGCCGGCCGGCAAGACCGAGGTGCTGTGGCTCGGGCAATCGGCCTTCCGCATCACGACGCCCGGCGGCAAGGTGATCGTGACCGATCCCTGGCTGCGGCTGAACCCGCTGACGCCGCCCGAATACAAGAACCTGGAAGCCCTGGGCAAGATCGACGTGCTGCTGGTGACGCACGGGCACTTCGACCACTTCGCCGACGCGCCTGCGCTGGCCGTGATGCACCAGGTGCCCATGCACGCGCCCGGCGACATGAACCAGACCGTCGGCCTGCTGGGCATCCTGCCCGCCAACCTGGTGCCGCGCTTCAACAAGGGCGGCACCATCACGCCCGCGCCGGGCATCAAGGTGACCGCGGTGCACGCGGAACACTCGTCCATCCTCGTGTGGAAGAACCCGGCGACCGGCAAGGACGAAGTGCATCCGGGCGGCGAGCCCGTGGGCTTCATCATCGAACTGGAGAACGGTTTCCGCATCTGGCACATGGGCGACACGGGCCTGTTCGGCGACATGCGCTTCATCGCCGAGTACTACAAGCCGGACCTGGTGCTGATGCCCATCGGCGGCCACTTCACCATGGCGCCACCGGATGCGGCGCATGCCACGCGCGAATGGATCAAGCCGCGCTTCGTGATCCCCATGCACTACGGCGCCAACCCGCTGGGCAGGGGCACGCCGGAGGAGTTCGTGCGGGCGCTGGGCGAGACACCCACCCGCGTGCTGCCACTCAAGCCCGGGGAGAAGGCGAGCTTCTGAAGAATCGACTCGCCGCGCCCATGCAGGACCTGCGCAGCCTCTCCGCGGAATTCCCCTTCGCCGGCCGCCTCGAAGCGATCTTCCTGCGCCCTGCGCGCGGCGTTCCGGCCCAGGCCGTGCAGGAAGTGCAAGCACTGGAAGGACTCGGCCTGGAAGGCGACCGCAAGGTGAGCGGCCGGCGCGGCGGCAAGCGCCAGGTGACGCTGCTGCAGGCCGAGCACCTGCCGGTGATTGCGACCCTGCTGCAACGAAACGCGATCGACGCCGCGGACCTGCGGCGCAACCTGGTGGTGTCCGGACTCAACCTGCTGGCCGCGCGCACGCTGTTCGCCGACCGGCCGCTGCACCTGCGCATCGGCGACCAGGTGGTGCTGGAAATCTCGGGCCCCTGCGAGCCCTGCTCCAAGATGGAAGAGCGCCTGGGCGCGGGCGCGTACAACGCGTTGCGCGGTCACGGCGGCGTGACGGCACGCGTGCTGCAAGGCGGCAGGCTGGCGGTGGGGGATGGGGTGCGGTGCGGGGTGGGGGTGTAGCGAGGGCGGCCGACTGCGTGGCGAAGGTGCGGCCGAAAACATTTCCTGGCGAGAACACTGGGCAGCCTGAAGCGCGAGCTCGGCAGCCTGGAGCGCATCGCTTGGTGGACGAGGGTGTCCGGCAGGAGCTCATCCTCGACGTGTTCGGCCCTCGGCGCGGCGCTCACGCGCGCAGTGCAGTGGGCATGGCCGAGCTTCCCGTCGAGATTCCCGTGGAGATCGAGAGTGAAGTCGAGCTTCTGCCGCACGCAGGAAGACTATGCTGGTGCCGCCCTCTCGCCGCTGGCCCGTGCGGGCGTTGGCCCCGCCGTCGAACCGATGGCTGTCCCTGCGGTCGAGGTGGCGCGTCCAGTCACCAAGGCACAAGGAGTCCCCATGGCAAGCTACAAAGTCGGATACCTGGTCGGAAGCCTGTCTTCCACGTCGATCAACCGCCTGCTGGCCAAGGCGCTGTCCAAGCTGGCACCGCCGGATCTGCAACTGGTCGAGATTCCGATCCGCGACCTGCCGCTCTACAGCCAGGACTACGACGCCGACTACCCGCCGGTGGCGCGCGCCTTCAAGAAGGCGATCGCCGACTGCGACGCGGTCCTGTTCGTCACGCCCGAATACAACCGCTCGATCCCCGGCGGCCTGAAGAACGCGATCGACTGGGCCAGCCGGCCCTGGGGCCAGAACTCGTTCGCGCGCAAACCTTCGGGGGTGATCGGCACCTCGCCCGGCTCCATCGGCACCGCGGTCGCACAGAGCCAGTTGCGCGGCGTGCTGTGCTTCTGCAATTCGCCGCTGATGAACAACGTCGAGGCCTACATCCACTTCAAGCCGGGCCTGATCAGCGCCGAGGGCGAGGTGTCCGACGAGGGCACGGCGGAATTCCTGCGCAACTACATGACCGAGCTGCAGTCCTTCATCGAGCGCGTGCTCACGGTGCTACCGCGCAAGCCGGCCTGAGCCCCCGCACCGGAGAAGAGCCATGATCGACAGCCAGCTTGCCCCTTACGCCGCCCTGCTGCTGCGGCTGTGCCTCGCCGCGCTCTTCTTCGCGCACGCCATGCTCAAGGTGCGCGTGTTCACCATCCCCGGCACCGTGAAGTACTTCGAGTCGCTCGGCCTGCCGGGCTGGTTCGCCTACCTCACCATCGCGGCGGAACTCGGGGGCGCGGCCTGCCTGCTGCTGGGGATCTGGCCCCGCGTGGTGGCCCTGCTGCTGGTGCCGCTGATGCTGGGGACGATCGTGACGGTGCACGGCAGGAAGGGCTGGCTGTTCAGCAACACGGACGGCGGCTGGGAGTTTCCCGCTTTCTGGGCGGCGGCGCTGTTCGTGCTGTTCCTCCTGGGGGACGGCGCCGCCGTGCTCCTGCACTCGCCCTGGCCAAGGGAAGCCTGACGCGGCGATGCCAGGTCGCCTGTCACCTGGGGTGCGCACGCGACACCTGGAAGGCGCGGTCAACCTCCTGCGCCCATACCTGGTGCAGGAAGCGCCGGATGCCGTCTAACATCCACCCACCTGGTCCGACTGCCATGCGCATCCAAGGCTCCTGTCACTGCGGCAACATCAAGTTCCGGCTCGACTGGCAGCCGGAGCCGAACGAAGTGCCGGCGCGCGCTTGCGGCTGCACGTTCTGCCAGAAGCATGGAGGGGTCTGGACTTCGTGTCCGACCGGAAGCCTTGCCGTCGAGGTGGGCGATCCTTCGCGCGTGAGCCACTACGCCTTCGGAACGAAGACCGCCACGTTCCACATCTGCGCCGTGTGCGGCGCCGTCCCCGTCGTCACCAGCGAGATCGGTGGGAAGACCTACGCCGTGGTCAACGTGAACACCTTCGAGGGCCTGGATCCTGCGCTGCTGCGGCGCGCCACTGCGAATTTCGACGGCGAAGACGAAGCCGCGCGCCTGGCGCGCCGGGCGCGCGGCTGGATCCCCAGCGTTCGGTTCGTTCAGCGCGGTGACGCCACCCCGCTTCCGGCCGATGCGGCCCCAACCTGAGATCCGCGGAACCTGCATGCCACTGGCGCCCATGCCGCACCTCGGATCTCGCCAGGCCGCAAGATTTCCTGAGCGCCTGCCGGGCGTGCTCCATTGCTTGGCAGAATCCTGCAAAGTCCGGCGGCCCGCCACGCAAACACCAGCCCTCAGAGTCCAGTTGTGCGCTTCATCGAAACGAAAATCCCCGCACCCGTCATCGCCGCCGCAGCAGGCGCAACCATGAAGTTCTATGCGACGGCATCGGGCGTGGCCATCGACGCCACGGCGCTGCGCATGGTCCTGGGGCTGGGCATCGCGCAGACAAGCGCCGTGGTGGCGGTGGCCGCCGTGACCTCGATGCTGCTCGCACGCACCACCATGAATCCGCTCGACCCCACCAAGGCCCGCAACCTGGTCACGGGAGGCGTGTTCCGGCTGTCCCGCAATCCGATGTACCTGAGCCTGCTTCTCCTGCTGGTGGCCTACGCGGTCAGGCTCGATTCGCCGGCCGTGTGGCTCGGCCCGCTGGTCTTCATCGCGTACGTCACCCGCTTCCAGATCCACCCGGAGGAAAGGGCGCTCACGGCCAAGTTCGGAGAGACCTACCTCCGGTACCGGATGCGCACGCGCCGCTGGCTCTGAGGCCTGCCGCCACGTGCACGGGGCTCCCCGCGATGCCGCCGCGTACACTGCCTCGTCATGGACAGGAACCCCAGCGTTCGGTTCTTCGACGAACAGTTCCGCCGCCAGGTTGCAGCCGGCGACCACGCGTTGAATCCTTTCGAGGCCGCCGCCCTCCCCCATCTGCACGGCGCGGTGCTGGACTACGGCTGCGGGCTGGGCAACCTGGCTGTGGAGGCCGCCCGGCGCGGCTGCAAGGTGCTCGCCCTGGATGCCAGTGCAACGGCGATCGACCATCTCCGCGAGGTCGCGGCACGCGAAGGCCTGCCCCTTCGCGCCGCCGTCGCGGACTTGCGCACGCATGCCCTCACGGAACACTTCGACGCGGTGGCGTGCATCGGCCTGCTCATGTTCTTCGACTGTCCCACCGCCCTGGCGCAGCTCTCGCACCTGCAGGCCCATGTCCGCCCCGGCGGGGTGGCGATCGTGAATGTCCTGGTGGAAGGGACGACCTTCATGGACATGTTTTCACCTGATGACTACTGTCTGTTCAAGCGGGATCAGGTGAGCGATCGGTTTGCCGGCTGGCAGCTGATCTCGGGCGAACGGCAGGAATTCGCCGCGCCGGGCGGCACGCGCAAGGTCTTCGAGACGGTGGTCGCCCGCAAACCCGATGAGGAGCGCCCCGAACGGCGCGTGACACGCAATGCAAACCCTTCCCGTCCTTGAATCGACGTTGACATGCCCTTACTGCGGCTTCGTGTCGGTCGAGGTGATGCCGACCGACGCCTGCGTGTACTTCCACCAATGCGCCGGGTGCCAGGCCATGCTGCGCCCGAAGGCCGGCGACTGTTGCGTCTTCTGCTCGTACGGGTCGGTGAAATGCCCGCCGGTGCAAGGGACAGGGTCGTCTTGCTGTCGCAAGGAGGCAGAGTGAAACTCCCGACATGAAGACCCAGTACTACACGGCGACCAGCCTCGATGGCTTCATCGCCACCGAAGACGATTCGCTGGAGTGGCTGTTTCCCCTCGGAGACATCGCCGACACCAGCTACCCCGCGTTCATCGCCCAGGTGGGCGCATTGGCCATGGGGTCGTCCACCTACGAGTGGATGCTGCGCCATGCCGCGAAGGTCGCCGCGCAGACCGGCTCCCGGTGGCCCTACACGCAGCCCGCCTGGGTGTTCACGCACCGCAAGCTGGCCGCCATCGACGGCGCCGATGTTCGCTTCGTCCAGGGTGACGTCCGGCCCGTGCATGCCGACATGGCTCAAGCCGCCGGCACCAGGAACATCTGGATCGTCGGGGGCGGCGACCTGGCCGGGCAGTTCTTCGATGCAGGCCTTCTCGATGAGGCGATCGTCCAGGTCGCGTCGGTCACGCTCGGGAAAGGCAAGCCGCTCTTTCCTCGCCGCGTCACCAGCCCGCCCTGGAAGCTGACGTCCGTGCGGCAAGTCGGCACCGGCTTTGCGGAACTGCGCTACCAGTTGCCTACGCCTGGTGCCGAAGGTGCCGCGTCATGAAGACCGCTGTTCTCGTGATCGATGTCCAGCAGGGACTCTGCGTTGGCGCACAAGCCGCACATGACTGCGCGGGGACCATCGATCGCATCAACTCGGTCACGCGTCGCGCGCGGGCGTCGGGTGTCCCGGTGGTCTTCATTCAACACGAGTCACGCAGCGGATACCTGGAGCACGGCTCTGCTGACTGGCAACTGGCAACACGCGTGCAGGCGGAGCCAACCGACTTGCGCGTCCGGAAGACGACGCCCGACGCCTTTCTGGGAACGGACCTCCTTGCGCTGCTGCAGGCGCGCGGCGTCCAGGAGCTGGTGGTCTGCGGTATGCACAGCGAATTCTGCGTGGACACGACGACGCGCAAGGCGCTCGCGCTCGGCTATCCGGTCGTGCTCATCGCCGACGGCCACACGTCGGCGGGCAACGAGGCGATTTCACCCCTGCAGGTCATCGCGCACCACAACGCCACGCTGACGAACATCTCGAGCTTCGGGCCGCGGGTGAGGACCGTGCTTGCGGACGAATTTCAGGTTGCAGCGACGTGAGGCTTCATGGAGCCGAGGCAGGGTGGGGATGTCGAATCTTCGCCGCCGTTGAAGAGCAGGAGAATCGGACTACGCGCGGAAATGTCGTGCTATAAGGCGGGCGCCGGAAGTCACGGTCCACATCATTCCCTGAAAGGGGTACGCGATGAGAACATGGAATCTCCGTCGTGTGGTGCTGCTGTCCGCCTGCCTGCTCGCGGCACCACTTGCACTGGGTCAGGGCGGAAGTGTCGAGCAACAGATCTCGGCGCTCTCCGACCAGATGATCCAGGCGAATCTCAAGGACGACACCGCCTTCTACGAGAAGTACTACGCCGAAGATGCCACGATCGTCCACGGCAACGGCAAGGTGTTCACCAAGGAACAGGAGCTCGCGGACCTCAGGTCCGGCGCCCTGAAGTACGAGTCCATCGACGTCCGCGAAAGAAAGATCCGTGTGTACGGCGACACGGTGGTCGTCAGCTTCCTGATCACGTTCAAGGGATCGCTCAGCGGACAGGCGTTTCCGCCGACCGACCTGCGCAGGACGGTGGTCTGGATCAGGCAGAACGGCAATTGGAAGGTCATCGCCTGGCAGGTGACGCGGGCGACCTAGCGACAGGCATGCTGGCGACGGCCAGCGGAGTGCGGAGGCGGACACCATGACGATCCAGTTCTTCGACGAGAGCAACGTCGCCACCCAGGCACTGCCACGCTCCGTCGCCACGCGTGCCGGTGACTTCGTCTTCGTTTCCGGCCAGGTCGCCCGGGACGACAATGGCGTCCTCGTCGAGGGCGGGATCGAAGCGCACACCCGGCAGGCGATGAAGAATGTCGCCCATGCCCTGGCATTGGCCGGATGCACGCTTGCCGACGTGGCGAAGGTCACCGTCTGGCTGCACGACGCGCGCGACTTCGGCGACTTCAATCGCGTCTACGCCGAGTTCTTTCCCGGCCCACGGCCCGCCCGTTCCACGATCCAGGCGACCAACATGGTCGGCACCAGGATCGAAATCGAAGTCATCGCGTTCAAGCCAGAGGAGAGCGATCCGGGCGTCCGGCATTCCTGGCTGTGAGCCATTGCGTGGTCGCACGGGCAGAGCCTCGGCGAACGCCGTTCAGCGCTCCGCGATGTAATGCTGCGTGGTGACGGCCTCGCCCTCACGCAGGAATTCGCGCACGCGCGCCTCCACCTCCTCGTCGGCCAGGGTCGCCCGCGCGCGCTGGTGCAGGTAGTCGGCCCACGAAGCGACGATGAAGCGCTCCACGTAGCGGGACGGATCGCCCAGGTCGCGGTACACCCGCCACAGCGTGGCGCCGTCGCGCCGCCGCGTGGCGCGCAGCTGGCCCACGGCATGCAGGAACTCCTCGGCCTCGCCGGGGCGGATGCGATAGGCCACCTCCACCGACACCGGGCCGTCCTCGGGCAGTGGCTGGTCGTGGATGGACAGGTCTTCCCACAGCGCCACCGGCGTGATCTCCTGCGCGTCGCCCATGCGCAGCGGGAACCAGCGCGCGAGCACGATGCCCGCGACGAGCACCAGCGCCGCGAGGCTGAGCGCCAGCGCCAGCCCGGCGGCCGCCGACACCGCGCCCCAGAAAGCCGAGCCGATGGCGAACGAACCGAGCGCGCTGAGCGTGTGCAGCGCCACCGCGCGCGAGCGCACCCAGGGCGGCGCGCTCGACTGCGTGGCCGTGTTGAAGGTGGCCATCACCGCCATCCAGGCCGCGCCGCCGATGGCCAGCGCCACGAACACCACGGCGGGAATGCGCACGAAGGCCGCGATCAGCATCACCGCGCCGAACACCAGGCAGCCGATGGCCACCAGCCGCTCCATGCCCAGGCGCGCGCGCAGCCTGCCCAGCACCAGCCCCGCGGCGACCGCGCCGGTGCCCAGGCAACCCATGAGGAAGCCGAAGCCGGTGGCGCCCAGCTTGAGCTGCTGCGCCGCGATGGCGGGCAGCAGCGCCCACAGGGCCGACCCCGCGCCGCTGTAGGCGACGGTGCGCAGCAACTGCGCCAGGATCACCGGCGAATGGCGCGCATAGCGCAGCCCGGCGACGGTGCCGCTCCACAGGCGCTCGGGCGGCAGCGGCGACTTCTTGTGCGCGGCGGGCGGCCAGCGCCGCACCGCCTGCATCATCACGAGCGCGCTGGCCACCGCGATGGCGAACACCCAGCCCGCGCCGAACCCGGCGAACACGAAGCCGGCGATCGAAGGGCCCAGCGCCCGCGCGCTGTTCCAAGCGATCGACATCGCGGTGATGGCCTGCGGCATGTCCTCGCGCGGCACCGTGTCCGCCACGCTGGTGTTCCAGGCCGGCGACAGCAGCGCCGTGCAGCAGCCGGCGGCGAACGTGAACAGCAGCAGGGTCGCCGGACCGGCCCACCCGAGCAGGGCGAGCAGCGACAGCACGATCACGATGCCCGACTGCACCCCCAGCGCCGTCACGATGAGCCGCCGCCGGTCCGTGGTGTCGGCCAGCACGCCCGCGGGCAGCGCGAGCAGGAACATCGGGAAGAACACCGCCGTCTGCACCAGGGCCGCCAGGAAGGACGAGCCCGTGAGTTCCACCATCAGCCACGAAGCCGCCATGACCTGCATGGCGTTGCCGGTGAAGTAGATGGCGCTGCCGGCCCACAGGCCGCGGAAGGCGGGCTGGCGCAGGGCCGACCAGAGGGAGTGGGATGCAGGTGCGGATGCGGAAGCCATCCAGGGGGATGGTGCCGGATTTTGGGGTCGCCGGGTGGCGGCCATGTCGCGCGGATGATTCATTCGCGGCGCCCGGGCCTGCCCCAGGGCTCGCTCAGTGCACGGGCGAGGGTTGCGCGGGCGAGGGTTGCACCGGTTCGCCGGGCACCGGCGCCGATTGGACGGTCTTCGGCGGCGCCTGGACGTTGGCCGGACGCTCGCCTGCCAGCTCCGCGTCGCTGACGATGTTGAAGATCCTCACCACCTTCTGCACGCCGGGGATCCTGCGTGCGAGATCGGTGGCGCGCGCCGCTTCGCGTTCCGTGACACGACCCATCAGGTACGCCGTGCTTCGATCGACGACGACCTTGAAGGCATTGACCTGCAGGTCCTTGGCATCGACGTAGGTCGCCTTGATCTTGCCGACCAGCATGAGATCGTTGAGGCGGTTGGACACCGCCGATGCCGGCATCACGGCGAGTTGATTGACGGTCGAACGCACCCCTTCCACCCGCGCCACGGCCTGCTCGACGGCGGCGCGATCGGCCTCGAGGGGAACTTCGCCGGTGATCAGGACGACGCGGTTGTAGCTGGTGACGGTGACACGGCCACGGTCACCGAGGGTGTCGTGCACACGGCTGGACGCCTTGAACTCGACGGTCTGGTCCTCGACCTGCATGCCTGAAGTGCGGCGATCGGTGTACATCGCCGTGGCGCCCATCGTCGCGCCGCTGATGAGCATCTGGGCGCAGGCCGAGAGCAGCAAGCCGGCAGCCAGGGCGACGACGAGGGTCGCACCGCGCAGGGCCAAGGGCGCGGAAGTCATGCGCTTTCCTGTTCTGGGGTGGACCGGTGAGGCTGCTATGTCGAACCCTCGGCCGCCGGCTCGAACAGCTCCACGAGATTGCCCGACGGATCTTCCAGCAGGATCTGCCGGCCGCCCGGACCCCCCACGATGTCGTTGCGAAACTTGACGTCGGCTTTGCTGAGCGCCTCGACTTCGGCTTCCAGCCCGTTGCTGCGAATGACCAGGCGATTCCATCCACCCGGCTCGGGTCGGCTGCCGCCGGGCGTCGGTTGCGACCCGCCACCCGGGCCCTTCGGCGGACTCAGCACGAGCTGCAGGTTTTCCCGCTCGAGAAGCGCGAAATAAGGGCCCGATTGCGCTGCGACATGAAAGCCAAGGTGCCTGGTGTAGAACGCGACCGCTGCGTCGACGTCATGCACAATGTATCGAACCATGAATGCATTCAGCTTCATCGATGACTCCTGTGCCGGAACACTTCGGCACGCTTTCAGTTGGAGCCGTCGGTGAAGTCGGGAGTTTCAGGCTGAGGTGGCCGCTGTGACTCATGCCGCCCGTCAGTTGCGGTCTACGTTAGGCATCAATCCTCATCCCGCGCCACTGTCCATCTGCAATGCCTACAGCGTCACGTCAATGCACTCGCGCAGTCATCCTGGCTGCCGGTGTCGCAATGGTCGCCGTCGCAATCCAGTACAAGACCGGAGGCTGGTTCTTCGTCCTTTCAGGCATGGTGTTGGCTGCGCCCATTTTGGCGATCGTTCACGTAGGGGTCCATGCCTGGTCATGCCGCGCCATCAACATGGCCGGAGCGCGAGCAGGTCGGGCGATTTCGAACCTCTTGTACGTCATAGGCTCATTGGCTCTGGTCGATGCCGACGACCACTGCAGCTACTATTCCGTCGTTGCTTTGCTTGCACCGCGAAACGCATGCATGGGGCCGCACACGACTGAACTGTTGGGTCGATACCATAATTTCCTTGTACTCGCGCTGTTGCTCGGGAGTTGGCTATTGCTTCTAGCTTTGCCCAAGCGGAGCAATGAGGCCTGACACCTCCATCGAATGGCCGACCGGAGAATCGACCTTGGACTTCAAGCTAGTGACCATGTCGTCCGTCGCCGGCCTGTTCCTCGGCATGCTGCTCTTCGCCGAGATCGGGCGGCGCATCGGCATGGCCAGGCTCAGTCGCGACCCTGAAGGCCTCGCGAAAGGGGCCTCCGCGGCGGAGGCGGCGGTGTTCGGCTTGCTGGGCCTGCTGATCGCGCTCACCTTCTCGGGAGCCGCCTCGCGCTTCGAAGACCGCCGGCACCTGATCACCTCGGAAGCCAACGCGATCGGGACCGCGTACCTTCGCCTGGACCTGCTGCCAGCCGATGCGCAGCCGGAACTCAAGAACCTGATGCGGCAGTACGTGGACGTGCGCGCCGCCACCTACCGCAACCTCGAAGACGAAGCCGCCACCGCGGCCAGCCTCGCCGAAGGCGCGGCCCTGCAGGGCCGGATCTGGGCCCAGGCCGTGGCGGCGTGCCGCAGGCCGGACGCGCCGTCGCAGGCCTTCATGCTGCTCGTGCCCGCGCTGAACGACATGATCGACATCACGACCACCCGGGTGATGGCGACGCGCAACCATCCGCCGCTGGTCATCTTCCTGCTGCTCGGCGGCCTGAGCCTGGTCGGCGCCATGCTGGTGGGATACGGCATCTCCCCCAACAAGCAGCGGACCTGGTTCCACACGGTGGTGTTCTCGATTTTCCTGGCGCTCACGGTGTACGTGATCGTCGACCTGGAGTTCCCGCGCATGGGCCTGATCCGCGTCGACGCGCACGACGCGGTGCTGACCGACCTGAGCAAGAGCATGCAGTAGGCGGAACACGCAGCCGACGCGCCACCACCGTCGCGCAAGCTGACTTCCACGCTGGTCGCCTGCGCTCGAAAATGCAGGCGGATCGGCGCAGAATTCCGAGCCCCGACGGCTCGATGCGAGCCCTCGTTGGCCCAGGAGACCGCCATGCCCAACACCTACGACCTCGCCGGCAAGCGCGCCCTCGTCACCGGCGCCGCCAAGGGCATCGGCCGTGCGATCGCCGAGCTGCTCCTGGCCAATGGCTGCGACGTCCTCATCTGGGACGCCAGTGCGGCGGACGTGCCGGGCGCGACCTCCATGCGGGTCGACATCACGCAGGCCGACCAGGTTGCGCAGGCCATCGCGAGCCTGCCGGCGGACCAACGCATCGACATCCTGGTCAACGACGCGGCCTACCTGGGACGAACGACCTCATTCATGGCGCATGCCGCGCCCGACTGGCGGCGCATCGTCGAGGTGAACCTGGTGGGAACGATGCAGGTCACGCAGGCCGTGCTGCCGGTCATGGTGCGCCAGGGCGGCGGCCGGATCGTCAACTTCGGCTCGCTCGCGGGCAAGGAAGGGCTGGCCGGCATCACGGCCTATTCCGCCGCAAGCGCGGGGATCATCGCGTTCACCAAGGCCCTCAGCCGCGAAGTGGCGCAGCACCAGATCTTCGCGAATTGCGTGGCGCCGGGCCCGATCGACACCGACATGATCCGCGACCTCGGTCCGGAGGCCGTCGCCCAGATGATCAAGGACAGTCCCGTGGGCCGCCTCGGGCAGGCGAGCGAGGTGGCGCACCTGGTCGCCTGGCTGTGCACCGAGGCGAGCCGGTTCAACACCGGCGCCGTGTTCGACATGTCGGGTGGCCGCGCGCGGTACTGAGCGCGCCTACAGGCGCGCGCCCGTCCGCGCCATCTCGCACACCGCGTCGTAGGTCCAGCCCAGCTCCTCGCCCTGCACGGGCAGCAGCGGCCCCGGCACGCTGGACATCAGGATGGGCGTGCCCGCTGCATCGTAGGCATGCGTCGCCAACGTGCGCAAGGTGCGCTGCGCGCAATCGAATTCCGCCAGCAGCACGCTGCGGCTGGCGCGCGGCGGCCGCGGGACCTGCGGCTGCAGTGCGACCACGGCCACCGGCCAACCCCACCAGCGCACCCACACCCTCACGCGCGCCTGCTCCTGGTGCAGCGAGCCCAGGTCCACTGCAATCTCGGGCGCGCCGGGCACCGGCGACCAGGACGCCGCCGTCGCCTGTCCGGCCAGCAGGCCGCAGGCGGCCACGCAGGGAAGCAGGAGCAGGTGGGACTTCATCGTCGCTGCACGCAGGTCGGACAGCTCCATGCTAGCGACAAACGCGCCCGCGCGGCCTTGCGCTGCAGCATGCTTGTCGAACGCCCGGTGCGCACCCGGCCCGCCAATGTGCACCAGAACAGTGGCTAGACTGCAGCCGTCGCCCGCCCCGGGCCGCAGGAGCCTCGCCATGCCCATCAAGCTGTTCACCAGCGGCCGCATCCGCAAGGCGGATTACGACCCCTCCACGCAGCAGCTCGACCTGCACTGGGACAACCAGTCCGTGCTCGCCTACAAGCACGTGCCGGCGGAAGTGTTCCGGCGGCTGTGCAGCGCGCCCAACCCGACGACTTACTGGGAAGACCGCATCGCGGAGGAATACCCCAAGGGCACGCCGCGCAGCACCGGCAAGACCGGCGGCGGCAAGAGCCTGGGTGACCTGTTCGGCGAGAGCGAGCCCGACTGACTCAGGGCAGCATGTCGGGCGCGTCCGGCACGGCCATGTAGCAGATCGCCCCGTCCGGATCGCACCCCAGCGGATAGACCACCTTGGGCGTCTCCGGCAGCGCGAAGTCCGGCTGCGAAGCGAAGATGCGCGAGAACAGCGCCTTCGCCTTCCCCTTCACGCCCTTGACGAAGTAGCCGTGGCCGCCGAAGTTGTTGGCCGCGTTCGAGAAGCTGATGTAGCGCACGCCGTCCCAGTGCACGAGGTCCAGGCCCGGGTCGGTGCCCAGCTTGGTCTGCAGGCCGTCGGCCACGGCCGCGCCGAACAGCACGTTGTCGCCCTTGTTGTAGGTGACGTAGGTGCGGCCCTTGGGCCGGAAGCGCGTGAGCCACTCCGAATGCGCCGCCGCCCGCACGCAGGGACACAGCAGCGCGATGTTGTGGGCCGTGCCCGCCGACTCCGTGGCGCCGTCCACCTGCAAGGCGTACTGGAACAGGTGCGCGCCCAGCGAATGGATCGCCAGCGAGAACGGCTGCGTGTTGGCGTGCAGGCGCGCCGTGCCCAGCAGCCGCAGCAGGCGGGCCAGCGCGTCCACCGAGTCCTTGGCGTTGGTCTGCGCCTGGTGGTAGCAACGGATGATGTCCTGCCCGCTGTCGCGGCGGTTGGCCGGCGTGACGCCCGCCAGCCCGCCCTCGTCCGGGCCGGACGGCAGCGTCACGCCCGGCAGGGGCGAGCCGTCCGACAGCAGGCCTTCGGAGGGCCACGAGAAGCCGATGACCTCGACGCCGGGATAGAGCTTGCGCAGGTCGTCCAGGCGCTGGAAGCAGTGGGCCGGCGGATTGGCGTTGCCGTGCACGTAGACCAGCAGCGGCTTGCCGGCGATGAACAGCGGCAGCAGCAGGTTCAGCGCGTCGACTTCGGAGACGTCGTCGTCCTGGTTCGAGAGCCTCCAGCCGGCGCCGTCGCGCGCGACCTCCGCGACCGCGATCTGCTCGCCGGCCGGCGTGAACGCGCCGCCGAAAGCGGATGCGTCGCTGCCCGGGCCCAGGATGCGATTGGTGAAGACCAGCATGGAGGACCTCCGCGGTGCTGTCCTTGCGCGCCGCCTGCCCCGCAGGCCGCTTGAGGGCGGATTGTCGGCGCGCGTGCGGCGCCGTCAATGCCGGCGCGCGGCACATCCCCTTTCAATGCGATGCGGCGCCATCGGTCAGCGCATCCAGCAGCGTCTTCTCCAGCCAGGACTGGTAACGGTCCGGCGTCCAGCCGGACTCCAGCACCAGCTTGTGGTAGATCTCGCGCGCCGTGTACAGCCACAGCAGGGTGGCGGCCACCTCCCGGGTGAGCCCCCTGCGCGCGCGGCCGGCCTTGAAGAGGGCCTGGATGCGTTCCTGCTGCATCTCGCGCCGCAGGCTCTCGAAGGCCTGCTGCACCTTGCGCAGTTCCGGCGAGAAGGCCGAGGACTTCACCAGCACGCCCAGTTCGGTGCTTTCCCCCTCGTAGACGGCGCGTGCCACCTGCGCCGTGAGCGCGATGCGCTCGACGGGATCCGTCACGCCCTCCAGCTTCTTCTGCGCGTCCTTGAAGCGCGGCCCGAACATGGCGTCCTGCAGCAGCGCGTGCAGCAGCCCCGACTTCGACTTCACGGTGGCATACACCGTGGCCTCCGACACGCCGGCCCGCTCGGCGATCTGGGCGATGGTGGTCGCGTCGATGCCCTTGCGGGTGAACAGGAACCGACCCGCATCCAGCACCCGGCCGCGCGTGCGCAAGGCCGCGTCCGAACGGCTGTCCGACTGGTAGGGTCTTTTGCCAGGGTTCGCCATATTCAATAGAGTTCGCTATATTCAATATCACGGAGGTGCCGATGAGCTTTGAAGCGTACATCACCAACATCCGGGCGAAGACCGGGAAGGAACCCCGGGACTTCTTCGACCAGGCGGTCCGCGAGGGCGTGCTGCATCCGCAGACGCGCACCATGGAATTCGTGGCCTGGCTGAAGGCCAGCTCCGGCCTCGGTCACGGCCATGCGATGGCGGTCTGGGAATTCTTCCGCCGCAACGGCTGGGTTCCTCTGGCGAGCAGCGCGGCCGCGCCCAGCCGTCCGACCGCGCGCAAGACGGCGGCGAAGAGGAGTGCCCCATGAGCGCGGGCGACCGCTCTCCGGTCTGGCGCCGCAGGATGGGGATCGCTCTGTCCGTGCTGGCGACGGCCTTCTTCCTGCTCGATGCCGTGGGCAAGCTCCTGCGCGTCGAGCCGGTGCTGCGGGGAACGCAGGAACTCGGCTGGCCGCCCACGGCCGTGGTGCCGCTGGGCATCCTGCTGCTGGTGGGCGCCCTGCTCTACGCCGTTCCCAGGACGTCGGTGATCGGCGCGATCTACCTCACCGGCTTTCTCGGCGGCGCCATCGCCACGCACTACCGCATCGGGTCGCCGCTGGCCACCCATGTGCTGTTCGGCGTCTACGTGGCGATCGTGATGTGGGCCGGGCTGGTGCTGCGCGACCCGGCGCTGTTGGCCGCGCTGCGCGGGACGCCCCGTCGCAGCGGACAGGCAAGCTGAGCACGCGCCGCGGCCGGGTAGGCCGGCGACTACAGCAAGGGCCTCCGCTCGCGCGATGCGGACCGGGCACAAGGGCGCTAGCTTGCTCGATCATCGCCCTGGAGAACCCCCATGGTCCGCACGCCAGCTGGTCCGCCCGACCGACGCGCATCCGTCATGAAGCAGGAAGCAGCAGCCTGGACGCAGGCCCTGCGCGAAGGCGCGGTGACCGGCACCTTCGCCAGCCTGCTGTCCACGCTGGCGCTGCTCGCGCTGGGCCGGCAGCAGGACGGCAGCGCGGTGGCGCCGCTCAACGCAGTGAGCCACTGGCTGTGGAACGAGGAAGCCCTGCACGCGGACCGGGCGAGCTGGCGGCACACGCTGGTGGGCTACCTCACGCAGCATGCCGCCTCGGTGCTGTGGGCCACGCTCTACGCGCGCGTCGTCGGCCAGCGAGCAGAGGCCAAGCGCCTGCCCAACGCCGTTGCCGGTGGCATCGCCCTCAGCGCAGTGGCTTATGTCGTCGACTACACCGTCACGCCGAAACGCTTGACGCCCGGGTACGAGCACCGGCTCGATGGCCGCGGCATGTTCGCGGTGTATGCGGCACTGGCGGCGGGCTTCGCGCTGGGCGCGGTGGCCCTGCAACGCGGGCGCTGATCACCGCGGCACGGGTTCGGCGGAATCGGTGCGGCGCCTCAGGCGGCCCGCAGGGTGAAGCGATCGAACTGCGCGGCGAAGGCTGCGCACTGCCCTGGTGGCATGGGCGCGCACGGTGCGCACCCACGCGCCAGCTGCAAGGCCCAGTCCCGGACGCCCAGGCTGGCGAGTTCGCCGGCCATCAACTGCAGTTCCTCCAGAGCGAACAGGCCGGGATGCCAGGTCGTGCGGCATTCGTAGCGCACGCCGCTGTGCATCACGCGCATCAGCGAAGCCTTCACGCGGCCTGCGCTGCCCCGCCCGCCGGTCACCGCATCCAGCCGATGCCACGGCGCCTTGATGTCCAGCCCCACCCAATCCAGGCGGTGCAGGACTTCCGCCAGCCGCTCCGGGTACATGCCCCCGGTGTGCAGCGCGGTCTGGAATCCCATCGCGCGCACCTCGTCCAGCGCCGCGCCCAGCGCCGGCTGCAGCGTCGGCTCGCCGCCCGAGAACACCACGCCATCGAGCAGGCCACGGCGCGTTTCGAGGAAGCGGCGGACCTCGGACCAGGACAGCGGCGTTTCCGCGTTCGGGTCCAGCAAGCCGGTGTTGTGGCAGTAGCTGCAGCGCCAGGGGCAGCCCTGCAGGAACACCACCGCCGCGAGCCGGCCGGGAAAGTCGATGCTGGTCCAGCGGGTCAGCCCGCCGATGCGCAGCCGCTCAGGGCCGTTCGGCAAAGAACTGGCGCTCGTTGTGCTCGCCCTTCTTGCCCACGTTGAAGCTGGCCACGGGGCGGTGGTAGCCCATGACGCGGGTCCAGACCTCGCAAGGCTGCCGCTCGGCGTCGGTCAGGGTGAGTGCCACCGGTTCGGCGGCGGCCAGCGCTTGGGCGGCGGCGGGGGTGCAGGCATTCATCGTGTTCTCCTCGTCGTGATGGGGATCAGGCGGCCAGCTTCATCGCCGCGCGCTTCTTCGCGAGCCGCTCCTCGTCGCACTTGGGGCAGAACGCGTGCTCGCCGTCCAGGTAGCCGTGCGTGGGGCAGATCGAGAAGGTCGGCGTGATGGTGATGTAGGGCAGGCGGAAGTTGGTCAGCGCGCGCTGCACCAGCGTGCGGCAGGCCTCGCCGCTGGACAGGCGCTCGCCCATGTACAGGTGCAGCACGGTGCCGCCGGTGTACTTCGATTGCAGCGGCTCCTGCCGCGCCATCGCCTCGAACGGATCGTCGGTGAAGCCCACCGGCAGCTGCGACGAGTTCGTGTAGTAGGGCTGCGCGTCGGTGCCGGCCTGCAGGATCTCGGGCCAGCGCTTGCGGTCCTCGCGCGCAAAGCGGTAGGTGGTGCCCTCGGCCGGCGTCGCCTCCAGGTTGTACAGGTGGCCGGTCTCCTCCTGGAAGGCGACGATGCGCTCGCGCACGTGGTCCAGCAGGCGCAGCGCGAAGGCCTCGCCCCAGGCGCTGGTGATGTCGTGCTCGCCGCCGCTGAAGTTGCGCACCATCTCGTTGATGCCGTTCACGCCCAGCGTGGAGAAGTGGTTGCGCAGCGTGCCGAGGTAGCGCTTGGTGTAGGGGAACAGGCCCTGGTCCATCAGGCGCTGGATCAGCTTGCGCTTGGTCTCCAGGCTCTGCTTGCCTAGCTCCAGCAGGCGGTCCAGCGCGGCGAACAGGCTTGGTTCTTCGCCGCGGTACAGGAAGCCCAGCCGCGCGCAGTTGACCGTCACCACGCCCAGGCTGCCGGTCTGCTCGGCGCTGCCGAACAGGCCGTTGCCGCGCTTGAGCAGCTCGCGCACGTCCAGCTGCAGCCGGCAGCACATGGAGCGCACCATGTTCGGCTCCAGCTCCGAGTTGATGAAGTTCTGGAAGTACGGCAGCCCGTACTTGGCGGTCATCTCGAACAGGCGCATCGCGTTCTCCGACTCCCAGGGGAAGTCGGGCGTGATGTTGTAGGTCGGGATCGGGAAGGTGAACACGCGGCCCTTGGCATCGCCTTCGGTCATCACCTCGATGAAGGCGCGGTTGATCATGTCCATCTCCGCGGACAGGTCACCGTAGCTGAAGGGCATCTCCTCGCCCGCGATCACCGGCACCTGCTCCTTCAGGTCGTCCGGGCAGGTCCAGTCGAAGGTGAGGTTGGTGAACGGCGTCTGCGTGCCCCAGCGCGAGGGCACGTTCAGGTTGTGCACCAGCTCCTGGATGCACTGGCGCACCTGCGGGTAGGTCATGCCGTCCTTGCGGATGAAGGGTGCCATGTAGGTGTCGAAGGAGGAGAAGGCCTGCGCCCCCGCCCACTCGTTCTGCAGCGTGCCCAGGAAGTTCACCACCTGGCCCACCGCGGAGGACATGTGCTTGGCCGGTCCCGCCTCCACCTTGCCCGGCACGCCGTTCAGGCCCTCGTGCAGCAGCGTGCGCAGCGACCAGCCGGCGCAGTAGCCCGACAGCATGTCCAGGTCGTGGATGTGCAGGTCGCCGCTGCGGTGCGCCTCGCCGATCTCCGGCGTGTACACGTGCGACAGCCAGTAGTTGGCGGTGACCTTGCCGGCGACGTTGAGGATCAGCCCGCCCAGCGAGTAGCCCTGGTTGGCGTTGGCGTTGACGCGCCAGTCCGAGCGCGACAGGTACTCGCTGACGGAGGCGTTCACGTCCACCAGCGTCTGCCGGTCGCGACGCAAGGTGGCGTGCTTTTCGCGGTAGACGATGTAGGCCCGCGCGGTCTGCAGGTGGTTGGCGGCGACCAGCGTCTGCTCCACCACGTCCTGGATCTGCTCGATCTGCGGCGCCTGGCCGTGGAAGCGGAACATCAGCACCTTGCGCACCTGAGCGGACAGCAGGGCGCCCTCGTCCGCATCGAACTCGCCGGTGGCGGCGCCGGCGCGCTGCAGCGCGCTCTCGATCTTCTTCGCATCGAAGGGCGCGCGTTCGCCGCTGCGCTTGATGACCTCGCGCGGCGCCAAGTGCGGGGACGTGTTCATGGGGCCTCCTCTTTTCGCTTCAACACACTAGATGTAGGGCCCGAAGTATCGGGACACCCCATATCTAGTGTTTGACCGCCGTCAAGCTTCGGCGCGCGCGGCCACGCGATCCGGGTTTTCACCGGACCCGGCGACGGCCGCTACACTGGCGCGGCCGTCCCATCCCGCAGTCCCTTGAAACTTTTCTACGGCTGGCGCATTTCCTTTGCCGGCGCCGCGCTCCAGTTCCTCCATTCGGCCCTGCTGGTGCAGGCCTTCGGCGCCTACGTGGCGCTGCTGTCGGAGGAAAAGGGCTGGAGCAAGACGGCGCTGTCGGGCGCGGCGGCCCTGCAATCGATCGAAGGCGCGCTGCTCGGCCCGATCCTGGGCTGGCTGGTGGACCGCTTCGGCCCGCGCGCGATGGTGCAGGCCGGCGTGGTGCTGCTGTCCATCGGCTACTTCGCGCTCGGCAACGTCAGCACCCTCGGCGACTTCTACGGCGCCATCCTGATCCTCGCGGTGGCCACCAGCCTGTGCGGCTACTTCCCGTTTTCCGTCGCGCTGGTGCACTGGTTCGAGCGGCGCCGCGCGCGCGCCCTGTCGCTCATGAGCCTGGGCCTCGCGGCCGGCGGCCTGGCCGCACCGCTGGTGGGCTGGGTGATGCAGAACCACGGCTGGCAGCGCATGGCCCTGCTGTCCGGCGCGATCCTGCTGTGCGCCGGCCTGCCGCTGGCGCGCATCGTCCGGCGCAATCCGGCCGAGATGGGCGAGACCATGGACGGCCTGCCGCCCGCGCCGCCGCCGGAGCCGACGCTGGGCGGAACGATGCCCGCGCCCGCGCGCTCCTTCACGCCGGCGCAGGCGCTGCGCACGCGCGCGTTCTGGCTGCTGGGACTGGGCCACGCGTTCGCGCTGCTGGTGGTGACGGCCGTCAACGTGCACGCCATCTCGCACATGAAGGAAGGCCTGGGCTACACGCTGCCGCAGGCCTCCTTCGTCATCACGCTGATGACGATCTCGCAGGGCTGCGGCGTGCTGCTGGGCGCGGCGATGGGCGACCGCTGGAACAAGCGATACGTGGCGGCGGTCTGCATGCTCGCACACTCGCTGGGCCTGCTGATGCTGACCTGGGCGACGGACCCGCTGATGCTGGGCGCCTTTGCCGTGCTGCACGGCGTGGCCTGGGGATTGCGCGGGCCGTTCATGCAGGCCCTGCGCGCCGACTATTTCGGGCTGGCGGCGATCGGCATGATCCTGGGCCTGTCGGCCATCATCATCTCGCTCGGGCAGGTGGCCGGCCCGCTGATCGCCGGCGCCTTCGCCGATGCGACGGGCAACTACCGCACCGGCTTCACGCTGCTGGCACTGGTCGCCGCCTCGGGCTCGGTGCTGTTCCTGCTGGCGCGCAAGCCGGCCTGAAGCTTTTCGCGCTCGCTGGGGTTCGCCTTCGGGCTCACCGCCAGCCTACGGAGCGCCGCTCACCACCAGCGGCATCCGTCGTTTGGCGAGGGGACGCGGACTCACCGGCCGCAGCGCAGCGGCGGCTTGTCGCGCAGCACCGGCAGCACTTCGCGCTCGACGCAGGCCAGCACCAGCGGCGCCGGCGTCACGCGGCGGTCGGCCTGCACCACCGCCTGCACGCGGCGGCGTCCGCTTTCCGCGGTGACCCAGTAGCGCAGCGGCGCATCGGTGAGATCGGGATTCGGCTGCGACAGCGTGACCCGCGCCTGCGGATGCTCGCCCAGCCAGTCGCGCACACGGGCGTCGCTCGTCACGAAGCCGGTGATGCGCGCTTCCTCCACCACGCGGGCTTGCTGCTGGCGCTCCCAGGTCATGCCGCTGGCATAGAGCAGCGCCGCCATCGGCACCACGATCAGCAGGATCTTGTGCTGCCGCCAGGGGTCGTGCCGGTGCTCGCGCGCGACCATGACGGCCTCGGCGAACATCAACGTCATGAAGCAGGCCGGCACCGCGCCGACCGACCACCACAGCAGCGCCGCTTGCGCCTCCGCGCCGGCGTGCGGCTGGGCCAGCACGGCATAGGCGATCAGCCCCCACAGGGGCAGCAAGCCGAGACCGCCGTACAGGAGCAAGCCCATGCGCAAAGTGTAGCCAGCGCCGGCGGCCCATGCACGCAAAGGTCCTACAGCCGGCGCGGCCCGCCCGGCCCATGCTCGGGCTGAAAACCCCAAGGGAGCTTCACATGAACACATCCAGGAAGACGCTGGTGGCGGGGCTGCTGGCCGTGATGGCCGTGGCGCCCGCTTTCGCGGACAAGGGCGGCCACGGCAAGGGCCACGACGACGACCGGGACCGCGTGGTGCGCGTCGAGCGCGACGATCACCATCGCGCCGGCGACTACGATCGCCGCGACGAGCGCGTGGTCCAGGTCGAACCCTCCCGCGCCCAGGGCTGCCCGCCCGGACTCGCGAAGAAGCACAACGGCTGCATGCCCCCGGGACAGGCCAAGAAGTACGACCGCGTGATCGTGGGCGAACGGCTGCCGGCGGGGGCGATCTACACGATCCCGCGGCCGGTGCTGTCGACGCTGCCGCCGCCCCCGCACGGCTACCGCTATGCCGTGGTGAACAACCAGGTGGTGCTGGTGTCCCGCGGCGACATCGTGGTGGACATCCTGCTCAACTTGGCCGGCTGAGCGCGCTCACCACCGCAGCAGGCGAGGCCCGGCGAGGGCGCCCAGCCCCGCCGGGATGAGCATGCCCGCGACGTACCAGGCGCCCAGGAAGGGCGCCTCCAGCTCGGGGCAGTGGAAGGCATAGGCGAACGCGCCGGCGCCGGCCGCGAACAGGCCCGCCGCCGCACCGGCCAGCGCGAGGCGCGTGGGCGCCAGCCCGCGCAGCGCCGACAGCGCGAGCGCCAGCGCCGGCAAGGCCAGCAGCGGGATCGCCAGCAAGCACTGCTTCCAAGTCTGGCCGAACAGCATGCCGGGCCGGTCGGCGGGCGCCGCATTCCACAGCACCAGCAAGCCGACGAGCGTCAGCATCGGCAGCGGCCCGAACGCGGCCAGCAGGCTGCGGCTCGTCGCCACGCCCGGGTGCCCGAGCCGCGACACCAGCAGCCAGGACGCGGCCGCGATGAAAGCCGGCACACCGGCCTTCACCCAGAACATGGGCAGGCGCATCGCCTCGGCCAGGTCGGGCCGCGGCCCCAGCGCCAGCAGCATCAGCACCAGCGCGATGGCCGGCCCCCACAGCAGCCGGT
Source organism: Ramlibacter sp. P4_H7 (assembly GCF_056400765.1). Classification (NCBI taxonomy): domain Bacteria; kingdom Pseudomonadati; phylum Pseudomonadota; class Betaproteobacteria; order Burkholderiales; family Comamonadaceae; genus Ramlibacter; species Ramlibacter sp. P4_H7. Next base: position 255,675 of record NZ_JBFUKP010000001.1, read on the forward strand.
CGCGAAAGCGCCGCTGCACCGCGGCGGCATCCACCGGCCGGACATCCGCGGCCAGGGCCTCGACCAGATCGTCGGTGTTCATGTGCCGCTCCTGAATCGCTGCGCCAGCGCCTTCAGGCCGCGGTGCACCGTGACCTTCACGTTGGCTTCCGACATCCCCGTCTCGCGCGCCGTCTCGGCCACCGAGGCCCCGGCCAGCTTCATCAGGACCAGCGCGCGCCGCTGCCGCTCGGGCAGCACCTCCAGCATCTGCGCGAGGTCGCGCCGCGCTTCCGTCGCCTCGTGGTCGGAGCGGGCGAAGATGTCCAGCTCCTCGTCCAGCGGCTCGTTGAGCGCTTCGGTGCGCGAGCGTGCCCGCAGGTGGTCGATCAGCTTGTAGCGGGCAATGGTGTGCACCCAGGCGGTGAGAGGCTGGTCCGTCTGGTAGGTGTGCCGGTTGTTGTGGATCGCCAGCAGCGTCTCCTGCACCAGGTCCTCCACGTCGTCCGGCAAGGCCGTCATGCGCCGCCGCAGGAAGGCGCGCAGGTGCGCACCGAGCGCCGCCAGGAACTGCCGGTAGCAGTCGGCGTCACCGGCCAGCGCCGCCATGAACTGGCTGCGCAGGCGTTCCTCGGTGGCATTGTTGCGGGCGTGGGCATCCATGCGAAAGCGGCGGCCGGCGACCGCCACGGCAACGGGGCTGCCCATTGTGCCCGGGTGCATCAGCGCATCCAAGCCGCCCCCCGGCGCGCCAGCCAGTGATCCAGCGACACGACGCCTCCCCCGCGCGCGGCCAGCAGCAGCAGCAGGGCCGCCCAGGTGCCATGCGTCGCATAGGCGCCCGGGTAGACCAGCAGCTGGATCACCAGCGTCATCGCCAGCAGCCCCAGCGCAGCGAAGCGTGTGCCCAGGCCGAGCAGCAGCAGCACGGGCAGCGCGTGCTCGGCGGTGGCGGCCAGCACCGCGCCCAGCTCCGGCGCGATCAGCGGCAGCCGGTACTCCTCGCGGAACAGCGTCACCGCGCTGTCCGACAGCATCGGCCACCCGAGATGGAAGACGCCGCTGACGATGTCGAGCGAAAAGCCCTGCACCTTGGTCTGCCCCGAGAGCCAGAAGACCGCAGCGATGGAGAAGCGCGCCAGCAAGGCGATCGCGCTGTAGGGAATGCATTCCAGCGCTTCGCTGGCCCGCTGCAGCAGGCGGGCGATGCGCTCGCCGGCACTGCGGTGCGTGGTCGGCACGACCGGGGTGGTGGCGGTGGTCATGTGGGGTTCTCCTCGGGAAACGAGAGGGCCGACAGCGCGCCGTGCGCCAGCAGCAGGGCCAGGGTCGCGGACAGGAAGAAGCCGGGGTGCGCGGCGCCGGCGGCGGTGCAGTCGGCGAGGTCGCCGCCCGCGTGCGCCCGCTCGACGAAGGCCAGCGTGCCCGCATCGCAGCGCAGCACCCCCACGTCGAGCGCGGGCCGCACGACCAGCGCGCACTCGGGCTGCACGAGGTCGATGTCCTCCAGCGCGCCCTCGCCCTGGTGCGCGGCCCACAGCGACACCGCGGGATGCGCGGAGCGCAGCCAGCGCAGCGCCGGATGCAGCACCGGCCGCAGCGCGACCAGGTCGATCCCGGAGTGCAGCACGGCGCCCGCGCCTTGCGCCGACAGCGGCAGCGCGTCGGCGGCATGGCAGGCCTGCACGCGGGCGAATTCCAGCCGCGCAACGTCGGCCAGGTAGGGCAGCGAGCGCGCGGGCGCGAAGCCGTCGATGAAGGCCGGCAGCTCGCCGCCGTAGCGGTGCATCAGCGGCGAGCGCGGCGGCTGCGCGCGCACGAACACGGCGGCCATCGCGCGGAAGAACTCCGATCCCACCAGCGCGTGCACGACGGGGAAGGTGTCCGCCAGCGCGTCGACCAGCGAGCCGACGACGTTGTTGCGGTGGACCGAAAAGCGGCGCGTGGCGTCCGCGCCGTTCCAGGCGCGCAGGAAGGCGGGACAGGGCAGCTCCGGGTCCAGCAGCGCCGCGGCGAAAGCGGTGTTCATGTGCAGGTCTCCTCTTCGGCCGGCTGGCGGTGCGCCAGCAGCCGCTGTGCCTTCAGGACCTCGTCGCGCAGCACGGGCCAGTCGGGCACCTGGTTGTCCCATTCCAGCAGCGTTGCCACCGGGCCGGTGCGGGCGAGCACGTGCCGGTACAGCGCCCACACGGCGGCATCGACGGCGCTGCCGTGGTCGTCGATCAGCAGGGTCGCGCCGGCGCCGTCGGTGTCGCGCGCGAAGCCCGCCAGGTGGATCTCGCCGACGGGCTGCAGCGGCAGCGCATCGACGAAGGCCCGCGCATCGCCGCCGCGGTTGCTGCAGGCGACGTGCGCGTTGTTCACGTCCAGCAGCAGGCCGCAACCGGTGCGCGCCACCACTTCGGTGAGGAACTGCGCCTCGGCGATGGGAGAGCCGTCGAACTCGCAATAGCTGGCCGGGTTCTCCAGCAGCAGCCGGCAGCGCAGGTGCTCCTGCGCCTGCTGCACGTGGGCGCACACTCGTGCCAGCGTCGCGCTGTCGTAGGGCAGCGGCAGCAGGTCGTTGAAGAAGGTGCCGCCATGGCTGGACCACGCGAGGTGCTCCGAGAAGGCGGCCGGCTGGAAGCGATCGATCAATGCGGCGAGGCGGGCCAGGTGCGCGCGGTCCAGCGGCTCTTCGCCGCCGATGCCCAGCGCGACGCCGTGCAGCGACAGCGGGTACTCCGCGCGGATGCGTTCCAGGTGCTGCGGGAAGGGACCGCCGGCCACCATGTAGTTCTCCGCATGCACTTCGAAGAAGCCCAGGCGCCGGGCGTCGCGCAGCACGTGCTCGACGTGCTGCGGCTTCAGCCCCGCGCCCGCGGCCGCAGGCAGGCCCGCCGCGCGCATGTCAGCCCTTCTTCGCCATGAATTCCTTCATCTGCCCGTAACCGGTGGGCGAGGTGGAGGACATGGTCTTCTCGCAGGTGCCGCGGGGGACGTAGACCCAGGCGTTGGCCTGGTGGTCCACCTTGGACGTGCCCGCGCACGTGGTGCCGGCGCCGGCGGCGCAGTCGTTCTTGCCCTTCATCGCGACGCCGAAGCACTTGTCCTTGTCGGGCTGGGGCGCGACCGGCTGGGCGGCGGCTGACAGCGCGGTGAAGGCGGTGGCGAGGGCGAGGGCGATGGCCGCAGCGGGCCGCGCGTGGGTGGATTGGCTCATGGATGCTCCTGGTAGGGTGGTTTGGAGCAGGCCCGCTTCGGGCCCGCACCCTGCCATTCGCCGGGCCGGCGCGGAAGGTGACAGTCGCCGACGAACGGCTTCAGCGCCGGCGCCGATCAGGCGGGCGCAGCGCCGCGCGTACCCGAGTGCAGCGCCCGCGCCTTCGCGAGCAGCGTGGCGGCCCACGCGGCCAGCGCCAGCCAGAAGAAAGCGGTCGCGAGGGCGTGCAGCAAGGGCAGGTCCACCACGTTCACCAGGTGGAAGGTAGCCGCCGAGTACATGCCCAACGGGAACACCGCGCTCCAGTCGAGCGATTCGCCGCCCAGGCGATCGCGCCGCAGCAGGTAGCGCCACAGCGTCAGGGCGACCAGCAGCGGCAGCCACCAGGTGCCCGTGGCCCAGTACAGGATGGTGAAGCCCTTGAGGAAGGGCAGCAGCTCGTGCAGCAGCGGGGCCTGCGGCGCGTTGGCCACCAGCTGCGCGCCGGCGAGCGTCGAGATGGCCATCGCGCCCATGTTGATCCAGTAGGGCGGCGCCAGGTCCGACGGCGCGAAGCGGAAGAACAGCGCGCGGTAGAAGATCAGCCCGATCACCCACGTGTACAGCATGCCGGCGAACAGCCAGCTGCACAGCGCCAGGAAGTTCGCCTGCACCCGCCAGGGCTGCGCCAGGTGCCCCGACACCAGCGCCGCCACCACCGCGACCGACTGGCAGGCCACGACCGCGAGCAGCCAGGCGCCGCCCATGCCGCGCTCCAGCGGCGGCTTGTCCTCGCTGGTGATCACGGCGCCGAACACCGCGTAGGTCAGCACGAACCAGAGCGCCAGGGCCAGCAGCCCGAGCACGATCGCCGGCCACAGTGCGAGGTCCAGTGCGAGGAAGCCGCCGGCCAGCACGCCCGTTCCGGCCACGGCGGTGAAGAAGGCCGGCGCCCGCTGGTGGCTGCGCAAGTCCTCCAGCACGCGCGCGTGCTGCGCCGCGAGCCGCCACAGCGACAGCAGCGACAACGCGAGCCAGGCAAGGCCCGCGAACTCGAACAGTGCCAGGCCCAGGCGCGGCCAGCCCTGCTGGCGAGCGGCGACCGCCAGGATGCCGGTGGCCATGACGATCGCGAACGAGGGTGGAGGCAGGCGGGCGAGCGTGTGCCGCATGGCGTTCAGGCAATGCCGAAGGCGTCGCGCAGGGCCGCGCAGAAGGCCGGCGTGCCCGTCAGCGTGAGGCTCAGCGTCACGCGCGGCACGCCCGGCCCGGCGTCGTGCAGGCTGAGCCCGCCCGAGCCGTACTGCACCTGCAGCGGCACGCTCGTTTCGCGCGTGCCCTGCAGTTCGTAGTCCCAGTCGCCGCCCTCTTCCAGCGCCGCCGCGGGGCCGAAGGCACGCTCGGCCCAGTCGAGCACGCGCGCCACTTCTGCTTGCAGCGCGTGCAGCTGGGCGGGCGCGACCGAGGCCATGGCGTCGAAGCTGCCGTGCTCGTGGTCGTCGCCGCTGAAATCGAAGTCGAGGTAGTCCAGGCTCATCGGTGCGTGCTCGCTTGCGGGCGCTACGTTACACCACGCGACAGCGGCCTTCGCCCGCGCGGAATTGCTGGTACTTTGACCATGGCGGTGCGTGAGGCGCCGCACGACCGAAACATTGGGGAGCACTCATTCATGGACACCAACCTGCTCGTCACCCTGGGCATTCTGCTGCTATTGGCGATCGCCGCGGCAGCGCTGCTGATGCGCCGCAAGCGCAGCGACCACCTGGCCGACCGCTTCGGGCCCGAATACGAGCGCACCGTCGAACGCATGGGCAGCCGCGGCAAGGCCGAGGCCGACCTGGCCGCGCGCGAGAAGCGCGTGCACAAGCTGGAGATCGTTCCGCTGGCGGCGCAGGAGGCGCAGCGCTTCCGCGCGGAGTGGCAGACCCTGCAATCGCGCTTCGTCGACAGCCCGCGCACCGCGATGACCGAGGCGGACCTGCTGGTGCGCGACCTGATGACGCGGCGCGGCTACCCCGTGGCCGATTTCGAGACGCGCGCGGCCGACATCTCGGTGGACCATCCGCACGTGGTGGAGCACTACCGCGCGGCGCACGAGGTCTCGCTGCTGCACCAGCGCGGCCAGGCGGACACCGAGGCGATGCGGCAGGCGCTGGTGCACTACCGCGCGCTGTTCTCCGAGCTGCTGGAAGTGCAGCCGGAGCCGGCGCCCCGCACCGTCGTCGAAGAACGCCGCGAAACCGAACCGCGTTCGGTCAGCTTCCTGCGTCCGGAGCGCGCGATGGCGCGCGACGAAGCGCAGGACCGCGAGCGCGAGATCCAGCGCGATCGCCAGCGGCAGGGCGACATGGAACGCGACCGCCAGCGGGATCTCGAACGCGACAGGCGCGAGCGCGACCGCTGAACGCTCAGCGCGAGGGAGACTCCCGGATCGAGCAGGGGCGTGACCACGCCGCCCCTGCATCGGCAACAACTTCCCGCGGGAAACGGCCCATGGAATGAGCGAGCGGCCAGCGCGCTGCCGACGCTCTCAGTTGGGGCAGGACTCGCCTGCGCGCTCCTGGATGTACTGCGCGAGTTGCCGGCTGTCCGTCTTGTGGAACACGGCATCCGCGCCCAGCGACAGGCAATACCGGCGGATCACGTCGGTGACGAAGGCACTGAACACCACGACGACGCCGCACTGCGGTCGCAGCTTCAGTTGTCGCACGATGTTGAAGCCGTCGCCCTCCTCCAGCGTGAGGTCCACGACGGCGAGGTCCCACAGTCCAGCGTTCGACGTCGCCCACTCGATGGCTTGTGTCTCGGAACCCACGACCCCCGCGATCTCCGCATCCGCGACGGCGCAGATCAGGTCGCTCAAGGCCACCTGCATGTTGACGGCGTCCTCCACGATGAAGACCTTCATCTTGCTGGCCGCCCCACTCTTTACCGTGTTCATCGTACCGAGGTTCATATTCGATCCTGAGCCCCTCCGCAGGCTCGTGGCGAGGCCGGGTGGACTGAAGAGATTGCCTCGCATTCCCGCACGACAGCAGGCGCGATCAGGTAGGAACACGCCTACGCACGCGTCAGCCGAGGGGAAGGCGCGGGAGCAATTCACGCGGGCGGGGCCCTGCGGTGGCCCACATGCCGGTCATGCAGTACTTACCGCTTAAGGCATTCGCCGCATGGCTCTGCGCGCGACCCCGCCTCGATGCGTCCGTGGCTAGCCGGCCACCCGCTCGCTGATCAGCCTCGCCAGCTGCTGCATGTCCAGCGGCTTGACCATGTGGTGGTCGAAGCCCGCGGACTGCGCGCGCTGCAGGTCCTGCGGTTGGCCGAAGCCGGTAACCGCGACCAGGGTGCGGCCGGCGCCGCCATCCTGCGCGCGGATGCGCTGGCAGGTCTCGTAGCCGTTCAAGCCTGGCATCCCGATGTCCAGGAGCACGAGCTGCGGATCGAACTGCGCCACCGCCTCGACCGCCGAAGCGCCGTCGTTCACGCGGCGCACTTCGTGCCCCATGACCTCCAGCAGCATGGCCAGCGTTTCCGCCGCGTCGACGTTGTCGTCGGCCACCAGGATGCGCAGCGCACCGGGCGCCGCGGCAACCGGCTCCTGCACCGGCGACGGCGTGTCGCCCTGCGCCTCCACGGCGGCCACCGGCAGGCGCACCACGAACTGGGTGCCCTTGCCGGGGCCGTCGCTGGCCGCGGCGACCGTGCCGCCGTGCATCTGCACCAGCTTGCGCGTGAGCGCCAGGCCGATGCCCAGGCCGCCGCGGGCGCGGGACAGCGCGGGCTCTTCCTGCGAGAACATCTCGAACACGCTCTCCAGTCGCCCAGGGTCGATGCCGATGCCGTTGTCGCGGATCGTCACCAGCGCCATGCCGCCTTCGACCACCGCGCGCACCTCGATCTGGCCGCCGGGATCGGTGTACTTGGCCGCGTTGCTCAGCAGGTTCATGAAGGCCTGCGCCAGCCGCGGCGGATCGGCCTCCAGCATCAACCGGCCGGGCGGCTGCAGTAGCGTGAGCTTGTGGCCCGCGCCGTCGATCTGCGGCTGGATCGTCTCCACCGCTTCGGCCAGCACGGCATCGAGCGCGACCCGCTGCCTGCGCAGCTCGATGCGCCCCTGGTTGATGCGGCTGATGTCCATCAGGTCGTCGATCAGCCGGCCCATGCCCCGCACCTGGCGGTCGATCACGTCCGAGGCCCAGGTCACGTCCTGCGTGCCGGGGCCGCGCAGCTTGAGGAAGTGGATCGCGTTGCGCATGGGCGCGAGCGGGTTGCGCAGCTCGTGCGCCAGCGTCGCGAGGAATTCGTCCTTGCGGCGGGCCGCCTCCATCAGCCGCTGCTGGCTGGCGGCAAGTTCCGCGGTGCGCTCGCTGACGCGCTGGTCGAGCGAGGCGGCCAGCTCCGACAGCCGCGCCTCGGCGCGCCGCCGCTCCGCCACTTCCGCCAGCAGCAGGCGGTTGGCGCGCTCCAGCTCGCGCCCCTTCTTGTGCAGCTCGGCGAACACCGCCACCTTGGAGCGCAGCACCGCGGGGTTCACCGGCTTGTGCAGGTAGTCCACGGCGCCGCTGCCGTAGCCCGCCATCACGTGCTGGTCCTCGTTGTAGTACGCGGTCAGGAAGATGATCGGGATGCGCGCGGTCTTGCGCCGCTCCTTGACCAGCTGCGCCAGCTCGAAGCCGTTCATGCCCGGCATCTGCACGTCCAGCACCAGCAGCGCGAACTCGTCGGCCACCAGCGCCAGCAGCGCATCGTTGGCCGTGGTGGCGCGCACCAGCCGGTAGCAGGGATCGTCGAGGATGGATTCCAGGACCGAGAGGTTCCTGGGCTCGTCGTCGACGATCAGGATGTTGACGGTGTCGGGCATGGTCATGGACGGCTCAGCGGAACAGCCACACGCGCATCAGCGACAGCAGCTGGTCGGTGTTGACGGGCTTGGAGATGTAGTCGCTCGCGCCGGCCTCCAGGCACTTCTCGCGGTCGCCCTTCATCGCCTTGGCGGTCAGGGCCAGGATCGGCAAGGTGCGGAAGGCGGCGTCCTTACGGATCTCGCGCATCGTCTCGTAGCCGTCCATCTCCGGCATCATGATGTCCATCAGGACCATGTCCATGTCCGGCGAGTTCTTCAGCAGGGCGATGGCCTGGCGGCCGTTGGTGGCGCTGATGACCTCCACCTCGTGGTTCTCCAGCACGGACGTGAGCGCGAAGATGTTGCGCGCGTCGTCGTCCACCACCAGCACCTTGCGCCCGCTCAGCACCTCCGAGGAGTTGTGCAGCCGGTCCAGCATCGCCTGCTTCTCCGCAGGCAGCTGCGTCACCACCCGGTGCAGGAACAGCGCCGTCTCGTCCAGCAGCCGCTCGGGCGACTGCACGTCCTTCAGCACGATGCTCTTGGCCATGGTGTTCAGGCGGCCCTGCTCGTCGGCGCTGAGCTCCTTGCCCGTGAACACCACCACCGGCACGCGCGACAGCTGCTGCTCGCCGCGCATTTCCTCCAGCAGCTCGAAGCCGCTCATGTCCGGCAGCCGCAGGTCCAGCACCACGCAGTCGAAGGGCTGCTTCTTCATGGCGCTGAGCGCCGCCTCGCCGCTGCCCGCGGTGGCGATGTCGATGTCGTCGTAGCCCAGGAGCTCGACCACGGCATCGCGCTCGATCTCGTTGTCCTCCACCACCAGCAGGCGCTTGGTGCGCGGCTGGGTGAACTCCTTGAGCCGGTCGAACGCCGCTTCCAGGCCGGCGGTGGTGGGCTCCTTCATCAGGTAGTTGAAGGCGCCGTGCGACAGCCCATGCTGGCGCTCTTCCTCCAGCGTGACGATCTGCACCGGGATGTGGCGCAGCGCGGGGTCCATCTTCAGCTGGTTCAGCACGGTCCAGCCCAGCATGTCGGGCAGGAAGATGTCGAGCGAGACGGCCGAGGGCTGGTACTGGCGCGCCAGCGACAGGCCGATCGCGCCCTTGGTGGCGACCAGGCCCTTGAAGCCCTTGTCGCGCGCCAGCCCCAGCAGGATGCGCGCGTAGTGCGGATCGTCCTCGATCACCAGCAGCACGGGGTCGCCCGGCTGGATGGTTTCGCGGTCGTCCGCGATGTGCTCCTCGCGTGCCACCGGCAGCGTGATGACGGTGGTCTCGGCCGACTTGGCCTTGCGCGACGACACCGTGCCCAGGTCCGGGCCCGAGTAGTGCAGCGGCAGGTACAGCGTGAAGGTGCTGCCCTGGCCCGGCGTGCTGTGCAGCTTGATCTCGCCGCCCAGCAGGAAGGCGAGTTCTCGGCTGATCGCCAGGCCCAGGCCGGTGCCGCCGTACTTGCGCGAGGTGCCGGCGTCGGCCTGCTGGAAGGCCTCGAAGATCAGGCGCTGCTTGTCGGCCGGCACGCCAATGCCGGTGTCCTCCACCGCGAAGGCCACCACGTGCTGCGCCTGCGACAGCACCGGATGGTCCGCGCTCCAGCCGCCCTTGGCCAGGCCGACGCGCACCTCCACGTGGCCGTGGGCGGTGAACTTGACCGCGTTGGACAGCAGGTTCTTCAGGATCTGCTGCAGCCGCTTGGGATCGCTGTCCATCGTGCGCGGCAGGTCCTCGGTGAACTTGAGGTACAGCGGCAGGCTCTTCTGCTCCGCCACGTGGCGGAAGTTGCGGTCCAGGCTCTCGCGCAGGCCGTAGAAGGTGATCTCCTCGATGTCGACCGTCACCGTGCCGGACTCGATCTTCGACAGGTCCAGGATGTCGTTGATCAGGTTCAGCAGGTCGGAGCCGGAGGAGTTGATGTTGCGCGAGAACTCCACCTGCTTCGGGCTCAGGTTGCCCGCGCTGTTCTCGGCCAGCTGCTGCGACAGGATCAGGATGGAGTTGAGCGGCGTGCGCAGCTCGTGCGACATGTTGGCCAGGAACTCGGACTTGTACTTGGAGGTGAGCGCCAGTTCCGACGCCTTTTCCTCCAGCGCGCGCCGCGCCTGTTCCACTTCCGAGTTCTTGCGCTCCACCTCGGCGTTCTGTTCGGCCAGCAGGCGGGCCTTGGTGCCCAGTTCCTCGTTGGTCTGCTGCAGTTCGATCTGGCGCGACTGCAATTCGGCCGTGAGCTGCTGCGACTGCTTGAGCAGGCCCTCAGTGCGCATGGTCGCCTCGATGGTGTTGAACACCGCGCCGAGGCCCAGCGCCAGCTGGTCCAGGAAGTTCAGGTTGACCGCGCTGAAGGGCTGCAGCGATGCCAGCTCGATCACCGCCTTGGCCTGGTTCTCGTACAGCACCGGCAGCACGATCACGCTCAGCTTGCCGGCCTCGCCCAGGCTGGAAGCGACGCTGACGTAGTCGGCCGGCACGTCGGTCAGCAGCACGCGCCGGTTCTGCACCGCGCATTCGCCGACCAGGCCCTCGCCCAGCCGGATGGTCGGCGTCAGTTGCGTGCGCGCGCTCTGCGCATAGGTCGCCAGCACCACCAGTTCACCGTCGCTGCCGTCGGCCAGGTTGTTGTGGTAGATGCTGCCCTGGTGCGCGTTCACCAGCGGCGCCAGCTCGGACAGCAGCATCTTGCCCACGGTGTTCAGGTCGCGCTGCCCCTGCAGCATGCCGGTGAAGCGCGCCAGGTTGGTCTTGAGCCAGTCCTGCTCGCGGTTCGATTCCGTGGTCTCCCGCAGGTTGGAGATCATGGTGTTGATGTTGTCCTTGAGCTCGGACACCTCGCCCTTGGCATCCACCTGGATCGAACGCGTCAGGTCGCCCTTGGTCACCGCCGTCGCCACCTCGGCGATCGCGCGCACCTGCGTCGTGAGGTTGGCCGCCAGCAGGTTCACGTTGCCGGTCAGGTCCTTCCAGGTGCCGGCCGCGCCGGGCACGTTGGCCTGGCCGCCCAGCCGCCCGTCCACGCCCACTTCGCGCGCGACGTTGGTCACCTGGTCGGCGAAGGTTGCGAGCGTGTCGGTCATGTTGTTGATGGTGTCGGCCAGCGCCGCCACCTCGCCCTTGGCCTGCACCGTCAGGCGCTGGGTCAGGTTGCCGTTGGCCACGGCGGTCACGACCTTGACGATGCCGCGCACCTGCTCGGTGAGGTTGGACGCCATGAAGTTCACGTTGTCGGTCAGGTCCTTCCAGGTGCCGCCCACGCCGGTCACCTGCGCCTGGCCACCGAGCTTGCCTTCGGTGCCCACCTCGCGCGCGACGCGCGTCACCTCGTTGGCGAAGGAGTTGAGCTGGTCGACCATCGTGTTGATGGTGTTCTTCAGCTCCAGGATCTCGCCCTTCACGTCCACCGTGATCTTGCGGTTCAGGTCGCCCCGCGCCACGGCCGTCGTCACCTCCGCGATGTTGCGCACCTGCGAGGTCAGGTTGGCGCCCATGGTGTTCACCGAGTCGGTCAGGTCCTTCCAGGTGCCGGCCACGCCGGGCACCACGGCCTGCACGCCCAGCCGACCTTCCGTGCCGACCTCGCGCGCCACCCGCGTCACTTCCGAAGCGAAGGAGCGCAGCTGTTCCACCATCGTGTTGATGGTTTCCTTCAGCTGAAGAATTTCGCCGCGCACGTCCACCGTGATCTTCTTGGACAGGTCGCCGTTGGCCACGGCGATCGTCACTTCGGCGATGTTGCGTACCTGGTTGGTCAGGTTGGATGCCATCGAGTTGACGTTGTCGGTCAGGTCCTTCCAGGTGCCGGCGACGCCCGGCACCTGCGCCTGGCCGCCGAGCTTGCCTTCGGAGCCCACCTCGCGCGCCACCCGCGTCACTTCGGAGGCGAAGGCGGACAGCTGGTCGACCATCGTGTTGATGGTTTCCTTCAGCTGCAGGATCTCGCCCTTGACGTCCACCGTGATCTTGCGGCCCAGGTCGCCGCGCGCGATCGCCGTGGCCACGTCGGCGATGTTGCGCACCTGGCCGGTCAGGTTGTTGGCCATGGAGTTGACGTTGTCCGTCAGGTCCTTCCACGTGCCCGCCACGCCCGGCACCTGCGCCTGGCCGCCCAGCTTGCCCTCGGTGCCCACCTCGCGCGCCACCCGCGACACCTCGGCCGCGAAGGCGTTGAGCTGGTCCACCATGGTGTTGATGGTTTCCTTCAGCTCCAGGATTTCGCCGCGCACGTCGACCGTGATCTTCTTGGACAGGTCGCCGTTGGCCACCGCGATGGTCACCTCGGCGATGTTGCGCACCTGGTTGGTCAGGTTGGACGCCATCGAGTTGACGTTGTCCGTGAGGTCCTTCCAGGTGCCCGCCACGCCTTCCACCGCGGCCTGGCCGCCGAGCTTGCCCTCGGTGCCCACCTCCCGCGCCACCCGCGAGACCTCGCCGGCGAAGGAGTTCAGCTGGTCCACCATGGTGTTGATGGTTTCCTTCAGCTGCAGGATCTCGCCGCGCACGTCCACCGTGATCTTCTTGGACAGGTCGCCGCGCGCGATGGCCGTGGCCACGTCGGCGATGTTGCGCACCTGCGCCGTGAGGTTGGACGCCATGAAGTTCACGGAGTCGGTCAGGTCCTTCCAGGTGCCCGCCACGCCCGGCACCTGCGCCTGGCCGCCSAGCTTGCCTTCGGTGCCCACCTCGCGCGCCACCCGCGTCACTTCCGAGGCGAAGCCGTTCAACTGGTCCACCATGGTGTTGATGGTGTTCTTCAGCTCCAGGATCTCGCCCTTCACSTCCACGGTGATCTTGCGCGAGAGGTCGCCGCGCGCCACGGCCGTCGTCACTTCCGCGATGTTGCGCACCTGGCCCGTCAGGTTGTTGGCCATCGAGTTGACGTTGTCCGTGAGGTCCTTCCAGGTGCCGGCCACGCCACGCACCTGCGCCTGCCCGCCCAGCTTGCCCTCGGTGCCCACCTCGCGCGCGACCCGCGTCACCTCCGATGCGAAGCCGTTGAGCTGGTCCACCATGGTGTTCAGGGTGTTCTTCAGCTCCAGGATCTCGCCCTTCACGTCCACCGTGATCTTCTTGGACAGGTCGCCGTTGGCCACGGCCGTCGCCACGTCSGCGATGTTGCGGACCTGSSCGGTCAGGTTGTMGGCCATCGAGTTSACGTTGTCGGTGAGGTCCTTCCAGGTGCCCGCGACACCGGGCACCTGCGCCTGGCCACCGAGCTTGCCTTCGGTGCCCACCTCGCGCGCCACCCGCGACACCTCGCCGGCGAATCCGTTCAACTGGTCCACCATCGTGTTGATGGTGTTCTTCAGTTCCAGGATCTCGCCGCGCACGTCCACGGTGATCTTCTTGGACAGGTCGCCGCGCGCCACGGCCGTCGTCACTTCCGCGATGTTGCGCACCTGGTCGGTCAGGTTGGACGCCATCGAGTTCACGTTGTCCGTGAGGTCCTTCCAGGTRCCCGCCACGCCGGGCACCTGCGCCTGGCCACCGAGCTTGCCTTCGGTGCCGACCTCRCGCGCCACCCGCGTCACTTCCGAGGCGAAGCCGTTGAGCTGGTCSACCATGGTGTTGATGGTGTTCTTCAGTTCCAGCACCTCGCCGCGCACGTCCACCGTGATCTTGCGCGAGAGGTCGCCCTTGGCCACGGCGGTCGTCACTTCCGCGATGTTGCGCACCTGGCCGGTGAGGTTGGACGCCATGAAGTTCACGTTGTCCGTCAGGTCCTTCCAGGTGCCCGCCACGCCGGGCACCTGCGCCTGGCCACCGAGTTTGCCTTCGGTGCCCACCTCGCGCGCCACCCGCGTCACCTCGGAAGCGAAGCCGTTCAACTGGTCCACCATCGTGTTGATGGTTTCCTTCAGCGCCAGGATCTCGCCCTTCACCTCCACGGTGATCTTGGAGGACAGGTCGCCCTTGGCGATGGCGGTCGCCACGCCGGCGATGTTGCGCACCTGCGCCGTGAGGTTGGACGCCATGGAGTTGACGGAATCCGTCAGGTCCTTCCAGGTGCCCGCGATGCCCGGCACCTGCGCCTGGCCGCCCAGCTTGCCTTCGGTGCCCACCTCCTTGGCCACCCGCGTCACTTCCGACGAGAAGCCGTTGAGCTGGTCCACCATGGTGTTGATGGTCTCCTTCAGCTGCAGGATCTCGCCGCGCACGTCCACCGTGATCTTCTTGGACAGGTCGCCGCGCGCGATGGCCGTGGCCACGTCGGCGATGTTGCGCACCTGCGCCGTGAGGTTGGACGCCATGAAGTTCACGGAGTCGGTCAGGTCCTTCCAGGTGCCCGCCACGCCCGGCACCACCGCCTGGCCGCCCAGGCGGCCGTCGGTGCCCACCTCGCGCGCCACCCGCGTCACTTCCGACGCGAACGAACGCAGCTGGTCCACCATGGTGTTGGTGGCTTCCTTCAGCTGAAGAATTTCACCGCGCACGTCCACTGTGATCTTCTTGGACAGGTCGCCGTTGGCCACGGCGATCGTCACGTCGGCGATGTTGCGCACCTGCGCCGTGAGGTTGCCCGCCATCTGGTTGACGGAATCGGTCAGGTCCTTCCACACGCCCGACACGCCCTTCACCTTGGCCTGGCCCCCCAGCTTGCCCTCGGTGCCGACCTCGCGCGCCACCCGCGTCACCTCGGAGGTGAACACCGAGAGCTGCTCGATCATGGTGTTCACCAGCTTGGCCGAACGCAGGAACTCGCCCTTGAGCGGCCGGCCGTCCACCTGCAGGTCCATCGGCAGGCCCAGGTCACCCTTGGCGACGGCGCCGATGGTGCGGGCGATGTCGGTCGTGGGCCGCACCAGGTCGTCGATCAGCGTGTTGAACGAATCCACCTGCTCGGCCCAGCTGCCCACGGCCCCGGGCGCGGAGATGCGCTGCGACAGGCGCCCTTCCTTGCCCACCGTGTTGGACAGGCGCGCCGCTTCCTTGGTGATGCGGCCCGCGTTGGAGATGCTCTGGTTGAAAGCCTCGGCGATCCGCGCGTCGGTGCCCGACCACTCGGCCGGCAGGCGCACGCTGAAGTCACCCGCGGCGAACGCCATCAGCGCGGCCAGCACCTGGCGCGACCGCGCCTCGGCGGCCTCGGGCGGCAAGGTCTGGATGGGCGGGATGGTGACGTGCGGCGACGCCGTCTGCGGTACCCCTTTCTTCGCCATGCCGGCAGCCGCGCGGGCAGCGGGCTTGGTGGACTTCTTCTTCTGGGCGGGGATCACGACCTGGTCCATGGAGGCTCCGTAAGAAGAAGGTCCTCACGCCGGCGCGGACGTCCTCCTGCCCCACGGCAGCAGCGGTACGCCGGACTGAAAGGGGCGCGTGCGGGAAGACCTTCGATGCAGCGCGGCAAGTGTCTTCGTGAATGTCCGAACCCGTCGTAGGACGAAGCCGACAAGCCCGATCGCCTCCTGCCCGCAGTGATTAATTTCGCAACAGGGGCAGGCGGACCGTAAACGTGCTGCCCGCGCCGGGCCCCGCGCTGTGCGCATCGATGCGCCCGTGGTGCAGCGTCACCAGCCGCTTGACCAGCCACAGGCCGATGCCCAGCCCGCCCCGGCCCGCCTGCGTGACGTCCGTGCCCTGGGCGAACAGCTCGAACACCTGGGGCAGGACCTCCGCCGAGATGCCGCTGCCGTTGTCGCTGACGTCCACCACCACGGTGTCGCCATCGGCCTGTGCCCGCACCGCGATGCGGCCGGGCGCGGGCGTGTACTTGATCGCGTTGTGCACGAGGTTGCTGAACACCTGGGCCAGGCGCGTCAGGTCGCCCTGCACTTGCAGCTCCTCGGGCGGCAGCTCGAGCGCCAGCGTGTGGCCCGCCGCGGCCAGTGCGGGCTGGCAGGTCTCCAGCGCCTCCGAGAGCACCCGCGCGACCGTGAGCGGCTGCGGCCGCAGTTCCAGCTTGCCGCGGCTCACGCGCGACACGTCGAGCAGGTCGTCCACCAGCCGCACCATGTGCGTCAGCTGGCGGTCCATCATGTCGCGCGTGCGCGCCGCCACCGGCGGCAGCTCGCCCACCCGGCGCAGGATCTCCAGCCCCGTGCGGATCGGCGCCAGCGGGTTGCGCAGCTCGTGCGCGAGCGTGGCGATGAATTCGTCCTTGCGCCGGTCGGCCTGCACCACGTCCGTGATCTCGGTCGAGACTCCGCACACGGCGTAGATCTGCCCCGTCTCGTCGTACAGCGGGAACTTGCTGGTCCGGAACACGGCCGGCTGGCCCTGCAGCTCGCCGTGCTCCTGCACCGCGATCAGCTGCCCGGACGCGATCACCTGGCGGTCGTTGGCGCGCAGCCGCGCCGCGGCCTCGGCGCCGAACAGCTGCTCGTCGGTGATGAAGTGCGCCTGCTCCGGCGTCAGGCCGTGCAGGCGCCGCCAGGCTTCGTTGGACAGGATGTAGCGCCCCTGCAGGTCCTTGGCGTACACCAGCGCGCCCGCACCTTCGATCACCGACGTCGTGAGCTGCTGCGCGGCGCGCAACTGGCGCCCCGCGATCATTTCGCCCGTCACGTCGCGCGCGGCGCAGATGCCGCGCTCGGGCTGCAGCCGGCCGTCGATCAGGGAGAACACGATCTGCAGGCGGATGTGCAGCCAGCGCACGGTGCCGCTGGGCAGCTGCGCGCGCACGTCGATGGCGAGATGGCCGCTGCCCTGCGGGTCCAGCGCCTTGGCGATGCCCTGCAGGTAGCGCTCGCGGTCCTCGGGATGGATGCGGTCGAAGATCGCCTGGCGCGGCACCGTCATCGGGCCGTCGCCCAGCTCCAGCAGGCGCGCCAGTTCGGCCGAGATGTGGTTGAGGTTGGTGCGGTAGTCGATGTCCGCCATCACCAGGCCCGCCGCCTGGATGCCCATCTCCAGCTTCAGCTGCGTCGCCGCGCGCTGCGCGTCGGTGCGCTTGCGGTGCGTGATGTCGCGCGCGATGCCCAGCAGCCCGACGATCGTGCCGCTGGCGCCGCGCAAGGGCATCTTGCGGGTGAGCCAGTGCTTGACCGTGCCGTCGGGCAGCGGCACCGTCTCGTCGGTCTCGGTGGGCAGCCCCGTGTCCAGCACCTGGCGGTCGCTTGCCATGCGACGGCGCGCGGCGGCAGGATCGGCATCGAATTCGAGGTCCGTGCGTCCCAGCACTTCCTCCGCCGTGCGGCCGACCGCGGCCAGCGTGGCCGGGTTGGCGAAGCGGTAGCGGCCCTCCAGGTCCTTGGCGAAGATGACGTCGTCCGTCGCCTCGGCAATGGCCTTGGCCAGCAGGCCGGGATGGTCGAACAGGCTGGCGGCGGTCATGCAAGGCGGATTCTGCTGCACGGGTTCGCTGTCGAGATGGCTGGATTACCCGAAGCAAGCGCGGCCGTGTGAAGCGCCATGCGTTCATCACCGGTTCATCGAGCGCGGCGCAGACTGCCTGCAGACCCTTTGAAAGGACGTCGAGATGAAAACCAACTTCCGCACCCATGCCGCCGCCGCCGCGATGCTGCTGCTGCCGCTGGGCTCCGCTTTCGTTGCCCTGCCTGCCGCGGCGCAACATGCTGTGGCCGCCCAACCCGCGCTGCAGGCGCTGCGCGTGCAGTCCAGCGCCGGCCTCGCTCCGGGCGCCGTTCTGCGCCTGCAGCTTGTCGGCACGCCGGGCGCACGCCACGCGCACGCCGTCCTGGGCGACAGCGGCGTGCGTGTCGCGCTGCGCGAGCACGCGCCGGGTCATTACGCCGGCGCGTACACGGTGCGGCGCGGCGACCGCATCGACCCGCGGCAGGCGATCACCGCGCGCGCGAACTTCGGCGACCGCAGGCTGGCGCGCGACTTCCGCTATCCCGCCGCGATCGAGGCGCTCGCGCGGGCGCCGCGCGACGACCGCGCGCCGCAGGTGACCCAGCTCGCGCCGGCCAACGGCCAGCGCCTGGAGGAGCCGGGCCGCACCTTCATCCACGCGCGGCTGGACGACGCCGGCAGCGGCGTCGATCCCCGCTCGGTGCGGCTGGTGGTCGACGGGCTCGACGTGACGGCCGATGCCCACGTCAGCGACGACGCGATCGCCTACCGCGAACGGCTGGGCCGCGGCGAGCATCGGGCGATGCTGGTGGTGCGCGACCGCAGCGGCAACGTGAACCGCACGGCGTGGAGCTTCCGCGTGGTGTAAGCGCGCCGGCGCGGTGAACGCGCAACGGCCGCAGGGGCGCCCGGCCGACGCGGGCCCGAGGCGCGCGGGGCGGGCGCCGCGCACCCTACACTCTGCGAATGTCCGTCCCGCGCAGAGCCGCCGCTTTGCTGTTCCTGCTGTTCGCCCTGCTCGGCGCCGTGTTCCTCGTGGGACAAACGGGCAATCCCCGGGCGTCCCGGGCGGTCGCCGGCGTGCTGGAGTGGCCCGGCGCCAGCACCGAGCCGATGGCGCTGGGCGGCCAGTGGGGCTTCGCCTGGGCCCAGTTCCTGGATCCCCGCTGGGACCAGCTGCCCGCGAGCAGCTTCGCGCCGGTGCCTTCCAGCTGGAACGACCTGCCGGGCAAGCCGCGCGGGGAAAACGGCTGGGGCACCTACGTCCTGCAGGTGAACTGCCCCGCGGGCCGGTCGCTCGCGGTGGAGGCCGTGGGCCAGCGGACCGCCTCCCGCCTGTTCGTCAACGGCGTGGAGGTGGCCGCGCACGGACAACCGGGTCCCAGCCCGCAGGCCAGCCTGGCGGCCGTCCACAGCCGCATTCCCATCACCCGCGAATTCCCGTGCCCGCTGCGGCTCACGCTGCACGTGTCCAACTTCGATCACCGCGGCGGCGGCATGGTGCGGCCGATGGTGGCGGGAAGCCGCGAGGAGCTGGAGGAACGCCGCGAAGCCCAGGTGATGCAGGGAGCCGCGCTGCTCACGGCCTACCTGGTCACGGGCGGCGTCGCGCTGCTGTTCTATGTGGCGCGCCGGCGCGAGCGCGTGCCGCTGCTGTTCGGCCTGTTCTGCATCGCGATGGCGGTGTACTCGGACATGATCGGCCAGCGGCTGCTGCTGCGGCCCATCGGCGCGCAGGTGTCCTGGTTCGCCTACATGCGGGTGGAATACCTGTCGTGGATCGTGGCGATGGCGCTGTTCTTCCTCACGCTGCGCCGCCTGTTCCCGGTGGAGATCCATCGCCGCATGCTCCATGCGGTGCTGGCGGCGCTGGGCCTGGGCGTGGTGGCCACGTTGGCGCTCGCACCCGGGCAGTACTCGTACGTCGCCCTGCCCGGGCAGGCGATCGCCGTCGCCGTGGTGGCCTACATCGCGGTGGCGATGGTGCGTGCGGTGCGGCGCACCGGCGGCGATGCGCAGGTGCTGCTGGCCGGCATGGTGGCGGTGCTGGTGACGCAGGCGATGGACCTGCTGCTGATCGATGCGCCGCGCGCCGACACCAAGTTCGCGCCGATCGGCTTCGCGCTGTTCCTGCTGTCACCCGCGGTGGTGATCGCCCGTCGCATGAGCGCCGCCCTGAACGCCGAGGAACGCAGCCGCACGCTGGAGGAGAACGCGCGGCTGCGCGAGGACGTCGAGCGCATCTCCCGGCACGACATGAAGACGCCGCTGAACAGCATCCTGGGCGCGACGCGGCTGCTGGGCGAAGACCGCGGCTTTTCCAGCGACCAGCGCGAGCTGGTGGGCGTGCTGCAGCGTGCCGGCCTGCGGCTGCTGGAGATGGTCAACCTGTCGCTGGGGCTCTACAAGATGGAGACCGGCAGCTACGAATTCCGGCCGCAGGCGGTGGACCTGCGCGAGCTGGTGTCGCGCGTCCTGGTGGACCTGCACTCGCAGGCCGAGGCGCAGCAGGTGACGCTGCACTGGCCCGGCTCGTCCGGCGCCGGTCCCGTGCTGGTGCGCGCCGAGGAGCTGCTGTGCTACTCGATCATCGCCAACGTGGTGAAGAACGCGATCGAGGCCGCGGGTGCCGGCCACCAGGTGTCCGTCACGCTGTCCGCGGGCGACCCCGTGGCGCTCGCCGTGCACAACCCCGGCCAGGTGCCGCCGGAAGTCGCCGGCCGCTTCTTCGACAAGTACGTCACCGGCCGCAAGAGCGGCGGCACCGGCCTGGGCACCTACTCGGCGCGGCTGATGGCCAAGGCGCAGCTTGGCGACCTGCGCATGCACACGGGCGAGGCCGGCACGCTGGTGACGCTGACGCTGCCCGCGTTCCGCGAGGCGCTGCCGGCGCCGCGCCGCGCAGCGCCTCGCGAGGATCCGCAGTCCTGGCTGCAGGAGCTGCCGCTGCGCGACCTGCTGCTGGTGGACGACGACGAGTTCAGCCGCCTGGTCACGCGTCGCCTGTTGCCCAGCCCGCCCTTCCACGTCGAGACGGCCGCCAACGGACAGGCCGCGATCGACGCCATGCGCCGGCGCTGGCCCGACTACCTGCTGACCGACATGGAGATGCCCCTGATGGGCGGCGTGGAGACGGTGCGCTGGGTGCGGGAACACGAAATCGCTTCCGGCCGACCGCGCTGCCGCATCGTGATGATGTCGGGCAACGACGATGACAAGTCCGCGGCCAGCGCGCTGGGCGCCGGCGCCGATCGCTTCCTGGTCAAGCCCGTGACGCGGGAGCGGCTGCTGACGGCTCTGCGCGAGCTCGAACAGGAGCCCCGCGCACCGGAGATGGACAGCGCCGGCAACGAGCCGCTCGCCGCCCGCGAGCCGGTACCGGGCGGCGACCAGGTGGTCGTCAACGCCGAATGGCGCGCCGTGTTCCCGGGCTTCTTCCAGTTGCAGCAGCAGGCCGCGGAGAACATGGACCGCGCGCTCGCCGCCGGGCAGCGCGAGGAGCTGCAGTTCGTCGCGCACCGGGCCTATGGCGCCCTGGCCGCCATGGGACTGGAGTGGGCGTCGGCGCAAAGCCGCGCCGTGGAACTGAACGCGCTGGAGGGCGCGCCCGGCGAGATCGCTTCGCACATCGCGGCGCTGCGCGACCACCTGGCGCGCGTGCGGATCACCTACCGGTAGGCGAACGCGCCACTGCGGCGACCCCAGCGCCGTGGTCGCGCGGACGGCGCCGCGCAGCTGCCGGCCCGTCCTAGTTGGCCTTGCTCACCATGAAGTCGACCGCCGCCTTGACGTCGGCGTCGGGCAGCGCGGTGTTGCCCCCCTTGGGCGGCATGGCGCCCTTCTTGCCCGTGAAGCCGGCGATGGCGTGCTGGTACAGCGTGTCCTTGCCTTGCGCGACGCGCGGGCCCCAGTCCGCCTTGTCGCCCAGCTTGGGCGCGCCGGCGACGCCGGCGGCGTGGCAGACCTGGCAGGTCTGGTTGTAGACGGCCTCGCCGGAGGCACCGGCGCCCATGGCCGACGTGCTCCCTGCGCTGCCCGATGTCGACGGCGTGCTGCTGCCGGCCGCCACGGTGGTGTCGGTCGACGGCGCAGGCGACGTCGAACCCGTGGAGGCGGTGGACGGTGCCGTGGACGGCGCGGCGGACGGGGCCGGCGACGTGCTGCGGTAGGAAGACGGGCTGCTGGTCGACGACGGTGTGGTGGATGCGGTCGACCCGGTGTCGTTGGCCTTGCCGCACGCAGCCAGCGCAGCGGTGATGGCAAGCACCAGTGCAAGCTTTCTCATGGAGTTCTCTCCGCGGACGATGGGCTTGCATTCTGGATGTCTCATCCACGCGCGCTGCGTGAGACATCCCCCCGCGCCGAGGTGCGGCGGCGTCCCACGTGGAGCTGGACGTGCTCAGCGGCGCAAGGCGGCGGCGACGGCCTGCTGCACCGTGACCGCGGGCCGGCCGATCAGGCGTTCGAAGTCGGGCTGGCCGAGCTGCCCGGTGGCACCCGTGACGGCGATCATGCGTGGCTGCCGGGCAGCAGCAGGCAGATGCTGCCGCGGGCATCGACGGCGGGGTCCACGCCCATCGCGAGCGTCGAGAAGGCCGCGAGGGCGAGCAGTGAAACGACGAGATAGCGTGCCATGGTCCTGTCTTCCGCAACAACGTGGACCGGTCGTCCACCCAGGCACTGTAGGCAGTGGCGGCGGCGGGCGATGTGCGTTTGCGCACAGGACGCGGCACGCCAAAGGACAAGGCGCCGCGGATGCGGCGCCTTGTCCGGGTCCCCTCCTCAGGCCGGGGTGGCTGGTGCGTTCACTCGCGCGCGGGCGCGGCCGCGAGGTGCGTGCCGCCCTTGACGGGCTGCTCACGGCGGGCCAGGTAGACGGAGCCGCTGTCCTCGCCATTCAGCGCGCCGATGGACTCGCGCGACAGCATGAACTCGGCGACCACCTGCTGGCGGCTCAGGCCGCTGCGGAACTGCGCGAGCTGGTTGTAGTCGTCGGCCCAGGGATTGACGCCGGCCTGCCGGTACTGCTGCAGTTCCTGCATCACTTGCGCGCGCGTCAGGGTGGAGCTGAAGGGCACCGGGTCCATCGTGATGTCGTCGGCGCAGGCGACGGCACCGGTGAAGGCCAGGACGAGGGCGAGAGCGATCTTGCGGTTCATGGTGATTTCCTCTGGTCAGGTCAACTGCCCGGAGGGCGGCGCGGGACGCGCCATCCGCCGGTGATCCGCCGGGGGCGGGCCGTTCCCGCGCCACCGACGGGCGAACAATAGGCGCACCTGGCCTGGGAAAGATCTACCGTTTGGGGAGGGATGGCGCCGCGGCGCCATCCCCCGCGCGCGCATGCGATGCGCGCTTCATGTGCGAACACGCACACAGGGAAGACGGGCTTCAGGCTTCCTTGTCATGCTTGCCACTGCGGTGCAGCGCCGCGTCGGCACGGTGCAGCGCATGGCGCGTGGCCGCGGCGACCTTGTGCATCGCGTCCTTGACGTCGGCGGCGAGCTGGTGCGTCGCACTGCGCGCGCTGCTGCCTTCGGGTTCGTGCGCCGGGTGGGCGGTTGCCGCGAACGCGGGGGCGGCGGCAGCGAGCGCGGTGACGAGAGCCCATGCCTTGATGCTGTGCTTCATGCTCATTTTTCCTTCGGGATGTTCCTTCCCATCCAACGCGCCCGGCCGCGCGCGCAGTGTCGGACGCGGCCGATGGCGCATGCGCGAACGCGCGCAGCAGGAGGAACGCCATGGTCGAGCCCCGCGCCCCGACTGCGCAAGGAAGCATCGGCACCCAGGAAAATGCTGGCTCGCCGAGGCCGCGTTGCGCCTATGCTGGTTGCATGAGTCTCAGCTTCGACGTCGAACACAGGGAGGCCTATTCCGTGGTGCGCCTCCACGGCGCGCCCACGCTCGGCCAGATGCTGTCGATGATCCACCTGCTGGGGGTGGAGACGTCCGGCTGGCCCGTCAAGCGTGTGCTGTTCGATCTGCGCGGCATCCGCACGCTCACCAGCTTCACCGACCATTACGCGGTCGGCGAGGAGACCGCGCGCAAGCTGAGGCACCTGAACCGCATCGCCTCCGTGGTCGACAGCGACATGATCACGCACGCCAGCGAGAAGACCGCCCAGCGCTCGGGCGTGAACCTCATCGTCTTCACGGACGAAGACGAAGCGGTGCGCTGGCTGGCGGCCTGATCAGGCGAGCGCGGCGCGCTGCAGGCGATCCCAGGTGAACGGCATCTCGCGCAGGCGGACGCCGGTGGCGCGGGCCAGCGCATTGGCGATGGCCGCGGCGAGCGGCCCATGCGTGGGTTCGCCGGCCCCCAGCGACGGCTCCTGCGGCCGATCGAGCAGCGCGATGTCCACCGGCGGCACTTCGGAAAAGCGCAGGATCGGGTAGGCGCCCCAGTGGTCGCTGAGCACCCGCGTGCGGTCGAACTGCACGGCCTCCTTCAGGCACCAGCTGAGCGTCTGGATCGCGCCGCCCTCCAGCTGGTTGCGCACGCCGTCGGGCTGGACCACGCGTCCCACGTCCACGGCCAGCCAGACCCGGCGCACGCGGATGTCGCGCACGGCCTCGACCTGCGCGACTGCCGCGCACCACGCGCCGTTGTTCTTGTAGCGCGCGAACCCCAGGCCCAGCGCTTCGCCCTCGCGCGGGGTCCAGGTACGCCAGCCGGACATTTCCGCCACCTGCTCCAGCACCGCGCGGCTGCGCGCATCGCCCAGGTGGCGCAGCCGGAAGTCCAGCGGATCCGCGTCCAGCCCGGCGGCGATCTCGTCCAGCATCGACTCGGCGGCGAACACGTTGCAGTGCGCGCCCAGGGAACGCAGCGACGACGTGCGCAGCGGCATCGCCAGCAGCCGGTGGTTGACGATCTTCTGCTGCGGGAAGTCGTAGCAGGGCACGGCATTGCGCTCGGCGCCCGCGCCGGTCGCCACCGGCACGTTGATCGCGACCTGGCGCTGGAACCCGCGCGCCAGCAGCGGCGCCGCATGGAACACCGGCACCGCCATGCGGCCCGGGCGCAGGCTGTGCCCGTTGGACCAGAGGGTGTGCTGCCAGCCGCAGATGAGGCCGTCCGCGTCCACCTCCGCGCGAATTTCCACCGCCATCGCCGCGCCGAACGGCGCGCAGCGCAGTTCGTCCTCGCGCGTCCACAGCACCCGCACCGGCGCGCCGGGCAGCGCCTGGGCGATCACCGCGGCATCCGCGGCGGCATCGTCGGCGCCGTTGTGCCCATAGCAGCCCGGACCCGGGACGTGCGTCACGCTGATGTTCGACGCGGCCAGGCCCAGCATCAGCGCGAGATCCTTCTGCAGCGGATACACGCCCTGCGCATGCGTCCACACGTCCAGCCGCTCGCCGTCGAAGCGCGCCACGCCGCAGGACGGGCCGATGGACGCGTGCGCCAGGTAGGGACGCGCGTAGCGGGCGGCGAAGCTGCGCACGGCAGCGGATGCGGTCGCTGCCTTCTTCTCGTGGACCACGCTCGTTTCTTCCGGCTGCGCGCGCAGGAAGGCGGACAGGTCGTCCGCATCCGGCAGCGTTTCCGCTTCGTCCCAGCGCGCAGCGGACTGCAGCTTGCGCAAGGCCCGGGTCGCCTCGTGCTCCGTGCGCGCGACCACCGCGAGGAAGCTGCCGTCGCGCACGACCCGCAGCACGCCGGGCAGCGGCTCGACGGCCGCGACATCGACCTCGCGCAGGGTCGCCGCCGGCGAGGGAGGATGGGCCACCCGCGCATGCACCATGCCGGGAAGTTCCAGGTCGTGCAGGAAGGACGGCTGCCCCAGCAGCTTGCCGGGCAGGTCGATGCGGGGCACTTCCGCCTGCTCGCGCGCACGCGGCGCCTTCGGTGCGGCACGGCCGCTGGCGGCGCACTGCAGCAGTGCCTCCTGCGCCAGTTCCCAGTAGCTGGTGCGCACCGCCGGCACGCCGCGCACCCGGATTTCGCCATCTTCCACCGTGAGGTCCTGCACCGCCACCTCGAGGCGGCGGGCCGCGGCGTGCAGGTAGATGTCGCGCGCCTCGGCGCAGACCTGCCGCAGCGCGTTGCCGGAGTCCTGCACCGACAGGCTGCCGGAAGTGAAGCCTTCGTTGGGCGAGCCCTGTGTGCTCGCGGGAACCATCGCGACGCGCGCCGGCGCGACGTCGAGTTCGTCGGCGACGATCTGTGCCAGGGCCGTGGTGATGCCCTGCCCGAGCTCCACCTTGCCGCTGCGCACCTCGACGCGGCCTTCGGACCGGATCGACAGCCATTGCCCCAGCAGCGGGTTGGCCTTCAGGCTGGTGGGCAGGTCCGTCACGCCGGTGCTCCCGATGTCGCCGCGCGCAGCACGGCACGCACGATGCGGTTGTGCGCGCCGCAGCGGCACAGGTGCGCGTCGAGCGCCGCGCGCACCTGCGCTTCGCTCGGCTGCGGCGTGCGCGCCAGCAGTGCGGTGGCGCTGGCCAGGACGCCCGAGAGACAGTAGCCGCACTGGCCCGCCTGCTCCGCCAGGAAGGCCTGCTGCAGCGCGCCCATCACCCCGTCCGGCGCCAGTCCTTCCACGGTGACGATGGCCCGGTGCTGCACGGTGCCGACCGGCGTGTCGCAGGCCGGCACCGACACGCCATCCAGCAGCACGTGGCAGGCTCCGCATTCGCCGGACCCGCAACCGAAGCGCGTGCCCTTCAAGCCGCAGTCGTTGCGCAGGACGTCCAGCAACGGCGTGTTCTCGTCCGCCTGCACGGTGCGCTCGCTGCCGTTGATGCGCAAACGAAGGTTCGCGATGGCCATGAAGAAATTCCCCCGCGCGCGAAAGCCCGCAGGGGAATCATCACCGATGCCGGCGGGCGCCGGTCCGGTGCGCGCCCTTATTGACAGCTGAAGCTGTCGGCCGATTCGAGGCTGCCGCTGCCCCTGTAGGTCGCGACCTTCGGGAAGGGGCACAGGGGCCGCGTGCGGTTGGCCGCCCAGCTGGACGGCACGTCCGCGTTGACGCCGCCGGCATTGCCCGCGCCGCGGGCGCTGGCAACGATCTGCTGCGGCGCCGCCCCGCGCTCGACCCAGTTCACCAGTGGCGTGAGCATGTCGAACTGGTCGGTGGCCGGGCCGCCCGAGCAATGGTTCATGCCGGGCACGGGGTAGTAGCGGGCGAAGCGCGAGGCGTCGCCGCGGTGGAAGCTGTCCAGCGCGTTGTACCAGGCGGCCGTGTCGTCGCTGGAGAAGATCGGGTCGCTGGTGCCGTGGTACGCGAGGATCTTGCCGCCCCGGTTCTTCACGGTGGACAGGTCCGAGGGCTTCGGCGGCGTCATGAAGGACAGCGCGCTTTCCGTGTAGGTGGAGTTGGTGGCCTGGATCTTGGCGAACATGGCGTCCACGTTGCCGGTCAGCGCGAAGTTCGCGCCGTTGAAGGTCGCGGGATCTTCCGGCGGCACCTGCCAGATGAGGCCCACGGCGCCGGAATCGAGCGCGATGGGGGCCGTGAACTTCCAGAACGCCCAGTTGGGCGCGCCGATGCCGCTGTCGAACGGGAAGCTCGTATAGATCGTTTCGCCACGGCTCGTCTTCGCGCCCGCGAAGAGCTGAGCGATGGCCGACTTCTGGGCCGTGGTGAGGCAGGTACCGTCGCGCGCCCCGGTGCAGGTGGGCACGTCGTTCTGCAGGTTGAAGGCGAGCTGGCATGCCGCCTGGTTCTGCACCAGGCCGTCGCTGGCGCCGTCCAGCGCATCGCACTTGGCGAGCACCGCGTTCGACACGGTGGCGCGTTCCGCCGGCGTGAACCCGGTGGAGATGTCGGCGGGATTGCTGGCCAGACGTGCATAGGCCTGCGCGCCCGCGATGTTGGCGGTGGCCGCCAGGGGCAGCCGGTAGCCCGGGTCGCCGACCAGGAAGCCGTCGTACTGGTCGCCCAGGCGCGCGGCGGCCACCATCGTATGGCGGCCGCCGTTGGAGCAGCCGCCGAAGTAGGACCGGTCCGGCCCCTTGCCATAGGCGGCCTGGATCACGCTCTTGGCCATCGGCGTGAGCTTGGCCGCGGCCTGGTAGCCGTAGTCCAGCCGCGCCTGCGGATCGATGCCGAAGAAGGGGCCCATCGAGGCCGCGTGCCCGGCATCGGAGCTGATGACGGCGAAGCCCATGCCCAGCGCGCTGTTCAGCGGGCCGCCGCCGCCGACGGGGCCGGTGGCGGTGACGACGCTGCCGTCGATGCCGCCGTTGGCCTGGTAGAAGAAGCGGCCGTTCCAGCTGAGCGGGAGCCGGATCTCGAACCCGATCGCGTAGTTCTTGCCGTCCACCGGGCTGACGCGCGGGAACATGCTGCCCTGCACCTGGCAGTGGGCCGGCACATCGGCGCCGGCCACCTTGACCGTTCCGGCCGCGACGGCGTTCACCGCGGTGATGGTCGTGTTGGGGAACGCCACGCGCGCCGCGAGGTCGGCGCAGCCGCCCGACAGCGCGGCGCCGGTGGCGGCGGACAGTTGCGGCACCGGCGGCAGCGGTTCGCCATCGCCGCCGCCGCATCCGGCCAGGGCCAGCAGGGTCGCCGCGGCAACCGCGGCGAGGTGGGGTCGGTTCGTCATCCTGTCTCCGTTGGGGTGGTTCCGTCGCGCTGGACTATCGTTAAGTTACTTAACTATTTCAATGGCAAGCATGCGGACATACCCTATGCGCATTCTTTCCAATGGACGAGAAAAGATGTGGTAGCTGAACTAAATCGACCCATGCGGCCGATGGGCACAATCGACCCATGACGCACAAACGCAGCGCGCGCCTCGACCTCACGCCGGCCGGGCGCATGGAGGAGGCCAGTCTCCAGAAGGTGCTGGGCTACCAGCTCGCGCAGGCCGCGATCGTCACGGACGCCATCTTCTTCGAGCAGGCCGGCAAGCCCTTCAACCTGCGTCCCGTGGAGTACACGGTGTTGACCCTGATCGCCGAGAACCCGGGCGGCTCGCTGGTCCGGCTGGCGCGCGCCCTGTGCGTGACCGCGCCCAACATCTCCACGATGGTGGACAAGCTCGAGGCCAAGGGACTGATCGCGCGGCAGGCCAGCGAAGAGGACCGGCGCGCCCAGGTGCTGCACGTCACCGCCAAGGGGGCGGACCTGGTGCGCAAGGCGACGCGCAAGATCGTCGAAGCGGAGAGCGCCTTGCTGCCGCTGAGCCCGGGCGAACAGGCGATCCTCGCCGAACTGCTGCACAAGGTGGCGCTGGCGCGCACGCGCTCCGTCACTTCCGCCTGAGCCAGCGCGTCAGCGCGGCGACAGGCGCGCCGCTATACTTTGCATTCGCTCCGGGGTGCGAACGGCAGGTGCCGTGTCGCTGAGATGGATCCACCCAAACCCGTGAACTTGAACCGGTTCGTACCGGCGTAAGGAGAGCTGCATGCATCCACCCTCCCCCTTCTTCCTGCCCACGGGCCGCCCGCGATGAAGATCGCCATCGCCGGCGCCGGCCTGCTCGGGCGGCTGCTCGCCTTCCAGCTTTCGCGCGCGGGCCACGAAGTCCACGTGTTCGATCCCGCACCGCATGCCGAGGCGCGCGGCGCCGCGGGTTTCACGGCGGCCGGGATGCTGAGCCCCGTGGCCGAGCTGGAGTGCGCCGACGCGCACGTGTTCCGCCTGGGCCTGCGCAGCATGGAGCTGTGGCCGCAGCTGCTGGCGCAACTGGCGGTGCCGGTGGAGTGCCGCTTCGACGGCAGCCTGCTGCTGGCGCACCGCGGGGACGAGGGCGCGGCGCGGCGGGTGATCGATCTGCTGGAGAGCAAACTGTCGGCCGCGCAGGCCGATGGCGAAGGGCGATCTGGCGACGCCGCAAGCGCTGGGGTTCGGCTTCGCGCTCACCGCCAGCCTGCGGACCTCCACTCGCTCAGCGGAGAGCAACCCTCGGCGCCCGGCAGGGAACAGCTTCAATGGCTCAGCGGGGAACAGCTGCGGGAACTGGAGCCGTCGGTTCGGGGGCCCGCGCACGCCTGGTGCATCCCCAACGAAGGCCGCATACACACCGTGCAGGCGATGCAGGCGCTGGCCGTCTCCGCGCCGCGCGTGCTCTGGCACTGGGGCCAGGCCGTGGAGAGCGCCGACCCGGGCGGCGTGCGCGCGGGCGCCGGGACGCAGCGCTTCGACTGGGTGTTCGACGTGCGCGGCACCGGTGCGCGCCCCCAGCTGCCGGTGCGCGGCGTGCGCGGCGAGATCTTCTGGCTGCAGGCGCCGGGCCTGCAGCTCACGCGGCCGTTGCGACTGCTGCACCCGCGCCACCGCGTGTACCTGGTGCCGCGCGCGCCGGACCTGGTGGTGGTGGGCGCCAGCGAGATCGAGAGCGAGGACCGCTCGCCGGTCTCGGTGCGCAGCACGGTCGAACTGCTGGCCGCCGCGCACAGCGTGGTGCCCGAACTGGCCGAGGCGCGCATCGTCCACAGCGAAAGCAACCTGCGCCCCGCGCTGCCCGACAACCTGCCGCGGCTCGCGACCGAGCCCGGCCTGACACGCATCAACGGCCTGTTCCGCCATGGGTGGCTGATCGCCCCCGCGCTGGTGGAGCAGGCCCTGCGAGGGTTCCAGCCATGAGCACTTGCCAGATCACCCTCAACGGCGAACCGCGCGCCATCGAGCCGGCGCAGTCGCTGGCCGACCTCGTCGCCGCGCTCGGCGAACCGCCGCAGTCGCTCGCCACGGCCGTCAACGGCGAATTCGTGCCCCGCTCGGCGCGCGCGGGCGTGCAACTGCGCGATGGCGACGCCGTCTTCACTTTCCAGCCCATCACAGGAGGATGAACACCATGGGACTTCGCATCGGCGACGTCGAACTCGCGAGCCGTTTTTTCCAGGGAACCGCCGGCTATCCCTCGCCCCAGGTGCTGCAGGACGCGATCGCGGCGTCCGGCACCGAGGTCGTGACGGTGAGCCTGAAGCGCCAGCTGGCCGCGGCCGGCACGCCCAATGATTTCTACGGAATCATCCGAAAGGCGGGCGCGCGCATGCTGCCCAACACCGCGGGCTGCAAGACGGCCAAGGAAGCCGTGACGCTGGCCCACATGGCGCGCGAGCTGTTCGACACCCACTGGATCAAGCTGGAAGTGATCGGCGACGACCACACGCTGCAGCCCGATCCCTTCGAAACGGTGGAAGCGGCGCGCACGCTGGTGAAGGACGGCTTCGAGGTCTTCCCCTACTGCACCGACGACCTGGTGAGCTGCCGGCGCCTGCTCGATGCGGGCTGCCGCATCCTGATGCCCTGGGGCGCACCGATCGGCTCGGGCCAGGGCCTGCTGAACCCGACCGCGCTGCGCACGCTGCGCGCGCGCCTTCCGGATGCGCTGCTGGTGGTCGACGCCGGCATCGGTTCACCCAAGGATGCAGTGCAGGCGATGGAGCTCGGCTACGACGCGGTGCTGGTCAACACGGCGGTGTCGCACGCGCACGATCCGGTCAAGATGGCGCGCGCCTTCCGGCTCGCGGTCGAGGCGGGACGGCTGGGCTACGAAGCCGGCATCATGGCCAAACAGGACATGGCCGTGCCCAGCACGCCGGTGACGGGACAGCCCTTCGTGCTGTAAGTTCGGTGGCGATGAAGATCGCCACCTTCAACGTCAACGGGGTGAAGGGCCGGCTGCCTCGCCTGCTCGAGTGGCTGGAGGAAACCCGACCGGACGTCGCCTGCCTGCAGGAGATCAAGACCGGCGACGCGACCTTTCCGGCCCGGGCCATCGAGGACGCGGGCTACGGCGCCATCTGGCACGGCCAGCGCTCGCACCACGGCGTGGCGATCCTGGCGCGCGGCGCCGCGCCGGTGGAAGTGCGGCGCGGCCTGCCCGGCAACGACGGCGACGCCGCGTCGCGCTGGCTGGAAGCCGACATCCACGGCCTGCGCATCGTGTCGGTCTACCTGCCCAACGGCAATCCGGTGCCCAGCCCGAACTTCGACTACAAGCTGCGCTGGATGCAGCGGTTGCAGGCGCACGCGCAAACGCTGAGGGACTCCGGCCGCGACGTGATCCTGGCGGGCGACTTCAACGTGGTGCCGACCAATTTCGACATCTACAACGCCGGCAGCTGGCGCTTCGACGCCGTGCTGCAGCCGCAGACGCGCGAGCACTGGGCGCGCGTGATGGCGCAGGGATGGATCGACGCGACGCGCCAGCTGCATCCCGACGAGCGCGTCTACACCTTCTGGGTGAACGAGGCGGCATTCCGGCGCAATGCCGGCTTCCGCATGGACTTCCTGCTGCTGACGCCCTCGCTGCTGCCGCGGCTCGAAGCCACCGGCGTGGACGCGGAGCATCGCGGGCGCGAGAAGCCCAGCGACCACGCGCCGGCGTGGATCCGCCTGCGAGAAACAACGGTCGAGCGGAAAGTTCCCGCGGGAGGCAACGGGCTTTAGCGCCTCAGGGTTTTTCCGGGCATGCCGCCTGTGCGTCAGCGGGAGGATGCGCTCCCTATCGCAGCAGTCCAAGGAGGAGGGCATCATGACCCAGGCCGCCACCCCATCGCGCAACACCTCCGCGCGCAAGCGAAGAAGGCTGCTGACGGCCGCGCTGCTCGCCCTCGCCGGCGGCGTGTGCGCCACCAACTACAGCCTCTGGATCCACGGCCGCAATGGCGGCGGCGTGGTCGGCAACGATCTCGACTTCACCTACTGGGGACCCGACAGCGTCAACGCCGGGGTGAACAAGCGTTCGATCAACTGGGACGGCTACAACCGCATCTCGGTGAGCAACGGACGCATCCGCGACGCGCTGGATTGCTACTGCACAGGCAGCAATTGGTGCTACCTCGCGGCCCACAGCGCGGGCGACAACCAGATCGGCTATGCGCTGGCGCTCTACGGTGGCACGGTGCGAGAGATCAAGAATGCGTCGCCCAACTCGGCCGGGACCTGCTCCGGCAGCGGCGGCACGCAGACCGGCTGGAACATCAAGTGGGTGGGCGTGGCAGGCGGCTCCGGCGGCGGCACCGAGCTGGCGAACTACGGCGCCTGGGCCGTTTCCGATCCGCTCACCTCGGACCTGAAGACGACGACCGCGCGCGCCATGTACGACCACAACCAGACGCGCGCCAAGTGGTTCTACATGTATGCCGGCGCACGTGGCACGTCCTATTCCGCGTTGCTGCCGGGCCAGGACGACGAAGTGGTGGCCTACCATTCCGCGGGCGGAGTCGCCGGCAGCAGCGGTGGCAGCTACTGCAACCCGGCCGACTGGTTCTGCAACTACCTGTCGCTCGGCGCCGGGCCCAACGAGGGCGGCAGCACCAAGTGGAGCTACCACCACGTGAGCTTCCGCGACGACGGCGAGGCCTACGATCACCACACGCGCGGCAGCTGGGCCGGCGTGGTGTCGCGGCTGCGCGCGGACATGGAAGCGTACGCCCAGTAGCGCGCTCGCCAATCCGACGGCGAAAGACGCGCGATGCGCAAGCCTGGTTCCTGGCAGTCGCGCGTGGTTGCGGCGGCAGCGGTCCTCGCTGCCGGCATTGGCGGCTGGCACTGGCTGCTGTCGGATGCGGCCGAGCCGGCGCCGGCCGCGGCCGCACCCGCTGCTGCAGCACCGGCGCCCGCGTCGCAGGTCGCGGGCTCGGCCCCTGGCCCCTACAGTGCCGCCGGCCTGGTGGCACGCGAACAGCAACTGCGCCTGTGGTCCCAGCGCCAGGAACGCGCGGAGCAGGTCTACCGTGCCTACTACGAGGCGACCCGTTACCCGCCGACCGCGCGGCCGATCGCGGAGCATCCGGACCAGGTGCAGCCCTTCGCGCCCGTGCAGGAAGATCTGCCGATGCGCGATGCCGACGGCCGCCCGGTGCCCGGATTGCGCCTGCGCAGCACGCAGGACCGCGTGTTCGTCGCCAGCTCGGAATCCGTGCGCATGACGCTGCAGGCCTTCGACGGCAGCGGCACCGTGGTCCCGCTGCAGGTGCGCAGCGCCGCGGCCCAGACGCTGCCGGACGGCAAGGCCCTGGTGCAACTGGTGCGCGCCGACGTGCCCTTCACGGACGACGGCGCGGGCGCGGACGAGGTGGCGGGCGACGAGGTCCATTCCGGGCGGCTGACGCCGGCGACCCAGGGCTTCGCGGGCCAGGGCGGCAGCATCCGCGTGCGGGTCGACCTCCAGGCCAATGGGCAGGCCGGGACCGTGGGCTTCGACGTCATCTACGTGCCGGACGCTGCGGGCCGCTGGGCCGGCGTTCGCGAGGCGCTGGTGGATGGCGACCTGCACTTCTACCTGAAGGCGGAGGTGCCGGTGGCGGGCCGCTATGTGGCCAGTGCGCGCGTGCGCGATGCCAGCGGCGTTCCGTTCGCGCTGCTGCAGTTCAACGAGATGCTGCCAGCCGGGTCCGTGGAGTTCGACCTGGTGCTGCCCGGCCTGCTGGTGCACGACCGCCAGCCGGCTTTCCCGCTGCAGCTGGTCGACGTGGATGGGTTCCTGCTCAAGCCCGACGCCTTCCCCGACCGGGTGCCGCTGCCGCGCTTGCCGGGCGTGGTGCACCTCAGCCAGCGTTACGGTATCGATGCGTTTTCGTCGCGGCAGTGGCAGAGCGAGGAGCGAGACCGCTACCTGGCCGAATATGCGCGCGACGTGGTTCGCGCCGAAGGCGAGATCGCGCGGCTGCGGCGCTGATCAGGCCGCTGCAGCCGGCGCCGGCGGGGCTTCGCGTCCGGTCGCGTAGACCGCAACGACCTGTCCGCGCGTCCTTCAGCAGCGCGAAGCTGAAGTCCACGTAGAGCTTGCCGCCGCTCTTGTGGACGGCGCGCGTGCGCATCACGCGGCCACCGACGCGCAGTTCGCCGGTGGCGACGGCACGGGCGAATCCGGCGTCGTGCGCCGGCTTGAACCGCTCGGGCAGGATCAGGTCGAGACTGGCCCCAACGGCCTCCTCGCGCGAGTGGCCGAACAGCCGCGCCGCGGCGGCGTTCCAGCCGCGGATGACGCCGCCGGTGTCGGCGACGACAAGGGCTTCGGGCAGGCCTTCGAGCAGGCCACGCAACAGGTCGGGATCATCGAACAGGCGCATCGCCGCAGTCTCGCACAGGCCGCGTGGCGGCCCTTGGGGCGACCGCGTCCGACACACGCCGGGCAGGGTCTGCTCTAGCATCGGCGGCAGGCAAGGCACAACGCCCAGAAAGAACGCGCATGGAAGACGAGATCGCGGCCCTCCGCAGGGAGGTGCAGCACCTGATCGCGATGCACACGGCATCGTACGTGACGATCACCTCGCTGATCGCCACGCACCCGAATCCCGAGCACTTCCAGCTGCACTTGATCACGGCGCTGGAAAGCGTGCTGGGATCGGAGCGGCTCGCGAAGTGGACGGAGGAGCAGAAGCAGATCGTGCGCCGCGTGGTGGAGACTTTCCAGAACGTCCGGCCGGCGCCACCGATCGACCCGCTGAAGGCCGCGATGGGCGATCGCGATCCGCGGCAGCACTGAGGACGCAATGAAGAAGGGACCGCGCCGCGGTCCCTTTGCGCGAGCGGCGCGCGTCAGCTGGCTAGAAAAAGGGATTGCAGGTCCGTAAGAAAGTCGAAGCCGCGCTCCGTCGGTTGCACGCGCACCAGGTCGCGCCGCACCAGCCCCTTCGCTTGCGCCTCCTGCAGCGGCTTCTCGATCGCGGACAGCGGCAGGCCGGTACGGTCGCTGAAGTCCTGCAACAAGAAGCCGTCCTTCAGGCGCAGGGCATTGAGCATGAACTCGAACGGCAGCTCGCTGCGGGGAACCTCTTCGTCCTGCGCGATCGCGTTGCCGGCCAGCGCGTGCTCCATGTAGAGCTTGGGTTCGCGGTTGCGCACCTGGCGCATCACGCGGTGCGGGAAGCTGATCTTGCTGTGCGCGCCGGCGCCGATGCCCAGGTAGTCGCCGAAGCTCCAGTAGTTGAAGTTGTGCCAGCAGCGATGGCCCGGCTTCGCATAGGCCGAGACCTCGTAGCGTTCCAGGCCGGTGGCCACCGTCATCTCCGTGATGCGGTCCAGCATGGCGTACGCCAGGTCCTCCGGTGGCGTGACCGGCGGGAACTTGGCGAAGTAGGTGTTGGGTTCGATCGTCAGGTGGTAGATCGACAGGTGCGGCGGCATCAGCGCCAGCGCCTGCGTCACGTCCGCCTCCAGCTGTTCCAGCGTCTGTCCCGGCAGCGCGTACATCAGGTCGAGGTTGAAGGTTTCGAAGTTCGCCGCCGCCTCTTCCACCGCGGCGATCGCCTGCCGGCTGTCATGGACGCGGCCGAGCGCTTTCAGGTGCGCGTCGCTGAAGCTCTGCACGCCGACCGACAGGCGCGTGACGCCGGCCTGGCGGAAGGCCTTGAAGCGGTCCTTCTCGAAGGTGCCCGGGTTGGCTTCCAGCGTGATTTCGGCGTCCGCCGCCAGCTTCACGCGAGCGCGCACGTCCGACAGCAGCCGGTCGATGCCCTCCGGCGAGAACAGGCTGGGCGTGCCGCCGCCGATGAAGACGCTGTGCACTTCGCGTCCCCAGATCAGGGGCAGTGCGGCTTCGAGGTCGGCGCGCAGCGCGTCGAGGTACCGTACTTCAGGCAGCGCCGACGCCTGCCATCCGGCG
The DNA here is from genome assembly GCF_056400765.1 of Ramlibacter sp. P4_H7. Classification (NCBI taxonomy): domain Bacteria; kingdom Pseudomonadati; phylum Pseudomonadota; class Betaproteobacteria; order Burkholderiales; family Comamonadaceae; genus Ramlibacter; species Ramlibacter sp. P4_H7. Next base: position 291,439 of record NZ_JBFUKP010000001.1, read on the forward strand.
CCGGGCCGCCCGCCACCGGAGGCCACCCGTTGCAGCACCGATTCCGCCGGCGGCTGGGGCGCCAGTTCGTGCGAATTGAAGTCGCAGTACGGGCACTTCTTCAGGCACCACGGCAGGTGCACGTACAGCGACAAGGGCGGCAGCGCCGGCAGTTGCAGCGTTCCGGGCCGCAGGTAGCGCTGGATCTCGTTCACAGCCAGCGCTCCCGGATCAGCTGCACCATCTGCCGGGCCGCCTGGCCGCGGTGGCTGTGGGCGTTCTTCACCTCCGACGGCAGCTCGGCGAAGGTCTTGCCGAAGGCCGGGATGAACATCACCGGATCGAAGCCGAAGCCCTGGCTGCCCTGCGGCGCCCGTGCGATCTCGCCGACCGCACGGCCGACCGCGATCAGGGGTTCGGGATCGTTCGGGCTGCGCACCGCCACCAGGGTGCTTACCAGGGCGGCGCGGCGATCCTCGATATCACGCATCTGCTCCAGCAGGGCCTTCACGTTGTGGTCGTCGCCCTTGGGATAGCCGAACTGCGTCGCGTAGAACGCGGTGTCCACGCCCGGCAGCCCATCGAAGGCATCGACGCAAAGGCCGGCGTCGTCGGCGATCGCCGGCAGCCCGGTGTGCTGGGCCGCATTGCGCGCCTTGGCCAGCGCGTTCTCCACGAAGGTGCGGTGCGGCTCCTCCGCTTCCGGCACGCCGAGCTCGCCCTGGCGCACCAGCGCGATGCCCAGCGGCGCGAACATGGCCTGCAGCTCGGCGAGCTTGCCCTTGTTGTTGGACGCCAGGACGATCCGGTCGATCACGCCTGCAGCGCCTTCTCTTGCAGGGCGACCAGTTCCGCGATGCCTTTTTCGGCCAGGCGCAGCAGCTCGTCCATTTCCTTGCGGGTGAAAGCCACGCCCTCGGCGGTGCCCTGCACCTCCACGTAGTGGCCGGCGCCGGTCATCACCACGTTCATGTCGGTGTCGCAGGCGACGTCCTCGACGTACTCCAGGTCGAGCAATTCGGTGCCCTCGACGATGCCCACCGAGATGGCGGCGACATGGCTGGTGATGGGCGATTCCCGCAGCTTGCCGTCGCGCAGCAGCTTGGCCACGGCATCCTGCGCCGCGACGAACGCGCCGGTGATGGCGGCGGTGCGGGTGCCGCCATCGGCCTGCAGGACGTCGCAGTCCAGGGTGATGGTGCGCTCGCCGAGCTTCTTCAGGTCGAACACGGCGCGCAGGCTGCGGCCGATCAACCGCTGGATCTCCTGGGTGCGGCCGCTCTGCTTGCCGCGCGCGGCCTCGCGGTCGCCGCGCGTGTGGGTGGCGCGCGGCAGCATGCCGTATTCGGCGGTCACCCAGCCCTCGCCGCTGCCGCGCTTGTGCGGCGGCACTTTTTCCTCGACGGAGGCGGTGCACAGCACGCGGGTGTCGCCGAACTCGATGAGCACGGAGCCCTCGGCATGCACGGTGAAGCCGCGGGTGATGCGCACGGGACGCAGCTGGTCGGCGGCACGCTGGCCGCTTCGGATGAATGAGGTCATGGGGGAATGATAGGCAAGCCGGCCAGGCCGGCGTGGATCCCGGGTCGAGCCCGGGACGGCAGGGAATCCGGGAAGCTTAAGCCTTCTTGGCGGCGGAGCGCCGGATGGCTTCGTTGATCTCGGCGATGGAGCGCTCGATGGCGGCATCGTCGAGGTCGTCCACCAGGGTGTCCAGCACGCCGGCCTGGATGGTGGAGGCGAACACGCCGTCGGAGATGCTGTCGGTGGAGATGCCGCGGGTGGACTCGAAGGTGTCCGGCGTCTCCCATTCCATCGCGATCACGGTCACGTTGTCGGAGTGCTCGCCGCCATTGCGCAGCGCACTTTCGACCAGGTCCGGCACCGCTTCGGCGACCGGCTTGGAGGCCATCTCGCGCACGATGTCCTCGTCGCCCAGGCTGCCCCACAGGCCGTCGGAGCACAGCAGGATCTTGTCGCCCTGCTGCAGCTGGATCGGTCCGGTGACGTCGAACACCGGCTTGGTGGGCGAGCCCAGGCAGGTGAACAGGATGTTGCGGTTGATCCGGTCCATCCGGATCACGCCCGCGTTCTGCTGCTCCAGGTAGGAATGGTCGCGGGTGCGCGTGAGCATCTCGTTGCCGCGCACGACGTACAGCCGCGAGTCGCCGCAGTGCACCCAGGTCGCGTGCGTGCCCTGCACGATGGCCGCCACCAGCGTGGTACGGGGCGTGTCCAGCATGCCCTTCTCGCTTGCGTAGCGGATGATCTGGTGGTGCGCCGCCATCAGGGAGACCGAGAGGAACTCGGTCACGTCCTTGACGATGGGGCGCGCTTCCTTCTGGTACAGCGCGGAGATGGTCTGCAGCGCCAGCTGCGCGGCGACTTCGCCTTCCGGATGGCCGCCCATGCCGTCCGCCAGCAGGAACAGGCCGGACTCGCGGGTGTAGCAATAGCCCATCCGGTCTTCGTTCTTCTCGCGACCGCCCTTGCGGCTGATCTGGAAGACGGAGAACTTCAAGTCAGCCTCCGCCGAGCCGCGTCAAGGAGGCTGAAGCCCCCTCGGGGGGCAGCGACCGCACGCAGTGCCGGAGCGTGGGGCCTCATTTCGCCTTGGCTCCGAAGCCGGTCTTCTTCATGCTCTTCTTGGTGTCGCTCACCATGTTGTCGAACTGCAGGCGCATCTTCTCGCCCACCGACAGCTTGGTGTAGCGGCGTTCACCTTCGCGGCTCAGCTCCTTCTGGAGCGCGAACACCGATTGCGGACGGGACAGCGGATCGAGCGACATGCACCATTCGACCACCTCGATCAGGTTGTCGGAGTACACCCCGCGCAGGCGGGAGAGCGCGAGCGACAGGCGGTCCTTCTCCAGTCGCTGCGGCGCATCGTTGGGAGGGTAGCCCTGCATGCAGGCATAGATGCAGGCGCCGATGGCATAGATGTCGGTCCAGGGCCCCATGGAGGAGTCGCGCCGGTACATCTCGGGTGCGGCGAATCCCGGCGTGTACATGGGGCGGATGAAGTTGCCCTCCTTGGACAGCACTTCGCGGGCGGCGCCGAAATCGATCATCACGGCGCGGTTGTCGTCGGTGATGAAGATGTTGGCCGGCTTGATGTCCAGGTGCAGCATCTTGTGCTGGTGCACGATGCGCAGGCCGCGCAGGATCTCGTCGAACAGCGAGCGGATGGTCGACTCGCGGAACACCTTCTGCTTCTTGAGTTCGCGCGCGGTGATGATGAAGTCCTGCAGGGTCGCGCCCTCCAGGTAGTTCATCACCATGTAGACGGTCTCGTTCTCGCGGAAGAAATTCAGCACGCTCACCACGGAGCTGTGCGAGATCTGGGCGAGCGAGCGGCCTTCCTCGAAGAAGCTTTTCAGGCCGAGGCGGTACAGGGACAGCTTTTCGGGCGCGACCTGCGGCAGCAGTTCACCCGGGGGGCGCGTGGCGAGCGACGAGGGCAGGTATTCCTTGATGGCGACCTGCTGGCCCTCGTTGTCGACCGCGAGATAGACGACGCCAAAGCCCCCGGAGGACAGCTTGCGCACCACACGGTAGCCACCGATCACGGTATCCGGCGGTAAGGGGGCCGGTTTGAGCTTTGACATAATTCGAAGATAGTGGGGCGCTGACGCGCCCTTCGCGCTCTCGCACTTCCCGCAACGACTTCAAACACTCCTCTGCATGCCAGTCTACAGCATGACCGGTTACGCCTCGGCACAACTGAGCCCTGGAAACGTGCCCACCGGCCACGAAGGCGGCAAGTCCGCAACACCCATGCGGCTCGGGCTCGAAATCCGGTCCGTCAACAGCCGGTTTCTTGACCTGTCCTTCCGGCTCGGGGAGGAACTGCGCTCCCATGAACCCGCGCTGCGCGAGCTGATTGCCTCGCGCATCAAGCGCGGCAAGGTGGAAGTGCGGGCCGGCGTGGAAGGCGCCGCGGGCGAGGCCGCGCGCGAGCCGACGATGGCCACGCTGCAGCGCCTCGCGGCGGTGCAGGACACGGTGAAGACCTGGATGCCCACGGCGGCCGCGCTCTCCGTGGCGGAGGTCCTGCGCCTGTCCTCGGCCGAAGGCGACAGTTCGGTGGACTGGGGCGACTCGCTGCAGGAGCTGGCGGCCAAGGTGCTCGCCGACCTGGTCTCCGCCCGCGAGCGGGAAGGCGCGCGCCTGGCCAAGATGCTGCTCGGGCACCTGGCGCAGTTGCGCGCGCTGGCCGACCAGGCCAAGCCGATGGTGCCCCAGCTGGTGGAGCAGCAGCGCCAGCGTTTCCTGGACCGGTGGAAGGAAGCCATGGCGCTGGGCGAAGGCGGCGCGACCCCGGAGGCGGCCCAGGACCGGGCGCTGACCGAGGCCACGGCGTTTGCCATCCGCATCGACGTGGCCGAGGAACTCACGCGGCTGGCCGCGCACGTCGACGAGATCGAACGCCTGATCAAGAAGGGCGGGGAGATCGGCAAGCGCCTGGACTTCCTGATCCAGGAACTGCACCGCGAGGCGAACACGCTGGGGTCCAAGTCCGCGGCGCTGGAGCTGACCAAGATCTCCGTCGACATGAAGGTCCTGATCGAGCAGATGCGCGAACAGGTCCAGAACCTGGAGTGAGCCAGGGGCCCGCGCTTGCCGGCGTGCCCTTCGGCAACGGACCGCGAAGGGCTTGAGCCCCCGGGGACGACCCGTCGCAGGCCGCGGCTTCATTACAATCCGGCATGGATTACCCCGGCAACCTCTTTGTCGTCGCCGCCCCCAGCGGCGCCGGCAAGTCCAGCCTGGTGAAGGCCTTGCTGGAGCTCGATTCCCACGTCCAGCCTTCCGTTTCGCACACCACCCGCCAGCCCCGCGGCCAGGAAAAGCACGGGCGCGAATACTTCTTCGTCTCCGAAAGCGAGTTCGACCAGATGGTGCTGGCCGACGTTTTCGTGGAATGGGCCCACGTGCACGGCCGGCGCTACGGCACCTCCAAGAAGGCGATCGAGGACCGCATCCTGCACGGCGCCGACGTGATCCTGGAGATCGACTGGCAAGGCGCGCTGCAGATCAAGCGCATCTTCACCAATGCCGTCCTGATCTTCATCCTGCCCCCCAGCTGGGAGGAACTGCGCTCGCGGCTGGAGCGGCGCGGCGAGGACGCGCCCGAAGTGATCGAAACCCGACTGCAGAATGCGGCTTCCGAACTGACCCAGGCGAAGGAATTCGACTTCGTTATAATCAACGAGTTATTTGAGCGCGCGCTTTTTGACCTCAAAGCGATCGTGCACTCCCAGCGCCTGAAGTACGTGTCCCAGCGCCGCGCCCGCGCCGACACCTTCCAGGCGCTCGGCATCTAAGCCCCCGCACCGGAGAGTTCCATGGCCCGTATCACCGTCGAAGACTGCCTCGCAAAGATCCCCAACCGCTTCCAGCTGGTGCTCGCCGCGACCTACCGCGCCCGCATGCTGAGCCAGGGCCACGCCCCCAAGATCGAGAGCAAGAACAAGCCGGGCGTCACCGCCCTGCGCGAGATCGCCGAAGGCAAGATCGGCCTGGAGATGCTCAAGAAAGTCCCGGGCTGAAGCTCGGCCGACGCTGAAAAAACGCTCCCGATGGGAGCGTTTTTCATTGGCTGCGTCCCTCGCGGGTGGGCGCGCGCTACATTAAGGGCATGAGCGCGGTGCTCCCACCGATTTCGGGCAGCGGCAAACGGCCCAGCAGCCCGATCCTCCCCTCCCCTGCCGCGGCCAACGCCGCAGCGGCCAGCTTTGCCGCGCTGACCGCCCGCCTCGACTATCTCGACCCGGCCGAAGTGGACCTCGTCCGCAAGGCCTACCGATTCGCCGACGAGTCGCACCTGGGGCAGATGCGCGCAAGCGGCGAGCCTTACATCACCCACCCGATCGCCGTGGCGGCGCAATGCGCCGAGTGGAAGCTCGACGCCCAGGCCCTGATGGCCGCCTTGCTGCACGATGCGATCGAGGATTGCGGCGTCACCAAGCCCCAGCTGATCGAGCGCTTCGGCGCGCCGGTGGCCGAACTGGTCGACGGACTCACCAAGCTCGACAAGCTGCAGTTCAATACGCGTGAGGAGAACCAGGCCGAGAGCTTCCGCAAGATGCTGCTGGCCATGGCGCGCGACGTGCGCGTGATCCTGGTGAAGCTGGCCGACCGCTCGCACAACATGCGGACGCTGGAAGACGTGCCGCGCGAGAAGTGGAACCGCATCGCCGGCGAGACGCTGGACATCTATGCGCCGATCGCCCACCGGCTGGGCCTGAACACCACCTACCGCGAACTGCAGGAGCTGTCGTTCCGCTACCTGCGGCCCTGGCGCCACGCGGTCCTGTCCAAGGCGGTGTCGCGCGCCCGCAGCCGCCGCCGCGACCTGATCCAGAAGGTGCAGCGCGACGTGGAGAACGCGTTCGACAGCGCCGGCATCCAGGTGCGCATCGCCGGGCGCGAGAAGACCCTGTACTCCATCTACCGCAAGATGGACGAGAAACACCTGTCGTTCGCGCAGGTCACGGACATCTATGGCTTCCGCGTGATCGTGCCCTCGGTCACCGAGTGCTACACCTCGCTGGGCATCCTGCACCAGCTGTACAAGCCGGTCCCGGGCAAGTTCAAGGACCACATTGCGATCCCGAAGATCAACGGCTACCAGTCGCTGCACACCACGCTGGTCGGGCCGTCCGGGGTGAACGTGGAGTTCCAGTTGCGCACCGAGGCCATGCACCTGGTCGCCGAATCGGGCGTCGCCGCGCACTGGCTGTACAAGGCGGCCGGTCCGCAGGAAGAGAGCACGGAACGCCTGGGCACCAAGTGGCTGCAGTCCCTGCTGGACATCCAGAACGAGACGCGCGACGCGGCGGAGTTCTGGGACCACGTCAAGATCGACCTGTTCCCGGACGCCGTCTACGTGTTCACGCCCAAGAGCCAGATCCTGGCGCTGCCCCGGGGCGCGACCGTGGTCGACTTCGCCTACGCCATCCACTCGGACGTGGGCGACCACACGGTGGCCGCGCGCATCAACGGCGCCCAGGTGCCGCTGCGCACGGAACTGAAGAACGGCGACGTGGTGGAAGTGGTCACGGCGCCGGTGTCCACGCCCAATCCGGCCTGGCTCGGCTTCGTTCGCACCGGCCGCGCGCGCTCGAAGATCCGTCACCATTTGAAGACCCTGGCCCATGCCGAGTCGCAGCAGCTGGGTGAAAAGCTGCTGGCGCAGGCCCTGCGCGCGGAAGGCATGGACAAGCTGCCGCCCGAGGAAGGTGCGTACCAGCAGCTGTGGGAAAAGCTGCTGCGCTTCACCGGCAACCGCAGCCGCTCCGAACTGCTGACGGACCTGGGCCTGGGCCGGCGCATCGCCGGCATCGTCGCCAAGCGCCTGATGACCCTGCTGGCCGAACAGGGCGAGAAGCCGGACGCCCTGCTGATCAGCCGCGAGCGCTTCACCGCGCACGAGAACGTGTCGCAGGGCGGCCTGACCCTGGACGGCAGCGAGAACGCTTCCGTGCAGTTCGCCACCTGCTGCCGGCCCGTGCCGGGCGATGCCATCCTGGGCTACCTGGGGCGCGGCGAGGGCCTGGTCGTGCACACCGCCGATTGCAGCGTGGCCAAGCGGCTGCAGCACAAGGATGCCGAGCGTTTCATCGGCGTGGAGTGGGCGGACGAGCCGGTGCGGTCCTTCGAGACCGGGGTGCTGGTCACGGTCGCCAATGGCAAGGGCGCGCTGGCGCGGGTGGCTGCGGCGCTGGCCAACGGCGAGGCCGACATCACGCACGTGGACATGGACGACGAACGCGCGCAGGATGCAACCGACCTGCGCTTCGTCGTTTCGGTGCGGGACCGCGCGCACCTCGAATCGGTGCTGCGCAACCTCAAGCGCACCCCCAGCGTGATGAGCGCGGTGCGGATCCGGCCCGGCAGCTAGGCCGTCGCGGGCGCCGGGTAGTCCACCTTCAGGATCTCGATGTCCTTGGGGCCGGCCGGCGTCACCAGCTTCACGACGTCCCCTTCCCGCGCTTTCAGCAGTGCCCGTGCGATCGGCGAAATCCAGCTCACCTGCCCCTGCGCGCTGTCTGCTTCGTCGATGCCGAGGATGGTGACCGTGCGTTCCACGCCGGTGTCCTCCTCCGCGTAGGTCACGGTGGCGCCGAAGAACACCTGGTCATGCCCGTGGTGCAGCGTCGGATCGGTGACCTCGGCGATCTCCAGCCGCTTGGTCAGGAAGCGGATGCGGCGGTCGATCTCGCGCAGCCGCTTCTTGCCATAGAGGTAGTCGCCGTTCTCGGAGCGGTCGCCGTTGCTGGCGGCCCAGTGCACCACTTCCACCACCTTGGGACGCTCGTCGTCGATCAGTTGCAGCAGTTCCGCGCGCAGGCGGCCATAGCCTTGCGGGGTGATGTAGTTCTTGCCGCCGGCCGGAAGCGGAGGCAGGCCGGCACCGCCGTCCTCGTCGTCCTCGGTGTCGGTTTCGCGGGTGAACGCCTTGCTCATGCGAGCAAGCATAGCGACTGGAAGCGGCGCCGTGCAGCGCCGCCGTCCTACAGGGACAAGGGTGGCCCGCCCTACCGTCGAGGCGGGTCGCACGCCGCACGATGGCCTCACCTCGAGGAAGCCGCATGCGCACCCCATCCGCCGCCCTGCCCCTGATCAACCCGACCGCCGAAGAGGCCTACTGGCGCGATGCCTTCCGGCGCGAGCCGTACTACCGCAGCGAGTTCACCTACGAGGACTACGGCCCGGCGTACCGGGTCGGCTACACCGGTCCCGTGCGCCGCAACGGCGAGTTCGAGCAGTTGGAAAGCGACCTCAAGGACGACTTCAATCGGGTGCGCGGTCGGTCCCGCCTGCGGTGGGAAGAGGCGCGGGAAGCGGCCCGCGCCGCGTGGCACCGCGCAAGCCGGAACGAACATCCGCACTGAGCACTGGATCACCGTTTATTCCGGCATTTCCCCCCTCTTTGGGGGAGACCGGCGCAGGCGCGCTGCCTAGAATGGGCCGCACCATGGGTTCGCGCCAGGCTGTCCAAGTGAACGCATTCGACCGGGCCGATCCGGCCTCGCCACGGAATCTCACCCCCCTGGTGGGGCGGCCCCTCGTGGCCTTGCTCCCCTTCATTCCATGCGGGCGCGATCCCGCGCTGCGCATGCTCGGCAACGACATCGCGGACCGGCTGCGGAACCGGCTGGCCGCCGACCCCGCCATCGGCGCCATCCTGATCAGTTCGGAATTCCTGTCCAATGCGCCGCCCCATGCGGTCGAGCTGATCTGTCGCGAACTGCGCGTGGGCCACCTGATCTCCGGCAAGTGCCACGCCACGGGCAACGAGCCGTCGCTGTACGTCGAACTGACGGACACCCGCGACTGGCACGTTCGCTGGGCCGAGTTCTACCGCTTCGGTGCCGGCGCCATGCTGGCGGAAGACGGCCAGGCCGTCGCCGCGCTGGTACGGCAACTGCGCGACGCGCTGGCCGAACGACCCTGGCGCTGAGGCTGGCGCCTCCGGGCGCTGTGCGGCGGCGGCGTCCTGTGGCAAGCGTAGCCCCTGTCCGACGCCAGGCAGTTCGGGACCCGGTCCACACTGCGGCGGTGCAGATCTGTCCTGGCCTTTCCCTGTGGACCGATGTCGCGCCGGCCAGCGCATGCGCGTGCGCGCACGCGCCGCTGGCCTGCCTGCGGCGGACATGAAGGAAGCCGAAACGCTCGCTGCGACGCCGATCGACCCGCGGGAGGCGGCCGAGTCCGCGGGCCTGGTCTACGTGAGCGACGAGGATCGCGGCCTGCGCCGCGAGCGTGCCGGTGACGACTTCCGCTACTACAAGCCGTCGGGCGACCCCCTCGAAGACGCGGCCACGCTGGAGCGCGTGCGCAAGCTGGCGATCCCGCCGGCCTGGAGCGACGTGTGGATCTGCCCCAAGGCCAATGGCCACCTGCAAGCCACGGGTCGCGATGCGCGGGGGCGCAAGCAGTACCGCTACCACCCGCAGTTCCGAGAGGTGCGCGACAGCACGAAGTACGAGCACATGCTGGAGTTCGCGCGCGCGCTGCCCGCGATCCGGGAGCGCCTGGCCGGGCACATGACGCTGCGCGGGCTGCCGCGCGAGAAGGTGCTGGCCACGGTGGTGCACCTGCTGGAGACCACGCTGATCCGCGTGGGCAACGACGATTACGCCAGGGCCAACAAGAGCTACGGACTCACCACCCTGCGCAACCCGCACGTGAAGGTGGAAGGATCGGAGCTGCGCTTCCAGTTCAAGGGCAAGAGCGGCAAGCAGTGGCGCCTGCAGGTGAAGGACCGGCGCATCGCCAAGATCATCCGCGCCTGCCAGGACCTGCCCGGCCAGCGCCTGTTCCAGTACCGGGACGAGGCCGGCGAGGTGCGCGAGGTGACCTCCGCCGACGTCAATGCCTACCTGAAGGAGATCACGGGCCGTGACATCACCGCCAAGGACTTCCGGACCTGGGCAGGCACCGTCATGGCGGCGATGGCGTTGCGCGAATTCGAGGAGTTCGACACCAAGGCGACGCAGAAGAAGAACCTCAAGGCCGCCATCGAACGCGTCGCCTCGCGCCTCGGCAACACGCCCACCATCTGCCGCAAGTGCTACATCCACCCCGAGGTGCTTAGCGCCTACGCGGAAGGACCGCTGCTGCTGCAGATGAAGGAGAGCGTGGAAGACGCGCTGCGCGACGACCTCGCGCAGCTGAAGCCGGAGGAGGCCGCCGTGCTGGCGTTGCTGGAGGCCCGGCTGAAGAGGACGCTGGCGGATGCGCTGACGGACAGCCTGGCCGCGGTGAAGCGCAAGGAGAAGGGCCGCCGCAAGGCTTGAGGCGTGGCCCCCGGATTCCCGGGCTTGACACCGCGGCCGGCGCGGGCGCAACGTGCGTGCCGTGTCGGGAAAGGAGCGCAGCATGCCTTCATCCGGTTCTGCCCTGCTCGCGCGCTGGCTGCGCGTCTTGCTCATCGGTGCCAGCCTGCTCGCCGGCTCCGCCTTCGCGCAATACCCGAACAAACCGATCCGCCTGGTGGTGCCGTTCCCGCCGGGGGGCAGCGCGGACGTGGTCGCCCGCTCGGTGGCGCAGGCGCTGGGCCAGGGCCTGGGGCAACCGGTGGTGGTGGAGAACAAGGGTGGCGCCGACGGGATGATCGCCGGGGAAGCGGTGATGGCGGCGCCCCCGGATGGCTACACCCTGCTGCTGGCCACCAACACGGCCTTCAATGCCGCGCCCGTCCTGCACAAGGTCGTTCCCTACAACCCGGTCGCCGACTTCACGCCGGTGGGCAAGGTCGGCAATTTCGGCTTCTTCGTGTTCGTGAACGACGCGACGCCGGCGCGCACGCTCGCCCAGCTGCTGGACTACGCCCGGGCGAACCCCGGCAAGCTCGCCTACGGGTCGGGCAACAGCACCAGCATCGTCGCCACCGCCCGGCTCGCGCAGCAGGCCAAGGTGGAACTGGTGCACGTGCCCTACAAGGGCGACGCGCCGCTGGCGCTGGACCTGCTGGCCGGGCGGGTGCAGATGGCGATCGCCACCGGCACGCTGCTGCCGCACGTCAAGGAGGGCAAGCTGCGCGTGCTGGCGACCCTGCTGCCCGAGCGCGCCGCACTGGTGCCCGAGGTGCCGACGCTGCCGGAAGCGGGGGCCGCTGCCATTCCGATGACACCGTGGGCAGGGATCTTCGGACCGGCCCGCATGCCCAGGGAAGTCGTGGACCGCCTGGCCCGCGCGCTGGTGCGCGCGCTGGCGCAGCCGGAGGTGCGCGACCAGCTGGAACGGGTCGCCTTCCAGCCGCAGTCCTCTTCGCCGGACGAGCTGGCGCAGCTGCTGCGCGAGCAGCTGGAGATCTGGGCCAGGGCGGCGAAGGAGGCGGGGCTCAACCCGCAGTAGCCGCTAGTAGGCCGCGCCAGGCCGCGCGACGGCCGGGCCGCGCTCGAATTCCGCCGCCAGCTTGCGCGCGGAGTTGGCGTACAGCAGCACGTCCACCCCGGTCGCGACGAAGGTGGCGCCCAGCTCCAGGTAGCGGCGCGCCAACGCGTGATCGGAGGTGAGGATGCCGGCGGACTTGCCGCACTGGACGATGCGGGTGATTGCGTCCTCGATGGCGCGCTGCACTTCCGGGTGCCCCGGCTTGCCGCGGTGGCCGAGCGAGGCCGACAGGTCGGCGGGCCCGATGAAGACACCGTCGACGCCATCCACCGCGCAGATCGCCTCCAGGTTCTGCAGCGACGTGACGGTCTCCGCCTGCACCAGCAGGCAGACCTCGTCGTCGGCGACGTCGAGGTAGTCGCCGCGCTGGCTCCAGCGCGAGGCGCGGCCCACCGCGCTGCCGACGCCCCGGATGCCACCGGGCGGATAGCGTGTGGCCGAGACCAGCCGGCGTGCCTGCTCCGGCGTATCCACCATCGGGATCAGCAGGTTCTGCGCGCCGATGTCCAGCAACTGCTTGACCAACGCGACCTCGCCGGCCACCGCGCGCACCACCGGCTGCGAGCGGTACGGGGCGATCGCCTGCAGTGCCGACAACGTGCTGCGCAGGTCGTTGGGCGCGTGCTCGCCATCCACCAGCAGCCAGTCGAAGCCGGCGGTAGCACTGACCTCGGCCAGGTAGGGATCCGCCATGGACAGCCACAGGCCCACCTGGGGCTGCCTTGCCGCGAGCGCCTTCTTGAACGGATTGCCGGGATTCAACGCAGGCCTCCTTGGCACAGGTATTTCACATGCAGGTAATCGTCCAGGCCCTGGCGCGAACCTTCGCGGCCATAGCCCGATTCCTTGACACCGCCGAAAGGCGCGGCCTCCGCCGCCAGCGCACCTTCGTTGATGCCGACGATGCCGGTCTCCAGCCGCTCGGCCACGCGCCAGATGCGCGCCGCGTCGCGCGTGTAGAAGTACGCGGCCAGCCCGAAGGGCGTGTCGTTGGCCAGGCGCAGCGCTTCCTCCTCGCTCGCGAAACGGAACACCGGCACCACCGGGCCGAAGGTCTCCTCCTGCGCGAGCTCCATCGCGGGCGTCGCGCCCACCAGCACCGTCGGCGCGTAGTAGTGGCCGGCGCCGATGCCGGCGACGGGGTAGCCGCCGGTGACGAGCTTCGCGCCCCTGGCGATGGCGTCCTTCACATGGCGGTCGATCTTCTCGACGGCGCGGGCGTTGATCATGGGGCCGATCTGCGACGCGGGATCGGTGGCAGGCCCCACGCGCAGCGCGCCGACGCGCGCGGCCAGCTTGTCCACGAATGCGGCATGCACTTTCTCGTGCACGAACACCCGGTTGGGGCAGACGCAGGTCTGGCCGCCGTTGCGGAACTTGGAGACCATCAGGCCTTCGACCGCCGCATCCAGCTCCGCGTCCTCGAACACGAGGAAGGGCGCGTTGCCGCCCAGCTCCAGCGACAGCTTCTTGAGCGTGTCCGCCGAGGCGCGCGCCAGGTGCTTGCCCACCGGGGTCGAGCCGGTGAAGGTGATCTTGCGCACGCGCGCATCGGCCAGCCAGACGTCGACGACCTCGGGCGTGCGCTCGCGCGAAGCGCTCACGATGTTGATGGTGCCGGCGGGAAAGCCCGCCTCTTCCGCCAGCGCCACCAGCGCCAGGGCCGTGAGCGGCGTGTCTTCCGCAGGCTTGGCGACCACGGTGCAGCCGGCGGCCAGCGCGGGCGCCAGCTTGCGCGCGATCATCGCCAGCGGAAAGTTCCACGGCGTGATGGCCGCGACCACGCCGACCGGCTCCTTCACCGCCATCAGCTTCTTGCCGCGCACGGGCTCGGGGATCAGGTCGCCATGCGTGCGCGTCGCTTCCTCCGCGAACCACTCGACGTACGAGGCGCCGTACAGCACCTCGCCCCGCGCCTCGGCCAGCGGCTTGCCCTGCTCCGCGGAAATGATCTTCGCCAGGTCCTCCTGGTGCGCGACGATCAGGTCGTTCCATTTCTTCAGCAGCTGCGCACGCTCGCGGCCGGTGCGTTCGCGCCAGGCCGGAAAGGCGGCGTGCGCGGCCTCGAGCGCCGCGCGCGCATCGGCGGCACCGCTGTCAGGGACATGGGCGAGGGTTTCCAGCGTCGCGGGATCGGCGACGGGGAACTCCCGTGCGTCCTGCGCGGCAAGCCATCGGCCGCCGATGAAGTTTCGGGTGAAGAGGGTCATGGGCTGGTTTGGCTTGGCTTGGCTGGCATCAACTCACGATGCCCAGGTGCCAGGGGACGAATTCGTTGTCGCCCAGTCCCAGCACTTCGCTCTTGGTCTGCTCGCCCGAGGCGTGGCGCAGGATGGCGTCGAAGATGCGCTGACCCATTCCGTCCACGTCCACCTCGCCGTCGAGGATGGCGCCGCAGTTGATGTCCATGTCGTTCTCCAGCTTGTGGAACATGGGACTGTTGGTCGCCAGCTTGATCGTCGGCGCGGGCTTGGAGCCGAACATCGAACCGCGGCCGGTGGTGAAGCAGATCAGGTTGGCGCCGCTCGCGATCTGTCCGGTGACCGCCACCGGGTCGTAGCCGGGCGAGTCCATGAACACGAAGCCGTTCTGCTCGATGGGCTCGGCGTATTCGTACACCGCCTGCAGCGGCGTGGTGCCGCCCTTCATGGCCGAGCCCAGCGACTTCTCGAAGATGTTCGCCAGTCCGCCGGCCTGGTTGCCGGGGCCCACCACGCCATTGAACTGCCCGTTGTGGCCGCGCGTGTACTGCTCCCACCAGGCCAGGCGGTCCAGCAGCTTCTGGCCGACTTCCGGAGTGACGGCGCGCCGCGTGAGCATGTACTCGACGCCATGGATCTCCGGCGTCTCCGACAGGATGGCGGTGCCGCCGTGCCGCACCAGCAGGTCCATGGCCGCGCCCAGCGCGGGATTGGCCGTGATGCCGGAGAAGCCATCGGAGCCGCCGCACTCCAGGCCGATCTTGATGTGGCTTGCGCTCACCCGCTGGCGGCGGCAGGCGTTGGCGATGGGCAGCATGGCTTCCACCGCGCGGATGCCCGCCTCGATGGTTTCCTGCGTGCCGCCCACTTCCTGCATCACCATCGTGCGCAGCAGGCGGCCCTGCTGCAGGCCCTGGGAGCCCACCAGGTCGGCGACCTGGTTGCGCTCGCAACCCAGACCGACGATCAGCACGCCCGCCATGTTCGGATGGCGCGCATAGCCGGCCAGCGTGCGGCGCAGCAGGTCGAAGTGAGGGCTGGGCGAGGACATGCCGCAGCCGGTGGTCTGCGGAAAGGCCGCGACGCCGTCGACGTTCGGATAGTCCTTCAGCCGATCGGGCGTGAAATGTGCGGCGATGCGGCTGATCACGGTCGCCGAGCAGTTCACCGAGGAGAGCAGGCCGATGAAGTTGCGCGTGCCGACGCGGCCGTCCTC
Organism: Ramlibacter sp. P4_H7; assembly: GCF_056400765.1. Lineage (NCBI taxonomy): Bacteria > Pseudomonadati > Pseudomonadota > Betaproteobacteria > Burkholderiales > Comamonadaceae > Ramlibacter > Ramlibacter sp. P4_H7. Next base: position 306,742 of record NZ_JBFUKP010000001.1, read on the forward strand.
GCGCACGTAGCCCATGAAGGTGGCGCGTTCGGCTTCCGGGACATAGTCCACCGGCTTCACGTCGAGGCCGAAGCCCGGATCGCGGTCGAAGTCCACCAGCTTGAGGTTGTGCGAATGCACGTAGTCCCCGGCCTCGATGGTGCGCGCCGCGACGCCGATCACGGCGTTGTACTTGCGCACGGGCTCGCCTTCGGCGATGCGGCGCGCGGCGATCTTGTGCCCCGCGGGCACCTGCGCGCGCACCTTCACGTCGAACTCCGGCAGCGCCTGGCCCAGCGCCAACGGCACCTTGGCCACCAGCACGTTGTCGTCGGCGTGCAGCCGGATCAGGGGACTCGTGTTCATGAACCCTCCCCCAGGCTTGCCCGCACAGCGGGCTGCGCATCCCCCCTCCGCAAGCGGAGGGGGCGAGCGCCTTCGGGCGGCCGTGCGGCGCTCATCGCTCAACCCTTTTCCAGCAGTTCCTTGAGCTTGAGCCGCTGGATCAGCTGCGTCTCGCGCTCGTACACCTGCGCCACGTACTTCTTGTAGTCGGGGCCATCGAGGTACATCAGCGGCGCGTCGATCCTGGCGGCCACCGCCTTGAATTCGTCGCTGTTGACGGCGAAGCGGAAGGCTTCGCGCAGCTTCTTCTCCACGTCGGCCGGCAGGCCGGCAGGGGCGCCGATGCCGTTGGGCGCATCGACCACCACCTTGAAGCCCAGCTCCTTGAGCGTGGGCGTGTCCTTGAAGCGCGGCGTGCGCTCCTCGCCCCAGGTCGCCAGCAGGCGCAGCTTGCCCGCTTCCACGTGCGGCGCCCACGAGCTGGAGTCGGCCAGCATGTCCACCTGCCCGCCCAGCGTGTCGTTCAGCGCGGCGGCGCCGCCCTTGTAGGCAATGGCGTTGAGCTGGATGCCCGCGGCCAGGGCGAACTCTTCCATGCCCACGTGCGTGGCGCCGCCGACGCCGGCGTGCGCGTAGGTCACCTTGCCCGGGTTGGCCTTGGCGTAGGCCACCATGTCCTTGAGCGACTTGAAAGTGGAGTCCGGCCGCACCGCGATGCCGAAGGTCTGGCCCGAAGTGCGGGCCAGGTAAGTGAAGTCCTTGCGCGGGTCCGCCTGCAACGTGCCCAGCTGGGAAAAGCGGGTCACCGAGATCGGGATCTGGCCGATGGTGTAGCCGTCCGGCTTGGCCGCGGCGATCGCCTTCGCGCCGATCATGCCGGCGGCACCGGCGCGGTTGTCCACCGTGACGGGCTGCTTCAGCACGCGCCCGGCCACCGTGCAGATCGCGCGCATCGAGGCGTCGGCGGTGCCGCCGGCCGGCCACGGGCAGATGAAGCTGATGGGGCGGGAAGGAAATTCGTCGGCGCGCGCCCAGGCAGGCAGCAGCAGGCCGGCGGCACCGGCGGCGGAGCCCAGCAGCACGCTGCGGCGGCGGGCCTGGAAGGAAACGGTCATTGTCGTCCTCGTGGAATCGGTGGATGAAGGCGGGTCCTTCTGCGTGAGGACCTCAGGAGGGCGATGTTCCCGCCAAGGCGCATAACCGTCCAATCGATTTCCGGAATCGCTTCATGAGCCGGTGGTTATCATTCACTCTGAAAATTCGCTGAAACGAATGAGCAGGGTGGTTTTTTGGCCCAGATCGATCGCGTCCTGCGCTCCAACATCAAGCTGCGCCACCTGCAACTGGTGGTGGCGCTCGACGAGTTCCGCCACCTGGGGCGCACGGCGGAATTCCTCTCGGTGACGCAGCCGGCCGTCTCCAAGATGCTCAGCGAAGTGGAGAACATGCTGGGCCTCGTGCTGTTCGAGCGGTCCACCCGCGGCAGCGTGCCCACCGCCAGCGGGCGCGCCATCGTGCGCTTCGCGCGTTCGGTGCTGGCGGAGTACGAGCGCACCCGCGAGGAGATCGCCTCGGTGGAGAGCGGCGCAGCCGGCCGCACGCGTGTGGGCTCCATGGTGGTGGCGCTGCCCACACTGCTCGGCCGCGCGGTGGAACACCTCAAGCAGCGCTCGGCCCAGGCCACGGTGCTGGTGGAAGAAGGCGACCTCACGCGGCTGCTGCCGAAGCTGCGTCTGGGTGAACTCGACGTGTTCGTCGGCCGGCTGGAGCCGGGCTATGCCGCGCCCGACCTCGTCACCGAGCCCCTGTTCAACGAGCCGATGGTGGCGGTGGTGGCGGCGGGCCATGCACTGGCCGACAAGGCGCGTCCCACCTGGGACGATCTCGCGCGGCTGCCTTGCGTGCTGCCGCCGCCCTGGGCCTCGCTGCGCGTGAAGCTGGAGCAGCAGTTCCACCGGCACGGCCTGCAGCCGCCCACGGACTTGGTGGAAACGGCGTCCTACCTGGCGCTCGCCACCTTCGTGCAAGGGCGTGGCGGCGCGGGGTTCCTCGCGCGTTCGGTGGCGCGCCATTTCGAGGACCAAGGCACCCTGCGCATCCTCAAGCTCGCGGTGCCGGTGGAGCTGCCGCCTGTGGGTCTGATCACGGTGCGCGGCCGGCCGCTGACCACCACCACCGAGCAGCTGATGGAATGCCTGCGCCAGTCGGCGCGCGAGGTGGAAGGCGTCAGTGCATCGCGTGCCGGCACTTCACCAGGATCCGCAGCACCTCGGCGACGCTCCACGCCTGCGCGACGCAGCCGCGGGGCGTGAACGGCTCCTGCGCGTCGAAGATCTCGCTGATCGAGCCGACGCAGGCCTCGCCCAGGTGGGCGGCGAATCCCTCGATCAGGTGTTCGACGCCGGCCTTGTCGTCCGGATTGACCTTCAGCCACGCGTCCGCGAACGGTCCCGCCAGCCAGCCCCACACCGTCCCCTGGTGGTACGCGGCGTCGCGCGCGCGCAGGTCGCCGTCGTAGGTCGGCTTGTAGTCGGGGTGGCCCGGCGCCAGCGAGCGCAGGCCCACGGGCGTGACCAGCAGCCGTTGCGCGACGTCCAGCACGCTGCGCCAGCGCTGGGGGTCCAGCACGGCGTGAGGCAGCGAGATCGAGAACACCATGTTCGGCCGGATCGCCGGATCGTCCCCGGCCTCGCCATCGACCACGTCGAACAGGCAGCCCGTCCTGGGATTCCAGAAACGCCGGTTGAAGTTCTCGTAGACACGCTGCGCGTGCTGCGCCATCTCGCCGGCCTTCTGCTGGTCGCCTTCCTCGCGCAGCCAGCGTTCCAGGAGGCGCAGCGCGTTGTAGAACAGGGCGTTGAGCTCCACCGCCTTGCCGCGCCGGGGCGTCACCACCCAGCCTTCCACCTTGGCGTCCATCCAGGTGAGCTGGTAACCGTCCGCCCCCTGTTTCAGCAGGCCGTCGCGCGGGTCCACGCCGATGTTGAAGCGCGTTCCGCGCAGATGGTGCTCGATGATGTCGGTGAGGACGGGGATGGCATGGCGCAGCGTCAGCCGGTCCCCCGTCGCCTGCACGTAGCGGTCCATCGCATGGAACAGCCAGAGCGTCGCATCGGCGGTGTGGTACAGGCCCTCGTTCTTGCCCTCGGGGAACATGTTGGGGATCAGCCCGTCCTTCACGTAGTGCAGGAAGGTGCGCAGGATGTACCCCGCCTCGGCGTGGCGCCCCGTCGTCAGCGTGAGCCCTTCGAGACTGATCATGGTGTCCCGGCCCCAGTCGGTGAACCAGTGGTAGCCGGCGATCACGGTGCGCGCCTGGTCCCCTTCGGCGAGCGCACGGGCCGAGTCCGCCTGCCGGCTGAAGGGCGCGATGATGAACTGGTCGGCGGCCAGCACCAGCTCCGCGGCGCGGCCGGTGCGCGCCACGGGGTCCGCCTGTTCGAGCAGCCGTTCGCGCCGGGCGTGCTCGGCCTGCAACGCCTGCTGCGGCGTGAGCGCATGGATGGTGTCCCAGCTCTCGGTCGACGCGACCAGCGTGCACTCTTCGCCGGGACGCAGCTCGGCGCGAAAGCGGCCGGGCGTCCAAACGCGCCCGCGCGCGGGGTAGCCGCGCGCTGCCTCGACGCGGTAGAAGAATTCCTCGAAGTTGCCGCCTTCCAGCACCAGCTGGGCATCGCGGCCGAGCAGCATCATGCGCAGGGGTGGCAGCTGCGCGTTGCTTTCGGAATGCACCTCGTACCGGCGCTCCATCACGTGCAGCCGGCAGGGCTCGCCGTAGTCCGCTTCGACCGGAAGCTCGTGGCCTCGGAAGTGCAGGTGCGGCCGCAGGATCAGGCGCACCCCATGGTCGCCGCCGGTGAGGCGGTAGTTGAGGTGCACCGTGTTCTGGCCGTAGGGCAGCACGATGCGCTTTTCGATCACCGCGTCCCCGACGTGGTAGGTCCACACGGGCAAGCCCATCTCCAGGCGGAATTCGGTGAGCACCTCCGGCAGTTCCAGCGCACGCCCGGGCCTTTCCTCTCCGGCCAGGCGGATCAGGTGGCGGTCGGGCAGGCGCACCCATTCCCCGAGATGGCTCAGCATCACGGTGCGCCCGATCGGGGTGGGCAGCGCCGCGATCAACAGGCCGTGGTAGCGGCGCGTGGCCACGCCGGCGATGGAGCCGGAGGCATAGCCGCCCAGTCCATTGGTCACCAGCCATTCGCGGGCGAGCAGGCGCTCCGGTTTTTCGTCGCGGCCCTTCCAGGGCAAGGTGTTCAGGATGGCTTCAGCCATCGGCGTCCTCCATGGGAGACGGAACGAGCACGGCCAGTGCATGCGCGGGCAGGCGCCAGCTGTGTTCTCCGTCGGGTTCGATCATTCCATCGCCGCCGTAGCGGGGGTTCTCGCTGTGCCACAGCAGCTTCCACCGGGTTCCGCTCGGCGGAGCCAACAAGGGTTCCGACATCGGCACCAGCGAGAGCGAGGCGCCCAGGTTCACGACCAGCAGGCGGTCGTCGCCGCCCTTGCCCAGGAAGCGCAGGAGGAAAGCCTCCGCGCCCAGGACCGCGCCATGCATGCGCTCGCGGTCCTGCGCGGCGAAGACCGGGTCCTCGCGCCGCAACGTGAGCAGGTCCTTGTGCAGGCGCACGACATGCGCATGGCGTTCGCGATCCCCGTGGTCCAGCTTGCATCGGCGGTAGGTTTCTTCATCGGCGGGCGAAGCGAGAAGCTTGCCACCTTCTTCGCTCGCGATGTTGGGGAACTGGGACATGAATGTGTGCCGACCCTTGCGGATCAGGCGGTCCAGCTCTTCCTCGTGGCGCGCGAAATAGAGGAAGGGCGCGCTCGCCGCGAACTCCTGGCCCTGGAACAGCAGCGGCGTGCCAGGCGTCAGCAACAGCAGCGCCGTGAGCGCGCGCAGCCGCCCGGACGTGGTCAGCTCATGCAGCCGCAAGCCGCGCGCGCTGTTGGCGACCTGGTCGTGGTTCTGCAGGAACTGGATGAACCGGTCCGCCGGCAGGTCCAACGCCGGCTGGCCGCGCCGCTTCTTCTGCCAGGCGTAGTACTGGCCCTGGTACAGGAAGCCCCATTTCAGTGCGGAGATCAGCTCCTGCGGCGTGCCGCGCGTCTCGCTGTAATAGGCCTCGGACTGGCCCGTGGCCGCGACCATCGCGCTGTGGTGGAAATCGTCGTTCCACAGTGCGTCGAGGCCCTGTCCGCCCTGCCCGGGCGGCCGCACCAGGTCCGCACGCTGCGGCTCGTTCTCGGCGATGAGGTAGATGCTGCGCGGCCCCGCCGCGGCGCGCGCGCGCTGCGCCAGTTCCGCCACGATGTGCACCGGGCTGGCGTCGAACAGGGACTGGGTCGCGTCCAGGCGCAGGCCGTCGAAATGGAATTCGTCGATCCAGTACGCGGCATTGCAGGCGAAGAACTCGCGCACCGGGCCGCTGTGCTCGCCGTCGAAATTGATCGCCTCGCCCCATTCGTTCTCGTAGCGCGTGCTGACGTAGCAGGGCGAGAAGCGGGAGAGGTAGTTCCCGCTGGGGCCGAAGTGGTTGTAGACGACGTCGAGGATCACGGCCAGCCCCACGGCATGCGCTGCGTCGACGAAATGGCGCAGCTCGTCCGGTGTGCCATAGAGATGCGTGGGCGCGTACAGGTTGACGCCGTCGTAACCCCAGCCGAACGGTCCGTCGAATTCATGCAGCGGCATCAGCTCCAGGACGGTGATGCCCAGGTCCTTCAGGAACACGAGGTGCTGCTCCGCGGCGGCGTAGGTGCCTTCTGGCGTGAAGGTCCCGATGTGCATCTCGTACAGCACCTGCCCACGTGGGCCCACGCCGCGCCAGTCCGTATCGGCCCACGGATAGGCGTCGGGCGCGACGACCTCGGAGGGTCCGTGCGGCCCTTCCGGCTGCCAGCGCGAGGCCGGGTCTGGAATCGCGTCGCCGCCGTCGAGCCGGAAGCGATAGCGCGTGCCCGGCCCGGCTTGGGGCACGAGCCCGGAGAAATAGCCCTGCTCTTCGGTTCGCAATGCAACCGTGTCGGGCGCGTCCGCACCTTCGAGCAGCACCTCCACGGCGGCGGCCGCCGGCGCCCACACGCGGAAGTGCGTCCCCTGCCCCGCCCGGTACTCCGCCCCGATGGGCAATCGCCTCGTCGTCGTGTTGTGCATCGCGCCAGTCCTGCCTCAGGTGCAGGACGATTCTGCAATGCGGCAGCGCGGCCATGGGGAGCGCGGGTGTCCGCGTACGCACGCAATGCATGCAGGACGGTTCGCGCAAGCACCATGCGCGGGAAATCACGCGCCTTGGCTGCTCACCACGCGCGGCATCATGGCGCACCGCAAGACAGGAGACCCGCTTGAAAGCTTCCCTTGGGCGATGCCGCCGGCGCGCCGTCGTCGCGCTGGCCTGTGCCCTCGCGTGGCCGCTCGCCGGCGCGCAGGGCTACCCCAACCGACCGATCCGCCTGCTGGTGGGCTATGCCGCCGGCGGCGGCGTCGACGCGATGGCACGCATGCTCGCGCAGCGCCTGCCCGCGGTGCTGGGGCAGCAGGTGGTGGTGGAAAACCGGGCGGGGGCATCGGGCCTGATCGCGGCCGACGGCGTGGCGCGTTCCGCGCCGGATGGCTACACGCTTCTGATGGGCGAAAGCGGCATGCTGATCACCGCCCAACTGCAGCCGCGCGCGAACTTCGATCCGCTGAAGGCCTTCACGCCGGTGGCGGGCACCTTCATCGCGCCGCTGATGATCGTGGTGAACAACAACCTGCCGGCCGCCGACCCGAAGCAACTGGTGGCGCTGCTGAAGGCGAACCCGGGCAAGTACGCGTACGCCACGTCCGGCGTCGGCACAGTGCACCACCTGGGCTTCGAGATGCTCAAGGCGCGCACCGGTGCCTTCGTCGTCCACATTCCCTACCGGGGTGCGGCGCAGATCCTGCCGGACGTGATCAGCGGGCAGGTGCCGATCGGGGTCGTCAGCGCGGCGGCGGGACTCGCGCAGGCGCGCGCGGGCAAGGTCCGGCCGATCGCGATGATGAGCACCGGCAAACTGGCCGGCGCCGAGAACGTGCCCGCCATGGCCGATGCCCTGCCCGGGTTCGACGTCGCGCCCCGGTTGATGCTGATGGCACCCGGGGGGACACCGCCGGCGGTGATCGAACGTCTCAACGAAGCCGTGCGCGGCGTGCTGGAGAGTCCCGATCTCGTGCAGGCGGCGGCGCAGCAAGGGGCGATCCCCTCTTATGTATCCGCGATTCAGCTTGCCGGAACCCTCGCCCAGGAGTCGACCGGCTGGGGACGGCTGATCACGGCGCAGAAGATCAACGCCGATTGAGTCCCGGAGGCTGGCGGCGCCAGGTCGACGCCACGGCGCTCAGTGGGACGCTTCGGGCCAGGGAGACGGGGCGGGAACGGAACTCTCTGCGGCACGCCGCTCGCGGCCGACGTCGCGCAGTGACGTGAAGAGGAACGTCCCCTGGTGCAGATCGACCCCTGCGTACCACTGGCAGTAGGCGGTGTCGCGGCTCGTCGCCCGCACCACCATCGGCGGACCACCGGCCCTCAGGCGGACCACGTCGCCTGCTTCGAATTGCTGGACTCTCACCAAAGCCATTATCGGGACGGTCGCCGACGGCGCGAACGCGTGCATTGCCACAGGGGAGGTAGGACGACGCCCACAGGGCGGGGTGCGCACGAAAGAAAGGGGCCATGCCTTTCGGCATGGCCCCTCGAGAGTGGTGCGGCTGGCAGGATTCGAACCCACGACCCCTTGGTTCGTAGCCAAGTACTCTATCCAACTGAGCTACAGCCGCGAAGCCGCGAATTATAGCAGCACTTGCGAGGGCCTTCCGGCACCCGGCTGCATGGGCCGGGGAGGTGCCGGCCAAGAAGACCCGGAGCTGCGGGTCGCGTCAGGCGAACTGGGCTTCCGCCTGCATGGTGAGCCAGCCTTCGTGGTCCTGCGCCCAGAGTTGCGCCCCACGGCCGTCCGCGGAGGGAACTCCGTTGAGCCGGAACGGGTGCAGGTCGAAGGTGGGCCGCACGGCACGGAAGCTGAAGCTGCGCAGTGCCGGGTCCGGACGCTGGCGTCGCGCCAGGTCGACCAGCAGCGTGGCAATGAGCGGCCCGTGCACGATGAGTCCCGGATAGCCTTCGACCTCGGTCACGTAGCGGCGGTCGTAGTGGATGCGGTGACCGTTGAAGGTGAGCGCGGAATAACGGAACAGCAGCACGTCGTCCGGCACGATCTCGCGCGACCACACGGCATCTGCCGGCGCGGCTTGCGGCGGCGGCGCCGGATCGCCCGGCTGGGCGGCCGCCCGGTACACGATGTCGTGCTCTTCGCTGAGCGCCATCCCTTCGGCGTTGCCCACCTCGTGGCGCACCAACACGAACACCAGATCGCCCGAGCGTCCCGACTTGTGCGACACCGACACGATGCGCGAGACGCGCTGGACCGGTTCGCCCACGCGCAGCGGCGCATGCCACTGCAGCCGCCCTCCGGCCCACATGCGACGCGGCAACGGCACCGGCGGCAGGAACCCGCCGCGCCTGGGATGGCCGTCTGGACCGATCTCGCTTTGTCGTGCGCTCGGGAGGAAGTACAGCCAGTGCCACAGGGGGGGCAGCTCGGTGCCCGCGGCCGGCGCCGGATCGTCCCGGTCCAGCGTGGCGGACATGTTGCGCACCGGCGCCGCGGTGATGGTGTCGTGCAGCGTCTCGCTGCGGCCCTCCCAGCCACGCAATTGCGCCAGGAGTTCGGGGGTGAGGGGGGTCGATGGCTCCATGCGGCGATTAGACCAGCCCCCGGCGGCGAGCGGCGCTTGCATATGATGCGCGCATGGCTGCGCGCTGGTACTTCGGCTGGAACATCGTGGCGGCGGCGGCCGTGCTCACCCTGCTTTCATCGGGCTTGCGGCTCAGCTTCGGGCCGTTCTTCCTGCCGATGGCGCAAGACCTGGGCTTCAGCCGCAGCCTGCTGTCGACGATCGTCGCGGTGGGCATGCTGGTCTATGGGCTGGCAATGCCGCTGGCCGGCCACCTGATCGCTCGCCTCGGCACCCGCTTCGTGCTGCTGGTCGGCACGGCCCTCGTCGTGGCGTCGGTGGCATGGACGGTGACCACGGCCAACGCAGTGGCCTTCCTGCTTTCCTTCGGCGCCCTGCTGTCGGTCGGCCTGGCGTTCACCAGCCCGGTGGCACTGACGCCGGTGATCAGCCAGTGGTTCACGCAGCGGCGCGGCATGGCGCTGTTCTTCCTGTCGACGGGATCGATGGCCGGGATCGCGGTGATGACCCCGGTCCTGACCTTTTCGATCGAGACCTTCGGCTGGCGCCCGACGCTGGTGGGCTTCGCCGTGGCCTTCCTGCTGTTCGCGCTGCCCGCCGCCCTGTTCGTGATGCGCGAAGACGCGCCGGAGCACACGGACCAGAGCCCCGAGGACTTTGCGGCGCTGCGCGCGCGCAGCGGCCCCGTGCCGCAAAGCCTGAGCTTGCGGGAGGCGATGCGCACCGCGCCGTTCTGGAAGATCTTCTTCGGCTTGTTCTGCTGCGGCTTCAGCATGAACCTGCTGGGCACCCACGGCATGCCGATGCTGATGGACCACGGATTCGACGCCTTCACCAGTTCCATGGGCATCGGCGTGATCGGCTTCGTGGCGATCGGCGGCACGCTGGTGCTGGGACGCTGGTCCGACCGCCTGCCGCGCCGGAACATCCTGGCGGCCATCTATTTCATCCGGGGGCTGGGCTTCTTCGCGCTGGTCGCGGTGGGCACGCACTGGGAGCTGTATGCGGCGGCCACGATCGGCGGGCTGGTGTGGGCCGGCAGCATCGCGCTGTCATCGGCCATCCTCGCCGATGTCTATGGCGTTCGCCTGGTCGGCGTGCTCTACGGAACGGCCTACGTCGGTCACCAGGTCGGCGGCATGCTCAGCTCCTGGCTGGGCGGCTGGGGCTACGAGCGTTTCGGGACCCATTGGCTCGCCTTCGGCATGGCCGGCGGGCTGCTGATCACCGCCGGCATCGTGGCGCTGCAGTTGCCGCGCAAGGGCTTCACGCTGATGGCAAAGGCAGGTTCGTGAAGCGCGCCATCGCCGCCGTCCTGCTGCTGGCCGCGACCGCTGCGCACGCGCAGGCAGGAGAGGAAGTGCCCTTCATCACTTCCCCCGACAACGTCACGCTGGAAATGCTGCGATTGGCGAAGGTCGGCCCCGGAGACCACGTGATCGACCTCGGCTCCGGCGACGGCCGCATCGTCATCCTGGCCGCCAAGCGCTTCGGCGCGACCGGACTGGGCGTCGACATCGATCCGCGGCTGGTCGAGGAGAGTCGGCGCCACGCGCGCGACGCAGGCGTGGCCGAGCGGGTGGAGTTCCGGGAACAGGACCTGTTCGAGACCGACCTGGGCAAGGCCACCGTGATCACCATGTACCTGCTGCCCGAGGTCAACCTTCAGCTGCGCCCGAAGCTGCAGGCGCTCAAGCCCGGCACGCGCATCGTGTCGCACGACTGGGATCTGGGTGACTGGAAACCCGACCAGACCAGCCTCGTGCCGGTGCCCGACAAGCAGGTGGGGCTGGAGAAGTCCAGCCGCGTGCATCTTTGGGTGGTGCCGCAGAGCGCCTGCGCCGGGAGCGTTGCCGAAGTGTCGGTGGACGCGAACCCCGCGGCCGGCACTGCGTGCAGGTGAGCGGCCAGCAACGCGGGGCAAACATGGAAGACGCAATTGCCGCGAAATACGTGCTGAAAAGGAATTCGTTGGTAGGCCGTGCTGGGCTCGAACCAGCGACCAAGGGATTATGAGTCCCCTGCTCTGACCAACTGAGCTAACGGCCCGCTTGCGGGCATTCTAGATCGGCGAGGTGTCGGCGCCCGATCGAGCGCGAGCCCTCTCGGTGCTCAGAAGAACTTTCCCAACCGCTTCAATCTGTTCTTCGTGTGGCGGGCCTCGTAGAGGCCATAAGCCCGGTTCTTCACGTTTCGCAACAGCGAGCTGCTCTTCAAAGCCGGAAACCTTCCCGCAAGGTTGGTGATCAGCCTGCGCACCCTGCCCATGGCCGTCCCCTGATGCCGAAAATCTTCCGCAGCAGAGGAGATGCCCCCGTTGGACGTCGGCACGCTGTCGAAACATTTCTCCCGGTCGATCTTCAAGCTGACGATGGACTCGAAGAACGTGATCGAATGGACGCTCTGCTTATACGGAAGGTCCGAGACCTTGACGGCGGGGAAGCGCGAGTTGATGTTGTCGATCAACTTCTTGGTCCACTCGATGAACGAGTATTTCGTCGGGTAGCCAAAGTCCCTGAAGTAACTCGTGTGCGTATCTTCAATGACCATCCGGCCACCGTCATTGATGTGGGGAATGCAGCAATGCACCGTGATGATCTGCTGCTCGAACGTGTGCCCGCCGTCATCCAGCACCAGATCGACAGGGCCCACGGCGTCGAAAAACGCGCTCCAGAAACCGGGTTCGCTCTGGTTGCCGATATGGATTTCAAAACCTTCCTTCTCCCACTTCTTGGCGAGCGGGTTGAAGTCCACGCCGATGATTCGAGCCCCGGGGCCGAAATAATCTCGCCACATGAACAGCGAGCCGCCGTTCAGCACCCCCACCTCCACGAACGTGATGGCGCGCCCCTTGTACCCGGCAAACAGTTCGGAATAGGCGTGGAAGTAGGAGGAGTGCTTGATCGACAGGTAGGGTGATCGCTTGTAGCTCTCATAAACGTCCACGCCGCCAAGCTTCTGTTCTTGAAGGGCGGCTTGTGGAGCTGCACCGTCGTTTGACATCTCGTTTTGCCTTTTCTTGTCGCTCGTCACGTGCACAAAATCGCAATCGAAGAGGCTGGGCGGACTCAGTGACCAACGTTTCCGACGCTCGCTGCCTGGCGGCCTTCCGCCGCCTTCTTCATTCCTCGCCAGGCAGCGCGTTGCGCGGCCCCCCGAGCGCGGCCTGGCCGCCGCTCACTTGTGGCTCAACGCGTTGGTGACGAGGCGGGAAGTGATGTCCACGATCTGGATCATGCGGTCATAGGCCATGCGGGTCGGACCGATGACGCCCAAGGTTCCGACCACCTGGCCATCCACTTCGTAGGGCGCGCTCACGACCGACAGCTCTTCGAAGGGCACGGTGTGGCTCTCGCCGCCGATGAAGATGCGCACGCCTTCGGCCTGGCTGGAGACGTCCAGCAGGCGCATCAGCTGGGTCTTCTGCTCGAACAGCTCGAAGGCATGCCGCAGGTGGGTCATGTCGCTGGCGAAATCGCTCACCGCCAGCAGGTTGCGCTCGCCGGAGATCACCACCTCCTCCTGGTCCTGCTCGAGCGCCTCGGAACTCGCCTCCACGGCCGTCTGCATCAGCGTGACGATCTCGCCGCGCAGCTGCTCCACCTCGCCCTTCAGGCGCTCGCGAACCTGCTCGATGGCCATGCCCGCATAATTGGCGTTGAGGTAGTTCGCGGCTTCGGCCAGTTGCGACTGCGTGTAGTCCGCCGCCGTGTGCACCACCCGGTTCTGCACGTCGCCCTCCGGCGAGACGATGATGACCAGGAAGCGGCGCTCCGACAACCTCAGGAATTCGATGTGGCGGAACACGGAGCTGCGCCGCGGTGCGACCACGACCCCCACGAACTGGGACATGTTGGACAGCATCTGCGCCGCGTGGGCGATCACCTTCTGCGGCTGGTCGGGCGGCAGCGACACCGGCGGGCCCAGCTCGTCGCGCCGCACCGTCAGCATGGTGTCCACGAACAGGCGATAGCCGCGCGCCGTCGGGATGCGGCCGGCCGAGGTATGGGGACTGGCGACCAGGCCGAGTTCCTCCAGGTCCGACATGACGTTGCGGATCGTCGCGGGCGAAAGCTCCAGCCCCGAGGCGCGCGACAAGGTGCGCGACCCCACGGGTTGCCCCTCGGCGATGTAGCGCTCGATCAGGGCTTTCAGCAACACCTTCGCGCGGTCGTCGAGCTTCATGGGGAGGAGGTGGAGTGCCGCAGCAATTTTAATGATGTAATTTGCCGATGAAATCGATCTTCCGGCAGGTCGCCCTGATCGGCAAGTACCACGCCGCGGTTGCACCCGCGCTGGCTGCCTCGATGCGGGTCGCGCTGGAGGACATTGCCCAATTCCTCACGTCCCAGGGCTGCGAGGTGGTGGTCGAGCGCGACACAGCCGTCATGACCGGACTTGCAGGGTATCCCACCTTGGACGTTGCGGGCATTGGCGGGACGTGCGACCTGGGCCTGGTCGTGGGCGGCGACGGCACCATGCTCGGAATCGGGCGCCAGCTGGCGAAGTTCGGGGTTCCCCTGATCGGCATCAACCAGGGGCGGCTGGGCTTCATCACCGACATCCCGCTGGACAAGTACCGCACCGTGCTGCCGCCCATGCTGGCCGGCGAACACGAGGAAGACCGCCGTACGCTGATGCACGCGAAGGTCACCCGGGATGGGCACACGGTCTTCGACGCGCTGGCCATGAACGACGTCGTGGTCAATCGCGGCGCCACCTCGGGCATGGTCGAACTGAAGGTGGAGATCGACGGCCACTTCGTGGCCAACCAGCGCGCGGATGGCCTGATCGTTGCATCCCCCACCGGCTCCACGGCGTACGCACTGTCCGCGGGCGGGCCGCTGCTGCACCCCTCGATTCCCGGCTGGGTGCTGGTGCCGATCGCGCCGCACACCCTGTCCAACCGGCCCATCGTGCTGCCCGACGCCGTGGAGATCGCGATCGAGCTGGTTTCGGGGCGCGATGCCAGCGCCAATTTCGACATGCAGTCACTGGCATCACTGCTGCATGGTGACCGGATCACCGTTCGCCGCTCGGAGCACAGCGTACGATTCCTGCACCCCCGCGGGTGGACCTACTTCGACACCCTGCGGAAAAAGCTCCACTGGAACGAAGGCAACGTGTAGCCATGAGCCTCAAACGGATGGCCCTGCGCGATTTCGTCATCGTGCGCGAGCTCGAGCTCGAGCTCGCCGATGGTTTTTCCGTCCTCACCGGCGAGACCGGTGCGGGCAAGTCCATCCTGGTCGATGCCCTGCAGCTGGCGCTGGGCGCGCGCGCCGAGGCCACGGTGGTGCGCGAAGGCGCGGCCCGCGCCGAGATCAGTGCCGAATTCGAGTCGCCGGCCGCGCTGGTGCCCTGGCTCGAGGAGGCGGGCTTCGAACCCGGCGACGCGCTGCTGCTGCGCCGGACTGTCGACAACCAGGGCAAGAGCCGCGCCTGGATCAATGGCAGCGCCGCCACGGCGACGCAATTGCGCGAACTGGGCGACCACCTGGTCGACATCCACGGCCAGCACGCCTGGCAGAGCCTCACGCGGCCAGCCTCTGTGCGGTCCCTTCTCGATGGCTATGCCGGGATCGGGACGGACAAGCTGCAGCAGCTGTGGAATGGATGGCGCGCGGCACAGAAGGCGTTGGCCGACGCCCGCAGCGCGCAAGACACATTGCAGCGCGAACGCGAGCGCCTGGCCTGGCAGATCGGCGAGCTCGACAAGCTTGCGCCCGGCGCGGACGAGTGGGAGGGACTCAACGCCAGCCACACCCGCCTGTCCCACGCGCAAGCGCTGCTCGATGCCGCCAACACCGCGCAGCAGCTGCTGGACGGGGAAGAAGGTGGCGCGCGGCAAGGGCTTGCACAGGCTGTCGATGCGCTGCGGAACCAGGCACACCTGGAGCCCCAGTTCCGTGAGATCGGCGAAGTGCTGGCCTCCAGCCTCGCGCAGATGGAGGACGCCGCGCATTCGCTGCAGGCCTACCTGCGCAAGACCGACCTCGATCCCCGGCGCCTGGGCGAACTGGACGTACGCATGTCGTCCTGGCTGTCGCTGGCCCGCCGCTACAAGCGCCAGCCTGCGGAGCTGCCGATCCTGCTCGCATCCTGGAAAGAGGAGTTGCACAAGCTGGATGCCGCCGCAGACCTGGCCTCCCTCGAAGCCGCGGAGAAGAAGGAGCTCGATGGCTTTCTCGCGGAGGCGCGCGCCGTTTCGAAGGCCCGCGGCAAGGCCGCTCCCCAGTTGTCCAAGGCCGTGACGCAGGCGATGCAGGGCCTGGGCATGCAGGGCGGCCGTTTCGAGGTCGCGCTGGAGAAGATGGAGCAGCCCTCGGCCTCCGGACTCGAGGAAGTGGCCTTCCTGGTCGCTGGCCACGCGGGCAGCACGCCCCGGCCGGTCGGCAAGGTCGCGTCGGGCGGCGAGCTCTCTCGCATCGCCCTGGCCATCGCGGTCACCACCAGCCGGCTGGGGGAGGCGCAGACGCTGATCTTCGACGAAGTGGATGCCGGTGTCGGCGGCGCCGTGGCCGAGACCGTGGGCCGCCTCATGAAGCAGCTGGGCCGTGACCGGCAGGTGCTCGCGGTGACGCACCTGCCGCAGGTGGCAGCGTGCGCCGACCATCATTTGGTGGTCGCCAAGCAGGCCCGTGCAGGCGGCGTGGCAAGCAGCGTGGCTCCGGTGGAAGGCGAACAGCGCGTGGCGGAAGTCGCGCGCATGCTGGGCGGCGAACGCCTCTCGGGCACCACGCTGGCCCACGCCAAGGAAATGCTCGGCGACGCCGCCGCGGCGCGGAGCTAGGGACGCCATGTCGCTCGAGCTCGTCCTCATCACCGGGATGTCCGGCTCGGGCAAGTCGGTGGCGCTGCGCGCGCTGGAGGATGCAGGCTACTTCTGCGTCGACAACCTTCCGCCCGAACTGCTGCTGCAATTCGTGGAGCTGGAGGAGCGGAACATGCACCGGCGGGTGGCGATCGCCATGGACGTGCGCGCGGCCGCGTCCCTGCCGCAGGTTCCGGCGCACCTCCAGGAACTCGTCCAGCTCGGCCACGCGGTACGCCCCTTGTTCCTCGACGCAAGCACCGACACGCTGGTGCGGCGGTTCTCGGAGACGCGCCGCCGCCATCCGCTGTCAAAGGCCGCGATGGCGGTGGACGGCGACCAGCATCGGGCGGTGGTGGAGGCGATCGAGCTGGAGCGCGAACTGCTCGCGGAGTTGCGGGAACACGCGCACGTAGTGGACACGAGCGTGCTGCGCGCGGCGCAGCTGCAGGAATACGTCAAGTCCCTGCTGTCGGCGCCGCTGGCACAGCTGACCCTCGTGTTCCAGTCCTTCTCGTACAAGCGCGGCATCCCGGTCGACGCCGACTACGTGTTCGACGTGCGCATGCTGCCCAATCCGCACTACGAGCCGGAACTGCGTGCGCTCACGGGCCTGGATGCGCCGGTGGTCGAGTATCTGAGCCAGAGCGAGGAAGTCGAGGACATGTACGCGGACATCTGCGCGTTCCTCGACCACTGGCTCGAGGCGCTCGCACGCAACCAGCGCAGCTACGTGACCGTGGCGATCGGCTGCACCGGCGGTCAGCATCGCTCGGTCTACCTGGTGGAACGGCTTGCCGAGGAATTCGGCCAGCGCTGGGCGACGCTCAAGCGCCACCGCGAGATCGACGCCGCCTAGGCGCTCTCCAGCAGCTTGCGCACCGGCGCGGGCAGCCCCAACGCGGGCCATTCGCGAGCGCCGAACCATCCCCCGTCGCCGGCCCGCCAGCCTGCGGGCAGCACGGCTTCGATGGGGTGCAGGTGCAGGTCCTTGTGCGTGAGCACATGGACGAATGGCTCGACCTCGCGCAGCTCAGGCAATGCCGACTTCGGGAGCGCATCCTCCAGCGCGTCGCGGCTGGCGAACATCGGCAGGCAATAAAGTCCCGCCCACACTCCCGGCGTCGGCCGCTTCTGCAGCCATACGGCGCCATCGCCGCCTTGCGCATGAAGCAGCCACAGCGACTCCGAGGTGCGCTTGAGCTTGCGGGTCTTCACCGGGTAGTCCTCGGGCCGTCCTGCCTTCGCGGCGGCACACTGAGCCCGCACCGGGCACAGCAGGCAGCTGGGATTGCGGGGCAGGCAGACCGTGGCCCCCAGGTCCATCAGGCCCTGCGTGTAGCGCGGCATGATCTCCTGCGGATCCTGGACGGGCAGCAGGGCGCGGGCATGCGCCCACAGCGCCTTCTCGTTCCTGGCCAGGCTCAGGTCTTCGCCATATCCGAGCACACGCGTGAGCACCCTCTTGACGTTGCCGTCCAGGATCGCGGCCCGTTCCCCAAAGCAGAAGGAAGAGATCGCCGCGGCTGTCGAGGGGCCGATGCCCGGCAGCGTCGCCAGCACGACTGCCGTGCGCGGAAAGTCCCCTCCGTGCAGGTTCACGACGTCCTGCGCGCACAGGTGCAGGTTGCGCGCGCGGCTGTAGTAGCCGAGGCCGCTCCACAGCGCCAGCACGTCGTCCAGCGAGGCCTGCGCGAGGCGACGGACATCTGGGAAGCGGGAGAGAAAGCGCTCGTAGTAGCCCAGCACGGCCGCGACCTGCGTCTGTTGCAGCATGATTTCCGACAGCCAGACCCGGTAGGGATCGCGCGTGTTCTGCCAGGGAAGCGTGTGGCGGCCGTGGCTGCGCTGCCAGTGCACGACGTTCGCCGCAAAGCCGTCCGGCAGCGGGATAAACGAAGAAGTATCGGGGGAGACCGTCTGGCGCCCGCCCTGGAGGCGGCGCCCTTTCACGCAGTCTTGAGCTCGGGCTCGTGGGCGGCGACCTTGCCGGCCGGCATCTGCGCGTTGGTGAGCCGCCCGGTCAGTTCGGCGAGCTTGGCGTCCAGCACGTCCAGCGCGGTCTCCTGAGCACTGATCTCGGCGATCCGGTCGTCCAGCCCAGAGGCGGCTTGCTGGATGCGTTCGATGGCCTCCAGCCTGCGGCCGAAGTTGCGGCGGCGTTCGCGCAGTTGGGCGTCCAGTTGCGCGGCGGCCGACTTGTTCCACAGTTCCACTTCGCCCAATGCCGATTCGTAGATCACGCGCAGGCGGGTGGCCAGCGCACGCACCAGCCGGTCGGCGAATTCGGGCTGGGCGAGCTTGAGTGCGTTGCTCACGCCCAGGTACTGGTTGTGGCTGCGCTCCACCAGGTCCAGGTCGCGCTCGTAGCGGGCCAGGTCGGGCTCGCGCGGCGCCTGCAGCGAGAAGCCGTACTCGGCGTTGAGTTGCCGAAAGGTCCCCGTCAACATGGTCTGGATCTCGCCGCTGATCTTCTCGGCTTGGCGCAGGCCTTCGCGCAGACGGTCGAAGGTGCGCCCGTAGGCCTTGCGCACGCCGAGCTTCAAGCCGGGAGTGCGCAGCGCCGTCGTGAGCTGCGCCATTTCCTTCTTGAGGGTCGCGGTGCCCAGCAGGTCGAACACGTCGCGCAACAGCTTGAGGTGGACGGATCGCACGGCATGGATCTTGGCGCCGCTGGCATCGAAGTCCGCCTGCTCCTGCTCGATGCGCGCGCGCATGTGCTTGATCACGGACGTATTCTTGCCGCGCAGGCCCTTGAGCTCCACCATCTGCTCGGCGAGGTCCCGCCGGCGGAGGCCGAGCGCGCGCAACACTTCGGTCCGCAGTTCGCTGATGTTGGAGGCCACCGAGCCGCGCAGGATCTTCTGGCGCTGGCCCATGACGCCTTCTGCCAGTGCCTGCTCCAGCGCAGGCAGGTTGCTCACCGTGAGCAGTTCCGCGTTGTTGCTGACCTTGGCGACCAGGCCCTTCTGGCCAGACACCGGGATCACCTGGTGTTCGTCGATGCCCAGGACTTCGGCAGTGGTGCGGCGTTGGCGATCGATCTGCGCCTGCACCTGGTAGGGCGTGCTGAGCGCGTCCCACATCGTGTCGATCTTGTTCAGGACGACCAGCCGCGAACCGGTTTCGGAGTCCTCGGCGATCAGGTGTTCGCGCCAGATCGCGAGGTCGGACTTGGTCACGCCGGTGTCGGCGGCCAGGATGAACACCACGGCGTGCGCCTGCGGGATCAGGTTGACCGTCAGTTCGGGTTCGGCGCCGATCGCGTTCAAGCCAGGCGTGTCCAGGATCACCAGGCCCTGCTTCAGCAGCGGGTGGGCGATGTTGATCAGCGCATGGCGCCAGCGCGGCACTTCGACCAGGCCGTCGGCGTGCACCATGGGGTTGTCTTCCGGCGCGTCCTCGTGCCAGAAGCCGAGGGCCTTGGCTTCCTCCACGGGAACGCGGCGGATCTCCGAGACCTTTTCGAAGGCCTGCGCAAGTTGCTCCGGATCGTTGACGTCGAGGTCCACCCGGTGCCACTTCTCCGGCGCCATCCGCCACTCCATCAACGGCTGCATCTGCAAGCGCGTTTCGATGGGCAGCAGGCGCAGGCAAGGCGGCACCTCGGGGTCGTATCCCAGTTCGGTGGGGCACATCGTCGTGCGCCCCGCGCTGGCCGGCATGATCCGGCGCTTGTAGCCGGCGAAGAAGATCGCGTTGATCAGCTCCGACTTGCCGCGCGAGAACTCGGCGACGAAGGCCACCATGACTTTGTCCGAGCGCATCTGGTTTTCCAGACGGCGCAGTCGCTCCTCCACCGCGCTGTCCGCGAGGTCGTGGTCCTTCAGCCATTCGGCCAGCAACTTGACGCGCAGGGCGAACTCTCGCCGCCATGCGCCGTGCTGGTCGAACCGGTCATTGAAAGAGGTGGCCACTGAGTCCCCGAAGTCCAATTTGAATATAGCATCGGACCCCTTTTTCACTCAGGACTTCTGGCACACCGTGCAGAAATACGTTGCGCGCGCGCCCTGCCGGACCATCCGTATGGGAGAGCCGCACACGCGGCAAGACTCGCCGGCGCGGTCATACACCATGGCCTCCAGCTGGAAGTAGCCCGACTCGCCCTGGGCATTGGAGAAATCGCGCAGCGTGCTGCCTCCCTTGGCGACCGCCCGGGCCAGCACGTCCCGGATCGCCTCCTGCAAGCGGGCGGCGCGCGGCCGTGAAATCCGGTTCGCCGCACGCGTGGGACGGATGCCCGCAAGGAACAGCGCCTCGGAAGCATAGATATTTCCAACGCCCACGACGACGTCACCCAAGAGCAGCACCTGCTTGATCGCGGCGCTGCGCTTCTTCAATGCGGCGTGGAAGGCATCCAGGTCGAAGTCATCGCCCAAGGGCTCCACGCCGAGTCCGCCCAGGAGCTTCCTCGCTTCGGGCGCATCCTCGCCCTGCGCAAAGACCACCGCACCAAAGCGGCGCGGATCGTTCAGGCGCAGAACTCCATGGGTGGTCACGAGGTCAAAGTGATCGTGCAACGCCGCCTGCGGCATGACGCTGTCGAAGCGCAGGCTGCCGGACATGCCCAGGTGCAACAGCAGCAGCCCCCGGTCCAGGTCCAGCAGCAGGTACTTGCCGCGCCGCCGGACAGACGTCACCCTACGGCCGACGAGCGATCGGGGCTCGCAGCCGAGAGGCCAGCGCAGGGGCTTGCCGATACGCACTTCGAGGATGCGCGCGCCGGCGATGCGGCCGGCAAAACTCTGGCGCGTGACCTCGACTTCAGGGAGTTCGGGCATGGGTGCGAAGGCTTCGGATTATGATGGTTTGATGATGCGATTCCGTCTGGTGGCGCTGGCCGCCCTGCTCGCGGCGTGCGCCGTGGGCACCCCTTCATGGGCACAGGGGCCACGCACTGCCGCGGCGCTCGATTCGGCGAACAGCGGACTGGATGCCGAACTCTTCTACCAGCTTCTGCTCGGTGAGCTCAATGTGCGCAGCGAAGAGCCGGCTGCAGGTTTCGCGCTGATCCTGGATGCCGCGCGCAAGACGGGCGATGCCACCCTGTACCAACGCGCCGTCGAACTGGCCTTCCAGGGCCGCAACGGCGACGCTGCGCTGCAGGCAGCGCGCGCGTGGAAGCAGGCCTTTCCGCAGTCACGCGAGGCCAACCGCTATGTGCTACAGATCCTGGTCACCCTCAACCGCATCCCGGAAAGCGCGGAGCCGCTGAAGACCGAGATCTCCCTAGCCGATCCCAAGGAGCGGGCCGCCGTCATTGGCGCGGTCGCCCGCAGTTATTCCCGCGTCACGGACAAAAAGCAGGCGGCGACGGTCGTCGAGCAGGCCCTGGCCGATTACTTGAACGCACCCGACACGGGTGCGGCGGCGTGGGGCGCCGTGGGCCGCCTGCGCCTCGCCGCGGGTGACACGGCCGGCGCGATGGACGCCGCCCGCCGGGGCCAGGCGATCAGCCCGGCCTCCGAAGGTCCGGTGCTGCTCGCGCTGGAACTGATGGACCCCAAGCTGCCGGAGGCCGAGGCGCTGGTGCGCACCTATCTGCAGGTCAAGCCGCTGGCCGAGATGCGGATGGCTTATGCGCGCGCACTGCTCGACGGGCAGCGGCAGTCCGAAGCCCTTGCCCAGCTGCAGATGGTCACGCGCGAACGGCCGGACCTGGCCGAGGCGTGGCTTGCGCAGGGCACGCTGCTCGCGCAGGACAACCAGCTGCCGGCCGCCGAGGCCGCCGTCCGCAAGTACCTCGAGCTGGCGCAGGCGCAGCCAACGAACGAGGAGAGCGGTCGGGGCCTGGCCCAGGCCTACCTGACGATGGCGCAAATCTTCGAACGCCGTCGCGACTTCACCGCGGCCAACGCCTGGCTGGACCGCATCGAGAACTCGCAGGACTTGCTGCAGGCACAGAATCGCCGCGCCTCGATCCTCGCGCGGCAGGGCAAGATGGACGAGGCGCGCAAGGTGATCCGCGCACTTCCTGAGCGCACGCCGGCCGATGCGCGCATGAAGACGATGGCCGAGATCCAGCTGCTGCGCGACAACAAGATGTACCAGCAGGCCTATGAGCTGCTGGCGAAGGCGATCGCAGAGGATCCGTCGGACACCGACCTGCTCTACGACCAGGCGATGCTGGCCGAAAAGATGGGCCGCTTCGACGACATGGAAAAGCTGCTGCGCGAGCTGATGGTGAAGAAGCCCGATTACCACCATGCCTACAACGCGCTGGGCTTCTCCCTGGCCGAGCGCAACCAGCGCCTGCCCGAAGCCAAGCAGCTGATCCAGAAGGCCCTGGAATTCGCGCCCGGCGACCCGTTCATCAGCGACAGCCTGGCCTGGGTGGAGTTCCGCATGGGCAACCAGGCCGAGGCGCTGCGCATCCTGCAGGCTGCCTACAAGGAGCGGCCGGACGCGGAGATTGCCGCGCACCTGGGTGAGGTGCTGTGGACCCTGGGCCAGCGCGACCAGGCGCAGTCGGTGTTTCGCGAGGGGGTCCTGATCAACGCCGAGAACGAGACGTTGGTGGAAACCATGAAGCGCCTCAAGGTCAGGCCGTGACCCTGCGGCGTGCGCCCGCCTGGGTGGGGGCGTTACTGTGCGCCGCGCTGCTCGCGG
This sequence comes from Ramlibacter sp. P4_H7, assembly GCF_056400765.1. Lineage (NCBI taxonomy): Bacteria > Pseudomonadati > Pseudomonadota > Betaproteobacteria > Burkholderiales > Comamonadaceae > Ramlibacter > Ramlibacter sp. P4_H7. The sequence goes on from NZ_JBFUKP010000001.1 coordinate 329,265, forward strand.
GCTGTGCGGTGCCACCACGCACGCCGGCCGCCACGGGCGTGCAAGTCTGGACCGGTCGGCTGGCCCTGACCGTCGAGGGCCAGGCGAGCCAATCCTTCTCTGCCGGGTTCGAACTCAAGGGTGCTCCCGACGCCGGTGAGCTGAGCCTGTTCAATCCCCTCGGCGGCACCATTGCCGTGCTGGGCTGGACTCCCGGCACCGCAGTGTTGCGCTCCAATGGCAAGACCCGCGAGTTCCCGTCGCTGGACGCGCTGGCGCAGGAAGCCACGGGCGCCCAGCTTCCGGTGGCGGCGCTGTTCGACTGGCTGGCGGGCCGGGCCACGCCGATCCCGGGCTGGGAGCCGGACGTGAGCCAGGTGGCGGAAGGCCGCCTGCGGGCGCGCCGGACCGATCCGACGCCGCCTGCGGACCTGCGGGTGTTGTTCGAACGCTGACGGCTGCGATGCGAGCCCTGTTCGACGTCGCCGCGCCCGCAAAACTCAACCTGTTCCTGCACGTCACGGGCCGGCGGGCCGACGGTTACCACCTGCTGCAGTCGGTCTTCATGCTGCTGGACTGGCACGACACGCTGCATTTCGAGTTGCGGCCGGCGGGCAAGCTCAGCCGCGAAGACCTCGGGGCGTCCTTGCCCGCGGACGACCTGGTGCTGCGCGCCGCCCGGGCGCTCCAGCAAGCGTCGGGGACGTCCCATGGCGCGCACATCCAGGTGGACAAGCGCCTGCCCGCGCAAGCGGGCATGGGCGGGGGCTCCTCGGACGCTGCCAGCTGCCTGCTGGCGCTCAACCAGCTCTGGCGGCTCGGCCTGGGACTGTCGGCGCTCGAGAAGATCGGCTTGGCGCTGGGCGCCGACGTGCCTTTCTTCCTGCGCGGACGGAATGCCTGGGTCGAGGGCGTGGGCGAGCGCATCACGCCGGTCACGCTGCCGGCTGCCCGCTTTGCCGTTGTCAAGCCAGCGCGCGGGCTGGCCACCCAGGACATCTTCGGTCACCCCGCGCTGAAACGGGACAGCGACAGTGCTACAATCTCGGGCTTTGCTGCAGATCCCTGGGGTTTCGGTCACAACGACCTGGAGCCCGTGGCCCGGCTGCTTTGCCCCGAGGTGGGCGAAGCGATCGAATGGCTGGGTTCGCAGGGTTTGCGGGCCCGCATGACGGGTTCGGGCAGCGCGGTCTTCGCGCTGCTGCCGCCAGGACAGAGCCTGGCGCAGGCCCCCGAGCATTGGGCCCAGGCTGGCTGGGTGGTGCGGGAATGCGGCAATATGGAGGTTCATCCCCTGGTGGGATGGGCACCCAGCGACGATTCGGTCGGCGGCTGATTTTCAGCGGTCGACCCGTGTAGGGGAGTCGCCAAGTTGGTTAAGGCACCGGATTTTGATTCCGGCATGCGAGGGTTCGAGTCCTTCCTCCCCTGCCAAACCGTTCGTTGAGTTGGATCTGAAATCACTTTCCACATGCAGGTCGCTCCTCCCACTCCCGATTTCATGGTGTTCGCCGGCAATGCCAATCCGGCATTGGCCGAAGAGATCGCCGGGCACCTGGGCATCTCGCTCGGGGCAGCGACCGTCGGCCGCTTCTCCGACGGCGAGATCACCGTGGAAGTCAACACCAACGTGCGGGCGCGGGACGTGTTCGTGGTGCAGTCCACCTGCGCCCCGACCAACGAAAACCTGATGGAACTGCTGATCATGGTCGACGCCCTCAAGCGTGCGTCGGCCGAGCGGATCAGCGCGGTGATTCCGTACTTCGGGTACGCCCGCCAGGATCGCCGTCCGCGCTCGAGCCGGGTGCCGATCTCGGCGAAGGTGGTAGCCAACCTGCTGGAAACTGTGGGAGTGGCGCGCGTCCTGACCATGGACCTGCACGCCGACCAGATCCAGGGCTTCTTCGACATCCCCGTCGACAACATCTACGCCTCGCCGGTGCTGCTGCGCGACCTGCGCCAGAAGAACTACGAGGACCTGATCGTGGTGTCGCCGGACGTCGGCGGCGTGGTGCGCGCCCGTGCGCTCGCCAAGCAGCTGGGCACCGACCTCGCCATCATCGACAAGCGCCGCCCCAAGGCGAACGTGTCCGAAGTGATGCACGTCATCGGCGACATCGAGGGCCGCAACTGCGTGATCATGGACGACATGATCGACACCGCCGGCACGCTGGTAAAGGCGGCCGAGGTGCTCAAGGAGCGCGGCGCCAAGCACGTGTATGCGTACTGCACGCACCCGATCTTTTCGGGTCCCGCCATCGACCGCATCGCCAAGGGCGCGGCGCTCGATGAAGTCGTGGTGACCAACACCATCCCGCTGTCGGACGCCGCGCGGGGCTGCAGCAAGATCCGCCAGCTCACGGTGGCGCCGCTGATCGCCGAAACGATCCAGCGCATCGCCACCGGCGAGTCGGTGATGAGCCTGTTCTCGGACCAGGTCAACCTGTTCTGAGGCTTTCGTGGCCCCCATGAAGGGGGCCTTTTTTGAACCGGCAGCACTGGTCGCGGTGCCTGTCCGAATTGGAGAACGTTATGAAATTCGTCGCTTTCGAGCGCGCCAAGCAGGGTACGGGTGCGAGCCGCCGTCTCCGCAACGTGGGCAAGACGCCCGGCATCGTGTACGGCGGCGAGGGCCAGCCCCAGCTGATCGAACTCGATCACAACGCCCTGTGGCACGCCCTCAAGAAGGAGGCCTTCCACTCGTCCATCCTCGAGATGGACCTGGCCGGCAAGTCCGCCAAGGTGCTGCTGCGTGACGTGCAGTACCACCCGTACCGCCAGCAGGTCCAGCACGTGGACTTCCAGCGCGTGGACGCCAACACCCGCCTGCACATGAAGGTGCCGCTGCACTTCAAGGGCGCGGAAGAGTCCCAGGCCGTCAAGCTGGAGCACTGCCTGGTGAACCCGGTCGTGAACGACCTGGACATCTCCTGCCTGCCCGCGGACCTGCCCGAGTTCATCGAGGTAGACCTGTCCGGCCTGAAGAAGGGCATGTCCCTGCACCTGAACGACCTGGCCTTGCCCAAGGGCGTGAAGGCCGTGACGCACGGCAAGCCGAACCCGGTGATCGTGTCGGTGGTGACCTCTGCGGCCGAAGAGTCCGCCGAGACCGCCGCTGCCGGCGCCGAAGGTGCCGTCGCTGCTCCCGCAGCCGAAGCCAAGGCCGCTCCGGCCAAGGCCGCAGGCAAGGAAGCGGCCGCCAAGCCCGCCGCGAAGGCCCCCGCCAAGAAGTGACCGGCGCCGCGGCGATCCCGCGGACAGCCTCCTGCCCCGGCAGGAACCCGAAGGCCCGCATTCGCGGGCCTTTTCCGTTCCGGCTGGCGACAATAGTTCCCTTCGACGCACCAGCGTCCTCGACTACCTTTCGGGCACATCATGATCAAGCTGTTCGTCGGCCTGGGCAATCCCGGCCCCGAGTACGAAGCCACCCGCCACAATGCCGGTTTCTGGTGGGTGGACGAACTCGCCCGCGACCTGAAGGTGAACCTGGTTGCCGAGCGCGGCTACCACGGACTGGTGGCGCGGGCCAACGTGCATGGGCAGACCGTGTGGCTGCTGGAGCCCCAGACCTTCATGAACCTGTCGGGCAAGTCGGTGGCGGCGCTCGCGCGCTTCTACAAGATCGAACCCGAGGAAATCCTGGTGGTGCATGACGAGCTCGACGTCGTGCCCGGCCAGGCCAAGCTCAAGTTCGGCGGCAGCCATGCGGGCCACAACGGCCTGCGCGACATCCATGGGCAGCTGGGGACGGGCGATTACTGGCGCCTGCGCATCGGCATCGGCCACCCCGGCGTCAAATCCGAGGTCATCAACTGGGTGCTCAAGAAGCCGGCCCCGGAGCAGCGCACCGCGATGGAAGAGTGCATCTCGCGCACCCTCAAGGCGGTGCCCGCCCTGCTGGCCGGCGAAATGGACAAGGCCACGCTGATCGTGCACACCCACACGGCGCCGCGGCCCAAACCGCCGCGCCCCGCAGAACCCTGACCCACCGCAAGGAGGAGACCGTGCGCCTGCAAGACACCATCCTGGCCGCTGCCCTGGCCCTGAGCGCTCCCTGGGTCCAGTCCCAGACGGTCTACCGCTGCGGCAACAGCTACAGCCAGCAGCCCTGCCCCGGCGGCGCGCCGGTCACGGCCGCCGACCCGCGCACTCCGGCGGAGGCCGCCCGCTCCGGCAGCGTCGCAGCCGCCGACGCAAGGCGCGCGGATGCGATGGAAAAGGCTCGGCTGGCCCAGGAGAAGAACGCGCCCAAGGCGGTCGTGATCGCGCCGACCGCTCCCGTTTCCCAGCCTCCCGCGCCACCGCGCGATGGCGCCCGCGCCAAGGCCGGAAAGCTCGATCCATTCACCGCACAGTCGCCGCGCCCGCCTGGCGAAAGCAAGAAGAAAGACGGGAAGGACAAGGCCGCGAAGAAGGCCAAGGACAAGCCCGACGCCTAGGCGGCGGGAGTCTCGCCGGCCGGCGGCAGGCCGCCGGCATCGCTCTTTGCCCGTGCCGTCAGTCGCTGGTACTTCTGGAACAGCGTCTCGCGGCTTTCCACCCGCTGCGGGTTCAGCGGGATGCAGGCCACCGGGCAGACCTGCACGCACTGCGGTTCGTCGAAGTGGCCCACGCACTCGGTGCACTTGTCGGGATCGATCTGGTAGATCTCCGGCCCGAGGAAGATGGCCTCGTTCGGGCACTCCGGCTCGCAGACATCGCAGTTGATGCACTCGTCGGTAATCATCAATGCCATGGCGGCCGGGGTCTCCTGGTACGGTTCTGGCATTATCCCCGCCGGCATGAGTCTGTTCTTCTTCAAGCGCCTCATCACCCTGATTGCGACACTGGTAGGCACGTCCGTGGTGGTGTTCCTGGTGCTGGAAATCCTGCCCGGAAACGCGGCGCAGATCCTGATGGGCCCGGATGCCTCGCCGGAGGCCGTCGCCGCCCTGGCACAGAAACTGGGCCTGGACCGGCCGGGTGCGGCCCGCTACTGGGAATGGATCACCGGCATGCTGCACGGCGACCTGGGGATGAGCTACGCCTACAGCACGCCGGTAGGCGAACTGGTGCTGCAACGCCTGACCCTGACCGTGCCGTTGGCTTTGCTGGCGATGGCGCTCACCACGGTGCTGGCCCTGGCGGCCGGCCTCTACGCGGCTTCGCGCCACAACAAGCTGGGCGACGTCGGCATCATGGGGCTCACGCAGGTCGGCATCGCCATCCCGAACTTCTGGTTCGCGATCCTGCTGATCCTGCTGTTCTCCGTTCAGCTGAGGTGGTTCTCGGCCGGCGGCTTCCCGGGCTGGGAGGAAGGCTTGCTGCCTGGCCTCAAGGCGCTCATGCTGCCGGCGCTCTCCCTGGCGGTGGTGCAGTCGGCGATCCTGGCGCGCATCACCCGCTCCTCGGTGCTGGAGGTGCTGCGCGAGGACTTCGTGCGGACCGCCCGGGCCAAGGGCGTGTCGCAGCGCGCCACGCTGTGGGGCCACGTGCTGCGCAATGCGCTGATCCCGGTCATCACCGTCATGGGCCTGCAGTTCGCGGAGCTGCTGGCGGGAACTATCGTCGTCGAAAGCGTCTTCTACCTGCCCGGGCTCGGCCGGCTGATCTTCCAGTCGATCGCCAACCGGGACCTCATCGTGGTGCGCAACTGCGTGATGCTGCTGGCGGCGATGGTCGTCATCGTCAATTTCGTGGTGGACGTGCTCTATGCGGTGATCGATCCGCGGGTGAAGGCGAGCGACATATGAGTGCCGTGCTGGACACGGCATCGGTCGTCGCCGCCGCAGGGCCGGGCTTCTGGCGACGCGCGCGGCGCAGCCCGAGCTTCATGATCGGCCTGGTGCTCACCGCGCTGCTGGTGCTGGCGGCGGCGCTGTCCTTCGCGTGGACGCCGCACAACCCCTACGACATCGACATGGGGCTCAAGCTGCGGGCGCCGGACCGCACCTACTGGCTGGGCACCGACCCCTATGGCCGCGACGTAGTCTCGCTGCTGCTGGTGGGCGCGCGCGCGTCGATCGCGGTCGGCCTCATCGCGGTGGGCATCGGTCTGGTCATCGGCACGGCGCTGGGACTGTTCGCTTCGGCCAAGCGAGGATGGATGGAGGAAGCGATCATGCGCCTCGCCGACTTCGGCTTTGCCTTTCCGGCCATCCTGTCGGCCATCATGCTCACCGCGGTCTTCGGGCCGGGGATGGTGAACGCCATCATCGCCATCGGCATCTACAACATCCCCACGTTCGCCCGCATCACCCGCGCCTCGGCCAACACGGTGTGGGCACGCGAGTTCGTGCTCGCCGCGCGCGCCTGCGGCAAGGGCAGCTTCGCCATCACGGTGGAACATGTGCTGCCCAACATCGCGTCCGTGCTGATCGTGCAGGCGACCATCCGCTTCGCCATCGCGATCCTGGCCGAAGCGGCACTCTCTTACCTGGGTCTCGGCACGCAGCCGCCGCAGCCCTCGTGGGGCCGCATGCTCAGCGAGGCGCAGACGCTGCTGTTCCAGGCGCCGCTGCTGGCGGTGTTTCCCGGGCTGGCCATCGCGTTCGCGGTGCTGGGGTTGAACCTGCTCGGTGACGGCCTGCGCGACCTGTTCGATCCGCGGCTGGCGCGCAAACGATGAGACCGCACGTGCCGCACGCCGCGTCGACGCCAAAGAGCGAAGGGGCCCAGGCTGTCCCCGGAGCAGACGGTGGCGCATCTTCGGCGCGGGTGCCGCTGCTCGAAGTGCGCGACCTCTCCGTTGAACTGCAGACCCACCGCGGCCCCGCCTTCGCCGTGCGCAACGTGAGCTTCTCGCTGGAGCCCGGCGAAACGCTGGGCCTGATCGGGGAGTCCGGCAGCGGCAAGTCCCTCACCGCCATGGCCTTGATGGGGCTGCTGCCGGAACAGGCCCGCGTGAGCGGCAGCATCGTGTTCGAGGGCCAGCAACTGGTGGGCCGGCCGGAGCGGGAGATGTGCGCGCTGCGCGGAGACCGCATCGGCATGATCTTCCAGGAACCCATGACCGCGTTGAACCCGGTGCACCCCGTCGGCGACCAGGTGGCCGAGCCGCTGCGGCTGCACCGCGGCATGTCGGCGGCGGTCGCCCGCAAGGAAGCCGTTGCGCTGCTCGACCGCGTGGGCATTCCCGATGCCGCGCGCCGCATCGATGCCTATCCGCACCAGTTCTCGGGCGGCCAGCGCCAGCGCATCACGATCGCGATGGCGCTGGCCTGCGGCCCCGACCTGCTGATCGCCGACGAGCCGACGACCGCGCTGGACGTCACCATCCAGCGGCAGATCCTCGACCTGCTGCGCGAGCTGGTGGCCGAACGGCGCATGGCGCTGATGCTCATCTCGCACGACCTCGGCGTGATCGCGCAGAACGTGCAGCGCATGCTGGTGATGTACGGCGGCAGCGTGGTCGAAAGCGGCCCGACGGCGGCGGTGTTCGCCCATCGCCGGCATCCCTACACGCTCGGCCTGTTCGCCGCGCGCCCCGGCCTGCACAGGGCCAAGGGCCAGCGGCTGGTCACCATCCCCGGCACGGTCCCGGAACTGGTGGACCTGCCGCAGGGCTGCCCGTTCGCGGGGCGCTGTCGCTTCGCCATCCCCGAGTGCGATGCCAAGCTGCCGCCGCCGTTCGAGGTGGAGCCCGGGCACCGCGCCCGCTGCATCCGCCTGGATGCCGTGGCGGCGGAACTGCGCGCCGGAGCCCCCGCATGAGCGCACCGTTGCTCCAGGTGGAAAACCTCACCAAGGACTACGTGCTGCCACGGGAGAAGCTGCTGCAGCCGCCGGGGAAAGTGCACGCGCTCAAGGGCGTGAGCTTCACCATCGAGGCCGGACGCAGCCTGGGCATCGTGGGCGAATCCGGATCCGGAAAATCGACGCTGGCGCGGCTGGTGATGGCGCTGGACCAGCCCACCTCCGGCACGGTGCGCATGCTCGGGCGCGACCTGCACGCCCTGCCGCGCGAGGAACTGCGCAGCGCGCGGCGTGATTTCCAGATGGTGTTCCAGGACCCGTACGGCTCGCTCGACCCGCGCCAGACGGTGGAGCGCATCGTCGCCGAACCGCTCAGCGCGCAAGGCGGCATGACGCGCGACGAGCAGCACCAGCGCGCCAGCGAAGCCCTGCAGGCGGTGGGCCTGCGCGCCAGCGACCTGCGCAAGTACCCGCACGAGTTCTCCGGCGGCCAGCGGCAGCGCATCGCGATCGCCCGGGCGCTGATCACGCGGCCCCGCCTGATCGTCGCCGACGAGCCCGTGAGCGCGCTGGACGTGTCGGTGCAGGCGCAGGTCCTCAACCTGATGCTGGACCTGCAGGCGGAATTCGGCATCACCTACATGCTGATCAGCCACGACCTGGCCGTGGTGCACCACCTGTGCGACGACGTGGCCGTTCTCTGGCAGGGCCGCATCGTCGAACAGGGTCCGCCCGGGCAGCTGTTCACCGCGGCGCAGCACCCCTACACCCGGACCTTGCTCGCCGCCGTGCCCGAGGCGGAGCCCAAGGTCGCCCCTCTTGCTTCCGCCGCGCAATCTGGCCGATGATTCCCACCGACGGCCCGGCAGTGGCCCTTCTTCCGTTTTTCATCGCTCCCTGGAGTTCCTCACCATGATCCAACGCCGCAGCGTGCTCACGCGCACCGCTTCCCTGGCCGCCCTCGCCACCCTGCCCGCGGGGGGCGTGCTGGCCCAGAACCGCAAGGACTCGATCGTGATGGCCATGGCGCTGGAGCCCAGCCCCGGCCTGGATCCCACGGGCGGTGCGGCTTCTTCCATCGGCGAAGTCACGCTCTACAACATCTACGAGACGCTGACCAAGATCAATGCGGACGGGTCGGTCACGCCGCTGCTGGCCGAGAGCTGGGAAGTCTCGCCCGACCTCACCACCTACACCTTCAAGCTGCGCAAGGGCGTGAAGTTCCACAACGGCGAGCCCTTCAATGCTCAGACGGTCAAGTTCGCCTTCGACCGCGCGGGTGCGGAGAAGAGCACCAACAAGGACAAGCGCACCTTCGCCAACCTCACGACCCGGGCGGTGGACGACCAGACGGTGGTGATCCTCACCAAGGAGATCGACCCCGACTTCCCCTTCCTGCTCGGCCAGGCCACCGCGGTCATCGTGGAGCCCAAGAGCGCCGACACCAACATGACCAAGCCGGTGGGCACCGGTCCCTTCGTGCTGGACAACTGGGTCAAGGGCTCCTCCATCTTGCTGAAGAAGTGGCCCGAGTACCGCAACGCCGCCGCCATCAAGGTCAACCGCGCGACCTTCCGCTTCATTTCCGATCCGGCGGCGCAGGTCGCCGCGCTGCTGGCCGGTGACGTCGACGCCTTCCCGCGCGTGACACCGCGCAGCGTGGAGCAGTTCAAGGGCAACCCGAAGTTCCAGGTGGTCGTGTCCGGCTCCCGCGCCAAGACCATCCTCGCCATCAACAACAAGAAGAAGCCGTTCGACGACGTGCGCGTGCGCCGCGCGGTCGCGATGGCGATCGACCGCAAAGCCGTGATCCAGGGAGCCGGTGACGGCTACGGTGCGCCCATCGGCAGCCACTATCCGCCCAGCGCGCCTGGCTACGTCGACATGACGGGCGTGAATGCCTACAACCCGGACAAGGCCAGGGCCTTGCTGAAGGAAGCGGGCGTCAACGGGCCGCTGGAAGTCACCATCACGCTGCCCCCGCCGCCTTATGCGCGCCAGGGCGGGGAAGTGATCGCCTCGCAGCTGGCCAAGGTGGGCATCACCGCCAAGCTGCAGAACGTGGAATGGGCGCAATGGCTGTCCAACGTCTACGGCAACAAGAACTACGACATGACGATCATCTCGCACGTCGAGCCTTTCGACCTGGGCAACTTCGCCAAGCCCGACTACTACTGGAATTACCAGTCCGCGAAGTTCAACGACCTGTACGCCAAGTACAAGACCACGGCCAACGCCAAGGACCGCCTGAAGCTGCAGGCCGACCTGCAGCGCGTGCTGGCCGACGATTCGGTGCATGCCTTCCTGTACCAGCCGCAATGGGTGACCGTCGCCAACAAGAACGTGCGTGGCCTTTGGAAGGACATGCCCATCTTCGTCAACGACCTCTCTTCCATCAGCTGGGCCTGAGCCGTGCCGGAGGCCTTGCACGAACTGTCGGCGCCTGAGCTCGTCTCCCGGTACCGCCGGCGCGAACTCTCGCCGGTGGAAGTGGCGCGCAGCGTTCTGGGGCACGTCGAACGCTGGGAACACGCGTTGCAGGCGCTGTACCTGCTGCGGCCGGAGCAAGTGCTGGAACAGGCGCGGGCCAGCGAAGCACGCTGGCGCGCCGGCCAGCCGCTGGGCCTGATCGACGGCGTTCCGGTCACCATCAAGGACAACATCGCGACGCGGGGGGATCCGACCCCGCTCGGCACGGCGGCCATGGAACTGGTGGCGGCGCCGGCCGACGCCCCGCCGGCAGCGCGCGTGCGCGAGCATGGGGGCATCCTGCTCGCCAAGACCACCATGCCCGACTACGGCATGCTGTCTTCCGGCCTTTCGAGCTTCCACAAGCTGGCGCGCAATCCCTGGGACCGTTCCCGCACGCCGGGCGGCTCCAGCGCGGGCGCGGCTGCGGCCGCCGCGGCTGGCTACGGTCCGCTGCACATCGGCACCGACATCGGCGGCTCGCTGCGTCTGCCCGCGGGCTGGTGCGGCATCTTCACGCTGAAGCCGAGCCTGGGTCGCATCCCCATCGATCCTCCCTACATGGGCCGCGCGGCCGGGCCTATGACGCGCACCGTCGCGGACGCGGCCCTGTTCATGGACGTCCTCGCGCGGCCGGACGACCGCGACAGCATGAACCTGCCGCCGCAGGACATCGCCTGGGACCGTTTCGAGGCCGGCGCGGACCGCCTGCACGGGCTGCGCATCGGCTTGTTGCTGGATGCCGGTTGCGGCCTTGCCGTGGAGCCCGAGGTGCGCGCGGCGGTGCAACGTGCCGCGCAGCAGTTCGAGCGCGCCGGCGCCGTGGTGGCGCCCATGAAGCCCTTCATGACCCAGGCCATGCTCGACGGCATGGACCACTTCTGGCGCATGCGCTCGCACGTGGACATGCGTGCGCTGCACCCCGACGTCAAGGCGCGCGTGCTGTCCTACATCCAGCACTGGGCCGACAGCGCGGCGGGGATGACCGGCGAAGCAGTGTTCCGCGCTTTCCACCAGTTCCATCTCACGCGCGTCGCGACGGTCAACGCCTGTCGGCCCTTCGACTACGTGCTCTCCCCGGTGTCGCCGGTGCCCGCCTTCCGCGCGGAGCTGCCTTCGCCCACCAACGATCCGTTGCGGCCCCTGGAGCACATCGGCTTCACCGTGCCCTTCAACATGTCGGAGCAGCCGGCGGCCTCGATCAATTGCGGCTACACGGCCGACGGTTTGCCCATCGGCCTGCAGATCGCGGGCAAGCGTTTCGACGACCTGGGCGTGCTGCAGGTGGCGCGCGCCTTCGAGCAGATCCGGGAACCGCAGCGGCCGTGGCCGCAGCCGCCCTCGGAAGCCGTGCACCATGTGGACTGATGCGCTCGGCAATCCCGTCACGCTCGCCAGCGAGGCCAGCCTCCCCGCGCTGAACGATTTCGTCGAGGGCTTCATCGCCAGCGAGGCCCGCGCGGCCGACATCCTGCGTGCCGAGGGGGACGACAGCCCGATCATCCAGGCCTGCTGCGCCGCGCTGCACATGTTCGCCGAGTCGCGGGAGGCCCCGGCGAATGCACGGCCCTTCATCGAGCGCGCCCGCGCGGGCGAGATGCGGGCGAACCAGCGGGAGCAGCGCTTCATCGCCGCGGTGTCTGCCTGGGTCGAAGGCGACGTGACGCGCGCGATCGCGCTGCACGAGGAACAGGCGCTCGCCCACCCGCGCGACATGGTCTCCCTCAAGCTCGGCCAGTACCACCTGTTCAATCGGGGCGACTCGCCGGGCATGCTGCGCCTGGCGCTGACGGCCCTGCCGGCGGCCAGAGATGTCGCCTACCTGCACGGCATGCTGGCCTTCGCCTGGGAGCAGTGCCACTTCCTGGAGGAGGCCGAGGCCAGCGCGCGCCAGGCGATCGCCCTGCGGCGCAAGGAGCCTTGGGCGCATCACGCGCTGGCGCACGTGATGCTCACGCGCGGCCGCCTGAATGAAGGCCATGCGTTCCTGCAGGACGTGAGTGCCACCTGGACCGGACTCAACTCCTTCATGGTGACGCACAACTGGTGGCACCAGGCATTGTTCGCGCTGGAGTTGGACCTCGCGGACGAAGTGCTGGCGATCCACGACCGGCACGTTTGGGGCGAGGCGAAGGACTACAGCCAGGACCAGATCAATGCGATCTCCCTGCTGGCGCGCGCCGAACTCGCCGGGATCGACGTCGGCACGCGCTGGCAGGACGTGGCGCTGCACCTTGGGCATCGGTCGTACGACCACGTGCTGCCTTTCCTCGACCTGCAGTACCTCTACGGCCTCGCCCGCGCGGGCCGGATCGAGGAGGCGCATGGCTGGATGGCGAGCATCGAGCTGCACGCCCAGCAGCGTCGCGGCGACGATGCGCAGGTGTGGCAGCGTGTGTGCGTGCCCGCAGGGCGCGGCGTGCTGGCGCACGCCACCGGCGAGTGGAAAACGGCGGTCGATGCGCTGGGTTTCGCCCTGCCCCAACTCGTGGAGATCGGCGGCAGCCATGCGCAGCGCGACCTGTTCGCGCAGATGCACCTCGACGCATTGATCCGCAGCGGCCGTCTCGCCGGTGCGCAGAACCTGCTGCAGCCGCAGCTTCGCGCGCAACCCGAGTCGAAACGCCTGAAGCGCCAGGCCGCGAAGCTCTATGCCGCGCTGGGTTTGTCCGGCCTGGCGACCAGCTTCTTCTGATCGTAGACCGGCTGCGGCGGCAGGTCCGCCAGGTGCCGCGTGTCCGCCCAGGCCAGGATTTCCATCGCGCCCTCGCGCACGCGGATGCGATTGAGGCCGGCGTTGGGGATGTCGCTCTGCCGCGGACCGTTCAGGCCTAGCGAGCGCGCGGTGCGGTAGATCATGTCCAGCACGCCCCCGTGCGTGACCACCACCACCGTCTGCTGCGGGTGCGCCGCGACCACGCGCTGCACTGCCTCCATCACGCGCCCGTGGAAGCTGCGCGTGGACTCGCCCTGCGGCATCGCGAAGTCCTCGTCGAAGCGCAGCCAGCCGGCCCAGGCATCCGGGTGGTCCCGCTGGATGTCTTCGACGCGCATGCCGTCGACGCGGCCGAAGTGCTGCTCGCGCAGGCCCTTTTCGAAGACCGGTTTCATTGAAAGTTGCCCGGAGATGGGATCGGCGGTCTGGCGCGCGCGCAGCAGGTCGCTGACGTAGAACGCATCGGCCTTCTCGCCCGCCATGCGCGCCGCCACCCGCCGGGCCTGCTCGTGGCCGATGGAATTGAGGCCGACGTTGACCTGGCCCTGGAAGCGCAGCTCCCGGTTCATGTCCGTCTCGCCGTGCCGGATCAGCAGCAGTTCCGTCATGCGCCCCACTCCCTTGTCGCTCGATTATCCCGGCCCGGGAGCGCAGGCAGAATGCGCTTTACCCGCGAAGCCCTGCTTTTTCATCCTCATGGCAACACTGGTTTTCCTGCCGGGCCTGGCCGGCGACCGCGCGATGTGGCGCGACCAGCTCGCCGCGCTCGCGCGCTGGCAACCGGTGGTCACCGACGTGCACACGCACGAAGACAGCATCCCGGCCATGGCGGCGGCGCTGCTGCGCCGGCACGCCGGGCCCCTGATCCTGTGCGGCGCCTCCATGGGCGGGATGATCGCCATGGAGGCCGCGCGGCAGGCGCCCGACCAGGTGCGCGGACTCGCGCTCCTTGGCACCGACGCCCGCCCCGACAGCCCGGAAATGACCGCACTGCGCGAATCGGCGATCGAACTCTTCGCACAGGGTCGCGCCCGCGAGGTGATCGCCCCCAACATCGCCATGGCGTTCCATCCGGACCATGCGCAGGCACTGGGCGCCACCTACCTGGACTTCGTGCTCGCGGCCGGCGCCGACCAGTTGATCCGGCAAAACCGCGCCGTCATCGCACGCCCCGATGCTCGCCCCCACTTGCCGCGGCTGCGGTGCCCCGTGCTGGTCCTGTGCGGGGAGGCCGACCGATTGACGCCGCCGGAACGGTCGCGGGAAATCGCGCAACTGGTGACGACGGCGCAGCTGATGATGGTGCCCCGCTGCGGGCACATGCTGACCATGGAGCAGCCCGCCCTGGTGAATGCGGCGCTGGCGACCTGGTTGGACGGCCTGCCGGGCTAGCAGCCTGCTAGCCGTCGCGGCCGAGGCTGCGCACCTTTTCCACCAGCCGCTGCTGCACGGAGGGCGACACGAACTGGTGCACCTCCCCGCCCAGCACGGCGATCTCGCGCACGAAGGTGCTGCTGATGAACTGGTACTTGTCGCTGGGCGTGAGGAACACCGTCTCGACGTCCGGCATCAGGTGCCGGTTCATGCCGGCCAGCTGGAATTCGTAGTCGAAGTCGGTCACCGCGCGCACGCCGCGCACCATGGCCTTGCCGCCCCGCGCGACGACGAAATCCCGCACCAGCCCGCTGAAGCCTTCCACGGTCACCGTCGGGTAGGCACGCAGCGCTTCCCGGGCCATGTCGATGCGCTCCTGCATGGTGAAGAGCGACTTCTTGTGGTGCCCCGCGGCCACCGCGACGATGAGGCGCCCGAACAGCTGGCACGCGCGGCGCACCACGTCCTCGTGGCCCAGGGTCATCGGATCGAAGGTGCCGGGATAGACGGCGATGACGTCTTGGGCCATGGGGTCTCCTCGTCGCCAGCGCAGGCGGGCAGGTTTGCTGCGCCGGATTATGCAGCCGGGCGAAGCAGGTGCCCGTGGACGGCCCCGGCCTTCATGTGGCGCACCCGTTCCAGCCGGTGGCGGGCCAGCGCCTCGCCGCTCCATTCGGCCGGTGCCTCCAGGTAGAGGAAGCCCTCCGCGCTGAGGGCAGGCCGCGCCGCGGCCAGCGCCTTGTCGAACAGGTCGGCCTCGAAGGGGGGATCCAGGAACACCAGGTCCGTGCCAGCCGCCGGCAGGCCGGCGAGAGCGCGCAGTCCATCGCCCCGCTGCACGCGCACGTTGCGGGCATCGAGCCGTTGCACGACGGCCCGCAGCTGGTCCACCAGCGCTCCTTCCGCTTCCACCAGGAGCACGTCCGCCGCCCCGCGGGAGGCTGCCTCGAGGCCGAGGGCGCCAGTGCCGGCGAAGGCGTCCACGCAGCGCCAGCCGGTGAGGTCCTGGCCCAGCCAGTTGAAGAGGGTTTCGCGCACCCGGTCCGGCGTGGGACGCAGCCCGGGCCGGTCGGCCACCGGCAGCGGGGTGCGTTTCCACAGGCCGCCGATGATGCGGACCTGGTTCGGAAGGCCGCGGCGGGCCGGGGATGCGGGGCGGGGCATGCCGGGAGCTTACCCGGGCACCGCACAAAAAAAGGGGCATGGCGCCCGGCCATGCCCCACGCTCTCCCTGTGCAGACTCTCCCTGGCTCGCGCCAGACGCGTGACAGCGCGAAGCCATTGTTCAGGCCGACCGGGGCGCGCGCACGGCCACCCCTGTCAAAGTTGACAGGGGTCGGCCTTCAGGGAATCGCTTACTGCCCGTTGGCGGCGGCGGCGGCACCGCCGACCACCACGGTGACCATCCGGTCCGGCTGCACCTTGCGGGCGAAGGCGGCTTTCACTTCGGCGGCAGTGACCTTCTCCACCTGCCGCGTCCAGGTGTCCAGGTAGTCCAGGGGCAGGTCGTACCAGGCGATGTTGGAGAGGTTCTCCAGCAGCTTGCGGTTGCTGTCGATGCGCAGGGCGAAGCCGCCGACCATGAAGTCCTTGGCGGCCTTCATCTCCGTTTCGGTGGGTCCTTCGGCGACGAAACGCCGCAGCACGTCGCGCGACACCTGGACGGCCTGCGCCGCCTGGTCGGGCCGGGTCTGCAGGCCCAGCGTGAAGGCGCCCGCATGCAGGCCGGGCGCGAAGTAGCTGTAGACGCTGTAGCTCAGCCCGCGCTTTTGCCGCACCTCCTCGGCCAGGCGCGACACGAAGCCGCCGCCGCCCAGGATGTAGTTGCCCACCAGCAGCGGGAAGTAGTCGGGGTCGGCCCGCTTGTAGCCAGGCTGCCCGATGAACACGTGCGCCTGGGCGGAGGCGAAGGGCACATTGCGCTCCACCGCGGCGGTGAGCGGCGCCACCTCGCCCACCGCTGGCAGCGGCTGGCAGGCACCGGCGGGCAGCCGCGACAACAACGTCGTGACGATCTGGTCGGCCTGCGCCCGGCTCACGGCGCCCACCACGCTGACCTTGGCGCGGCAGGGCTGCACCACCCGGTAGAACTCGCGCATGTCCTGCACGCTGATGCGCGCCAGCGATTCTTCGCTTGTGTCGTAGCCGTAGGGGTGGGAGCCGAACACCGCCTGGTTGAAGGTGCGCGCCGCGATGGTCGCCGGACGCGTGTTCGCCTCGCGCAGGGACGCCACCATGCGTTGGCGGTCGCGCTGCCACACGTTGTCCGGGAATGACGGCTCGCCCAGCTGGCGGGCGCCCAGCGCCACCGCCTTTTGCAGCAGGTCCGGGTAGGTGAGCGTGCGCAGGGTGAAGTTCATGCGGTCCTGGCCGGCGCCGGCGCCGAAGCCGGCGCCCAGGTCCGCCCAGGCTTCACCGAGCTGGTTCTCGTCGAGCGCCGGCTCGCCATTGCGCGCCAGGAGGCCTTTGGAGGTCATGCTGGCGGTAACGCCCGCGAGCCCGGCCTTGTCGGCGGGATCGCGGCGTTCACCGGCATCGAAATCGATTTCGACGTCGAGGATGGGCAGGCTGGCGCTCTCCACCAGCCACACCTGGGCGCCGCTGGGCTGCTGCCATTTCTGGATGGGCAGGGCAGCCAGCGCGGGAACCGAACAACTCAGGGCCAGCGCGGCGACCGCGGCGCCGCGCGCAAGGAATGAGGAGAAAAACATGCGGTGTTCTTTCAATGGCGCACCGGCACGGCCGGTTGGCGGGGCTTGCGGTTGGGATCGACCGGCAGCGGCCGCAGGATGCCCACGGTGAGCTGCTCGTCGCCGAAATAGCGCGCGGCGACCGACTTCACCTGTTCGGCGGTCACTTCGCGCAGCCGCGCCATCAGGCGATCGTCGGCGTCGATCGGCAGGCCGATCACCCAGCCGCTGCCCAGTTCGCGCGCCTGGCCCATCACGGAATCCAGCTTGTAGATCTCGCCGGCGATCCAGCGTGTCTTCACCCGCTGCAGTTCGCTGTCGGTCACGCCTTCGCGGGCGACGCGGGCCACCTGCTCGCGCAGCGCCGCCTCCACCTGCTCGGGCGTCTTGCCGGCGGCCGGCACGCCGCTCAGCGTGAACACCTGGGGACCCCGTCCCCACAGGCCGTTGCCTGCGTCGACGCTGTCCGCGACGCGGTCGGCGCCCTGGGTGAGTGCCCGGTCCAGGCGGGCGCCCTCATAGCCATCGAGCACCGCGGCCAGCACGGTGAGCGCCAGCGCGTCGTCGTTCTCCGGCGTGCGGTCGAACGAGCGCAGCTGCGGGGCCTTGAAGGCGAGCGTCACGTAGGACTGGTCGGCCGGGGCCTTGAACTCGAGACGCCGGATACCGTTTTGCGCCGGTTCCTCGCGCGGCTTGCGTGGCGGCACGGCGCGCGCCGGGATGCTGCCGTAGTACTTGTCGACCAGCCGCTTGACCTGCACCGGATCCACGTCGCCCGCAATGACGACCGCCGCATTGGCCGGCACGTACCAGCGACGGTAGAAGTCGCGTGCGTCCTGCGGCGTCATCGCGTCCAGGTCGCTCATCCAGCCAACCACGGGGCGGCGGTACGGCGAGGCCTGGTAGGCGACCGCGCTGAGCTGCTCGTACAGCTGCGAGCGCGGGTTGTCGTCGGTGCGCAGGCGCCGTTCCTCCTTGACCACCTCGAGCTCGCGCTTGAATTCGTCGTCCGGCCACTGGTTGTGCGCGAAGCGGTCGGATTCGAGCTTGATGACGTCCTCCAGCTTGCCCGCCGGGATCTGCTGGAAGTAGCCCGTGTTGTCCCGCGTGGTGAAAGCGTTCTCGCGCCCACCCAGCGCCGCCACCCGGCGGGAGAATTCGCCCGGCTTGGTGGTGGGCGTTCCCTTGAACAGCATGTGTTCGAGCACGTGGGCCACGCCCGTCGTGCCGTCCACTTCGTCCATGGCCCCTACCCGCACGTACAGCATGTGCACCGCGGTCGGCGCCCGCCGATCCGGCTTCACGATGACGGTCAGGCCGTTGGGCAGCGTGTACTGCAGCGGCTTTTCCTGGTTGGGTGCGGGGCCCGCTATCTGCGCATTGGCGGGCGGCAGGAGGTGCAGCGCCAGTGCGGAAATGAGGAGGAAAGGGAGGAAGCGCGTGCGCACGTGACGTTTCATAGAATCGTGTGATTCTAGAAACCTCCCTGATGTTCAGCTTCTTTCGGAAAAAACCGCCGCCGACCCCCGCTCCTGCGCCCGCCGCGACACCGGCGCCCATCCCCGGCAGCAGTGCGGCCGTGCCGCCCCGGACCCAGGTGCCTGCCGCCACGGCGGCACCCGCACAGACCCCCTCCCCAGCGCCGGCGCCGGCGCCGGCCGGCGGCGGATTGATCGGGAGCGCGCTGGTCGCACCGATGGAGATTCCCACCGTAGCTGCGGTGGAGCCCGAGCGGCAAAACTGGATGGATCGCCTGTCCGCCGGCCTGCGCAAGACCGGTTCCAGCATCTCCCAGGTGTTCACCGGCGCGCAGATCGACGATGCGCTCTATGAAGAGCTGGAAACCGCCCTGCTGATGGCCGACACGGGGGTGGGTGCGACCGAGTTCCTGCTGAACGCCGTGAAGCAGAAGGTGGCCGCGACCGGTGCGACCCGTCCCGTGCAGGCCAAGAACATCCTGGTGGACGCCCTCACGCAGCTGCTGCGCCCGCTGGAAAAGCCGCTCACCATCGGCGAACACCAGCCGACCGTGATCATGGTCGCGGGCGTCAACGGCGCCGGCAAGACCACCTCCATCGGCAAGCTCACCAAGCACCTGGCCGATGCCGGCGAGACCGTGCTGCTGGCCGCGGCGGACACGTTCCGCGCGGCCGCCAAGGAGCAGCTGGCCATCTGGGCCGACCGCAACAAGGTGGAAATCGTCAGCCAGGCGGGCGGCGATCCGGCGGCCGTGAGCTTCGATGCGGTCAGCGCCGGCAAGGCGCGGGGCAAGAACGTGGTCATCGTGGACACTGCGGGCCGCCTGCCCACGCAGCAGCACCTGATGGAGGAACTGCGCAAGATCAAGCGCGTGGTGACGAAGGCGGACGCCACCGCTCCGCACGAAGTTCTGCTGGTGATCGACGGCAACACGGGGCAGAACGCCTTGCAGCAGGTGAAGGCCTTCGACGCCGTCCTGCAGCTCACGGGCCTGGTCGTCACCAAGCTCGATGGCACCGCCAAGGGCGGCGTGCTGGCCGCCATCGCGCAGGAGAAACCCTTGCCGGTCTATTTCATCGGCGTGGGCGAAAAACTGGAGGACCTCGAAACCTTCAAGGCCCGCGAGTTCGCCCTGGCGCTGCTGTCGTGAGTCAGACCGGGTCGAGCTCACCGCCGATCTGCAGCTGCACCTCCGAGCGGGCCCATTCGGCATAGGCGGGACTCGCCCGCATGCCGACTGCGAGGAACTGAGGAACCTCGTACGGGTGCGCCTCGCGGAACAGGGCCTGCAGGGCCTCCGCGCACCCTGGCAGGGTCTTGATCGTCAGGCGCACCTCCGCGTCCTCGCAGTCCTGGCCCTGCCAGCGGTAAAGCGAGGTCAGCCCTTCCTCGACCTGGACGCAGGCGGCAAGCCGGCGTTCCAGGATCGCATGGCAGAGCCCCAGCGCATCGGCGCGGGAGCCGACGGTGGTGGTGACGCTCAGAATGTCCAGATCTTTACAGTCTTGCATGGCGCGCGACTCCCAGAATCCGCGAATTGTCCGCCGCCGGGAGCCTTCCATGTCGACCCTGACCGAGCCCACCGCCGCGCCTTCGCCGCGCAAGATCGACCAGCTGCTGGCCCACTACGGGGAAAGCCACCGCGATCCACGCAACGAAAAGATTCACTTCGTCGCGATCCCGCTGATCATGGTCAGCCTGGTCGGGCTGCTGTTCTCGCTGCACCCCTGGGTCGCCTATGGGTTCCTGCTGGCCAGCCTGGTCTACTACGCCCGGCTGTCCCTGGTGTGGCTGGTGACGATGGCTTTGGCCTCCATCCTCATGCTGGCCGCTGTATACGCGATGGGTGAGCGCGCACTCATGATTTCCATGGCGATCTTCGTCGCGGCCTGGATCGCCCAGTTCGTCGGGCACAAGATGGAGGGCAAGAAGCCTTCGTTTTTCGAAGACTTGCAATACCTCTGGATCGGACCCATCTTCGTGCTGAGCAAGCTGTTCCTGAAGCTCGGCATTCGCTGGTAAGCGAGCTTCCCCGGGGCAGCGACGCTCCTCACGGCAAGCCCGCGCCGACGACGAGTCGGCCCCCCTGCCTACGGAACCCTTTGCTTAGCACTCCCTCTAACAGAGTGCTAATATTTCACGAGAAAAGGAGATTCCGGTATGTCCTCAACCATTGGAACCACGGGTACCACGGCGTTGGCAGTTGCCAATCCATGGGCTGTCGTTCCGTCGCTGGGCAACCTGGACGCGTACATCTCGGCGGTCAACCGCCTGCCGATGCTGACGCCGGAGGAAGAACACGAATTCGCGAAGAAGTTCAGGGACGAAAACGACCTGGAAGCCGCCGGGAAGCTGGTGCTGTCCCACCTGCGGCTGGTGGTGTCCGTCTCGCGCAAGTACCTGGGCTACGGCCTGCCCCACGGCGACCTGATCCAGGAAGGCAACATCGGCCTGATGAAGGCCGTCAAGCGCTTCGACCCCAACCAGGGCGTGCGACTGGTCAGCTACGCCCTGCACTGGATCCGTGCCGAGATCCATGAGTACATCCTGAAGAACTGGCGCATGGTCAAGGTCGCCACGACCAAGGCCCAGCGCAAGCTGTTCTTCAACCTGCGCTCCATGAAGCAGGGGTTCAAGGACGACGCCGATGCCGAAACGCACCGCGACACGCTGACCGACGCCCAGATCGAGGTGATGGCGCGCGAGCTGAACGTCAAGCGCGAGGAAGTCATCGAGATGGAGACCCGCATGTCGGGCGGTGACGTGGTGCTCGATCCGGGCCCGGCCGATGACGGCGAGGAAGGCTTCGGCCCGATCGCCTACCTGGCCGATGCCACGCACGAACCGACCGCCGAACTGGAAAACCGGCAGCGCGACACCATGGCCAGCCAGGGCATCGCCGATGCGCTGGAGCAGCTGGATCCCCGCAGTCGCCGCATCGTGGAAGAGCGCTGGCTCAAGGTGAACGACGACGGCTCCGGCGGCATGACGCTGCACGAACTGGCCGCCGAGTACGGGGTGTCAGCGGAGCGCATCCGGCAGATCGAAGTGGCGGCGATGAAGAAAATGAAGAAGGCGCTGGCCTCGTACGCCTGACCCTTCTCGCGCATCCCACATGACAAGCCCGGCATTGCCGGGCTTTTTTCATGTGTTGTATCGGCACCGTTCGAGGGACTTTCACGGTCCGGAAAGGTGCATGCTCATCCATTGCCCTGCAACAATGAGGGCCATGTGGAGGAGAGTCCTGCGCGCCGCCGGCGCCATCCTGCTGTTGATCGCCTCCGCTGTGGGGGCGGAACACGCCGTGGCCGACGAACCGGCCGAAGCGGACCAGCCTCCCGTGCTGCAGCTGGGACTGCAGGGCTCCGTCAATCTCAACCGGAACTCGGTGTACTGGCTTGACCTGCGGGGCGAACGCTCCATCGACCAGGTGGAAGCCGAGATCGACGCCCTTCCGTGGCGCACGCGCCGGCGCGATTCGCAGGGACCGGTGCACGACGGCGCGCTCTGGATCCGCTTCGATGCCTCGGTGCCTGTCGGCCAACGCTGGTACCTCGAGGTCGCCGCCCCCTTCCACGACAAGGTGCAGATGTTCCACCGTGACGCCGCAGGCGCATGGGTGATGCAGAACGCGGGCACCAGCAGCGCCGTTTCCGACTGGGCCGTCCCCGGCCGCCTGCCCACTTTCCGCCTCGTGAACGACAGCGCGCGGCCCGTGCGCTACTGGCTGCGGGTGGAAGACGATCGCTCGGACTTCGTGGCCCCGTTGACGCTGATGCGCGAGGACGTCCTGCGCCGCTCCCGCGAGGGGGCGCAGTTCGCCTTCGGCGCGTACTTCGGGTTGACCGGGCTGGTCGGTCTCGCGGCCCTGGCCAACGGGCTGGTGTTCCGCGACAAGGCCTTCCTCGCCTTCGCGCTGTACATCGGCATGCTCGGCGCCGGCCAGCTGGGACGCGCGGGCATCGGCGCGCAGCACCTGTGGCCTGAATTCCAGGTGTTGAACAGCACGCTGCTGTCGCTGTGGCCCGGCGCCGCGACCGCCGCGGCCCTCTGGTTCGTGAAAGTGGTGACGGACCCGGCCCGCATCTCCCGCGCCCTGGACCTCGGCGTCTGGGCACTGATCGCCGCCCTGCTGGGCGCGACCGCGGTGCACGTGGTCCTGAGCAGCTGGAGTTCGATGACGCTGGTGCTGTCCTTCACCGGGCTGTCGCTGATCGCGATCGCCAGCATGCTGGTGTGGGGCTGGCTGGAGGGGCGCGACCGCCATCTCGCCCTGGTGGCACTGGCTTTCGCCCCGGTGCTGCTGCTGGCGCTGCTGCCGCTCGCGCGCAGCTTTGGCTTGCTGCCCACCAATGCCTTCACCCGCTTCGGCCTGTTCCTGGGCGTGGCGCTGGAACTGCCCATCCTGTACTACGCGCTCAACCTGCGCCTGATGGCCCGGCGCGAGGCCGACCTGCGCGCCAGCGCGTTGTCGCGCACGGACGCGCTCACCGGGCTGCCGCACCGGCAGGCGTTCGTCGAGCGCCTCGACTCCAGCCTCGCGCATGCGCGCGGCCAGAAGCAGCACTGCGCGCTGCTGGGCGTGCGCATTGCCAACTTCGAGGCGATCGCGCAGGAGTTCGGCCAGGAAGCGGCGGAGAAATCGCTGGTGGTCGCCGCCTCGCACCTGCGCCGCACCATCGTCGACTTCGACATGGCCGCGCGCGTCGGCGAGCGCGAGTTCGCCGTGCTGCTGGAGGCGCCGGTGCTGCCGCCGGCCGTGACCTCGCGGGCACAGCAGCTCGTCGCCAACGGACTGCGGCAGATCGAGTCGCTCCCCTCCGCCCTGACCTTGAAGTTCCACGTCACCGCCGCGATGTTGCCGGTCCCCGACCTCGACGGCGAAGGCAGCCTGCGCTGGGCCCTGGACGGCCTGGACCAGATGAACCACGGTGAGCGGAAACTGATCCGCCCGCTGAACTTCTAGCCGGCCGCGAAGCTGCGCTGCGCGCGTCGCACGATGTACTGCGTGGCAGGCGCGACGCGTCCCCGGCTCCAGCGCGCGCACACCTCCTGCACCCAGTCCGGCCGCGTCTTCGCGGCGTCGTTCAGCCAGTTGGCCACCGAGTTCTGCACGTAGCGGCTGTCGTCGGCGCGCAGCGGCTCCAGCAAGGGCAGGCCGCGCCAGGGCTCGCCCTTGAGCGTCTCGATCTGCGCGCACCACACGCCGCGCGGACGCGTCGCCTCGCTCGCGAAGCGGCGGATGTTGGGGTTGGGATCCGTCACCCAGGGCTGCAGCAGCTGCACGGCGCCATCGACGTCGCCCGCGATCTCGTCGCGCACCGCCATCCATGCCATCTCGCGCACGCCGAAGTGCGGGTCGGCCGCGAAGCGCGACACCGAGGCGAGCTTGTCCGCGAGGGGAAGGCGCGCGAAGGCGATCCACTGCGCCGCCCAGGAACGCGCGACGTCGCTCGGATGGGTGGCCAGCGCGTGGGCGACGTCGTCGCGGTCCGCGCGCACTTCGGCCAGGTCGTACAGCGCGCGGGCGACATGCAGGTGGCGCTTGACCGGTGCAAAGGCAGGCAGCATCGCCAGCGTGTCGTGCAGGCGCTCTGCGGCGGCATCGAGCCCGATGTCCTGCGCCACCCGCGTGGTCAGCAGGTGCAGGTCGAGCGCCAGGAACTCGTTCAGGTTGACCGTGGGAATGCGCCCGGCGTTGAGCGCTGCGAGAACCTCCTGCGGAATCAGGGCGATGCGCGCCGCACCCTTGCGTCCGAGCAGGTGGTCCATCGCATCAGCCCTTGAGCAGCAGCTTCAGGTCGTCAGCCAGCGCCTGCGCGCCGCCACCGTAGCGCGCGTACAGGCGCAGCCGGCCCTGCGGGTCGTACACGTAGCTGGACGCGGTGTGCTCCATGAAGTAGCTGCCCGGCGCCTTGCCCTCGACGCGGCGGTAGAACACCTTGAAGTCCTTGGCGATCGCCGCCGTCTGCTCGGCCGACCCGCGCAGCGCGATGAAATCCGGGCCGAAGTTGGCCACGTAGGCCTTCAGCAGTTCGGGCTTGTCGCGCTCCGGGTCCACCGTCACCAGGATGCCCTGGACGCGCGCGCCGTCCGGGCCGAGCAGGCGCTTGGCCTCGGCGATCTCGGTCAGGGTGGTGGGGCAGACGTCGGGGCACTGCGTGTAGCCGAAGAAAACCACGACCGCCTTGCCCTGGAAGTCGCGGATGCTGCGCATCTTTCCCTCGGTGTCGGGCAGCGCGAAGTCCTTCGCGTAGTCGGCGCCGGTGATGTCCACCGCCTTGAACTGCGGCTTGCCTTCGGGTGCGCAGCCGGCCGCCACTGCTGCGGTCGCGGCCAGGGTGAGGAGTGCGGTGCGTCGCTGCATGGTGCTCACAGGAGGTAGTGGTCCACCAGGAGTGCCGCGAACAGCGCGCTGAGGTGGATCAGGGAAAAGCGGAAGGTCTTGCGCGCCAGCGCGTCGGAGTACTCGCGCCACAGCTGGAACCCGTACCAGGTGAAGCCCGCACTGAGGACCAGGGCCGCGGCCAGGTACAGCCAGGAACTCATGCCGTAGGCGAACGGCATCAGGCAGGCGGCGAACAGCACGATCGTGTACAGCAGGATCTGCAGCCGCGTGAATTCGTTGCCGTGCGTCACCGGCAGCATGGGCAGGCCCGACTTGCGGTAGTCCTCCACGCGGTACAGCGCCAGCGCCCAGAAGTGCGGCGGCGTCCACAGGAAGATGATGAGGAACAGGATCAGCGCCTCGGGGCCGACGTCGCCGCGCAGGGCGGCCCAGCCCAGCACCGGCGGCATCGCGCCGGACGCACCGCCGATCACGATGTTCTGCGGCGTCAGCGGCTTGAGGATCACGGTGTAGATCACCGCATAGCCGATGAAGGTGGCCAGCGTCAGCCACATCGTGAGCGGGTTGACCCACGCGTACAGGACCCAGGAACCGAGCGCGCACAGCGAAGCGGAGAACAGCATCGTCTGCCAGTCGCTCAGCTCCCCCTTGGCCGTGGGCCGCCACGCGGTGCGGCGCATCTTGGCGTCGATGCCCTTTTCCACCAGGCAGTTGAACGCGGCCGCGGCGCCGGCGACCAGCCAGATGCCGATGCAGGCGATCAGCGCGATGCGCACCTCGTTCCAGGTCGGAAGCCCCGGAACCGCCAGCACCATGCCGATCAGCGCGCAGAAGACGATCAGCTGGATCACGCGCGGCTTCATCAGCGCATAGAACTGGCGCACGACGCTCGCGTTCATGCCGACACCTTGCGCGTGGAAAGCGACAGGCCGTCGCGCGCCGCCTGGGGGCGGCTCTCGCGCAGCGCCCAGGTCAGCGCGACCACCAGGGCCGCCGCGCCGCCGGTGTGGGCGACCGCGGCCACCAGCGGCCAACCGAGCACCACGTTCGACAGGCCGCTGGCGAACTGCCAGAGGGCGAGGCCCGCGAGCACGCGGCTCATGGCGTGCAGCGGGCCGCCGCGCAGGCGCCACGCCAGCACGCCCAGCGCCACGAACAGCGCGTAGGCCGCGAGCCGGTGGGTGTAGTGGATCGCCGTGAGCGCCTCGAACGCGATGTGCTCGCCCGCGCCCGTCTTGCCCAGGTCACGCCACAACTCGAAGCCCTGGCGGAAGTCCATCAGCGGCCACCAGCTGCCCTGGCAGGTGGGGAATTCACTGCACGCGAGGACCGCGTAATTGGTGCTCACCCAGCCGCCCAGCGCCGCCTGCAGCCACAGCAGCACGGAGGCGCCCACAAGCCAGTGGCGGACACCCGACGGGATCGGCATGGGGCCGGTGCCGCGCTGAGCCTGCCGGTAGGCGACGGCCTGCATCGCCAGCAAGGCCAGCAGCACCAGGCCACCGAGCAGGTGCAGGGTCACGATCGCGGGAAACAGCTTCATCGTCACGGTGAGCGCTCCGAATGCGCCCTGCAGGCACACCCACGCCAGCGTGAAGGCCGGCCAGCGCGGCTGGACCGGCACGCCGCGCTTGCGTTGCAGCCAGGTCGCGAGCGCCAGCGTCGCGATCAGCACGCCGACGCCCGTGGCGAGGTAGCGGTGGACCATCTCCACCCACGCCTTGCCGTGCGTCACCGGTCCCGTGGGCAGGCGTGCTTCCTCCGCGCGAATCTCGTGGACCGCGCCGACCGGGCTGGCGTTGCCGTAGCAGCCCGGCCAGTCGGGACAGCCGAGGCCGGAGTCGGTGAGCCGCGTGAACGCGCCGAACAGCACCAGGTCGAAGGTGAGGAACAGCGTCAGCAGCGTGAGCGCGGCCAGGCGCTGCGCCGGCGCGGCCTGCCGGTTGCGCAGCCAGACCCAGGCCAGCGGACCCGACGCCACCACGATGCCCAGCAGGGCCACGCGCAGCGCCGGCGCCAGGTCGTACAGCGCTGCATCCGTCATCGCGGCACGCCCTCGCGTCCGGGCCGGTCCCAGCCTGCCGAGGCGCGCATCAGCCGCTCCAGGTCCTTGCGCACCTTGGCCGCGCCGGCAGCATCGTCCGTCGGCGGGAAGCGCATCATCCAGTGGCCCATCGGGTCGACGACATACAGGTGGTCGGCGAGCTGGCGGCCGCTGGCGGGCGACAGCCACTGGGCGAGCTGCGCGGCGTCCACGCGCAGCACGATGGCCTGCTGCAGCGCCGGCTTCAGGCTGTCGCGGACCGGCACCTCGTCGGGCACCAGCCAGACCCAGTCCAGCCGATCCTTGTCCTTGCCCAGGCCTTCGCGCAGCTGGCGCTGCAGGTACAGGTTGCGTTCGCACTCCGCATCGCAGGCGCCGCCGGCCACGCTCACCAGCAGCCACTGGCCCTGCAGCGTGGGCAGGCTCACGGGCCGGCCCGCGAGGTCCTTGCCGGTGATCGATGGAATGGGGCGCTGAGGCTCGATCAGTTCGCCGTGGCTGCGCCGGGCTTCCGGCCGCACCACGTAGTAGGCGAAATAGGATGCGAT
Organism: Ramlibacter sp. P4_H7; assembly: GCF_056400765.1. NCBI lineage: Bacteria > Pseudomonadati > Pseudomonadota > Betaproteobacteria > Burkholderiales > Comamonadaceae > Ramlibacter > Ramlibacter sp. P4_H7. The sequence continues at coordinate 356,587 of NZ_JBFUKP010000001.1, forward strand.
CACCGGCGCCGCGCACACGGCGGCCACGACCAGCATCTTCCAGCGGCCCTGGCGCGTGCGCTGCTCGTCCGCCATGGCGGCCTCCTGCGGCTGCGGCAGCGAATGCACCGTGAGCCCCAGGGGCTGCTCAAGAAGGCCGGGGAGCTTGCCTGCGGCGGGGGAGGACGATTTGGAACCAGACATAGAGGATGGCGATCAGCGCGGCGAGGGCCCACCACTGGAAGGCATAACCGAAGTTCTTCTCCGCGCCGCTGCCGGCCTGCGGCCACTGCCGCAGCAATCCTTCGGATGGCGCACCGGCCTGCTGCAGGGAGAGCGGCAGCAGGTCCAGGCCGGTTTCCGCGCGGAAACGGGCCAAGTCGAGATTTTGCCGGATCGGCCCCTTCTCTTCCGTGGCGAAGGCATATAGCTTGGCGGGGGGCGGGGCCAAGCGGCCGCGGACCTCCACCGTGCCGGCGGGCGTCGGCACCGGCGGCAGTTCCTCGCGCCGGTCGAAGTGGCGCTGCACCCATCCGCGCTGCACCAGCACCACGCCGCGCGCGCCCTCCAGCCGCAGGGGCGTCACCACGTAGAAGCCGGGCACCCCGTTCATCTGCCGGTTGTCCAGGAAGACCGTGCGTGCCGGCACCCATTCGCCGCGCAGCACGACGGGACGGTGCAGCAGACGCTGTGGATCGGCACCGGGCGCAAGCAGATCGGCCGCGGAGACGGGGGCGGTCGCAGCCCGCGCTTCGATGGCCGCGTGCAGCGCGTCGCGCTGCCGACCGCGATCCCACTGCCAGAAGCCGAGGCTCACGGTCGCCGCCACGCCAAGCAGTGCAGCGACGGCGATCACCACGCGCTTCAGCACGGCCGCGACCCGCCACGGATAATCGGCGGCATGAAATACCTCGTGGTCGCCGGCTTCTTGGCCATCATCGCCAGCCTCGGCTCGGCGCTGTACTTCATGATGAAGGACGGGCAGGACGGCAAGGCCAAGACCAGCAACATGGCGCGCGCGCTGGCGTTCCGCGTGGGCTTCTCCATCCTGCTGTTCGTGTGCATCCTGCTCGCCTGGAAGTTCGGCTACATCCGCCCGACCGGCATTCCCCTGAAGTAGTGCTGCAAAGACAAGGGCCGCTTGCGCGGCCCCTGCATCCTTCGTCCCTGCGGTCGCTCAGAGCCAGTACACCAGCGTGTACAGGAACAGCCAGACCACGTCCACGAAGTGCCAGTACCAGGCCGCGCCCTCGAAACCGAAGTGGCGATCCGGCGTGAAGTGGCCCTTCATCAAGCGGATGGTGATGAAGAACAGCATCAGCATGCCCACGATCACGTGGAAGCCGTGGAAGCCGGTGAGCATGAAGAAGGTGGAACCGTAGGCGCCCGAGCTGAGCTTCAGGTTCATCTCGTGGTACGCGTGGAAGTACTCGTAGCCCTGCACGCACACGAAGGTGAAGCCCAGGATCACGGTGAGCCACATCCACAGCACGGTGGTGCCGCGATGGCCCGCGCGCAAGGCGTGGTGCGCGATGGTCAGCGTGACGCCGGAGGTGAGCAGCAGCGCCGTGTTGATCGTCGGCAGCCAGAACGGCGTCATGACCTCGAAGGGCTCGATGATGCCGCCCGGGGAGGCGGTGGTGCCGGGGGCGACGCTGGGCCACACGGCCTTGAAGTCGGGCCACAGCAGGCTGTTGTCCAGGCCGCCCAGCGCCGGCACCGAGTGCGCGCGCATCCACCACAGGGCCGTGAAGAAGGCGCCGAAGAACATCACCTCCGAGAAGATGAACCAGCTCATGCTCCAGCGGAAGGACAGGTCGATCTTTCGGCCGTACACCCCGCCCTCGCTCTCGCGCGCGGCGTCGCGGAACCACTGGAACAGCACCCAGAACAGCCACAGCAGGCCAAAGGTCAGGGAGTACTTGCCCCAGTCGACGCCGTTGATCCAGTTGGCCGCGCCGAAGATGATGAAGAACAGTCCGAAGGCCGCGAACGCCGGGTGGCGCGACGGCTGGGGCACGTAGTAATGGGACGTTGTTCCCGGTGCGCTAGAGCTCATGTCGACTCCTGATACCTATTCCTAATTCTTGACGACCCAGTTGACCAGGGTGATCAGCCCCACCACGAACAGCCCCACGGCGACCAGCGCCACGGCGATGATGTGGAAGGGGTTGGCCTTGCCCAGGTCCTCCTCGTACTCGCTCTTCTTGCGGATGCCGACGAACGACCACAGCACGGTCTTCACCGTGCGCAACACGCTCATCCCGGAACTCCCGTCGAGGGCTTGGCGGACGCCGACGGCGCCGCGGGCGTCTTCCCGCCCACCTCGAAGAAGGTATAGGACAGCGTGATGGTCTTCACGTCCTTCGGCAACCGCGGGTCGATGACGAACGCCACCGGCCATTGTTTCTTTTCACCCGGCTCCAGCGTGTACTGGTTGAAGCAGAAGCACTCCAGCTTGTTGAAATGCGCCGAGGCCTGCCGCGGCGCATAGCTGGGGATGGCCTGCGCGGCCATCCTGTGGTCCTGCACGTTCTGGAACTCGTACATCACGGTGGCGAGCTCGCCCGGGTGCACCTGGATCGACGCCTGCGCCGGCTTGAACATCCAGGGGCCGCGCGCGTTGGCGTCGAACTCCACGGTGATCGTCCGGGTGCGGTCCACCTGGGTGTTGGCCGAGGCGGTCGATCCGCCGGGCACCTGCTTTTCGCCCAGGGCGAGGATGTTGATGCCGGTGAGTTCGCAGATGTGCTTGTAGATGGGGATCAGCGCATAGCCGAAGGCGAACATGCCGGCCGCGATCACGGCCAGCTTGCCCACCATCTTCCGGTTTTCCGCGCCGATGGCCATCGCTTACCTGCCCAGCAGCACCATCTTGGCCATGAAGCCGACAAAGAACACCAGGGCCACCGACGCCAGGATCAGCGCCAGTCGCAGGTTGCTCTTCTTGCGGTCGTCGCCGCGCATCTCTGCGGTCTGCATCAATGCACGCCCGCCGGGTTTTCCGGCTGCACGCGCGCATCCAGCACGCGGGTCGCGGTCGGGTCCAGGCGCGGGGGCGTCTCGAAGGTGTGGAAGGGCGCCGGCGACGGCACTTCCCACTCCAGGCCTTCGGCGCCCTTGCCGTCCGGGTCGTTCCACGGGCGCTGGCCGGCGGGCTTGCCCTGGCCGCGCATGCACGGCAGCACGATGAAGAAGAAGAAGTACACCTGCGCGAAGCCGAAGAAGAACGCGCCCACCGAAGCCCACATGTTGAAGTCGGCGAACTGCATCGGGTAGTCGGCGTAGCGGCGGGGCATGCCGGCCAGGCCCAGGAAGTGCATCGGGAAGAAGGTGACGTTGAAGGAGATCAGCGACCACCAGAAGTGGATCTTGCCGCGCGACTCGTTGTACATCACGCCGGTCCACTTGGGCATCCAGTAGTAGGCGCCGGAGAACATGGCGAACAGCGACCCGGCCACCAGCACGTAGTGGAAGTGCGCCACCACGTAGTAGGTGTCCTGCAGCAGCAGGTCGATCGGGGCCATGGCCAGGATCAGGCCGGTGAAGCCGCCGATGGTGAACACGAAGATGAAGCCCACCGCGAACAGCATCGGCGTCTCGAAGGTCATCGAGCCCTGCCACATGGTCGCGATCCAGTTGAAGATCTTCACGGCCGTCGGCACCGCGATCAGCATGGTCGCGTACATGAAGAACAGCTGGCCGGTCACCGGCATGCCGGTGGTGAACATGTGGTGCGCCCACACGATGAACGACAGGATGGCGATCGAGCTGGTCGCGTACACCATGGAGGCGTAGCCGAACAGGCGCTTGCGCGCGAAGGCCGGCACGACCTGGCTGATGATGCCGAAGGCCGGCAGGATCATGATGTAGACCTCGGGGTGGCCGAAGAACCAGAAGATGTGCTGGTACATCACCGGGTCGCCGCCGCCCGCGGGGTTGAAGAAGGTCGTGCCGAAGTGGCGGTCGGTCAGCGTCATTGTGATCGCGCCGGCCAGCACGGGCATCACGGCGATCAGCAGGTAGGCGGTGATCAGCCAGGTCCAGCAGAACATCGGCATCTTCATCAGCGTCATGCCGGGGGCGCGCATGTTGAGGATGGTCACGATGATGTTGATGGAGCCCATGATCGAGGAGGCGCCCAGGATGTGCATCGCGAAGATGCCGGCGTCCATCGACGGGCCCATCTGCAGGGTCAGCGGCGCGTACAGCGTCCAGCCGGCGGCGGGCGCGCCGCCGGGCATGAAGAACGAGCCGGCCAGCATGATGCCGGCGGGAACCATCAGCCAGAAGCTGAAGTTGTTCATGCGGGCGAAGGCCATGTCGGGCGCGCCGATCTGCAGCGGCACCATCCAGTTCGCGAAGCCCACGAAGGCCGGCATGATCGCGCCGAACACCATGATCAGGCCGTGCATGGTGGTCAGCTGGTTGAACAGCTCGGGGTTGACCAGCTGCAGGCCGGGCTGGAACAGCTCGGTGCGGATCAACAGGGCCAGCACGCCGCCGAACATCAGCATGAAGAAGGCGAACAGCAGGTACAGGGTCCCGATGTCCTTGTGGTTGGTCGCATAGACCCAGCGCCGCCAGCCGGCGGGCGCGTGGTCGTGGTGGTCGTCGTGTCCGGCAGCGTGGCCGTGGGGGTCGAGAACTGCGCTCATCTGGTGTTCCTCTTGATTCCTCTGCCCTCGATCACTTGCCGCGCTGCGCCAGCACTTCGGCGGGCTGCACGACCTGGCCGGTCTTGTTGCTCCAGTGGTTCTTGGTGTAGCTGATCACGGCGGCGAGGTCCGTGTCGCTCAGCTGCTTCCAGGCCGGCATCGCGTTGCGGCCGTTGAGCACCACGTGGATCTGCTTGTTCTTGTCGGCGTCGGTGACGATGGGAGAGCCGTCCAGCGGCAGGATCGGGCCGGCACCCTTGCCGTTGGCCTGGTGGCAGGCCGCGCAGTTGGCGGCGTACACCTTCTCGCCGCGGGCGACGATGTCCCCGAGCTGCCAGACCTTGGCGGGGTCGTCGGCCTTGGCGGCTATCAGCTTCTTCTGGTCGCCGGTCCACTTGACGAAGTCTTCCTGGCTCACCACCTTCACGTGGATGGGCATGTAGGCGTGCTCCTTGCCGCACAGCTCGTAGCACTGGCCGTAGAAGTCGCCGATCTTCTCGCTGCGGAACCAGGTGTCACGCACGAAGCCGGGAATCGCGTCCTGCTTGACGCCGAAGGCGGGCACGCCCCAGGCGTGGATCACGTCGTTGGCGGTGGTGATGATGCGGATCTTGCGGTTGACCGGCACCACCAGCGGGTTGTCGACCTTCAGCAGGTAGTCGTTGGGCATGTCGGCGGCGCGGGCGCCGTCGTTCGACATTTCGCGATGGGTGCTGTCCAGGGTGGAGACGAAGCTGACGCCCTGCGCGTCGCCGCTGAGGTAGTCGTAGCCCCACTTCCACTGGTAGCCGGTGGCCTTGATGGTCAGGTCGGCGTTGGAGGTGTCCTTGGATGCGACCAGCACCTTGGTGGCCGGCAGCGCCATCCCGATCACGATCAGGAAGGGGATGATGGTCCAGATGACTTCCACGGTCACCGACTCGTGGAAGTTGGCCGGCTTGTGGCCGACCGACTTGCGGTGCTTCCAGATGGAATAGAACATCACGGAGAACACCGCGATGAAGATCACGATGCAGGTGATCAGCATGAACCAGTGCAGCCACGAGATTTCGACCGCGATGCGCGTGGCCGCGGCGTGCAGGTTGAGCTGGCGCACGCCGGGGCCGCCGGGGAGGTCCTGCACCGCGGCGTGCGCCGTGGCCAGCCCGCCCGCCAACGAGAGCAGTGCCGCGATCTTCGAATTACTCTTCATCGTTTTCAGCCTCAAGCCTTCTAAAAACCCGTCCCGCGTCGTCCGCGGCCTATGCCTCGCGCAGCGCCCTGCGGATCTCGCGCGCCAGCTGCGGCCGCAGTTCCGGCCGCAGGTAGCGCCCGACGATCACCCGCCGGCCCTGCCCCGATACCTCGATCAGGGAGAGGTCGTCCACCGCCGGCTCCACCCGGACCCAGTCGCGGTTGAATTCCGCCCGCTGCAGCCGCCCGGCATGCTCCAGTTCCACCACGAGCCTCCGCCCCGAAAGGAGGATGTGCTCGCGGTCCGCCGCATGCCGCGCGTAGACCACGAAGGCGGCACCCACGGCCGCCAGTTCGAGCCAAGCGAACGGGAGGATCAACACCGCACCCTGGAACCAGAAGAAGGTCCCGATTCCCAGCGTCACCACGCACAGCGAGGCATACAGCCAGCCCAGCTGGGCCGGCGTCACCGAGCAGTTGCGTCCGAGGAACCAGTGGATGGCCTGGCCCTGGACGGTGGCGAAGCGGAAGATCAGGTCCGACACGGTCATCGCACGTAAATCAACCGCGCATTGTAGCGGCCTTGGATATGCCACTTTCCGGTGAAACCTGCCTTGATGCCGCGCAAGGTGGGCGGCCATTGCGCCTTGATGCGGCGCAAGCGCGCCGGAGCTATTCCCGACCGCGGCGCTCGGACTGCAGCATGGCGCGCATGTCGTCCATCGACACCGCGGTCTGCTCGCCCATGCGGGCGCGCGGCACCGGCTTGAGCGCATGACCGTAGATGATCTCGAACGTGAGCGTGAGCTTCCCGTCGGGGCCGCGCAGCTGCGTGTCCAGCACCTCGTGCAGGCGGGCCCGCCAGGCCTTTCCGCGCAGCGCGGGAAAGCGCGCGGGATGCAGGTTGGCGCCCAGTTCGCGCAGCTCCGAGAGCAGCCGTTCGGGCGAGTCAAAGGCCAGCGTGATGCGCTCCATGTCCATCACCGGCTCGGCGAAGCCGGTGTGCACGAGCATGTCGCCCCAGTCGTGCATGTCGGTGAATTCGTGCGCCGGCGGCGGCCAGCCCGCCGCGCTGTAGGCTGCGCGCAACTGCTGCAGCGTGTCCGGACCCAGGCAGGAGAACATCAGGAAGCCATCGACCGCCAGCGCCGCATGCCACTCGCGCATCAGCGCCTGCGGATCCGCGCTCATGTGCAGCAGCATGTTGGACCAGAGCATCTGCACGCTGCCCGCGGGCACGGCACCGGTCTCCACGCTGCCGCCCGCCAGCCGCTTCCACCACGGCCTGGCCAGCCGCTCGCGCGCCACCACGGCGCGCGCCGCCACTGGCTCCGTCACGTGCACCCGCGACTGCGGATAGCGCTGCGCGACCAGCGCGTGGGCGTCCAGCCCGCCGCGCACCGGCTCCCAGTCGGCCCAGGCCGGCGGCGCGCGCTTGATCCACTGCAGGCGTTCCTCCATGCGCCGCCCCACCTCCTCGTGCAGCCAGGGGCTGGGCGCAGGCGCCGCGCGCTGCCAGCGGGCGGCGGCAAGGGGATCGATGGTGGGGGGACGTTCGGATGCCATGGACGGGGCAGGCAAGTATATTGAGCCGATGCGCACCGCCTGGCTGCAGCGCTGGGTTCCCCATCCCCCGAGCCGCTGCGCCGTCTGCGGCGCGTGGCCTGCGCGTCCGCTGTGCGATGCCTGCGTGAGCCGCTTCGCGCAGCCGCAGCACCGCTGCGCCACCTGCGCCCTCCCGCTGCCGGCCGGCACCTCCGTGTGTGGCGCCTGCCTGCGCACGCCGCCGCCCCTGGATGCCTGCTTCGCCGCGGTCGGCTATGCCTATCCCTGGTCCGGCCTCGTCGCGCGCTTCAAGTTCAGCGGCGAGCCGTGGTGGGCCCAGGCCCTGGCGGAACGGATGGCCGGCATCGCCGGCCTGCGGCAGGAACTGGACGCCGCCGACCTGCTGCTGCCGATGCCGCTCGCGGCGCGGCGGCTGGCCGAGCGCGGCTTCAACCAGGCGCTGCTGCTGGCGCGCCGGCTCGATCCCCGCAAGGTCGAGGCGAAGCTGCTGCTGCGCCTGCGCGAGACCGGGTCGCAGGTGGCGCTGGACCGGCGCGCCCGCCAGGCCAACGTGGGCAACGCCTTCGGCGTCGATCCGCTGCGCGTGGACGAAGTGCGCGGCCGCTGCGTGCTGCTGGTGGACGACGTGATGACCAGCGGCGCCTCGCTGCACGCTGCCGCCCAGGCGCTGCGCCAGGCCGGCGCGCGGCGCGTGGGCGCGGTGGTGCTGGCCCGCACCGACGAGCCCGACGACTGAAGCGGGTGGCCGACAATCCGGCCATGTTCCACATCGTCCTGGTCGCGCCCGAGATCCCGCCGAACACCGGCAACGTGATCCGGCTGGCCGCGAACACGGGCTGCACGCTGCACCTGGTCGAGCCGCTGGGTTTTTCCATGGAGGACCGCCTGATGCGGCGTGCCGGCCTCGATTACCACGAGTACGCCGAGGTCCGGAAGCACGCCGACTGGCCTGCCCTGCTCACCAGCGAACGGCCGGACGCCGCGCGCATGTTCGCCCTCAGCACGCGCGGCACGCGACCGGTCCACGAGGTGGCGTTCTCGCCGGGGGACTGGCTGGTGTTCGGATCGGAGACGGCCGGCCTGCCGGCGACCGTCCTGGAGAGCTTCGCGCCGGACCAGCGGCTGAGGCTGCCGATGCGCGCCGGGCAACGCAGCCTCAACCTGTCCAATGCGGTCGCGGTAACGGTGTTCGAAGCATGGCGCCAGCAGGGTTTCGCCGGCGCTGGCTGAGCACTGTGCGATCGGCCACAGAAGCCATACTCTGTTGCACGCGGCTGTGTTTGAAAGCGTACGGCGAGTCCCGCATGTGGGTCCTAACCGGCCCCGAAAGGGCAGGCCAGGCAACCCAGACTCCTTTCTTCCAGGCCCGCTTCGGCGGGCTTCTTTTTGCCCGGCGTAACGGCAGGTACGTTCAGGCGTAGCGGCGGCTGATCGACTCGGCGATGCACACCGGCTTGTCGCTGCCTTCGCGTTCGATGCTCACGCCCCAGGTCATCTGGTAGCCGTTGCCGGTGATCTCGGCGCAGTCGATGAGCTGCAGCCGCGCCCGCAGCCGGCTGCCCACCGGCACCGGCGAGGTGAAGCGCACGCGGTTCAACCCGTAGTTCACGCCCATCTTGGTGTCCTGCACTTCCATCGCGTTGTCGAAGAAGGTCGGGATCAGCGACAGGGTCAGGAAGCCGTGGGCGATGGTGGTGCCGAACGGGCCTTGCTTGGCGCGCTCGGGGTCCACGTGGATCCACTGGTGGTCGCCCGTCGCCTGCGCAAACAGGTCGACCTGCTGCTGGGTGATGGTGATCCAGCCGCTGACGGCGACTTCCTGGCCGACCAGCGCGGGCAGCTCGGTGAGCGATTGGAAGATCTTCATCGGCGCAATGTAGCAATGCCGGCGCCGCGCCGGGCGTCGCCTACGCGTCCAGCCAGCGCTGGATGCCTTGCCACTGCTCCAGGTCGCGCTCCACCTTGGAAGGGGCGACGTCGAACAGCGTCAGGCCGCGCGCGGCCAGGTGCACGTAGTTCTGCGTGGGCCGCAGGAAGCCCAGCACCGGCAGGCCTAGCGCGTCCACGAACTCCTGCAGCTTGTCTGCGGCGATGGTGCGCGCGTCCACCCGCATGCCGACGATGCCCACCTGCATCCTGCCCGCCTTGCGATGGTGCGCGAGCTCATCGAGGAAGGCGCGGGTGGCATAGATGTCGAAGATGCTGGGCTGCAGCGGCACGACCACCTTGTCGGCCGAGCGCAGCGTGTCTTCCATCCACTTGCCGTGCATGCCGGCCGGGGTGTCCAGCACCACGTGGGTGGTGCCCTTGGGCGGCTTGGCGATCTGCCCTTCCCCCACTTCCCAGCTGGCGATCGGTCGGGCCTCCGGCGGCCGCAGGCGCAGCCATAATCTGGAGGACTGCTGGCGGTCCGCATCGCCCAGCATCACCTGGCGGCCTTGCCTGGCGAAGTAGCCGGCAATGTTGGTGGCGACGGTGGTCTTGCCCACCCCGCCTTTCGGATTGGCAACAACGACAACCGGCATCGACGGGCTCCTCTGTGCGCGGCCCGGGGAGCCGCATAAGCTATGTTACAGGGCATGGATGAGTTCGCAAACCGGCGTGCGGGTGTCTATGTCCTGGCGGCGCACCCCAGCTGGCGCGAATCGCGGGTGACGCGACAGCTGTTCGACGAGGCCCGTTCGGTGCCCGGCGTGCAGGTCCGCGACCTGTATGGCAGCTACCCGGACTACGACATCGACGTCGCCGCGGAACAGGCCAGCGCCGAAGCGGCCACCCTGCTGGTCCTGTTGCACCCGATCCAGTGGTACTCGATGCCGGCGCTGATGAAGCTCTGGCTGGACGAGGTGCTGCGTTACGGCTGGGCCTATGGGCGTGCGGGCACCGCGCTGCGCGGCAAGGACCTCTGGCTGGTGGCCAGCACCGGCGGGCCAGAAGGCTCCTACCACCCGCAGGGCTACAACCGCTACTTCTTCGACGCCTTCCTGCCGCCCTATGAGCAGACCGCGGCCCTGTGCCGCATGCGCTTCCTGCCGCCCTTGCTGCTGCACGGCGCCCATCGCGTGGGCGAACGCGAAGTGCAGGCGCACGCCGACGTGTTCCGCCAGCGCCTGGCAAGCTATCCGGACTGGCCCGAGCTGGAGGGCCTGGGCGAGTGCCCCATCACCGACGTGCCCGTGGCCGACCGGCCGGTGCCGGCCTCGGAAACCGACTGATGGAACACGCCCCGGCCTGGCTGGTCAACAGCCTGATCTACCTGTCCGCCGCCGTCATCGCGGTGCCCCTGTCCAAGGCGATCGGCCTCGGCTCCATCCTGGGCTACCTCGCCGCCGGCATCGTCATCGGGCCCTGGGGCTTCGGGCTGGTGCGCAACGTGGAGGACATCCTGCATTTCGCCGAGTTCGGCGTGGTGCTGATGCTGTTCCTGATCGGCCTGGAGCTGGAGCCGCGCCGGCTGTGGAGCCTGCGCCGGCCGATCTTCGGCTGGGGCAGCGCGCAGGTGCTGGGCTGCGCGGCGCTGCTGTTCGCGGCGGGCGTGCTGTTCGGCGCGCCCTGGCGCACGTCGCTGGTCGCGGCGCTGGGCCTGGCGCTCTCGTCGACCGCGATCGCGCTGCAGGTCATGGGCGAGCGCAACCTGCTGCCCACCAGCAGCGGCCAGGCCGGTTTTTCCATCCTGCTGTTCCAGGACGTCGCCGCGATCCCGATCCTCGCGCTGCTGCCCCTGCTCGGCACGGTGGCGGACACCAGGCCGGACGATGGCCACACGCTCTGGGAGGCGGTGCGCATCGTGCTGGTGATCGGCGGGATCATCCTCGGTGGTCGGCTGCTGCTGCGGCCGCTGCTGCGCCTGATCGCCAAGAGCCGGACGCCGGAGATCTTCACCGCGGCGGCGCTGCTGCTGGTGGTGGCGATCGCCGCGTTGATGCAGCTGGTGGGCCTGTCGATGGCGCTGGGCGCCTTTCTCGCCGGCGTGCTGCTGGCGGAAAGCGAATACAAGCGCGAGCTCGAGACCGACATCGAGCCGTTCAAGGGCCTGCTGCTGGGCCTGTTCTTCATCGCCGTGGGCATGAGCATCGACTTCGGCGTGCTGGCCCGCCAGCCCGGCGTGATGGCGCTGATCGTCGCGGGCCTGATGCTGCTCAAGTGCGCGGTGATCTGGGCCATCGCCAGGCCGATGGGCATCCCCCTGGCCGAGCGCCCCGTGTTCACGCTGCTGCTGGCGCAGGGCGGCGAGTTCGCCTTCGTGGTGTTCCAGGCGGCGGCCGGGGCGCGCGTGTTCTCGACGGAAACCGCGTCGCTGCTGATCGGGGCGGTCGCCGTCTCGATGCTGCTCACGCCGCTGCTGCTGGTGGCGGTGGACCGCTTCCTGCTGCCGCGCTGGGACGCGCGCAACCGCCAGCTCGACGAACTGAGCGAGCCGCAGGACGCGCCTGTGATCATCGCGGGCTTCGGCCGCTACGGCCAGATCATCGGCCGGCTGCTGAATGCGCAGGGCATCGGTGCGACAGTCCTCGATCACGACGCCGACATGGTGGAGGCCGCGCGCTCCTTTGGCTACAAGGTGCACTACGGTGACGCGACCCGTCTCGACCTGCTGCGCACGGCGGGCGCCGGCAGCGCGCGGGTGCTGGTGGTGGCGGTGGACGACGAGGAACAGTCGCTGCAGATCGTGGACCTCGCGCACGAGCATTTCCCGCACCTGGAGCTGGTCGCCCGCGCCCGCGACGTGACGCACTGGAACCGGCTGCGCGACCGCGGGGTGACGCGCGTGGAACGCGAGGTCTTCGAATCCAGCCTGCGCAGCGGCCGCACGGTGCTGGAGGTGCTGGGGCAGACGCCGCACGAGGCGCGGCAGCAGGCCGTGCGCTTTCGCCGCCACAACATGGAACTGTTCGAGAAGATGCACCCGCACTACCAGGACCGCAAGCGCCTGATCGCCGTGGTCAAGGCCGGCCGGCAGCAGCTGGAGGAACAGATGGCCAACGAGCGGGCCGAGGCCGAGGCGCGGCGCAAGCGGGGCGCCGAGCGCCTGCCCGGCTGGGACAGCGACCGCGGCTAGGGCAGACGGCCAGAAGAAAGGCGTCCCACACCGTTTCGTAGGCTGGGGTGAGCCCGCAGGCGAACCCCGGCAATGTGCGCAGCGCTGGGGTTCGCTCCGCTCACCGCCAGCCTACAGGAAGGCATCCCACACCAGCTTCAGGCCGGTGAGCAGCATGCCCGCGTACAGCAGGCGGTAGAACAGGCGCGGTTCGATCCGGTGCGCCAGCCGCACGCCCGCGATCACGCCGATCGGCGCAAACGGCATCAGTGCCAGCGACGTCGCCATGTTGCGCAGGTCCAGCAGCCCCAGCCAGCCGTAGGGCACCCACTTGCTCAGGTTGATCACGAAGAAGAACACGCTCATGGTCGCTGCAAAGGCCACCGGCGGCAGCCGCAGCGGCAGCACGTACGCGCTCACCGGCGGTCCGCCCGCGTGGGCCACGAAGCTGGTGAAGCCGGAGGTGGCGGTGAGCAGCCCGCCCAGCCATTTCGGCGGCGGCGGACTGTCCGCGCGCGGCGGGAACAGCAGGCGCTGCGCCAGGAACACCAGCGTGAACACGCCCACGATGCCCGCCACCAGGCGCGCATCGAGCAGGCGGAAGGACAGCGTGCCGATCACCGTGCCCAGCAGCCCGAAGGGGATCAGGAAGCGCAGCAGCGTGGCGTCCCATTTGCCCCGGTACGCCGCCAGCCCCATGATGTCCATCACGAACAGGATGGGCATCAGGATCGCCGCGGCCTGCGGCACCGTGACGGCCAGCGCCATGATGGGCACGGCGAGCGAGCCGAAGCCCGCGCCGAAGCCGCTCTTGCTGAGGCCCAGCAGCAGGACGGCGGGGATGGCGGCCGCGTAGAACTGCCAGTCGGTGATCAGGGGAAGGTTCAAGCCTGCATTGTCCCGCGCCGGCGCCCCGCTCCCGCCGGCAGGAAGCTCACCCCACCCGCTTCTTCAGGTTCTGCAGCGACACCAGCAGGTCGCCGACGAACTTCGCCGTGGCCTCGTCGGTCAGCTCGCCCTGCGCGTTGAACTTGTTCTGCGCGAAGGAGATGAACACCTCGGGCTTGTTCACGGTGAAGCTGTTCATGAACACCAGCACCTTGCGCAGGTCGTACTGCATGCGCGCCGTGCCCACCGGGCCCGGGCTCGCGCCCATGATCGCCACCACCTTGCCGTCGAAGGGCGGCTCGGGCGGACGCGACATCCAGTCCAGCGTGTTCTTCAGCACGCCGGGAATCGAGAAGTTGTATTCCGGGGTGACGATCAGGACGGCGTCGGCCGCGCGCAGCTGCGCCTTGAGCGCGCTCACTTCGGCCGGCTCGCCGGCGGCGCGCACGTCGTCGTTGTACATCGGGATGCGGCTGATGTCCGCGACCGTGATCTCCATGCCCGCCGGCGCGAGCTTCTGCGCGGCGCGCAGTGCCATCGCGTTGTAGGAGCCCTGGCGCAGGCTGCCGCAGATGCCGAGAACTTTCATTGTGTCTTGCTCGTTGTCGTAAGGGGATTCATTCCGCGCGGATGCCCAGCGTCTTCACCAGCCTGGACCAGTGCTCCACGTCGCGCTTGACCACCGCGCGCGCATCATCGCCGATCAGGGCCATGGGCTTGCCGCCGGTCTTCAGCAGCGTCTCCTGCACGTCGGGCATCGCCGCCATCCGGGCGAAATCGGCGCGCAGTTTCTGCAGCACCTCCGGCGGCGTCTTCGCGGGCGCGAACAGGCCGAACCAGGATTCCAGCTCCAGGGGCGCCGCGCCGCTTTCCAGCACGGTAGGCACCTGCGGATGCATGGGATTGCGCGCCGCGCCGGAGACGGCGAGCGCCTTGGCATTGCCCGCGTCCACCTGCACCCGCGCCGTGGGCGACAAGTCGAAGAACAGGTCCACGCGGCCGCCCAGCAGGTCCTGGTAGGCCGGCTGCGCGCCGCGGTAGGGCACGTGGGCCACGTCCACCTTCGCCAGGTGCCACAGCGCCGCGGCCAGCACGTGCTGGCCCGAGCCGACCCCCGCCGATGCGTAGGTCAGCTTGCCAGGATTCGCCTTCGCGTACGCGAGCAATTCCTGCAGGTTGTTGTACGGCAGGTCCTTGCGGCCCACCAGCGTGTAGCTGTAGCTCACGAGCAGGCCGACGGGCTCGAAGTCCTTCAGGCTGTCGTAGGGGAGGTTCGGGTACAGGCCGGGGTTGAGCGCGAGGTTGGAGACCGAACCCACCAGCAAGGTGTAGCCGTCCGGCGCCGCCTTGGCCGCGGCATCGGTGCCCACCAGCGTGCCGGAGCCGGTGCGGTTTTCCACCACGAACCCCTGGCCGGTAAGCTTGCCCATGCGGTCCGCCATCAGCCGACCCACCGTGTCGAAGCCGCCGCCCGGAGGCTGCGGCACGATGATGCGCACCGGCTTGTTGGGATAGCCTTGAGACAACGCCGCCGTGAATGGCAGCGAAGCCATCAGCGCAAGAAGCCCCCTCCTCGCGATCCGGCTCCATCCAGCGGCCACCGCGGAACCGGCTTCGCCGGGCCGCCGGTGGCGCCCCCTCGAGGGGGAGGCAGCCGCAGGCTGCTTCGGGGGGGAGCCCATTACCGCTCCAGCGGGCCGCCGGCCAGCCAGCGCTCGCCGCGCCGGTACAGCTCCTGCACCACGGGGCCCTTGAGCATCGGCATGTCCATCTTGACCTGGTAGCCGATGCGCGTCTGGATGTAGGCAAGGTGGCGATAGCCCTCCGGCATGCTGGCCAGCAGCGCCTGGTCCAGCTTCAGCTGCGCGGTGGAATCGACCGGATCGATGCGGTCCTTTTCGTAGATCGGCTGGCGATGCAGCACCTTCCACTGGCCGTCATGCCTGGTGATGAAGTCGTGGAAGCGCCCCGTGCACACCACGTCGCACAGCACCGGCCCGTCGGCGCCTTCCACCATGCCGCGCTGCGAGATCGTCATCTTGGTCTGCGCGATCGCGCGGTCGCCCGCCACTTCGATGGCGGAGCCGCCCAGGAAGTGCAGGATGCTCACGCCCTTGTCCCAGCCCTCCTGCGTGACGCGGATGAAGTCACGAAAGGGCCCCTGGAACCAGGTGGCCATCATCACGCCCTCGGGGTGCCATACGGTGGCGAAGCGCTCCCAGTCGCCGGCATCACGCCAGACCGCCCAGCGTTCCACCAGCTCGCGGATCAGCAGCTTGTCGGTCATCGTGTCGTCCATGTCTTGTCTCCTGCTTCGAACCGAGCGACTGTAGGGGCCGCGCGGCCTTTGCGGAAGCGGGCCGCCGGCAAATGACTTTTCCGCCGGTTGAAAGACTGTGGCCCGCTCAGTGGGTCTCGATGCCGAGGTAGGCCTTCTGGATCTCCGGCCGGCCCAGCAGGTCGCGCGCCAGTCCGTCGGCGACGATGCGGCCCTCTTCCATCACGTAGGCGCGACGCGCGATCTCCATGGCCATGGCCACGTTCTGTTCCACCAGCAGCACCGAGGTGCCGCCCGCGTTGATCTCGCGGATCGCCTTGAACATGTCCAGCACCACCGCCGGCGCCAGCCCGAGCGAGGGCTCGTCCAGCAGCAGCAGTTGCGGCCGGCTCATGAGCGCGCGGCCGATCGCCACCATCTGCTGCTGGCCGCCGGACAGCGAGCCCGCCGCGCTGGGCAGCTTCTGCTTCAGCGCGGGGAACAGCGCCAGCACCTGCTCCATGGACGCGGCGCGGTGCGCCTTGGCCTGCGGCAGGAAGCTGCCCAGCTCCAGGTTGTCGCGCACGCTCATGCCGGTGAACAGGCGCCGGCCCTCCGGCACGATGGCAATGCCGGTCGCGCAGAAGCGGTGGCTGGCCAGTTGCGTGATGTCCTGTCCGTCGAAGCTCAGGCGCCCGCCGCGCGCGCGGTGCAGGCCGGCGATCACGTTGATCAGCGTGCTCTTGCCGGCGCCGTTGGGCCCGACCACGCACACCAGCTCGCCGCGCTGGACGTTGATCGACACGTCCCAGATCGCGGGTGCGGCGCCGTAGGCCACCTGCAGGTTGACCACCTCAAGCATAGGCCGGCTTTCCGAGATAGGCGCTCACGACTTCGGCGTCCTGCATCACTTCGTTGGCGCTGCCCTGCGCGATCAGCTTGCCGTGGTTGAGCACGATGATGCGGTCGGTCAGCGCCATCACCGCGCGCATCACGTGCTCCACGAACACGATGGTGGACCCCTGGTCGCGGATGCGTCGGATCAGCTCGATCGCCTCGTTGATCTCGCCGGGCGTGAGGCCCGACAGCACTTCGTCCAGCAGCACCAGCCGCGGCCGCGCGGCCAGCGCGCGCGCCAGTTCCAGGAACTTGCGCTGGTGCAGGTTCAGGTCTTCCGGCAGCGCCTGCGCCTTGGCCTGCAGGCCAGTGAACTCCAGCCACTTCCAGGCTTCGCGCTCGGCCTCCTTCTCCCGTAGCGCGGCGCAGCCGAACATCGCCACCATCGCGACGTTCTGCAGCACCGTCATGTGCGCGAAGGGGCGCGGGATCTGGTAGGTGCGGGCAATGCCCGCGTGCGCCATGCGATGCGCCGGCGCGCCCGTGAGGTCCTGGCCGTCGAACACGATGCGGCCCGCCGACAGCGGGTAATGGCCGCTCACCACGTTGATGAAGGTGGACTTGCCGGATCCGTTGGGGCCCAGCAGGCCGAGGATCTCGCCCTGGCGCACCTGCAGGGTGACGGTGTCGAGCGCCTGCACGCCCTTGAACGCCTTCGACAGGCCGCGCACTTCGAGCAGCGGCGCGCCGATGACGTGCTGCGTGCGGGCGATCGGCGCGGCGGCCTGCGTCGCCACGGCATGCACCGCTGCGGCAGGGTCCGCCCTCGGTGCCGGCATCGCATCGGCCGCCGCCCGCGGCTTGCGCCGGAAGAAGTGCCCCAGGATGCCGTCGGGCATGAACAGGATCACCAGCACCAGGACCACGCCCACCGACGCGCGCCCCAGCACCGCGTGGTCGCCGGCCGTGAAGAAGTACAGCAAGCCGGTGATCGCGGCCGCGCCCACGGCCGGCCCGGCCCAGTGGCGCGTGCCGCCCAGCACGCTCATGAGCACCACCGTCAGCGGCACCGTGATGTTGAAGGTCTCGCCCGCGGTCACGTACGACACGAACAGCGCGTGGATTCCGCCCGCCAGGCCGGCCAGCGCGCACGAGAGCGCGAAGGCCAGCAGCTTGTAGCGGAAGGTGGGCACGCCCATCACCTCGGCCACGTCCTCGTCGTCGTGGATCGCGAACAGGCCGATGCCCAGCTTGGACACCTGCACGCGGTACGCGACCAGCAGGGTCAACGCCGCGGCGAACAGGATCATCAGGTAGATCGACGACGACGGCGTCGGTGCCAGCCGCGGCACCTGCACCGCATTGAGGTACACGCCCGGGCCGCCGTCGATGGGCGTGTTGAGGATGATGGTCGCGATCACGAAGGTCACGGCCAGCGTGAGCAGCGCGAACAGCTCGCCCCGCACCGCCTTCACGCGGAACACCACGAAGCCGATGAACAGGCCCAGCAGCGCCGGCAGCAGCGCGGCCAGCGGCAGCGTCGCCAGGAACGGCCAGTTGAGCTTGCCGGCGAGCACCGCCGTCGTGTACATGCCCGCGCCGAAGAAGGCGCCGTGCCCGAAGGAGAAGTAACCCGAGTAGCCGGACAGGATGTTCCACGACACCGCCAGCACCACCCAGTGCAGCACCAGGTAGAGGATCGATTCGTAGAAGGAAGGCAGCCCGAGCCAGGGCACCGTCGCCAGCACGGCTCCCGCGCCGGCGATGGCCAGCAGTGTCTTGTTCATCGTCCTAGGTCTTTCCCGGCCGGAACAGCAGCATCACGATCAGCAGCGAGAACGACACGATCGGCGCCCAGGATGGGGAGGCCACGGCCATGGTCACGGCTTCGCTCACGCCGATCACCACGCCCGCCACCAGCGGTCCCAGCGCGCTGCCCAGTCCACCCAGCATCACGGCGGCGAACACCACGCCCACCCAGGCGAAGATCTGCGAGGGCGTCAGCGTGAAGGTCAGCGCGAGGCAGACCCCCGCGACGCCCGCCAGCGCCGCGCAGCCGCCGGCCAGCACCAGCGCCAGCGACTTCGCGTCGATGCCGAAGGCCGCCGCGATCGGCCCGTCCTCGGCCATCGCGCGCAGCGCCTTGCCCAGGTCCGTGTAGCGCATGGCCGCCCAGATGCTCAGCGAGATCGCCAGCGCCAGCACGAAGGTCAGCAGTTCCGGCACCGGCACGTACAGCTTGCCGACGGTGAACTTCATCGCGTTGTAGGGCGACTCCAGCCGGCGGTAGTCCGCCGTCCAGATGCCCTGGATCGCCGACTCGATCACCACCGTGATGCCGAAGGTGACCAGCAGCGAGTTGAAGGGCGTGATCGCGAACCGCGACAGCACCCACTGCATGCCCGCGCCGATGGCGAAGAACAGCGGCGGCACCAGCACCAGCGCCAGCAGCGGGTCCATCTTCCACACGGTGGCCATCTGGTAGCTGAGGTAGCCGCCGAGGAACACCAGGCCGAAGTGCGCCAGGTTGATCTGACGCAGCAGCCCCCAGGTGAGCCCCAGCCCCAGCCCGATCAATCCGTACAGGCCGCCGATGAAGATCCCCGACAGGATGGACTGCAGCAGCAGGTTGAGGCTGGGCCAGGTCATCGTGCTCCCGCGCTCAGCGCATCTGCAGCGTGGCGCCGGGCGCGGCGAAGGACGTCGGCCAGATCACCTTCCAGCTGCCGCCCTGCACCTGCTTGATCTTCATGAGGTCGTCGCCGTAGTTGCCGGGACCGTCGAAGCGCAGCCGGCCCTGGATGGTGTCGATCTTGTTCTTGCGCAGGAACTCCGCGATCTTCTTGTCGTCCAGGCTGTTGGCGCCGCGCACGCCCGCTTCCAGGATCTGCCAGGCCGAATAGGACGCGGCGGCCTGCACCTCGACGTGCGTGTCCGGCAGGTTGGCGGCGGCGGCGCGCTCGTTGAAGGTCTTCACGAACTCCGCGGCGACGCCCTGGTTGATGAAGGGCGGATGCTCCTCGAAGATGGTCACGGCCAGCGCCTTGTCGCCTTCGGGCGACTTGGTCATCGGCCCCGGTGCCGGGTACAGGTGGAAGTGCAGCGGCGGCGTGTAGTCGATCTTCTTCATCGCGTCGAGCAGCATGTTGCCCTCCAGGCCGATGTCGCCGATCCACACGAGGTCGGGGTTGGCATCCTTCACGCGCGCGGCGATCGGGCCGAAGTCGCGGTTGCCGAAGTCCCATTCGAGGAACAGCACCTCCTTGAGTCCGCGCTTCTTGGCCACTTCGCGGCCGCCCAGCGACATGAAGTGGATCGAGGGAAACTTGCTGGTGACGATGGCGATGGTCTTGGGCGGCTTCTTCGATTGCGCCAGCATGTCGAACAGCGAGTTGGACACCGTGTTCTGCGGGTCCGGCCCCAGCGACCAGGCCGGGAACTGCATGTCGTACTTGGCCAGCGAGGGGATGCCGAAGGTGTGGTGCACCAGCACCTTGTTGTAGCGCTGGGCCACGCCCATCGCGGAGAGGATGGCACCGGTGGCGTACGGGCCCATCAGCAGGTCGACCTTGTCGCTGGTCACCAGCTGCTCGTACAGCGTGCGCGCCAGGTCCGGCTTGGACTGGTCGTCCTTGACGATCCATTGCACCTGGCGGCCCAGCAGACCGCCGCGCTTGTTCAGCTGCTCGACGTAGATTTCGCCGACCAGCTTGTGCGTGAGCGCCGTGGCCGACAGCGGCCCCGTCAGCGCCAGCGTGCTGCCGATGCGGATCGGCGCGGCGGCCGGCGCCTGCGCCAGTGCGGGGAGCGCCAGCGCTGCACCGGCAGCGGTGAGGATGTCGCGGCGAGAGAGGGTCATGGCTTGTCTCCTGTCGTTGGTCTTGGGAACACTCAATCCACTTGCGCGCCCGAGCGCTTCACCAGCTCGGACCACTTCGCGATCTCGGTGCGGTTGAAGGCCGCGAGCTCGTCGGGCCTGAGCTGCGGCACTTCCAGGCCCTGCGCCGCGAGCCTGGCCTTCACCTCGGGATTCGTCACCGCCTGCGCCACCGCATCGCGCAGTCGCGCCAGCACCGGCGCCGGCGTCGAGGCCGGCGCGTACAGCATGAACCAGGCGACCAGGTCGAACTCGCCGAAGCCCTGCTCGGTGATGGTCGGCACGTCGGGTGCGGCAGCCGTGCGCTTCGCGCTGGACACGCCCAGCGCGCGCAGCTTGCCGGCCTTGACCTGCGGCATCACGGCAGCCGGGTGGTAGAACATGAACTGGGTCTGCCCCGCCGTCACGTCGGACAGCGCGAGGCCGCCTTCCTTGTAGGGCACGTGCACCATCTCGCCGCCCAGGCGGGCCTTCAGCAGTTCGCCGGCCAGGTGGCCTGAAGTGCCGTTGCCCGCGGAGGCGAAGCTGATGCCGCCGCTCTTCTTCGCGGCGGCCTGCAGGTCCTTCAGCGACTGGAGCGGCGAGTTCGCCGCCACCACGAGCAGCGTCGGCGTGTAGCCGGCAAAGCCGATCGGCGCGAAGTCCTTCTGCGCGTCGTAGGGCATCTTGCGGTACAGGCCCGGGTTGATCGCGTGCGTGCCCACCGTGCCCATGACGATCGTGTAGCCGTCGGCGGCCGCCTTGGCGACCAGGTCGGAGCCGATGTTCCCGCCGGCGCCCGACTTGTTCTCCACCACGATGGCCTGCCCCAGCGGCTTGGCCATGGCCTCGGCGTAGATGCGGGCGACGATGTCGGTGGTGGTGCCGGGACCGAAGGGCACCACCAGCCTGATCGGCCGGCTGGGATAGTCCTGCGCGCCCGCGGCCAGCGGGGCTGCCATGGCAAGCGCCGCCAATGCGGCGAGGACGGTACGGCGGATCGTCACTTTCGGGTCTCCTTGCGCGACGTCCCGCGCGGCTTCCAGCCGTGGGACAGTTCCTCGTTGTGTTCGCCCAGCACCGGCGGCGCCGTCACTTCCAGCGGCCGCTCGCCGTCGAAGGAGACCGGGGAGCGCACGGTGCGGAAGGTGCCCACCACCGGGTGCTCGGTCTCCACGAACAGCTGCAGGTGCTTCGCCTGGGCATCCTCCGGCACTTCCGCGGTCGTGTACATGGGGGAATACGGCACGTCCTGCGCTTCCAGGCGACGGCACCACTCGATGCGCTCGTGCTGGCGGAAGATGGGCCGTAGCACGTCGATGAGGTCTTCCTGGTGGTCGATGCGGCCTTGGCGGCTGGCGAAGCGCGGGTCCTGGAAGATGTCCGGCTTCTCCATCGCGGTGGCCAGGCCTTGCCAGAACTTCTCCGGGCTGGACATGTGCAGCGCGATCCACTTGCCGTCCTGGCACTCCAGCACATAGGACTGCGACACGCTGGGCCGGCTGAAGGGTCCCATCACCTCGTTGGCCGAGAACAGGTGCTGGAAGGCGTCGAGGTTGAAGTGCGTCATCGCCTCGAACATCGACAGCTCCACCTTGCGCGCCGTGCCGTGCTTCTCGCGGTCGTACAGCGCGCCGAGGATGCCGTAGGCGGCGTAGAAGCCGGTGACCAGGTCGGCGATCGCCGGCCCCACGACGCGCGGGTTGGCCGGGTTCACCAGCAAGCGCAGGTAGCCGCTGGCAGCCTGCGCCACGCTGTCGTAGGTGGGCCGGTGCGCGGCCGGACCGGTGGCGCCGAAGCCGCTGATCGCGCAATAGATCAGCCGGTCGTTGATCGTGCGCAGCCGCTCGAAGCCGGCGCCGATCTGCTCGGCGAAGCCGGGGCGGAAGTTCTGGATGTAGACGTCGGCGTCCTTCACCAGCGCATCGAACTTCTCCAGGTCCGCCGGCTGCTTGGTGTTGAGCGTGACGCTGCGCTTGTTGCGGTTGACCGTCTGGTAGTGCGGCGAATAGAGGCCGCCCTTGAAGGCGCGGAAGGGATCGCCGGTGCCGGGAAGTTCGACCTTGACGACATCGGCGCCCAGGTCCGCCAGCAGCATCGAGGCGGCCGGGCCGGTGATGAAGGTGCCGTGCTCCAGGACGCGCACGCCCTCCAGCACCTTGATCACTTGCCGCCCTCCTGCGGCATCGCGCCCGTGTACTCGAATTCCCGCGTGGCCTGGTAGGAGAGCGCGAAGCCGATCGGGTCGCTCATCTCCTCGTTCAGGTGGGCGATCAGGCTGGCGGTGCGCGCGAGGATGGGCACGCCCTTGAGCGCGCCCACTGGGAAGCCCACGCCCAGCAGCACCGCGGGAATCGCGGCCGAGACGTTCAGCCGCAAGTCCTTGCCGACGATGCCGGGCACCAGCTCCTCGACGAGCTGGGCGATCTCGACGAAATGCTGGCCGCCGCCCGCCTGCCGCGAGACCGCGAACAGCGCGTCGACGCGCCGGTCGCGCTCCTTGTGCTCGGGATGGCCGTAGCCGGGGATCGCCTGCTTGCGGTCGCGCCGGCCCGTGACGACGGCGCGCGCCGCCTCGCGCAGGTCGCCGCCGCGCCGCTTCGCCTCCTCGTCGATCTCGACGAACATGCGGCCCGCTGTTTCCGAAGCGCCCAGGATCACCGAGCCGCAGCCGAGGATGCCTGCGGCGACCGCGCCCTGCAGCGCCTCGGGGGCGGCGGCATAGGTCATCCGCGCCGCCTGCACGCTGGGCACCAGCCCGTGGTCGGCGATCGCCACCAGCGTGGCGTTGAGCACCGCGCTGGCCGCGGCGTCGGGCTTGCGGCCGGTGAGCAGGAAGTGGAAATAGTCGGCGAAATTCACCTGGCCGATGAGGTCGCGCGAGAGGTCCTGGCCGCGCACGACGATGGTCTGCGCATTGGACGTGGTGATGGCCGAGCGTGGCACCGTGGCCTTGCCGATTTTCAAAGTGTTCTCCCGAAAATGAATACGCTGAGCGCGTAGGCTGGCGTGACTTCGTAGGCTGGCGGTGAGCCCGCAGGCGAACCCCAGCGCTCCCAGGCTCAGCGCGCCGAAGGCACCAGCCTGAAGTCGTACTTCGCCGTGTAGTACGGCTTCTTCATCTCGCGCCCGTCCGGCGCCTTGCCCGGCGGCTGCTTGGGAAAGTCGACGACCAGGCTGTTGCGCACGCCGAAGACCGCGTCCGAATCGAGGAACGGACTGTCCTTGACGAAGATGTGCGTCACCAGCCGCTCGTGGCCCGGCGCGTTGAGCATCATGTGCATGTGGCCGGGGCGGTTCAGGTGCCGGCCCATCTTGTCCAGCATCTTCCCGACGGGCCCGTCGCCCGGCACCGGATAGAACGTGGGCTTGATCGACCAGAAGCGGTAGTTGCCGTCCGGGTCGGTGCGGAACTGCGCGCGCAGCTGCATCTCGTCGCCCTTCTGCATGTCGTACAGGCCGCCTTCGTCACCCGACCAGACGTCCACCTCGCAATTCGCGATCGGTTTGCCGAAGGTGTCGGTGACCCGCCCGTGGTACAGAGTGGGTTCGCCGTGGCCCTCGCCGATGTCGGCGCCCAGTTCCAGCTTGGGCGCGCCCGGCCAGAAGAAAGGCCCCTGCACCGTCGCCTCGGTCGGCTGCTCGCCCGGCCGGTCCGCCAGCGCCTTGGCGCCGCGCGCCTGCTCCAGGGCCACCACCAGCATGGACAGGCCAAGCGTGTCCGACAGCAGGATGAACTCCTGCCGCTTCTCGTCGCACTTCTGGCCGGTGGCGGTGAGGAACTGGATGCCCGCCATCCACTCGTCCGGGGTCAGGTCCACCTCGCGCATGAAGGCGTGCGCGTGCTTCACCAGCGAGGTCATGATCTGCTTGAACCGCGCGTCCTTGCAGTCCCCCATGCGGTCGATCACTGCCTGCGCGAAGTCGCTCACTTCCAGTTGGGCCATGGCTCGTCTCCTGTGATGGGCGCGAGTCTAGGCAGGGATCGTCGGC
Source organism: Ramlibacter sp. P4_H7 (assembly GCF_056400765.1). NCBI lineage: Bacteria > Pseudomonadati > Pseudomonadota > Betaproteobacteria > Burkholderiales > Comamonadaceae > Ramlibacter > Ramlibacter sp. P4_H7. The sequence goes on from NZ_JBFUKP010000001.1 coordinate 380,832, forward strand.
CCGAAAAGTGATGAATTTCGACCGTTATGATCGATGCCATCGATCGCAATCCGGGCGGACCCTAGGGACTCGACAGACATGGAACTGCGGCACCTTCGCTACTTCGACGCGGTGGCGGAAACCCTCCACTTCACTCGCGCGGCCGAGCGGCTGCACGTGACGCAGTCGACCCTGTCGCACCAGATCAAGCAGCTGGAGGACGAGCTGGGCACACCCCTGTTCGACCGCAGCGGCAAGCAGGTGCGGCTGACGGAGGCCGGCGAGGTGCTGCGCAGCCACATGACGCCGGCGCTGGAGCAGATCGACCTGGGCCTGCAGGCGCTGCGCGCGCCGGGCGAAGCCATCACCGGCAGCATCCGGCTGGGCACCACGCCCAGCTTCAACACGCGCATGGTGCCGCTGTGCGCGGCCACGCTGCTGAACGCCTATCCCGGCATCGAGGTGATCGTCGAGGAACTGGCGGCCGGGCAGATCCTCAAGCGCCTGCGCTCCGGCCACCTCGACCTGGCGGTCTCCTATCCGCCGGGCGAAGGCAGCGACCTCTGGTTCGAGCCGCTCTACAAGGAAGAGCTGCGGCTGGTGGTGGGCGTGGGCCACCCGCTCGCGCGGCGCCGCCGGGTGCGCATGGTGGAGCTGCACAACGTGCGCATGGTGCTGCTGCCCGCGCAGTTCCTCACCCGCAAGCTGCTGGACGAATGTTTCGAACAGGCCGGGGCGCAGCCGCTGGTGGTGGCGCAGATGAATTCGGTGGCGCCGATGATCGAGCTGATCCGCCAGACCGACCTGGCGGGGATCATCACCGAGACCGCGGTGGCGCAGACCGCCGACCTGCGCGTGATCCCGCTGGAGGACCCGACGCCGGTGCGCACGCCGGGCCTGCTGTGGCCCAAGGGCGCCGCACGCTCGCCGGTGTTGAAGCACTTCACGGAGATCATCCGGCGGGCGACGGGGACGGCGGCGTAGCGCGCGGCCAAGGCCGGCAGGCCCCTGGAGCGCGGCGGGGATACACGCCGGCAACAAGACGCCAGCGAATCCGGGACCGGGGGATTACATGCGGGGCCAAGACTCGGGCCTTCCACCCAAGGAGCTCCGCCATGTCCTACCTGACCGCCTTGTCCCCGCTCGCCGCCATTGCCTTGCTGCTCGCGACCGCCAGCTGCGTGGTGGACCACATGGACAGCGTGCCGGTCGCCACGCCCATGCGCGCGACGGCGTCCCTGTCGGTCACCGGGCACGAACCGCTCGACATGCACCGCATCTTCGACGAGGCCAAGCGTGGCGCGACCCACAGCGAGCTGCCCGCGCAGTTCTGATCCTCACGCGAGGTCATCAAGACCTCGCGATGGCAATCCGGACCCCTGAGCGCTAGCGAACTTCCACCGTCACCCGCAGGAAGGTCGCCGGAATCACCGCGGTGTGCGGGTACTGGCTCTGGTTCTGGCTTTCGAACAGCGTCACCAGCTCCCGGCGCAGGTCGTCGCTTCGGCCCTGCTGCTCCGCGGCGGCGAAGGCGTTCATGGTCGGCCCGTAGAACTGCCGGAAGGTGTCGACGAACTCCGACGGGGTGCCCATGAACTCGAACACGTAGGTGTCGCGCTCGCAGGTGATCGCCTCCACCGGGATCCCCGCCTGGCCGAAGCGCTCGTGCACGTGGCTTTCCACGCCCCAGGTCATCGGGCTGACGAAGCCCTCGGGCGGCGGCGGCGAATAGGCCGCGCTGGTCTTCAGGATCTGCGCGACCAGCGTCGGGTCGTTGGGGATCCAGTTGCCCATCACGATGCGGCCGCCCGGCCTGGTCACGCGCACCATCTCGCGCGCCACGTCGAAGGGCCGGGGCGCGAACATGGCGCCGAAGACGCTGAGCACGCGGTCGAAGCTGCCGTCTTCGATGCCCACGAGCTCGCCTGCATCGCCCTGCAGGAAGCGGCAGCGTTGCGCCAATCCCGCCTGCTGCGCCCGCTGGTTGCCGGCTGCGACCAGGTTGGATGCGATGTCCACGCCCAGCACGTCCGCGCCCAGCTGGGCGGCGGGAAGTGCCGTGGTGCCGTCGCCGCAGCCCAGGTCCAGCACCCGCATGCCGGAGTCGATGCCGAGCTTGCGCACCAGCGCCTCGCCGCTGCCGCGCATGGAGGCGGCGATTCGGGTGAAGTCGCCCTTTTCCCAGAGAGCCTGGTTCGGATTCATGGTGTGGGTTCCTTTCGCTGTGTTCAGACGCGGATGACCTGGCCCTTGAGCGAGTAGAGGATGGCGCTGACCTCGCCGCGCGTTCCGGGGTCGACGGCATTCTTCTCCATCGCCGCCAGGATGTCATCCATGGCCGCCATGTACTCCTGCTCGCTCACGTTCATGCCCTTGTGGGCGACCAGCAGGTCGCGTCCCGTGTAGGGCTCCGGGCCGCCGCAGCCGGCGCAGAAGAACTCCACGGCCATCTTCTTGGCGTGGTCCAGGTCCTGGCTGGCCTGGAAGCGGGGCGCGATCACCGGGTTGGCCAGGTGGGCGTCCATCACGTCGTGCACGATGCGCGTGATGCCGTCGAAACGGCCGAGCCGCTCGTACAGCGTTGTGGTCTGCGCGGGGTTCATGGCAATCCTCCTGGAGGGTGGGGTGGAAACCGATGCCGAAGGCGGCAAGCCAGGGCATGCTGCACGTCGCGTGTTCCCGAAACGTTCCCGGGTTCCGCACGCCGAGGAGGAAAGCGCCATGCCGGTCTTGCCGGAGTCCCCGCAACAGTCCGCTGCCGCCGTGTCCATCCGGCTGCTCGGTGGGTTCAGCCTGCGGCTGGGGGGCGATGCGCAGGCGGCAGACGGCCCGCCCACCCGGCGCGCCGGCGAGCTGCTGCAACTGCTGAGCCTGCAGCCGCAGCGCAGCCTGCTCAACGAGCAGGTGGTGGAGGCGCTGTGGCCCCACCTGGAGCCGGACGCCGGCAGCGCCAACCTGCGAAAGGCCGCCCACCACGCCCGCCAGTTCGTCGGCGGGACCGATGCGCTGGTGCTGCGCGGTGGCCGCGTCTTCCTGCTGCCCGGCCGCCAGGTGGACTGCGATGCGGAGCGCTTCGAGCGCGCCGCCGATGCCGCGCTGGACACCGGGGACGCCGCGGCCTGCCGGGCGGCTGCCGGCCTCTACGGCGGCGACCTGCTCCCCGGGGCCCGTTACGAAGCGTGGACCGAGGCGCCGCGCCGGCGCCTGCGGGACAAGTACCTGGGCCTGCTGCGGCAGGCGGACGACTTCGAGCGGCTGGTCCAGGAAGAGCCCAGCGACGAGGCCGCGCACCTGGCGCTGATGCGCGCCGAACTCGCGGCCGGCCGCCGCTCGGCCGCCCTGCGCTGGTACGGCCACCTGCGCGACCACCTGCAGCAGTCGCTGGGCATCCAGCCCGGACCGCAGGCGAAGGCGCTGCATGCGGAGTGCGTCGCCGGTTTGCAGGGGGATGCGCCGGCCTTCGTGGGCCGCGCGCTGGAGCTGGTGCGTGTCCTTTCGCTGCTGCGCAGCGCCGCGGAAGCCAAGCCGGCGGCGGTGATGCTGCGCGCGGGGGCCGGGCTGGGCAAGACGGCCTTCTGCCGCCGGCTCGCGCAGGAAGCGCGCGCCCTCGGCTGGCAGGTGCGCATGGTGCAGGCGGGCGACTGGACCCGCCCCTACGGCCTCGTGACCGACCTGGTCGAGCCTTTGCTGCAGGAAGGCGGCGATGCGGCCCGGCAAGCCATCGGTCCCCATGCGCAGGCGGTGCTGGCGGCGCTGACGCCCGTCGCTGGAGACGCCGTGCCGCTGGCGCTGCCCATGGGGCGGCACCAGGTCGCGGGCGCCGTGCGCCGGCTGCTGCTGGCCACGGCCGGCGACCAGCCCGTCCTGCTGGTGGTGGACGATGCGCACGCAGCGGACGACGCCAGCGCCGAGCTGCTGGCGCAGCTGGCCGCGAGCGGTCCGCGCCTGTTCGTGCTGCTCGCTTGCCGGCCGGCACTGCCGGAGGTGCTGGGAGGCCACGTCGCTCGCATGCTGCGCGCCGGCACGCTGGCGACGGTGGACCTCGGGCCGCTGGGTGACGACGAAGCCGCGCTGCTGGCGGCGCGCGCCGCGCCGGATCCGCTGTCCGCGGACACGGTCGCGGGGATCGCGCGGAGGGCCGAGGGCATTCCCTTCGCGCTGGTCGAGCTCGCGCGTGCGGCGGTGGCGTCGCGCGACGGGCACGGGGCCCGCGTGCCGCGCGACGTGTCGGCCGCCATTGCGGAGCGCCTGGCTGACGTGGAACCGGCAGCGATGGACGCGCTGCGCCGGCTCGCCCTGGCCGCCGAGGACTTCGACGTGGGCACGGCCCTGGCCCTCGCCACGGACGCGGGCGCGGACGCGTCCGAGCGGCTGGACCGGGCGCTGGCCAGCGGCGTGCTGGGGGTGGACGACGGCCGCTACCGCTTCCGGCATGGGCTGCTGCGGCAGTCGCTGCTGGACGGCATTCCGCCCCACCGGCGGCTCGCGCTGCACCGCGAGGTTGCGGCGCGCCTGCAACAGGCCGGTGCCGCGCCCGGCCTGGTGGGACAGCACTGGCTGGCCTGCGGCGACGTGGAGCAGGCGATCCCCGCCTCGCTCGCCGCTGCGCGCGAAGCCTTCCGGCTCGGCGCCCACATGGACGTGCTGCGCCACGTGGACCCGCTGCTGGCGCATAGGCCGCAGCTGGCCGAAGCGCTGGCCTTGCGCGCCGAGTCGATGGATGCGCTCGGCCGCCCCGGTGCGCTGGCGGCCTATGACGCGGCCGCGGCGCTCGCCTTGCCGGAATTCGCCGAAGAGCTGAAGGCCAAGCGGGCGCTCGCGACGGTCAAGACAGGCGATCCGCCCGGCGCGCTGGACTACCTCAAGCAAGTCCGCCCGACCACCGTCGCCGGTCGCCTCGCCGCGGCGCTGGCCTACAGCGGCGCGGCCGCCCTCGGATTCGGCGACCCGTCCGAGGGAGCGCGCCGGTCGGCCGAAGTACGCCGCCTCGCGCTGGAGACCGGGGACCAGGGCACGCTGGTGATCGCGTCGTGGTCCAACGCCGCCGCCGCCCACGCGCGAGGCGACCTGCAGGCCAGCGTGTGGGCCGACCTGCGCGATACCAGCCAGCTGCCCCACCTGGCGGTGCGCGTGTTCGACGGCCACCTGTGCATGACCCAGCGCTTCCTGTATGGATCGCGCCCGTACGCCGAGGTGATCGCTTTCGCGGATGCGCTGGCGGCGGAGGCCCGGCGGCTGGGCGCCGACCGCGGCTACGCGTTCGCCGTCACCTTGCGCGGCGAGGCCGAACTGCTCAACGGCCAGCTCGACGCCGCCGAGCAGGACCTCGTCGCTGGTGGCCGCCTGAACCACGCCATGGGCGGCGCCACCGGCGAAGCCCTGACGCTGCAGCGCCGCGCGGAGCTCGCCATGTACCGCGGCCGGCTCGACGAGGCCCGCGCGCTGCTGGACGACGCGCTCGACGTCGCACGCGCCTCCGATGTCGGCTTCCACCTGCTGGACCGCATCTACGGCACGCGCATCGCGATCACGCCCGACCCCGACAAGGCCCTGGGCGTCGTCGAGGAAGCCGAAGCCGCCGTGCGTGGACCGCTGGAGACCTGTCCGGGCTGCCGCATCACCTTCGCGATCCCGGCCACGATCGCTTCGGCGCGCGCACGCGAAACCGAACTGGCGTCCGGCCACCTGCGCCAGTCCGAGTACCTCGCCAACGTGGTGATGCGGCTGCCCGCCTGGCATGCCGCGCTGCACGAGGCCCGCGGCCATGTCGCGCTGGCCGCCGGCGACACGCAGGCGGCGCAGCAGGCCTTTGCCAACGCGGCGCAGGGCTTCCACGCCGCCGGCCATCCGCTGGACGAGGCGCGCTGCAGCACGACCGCGCGGCAGGGGCCCCGCAGCTCCTGACTCCGCCGGGAACGTTCCGGGAACGCCCCGGGGGGAGGATGCGTCGCAGCAGGTGCAACGGGCACCTGACAACGCGCCCCGCGGGGCGCATCCAGGAGCGGCCATGCAAGTCCAGTCCCGATTCGAACCAGCCCCGCACGTGCACGCCATGGCGGGGGAATGCCCGGAGCCCCTGTCGCTGGAAACGATCGCGGTGATCCAGCAGGTGCTGGGCGAAGTGCTGCACGGCTTGCGCCAGCGCGTCACCGCCCAGGCCGCCCGCGAGGCCGGGGCGATCGAATACACGTCCTGGCTGCAACGGCTGCATTGAGCCGATCGTCGGCCGCCGCCGACCCGCCATCCGCACCGTGCGCAACTTCGTTGTGCGCAGCGCAAAGCGCTTGCGCGGCAGCAATGCGTTTTCGCCGCTCGCTCCCGATAATCCGGCGCTACAACAGGGAGGGAAATCGCGATGGTGAAACGTTTGTTCTACGTGCTGTGTGCGGTGCTGCTGGCGTCGTGCGCGAGCGGCAGTCGGGTGACGGACTTCAACGACCGCTCGCTCGGCTACGGCTGGCTGAACATCAAGGAAGTGGATGCCAACAGGCTGTACGCGGTGGACATCTACCAGTACCGCCCGCAGACCGCGGAGCCCTATTACCCCGCGGCGGTGAAACCGTTCAAGGACGGCTTCCTCTACTACACGATGGCGCTGCCCGCCGGCGCGCACAAGACGCAGTCCGCGCGCGGCCAGGCCTGCCTGGGCATCCTGTGCGGCAACACCGACTACCGCTATTCCTTCGGCAAGCAGGGCGACGAGGTCGGCGCGATCGTGATCAAGAGTCCCGGCGTGTACCACATGGGTTCGTACAAGCTGAAGTCGGTCAAGACCGGCTTCTTCGAGCCGGGCAAGTTCGAGGTGCTGCCCGCCACCGACGCGCCGTCGCGGCGCGAGATGCTGGAAGAGATCCTGAAGGATGCGAAGGACGTGCCGGTGATCGCCGAGCGCATCCAGCGCGAACTGGCGCAGCTGCGATGAGCCGGCTGCTGCCACTGCTGCTGGCCGTGCTGCTGCAGGCCTGCGCCACGCCGCAGATGCTGCCCGCCGCCGCCGACCTGAAGGCCGGGGATGCCGAGGTGGTGGTGATCGGCAAGATCGAACTGGTGCCGCCGCTGAGCCCGCTGGAGCAGAAGTCGCACTGGAACGTGGTGGGCGAAAAGCGCATGCTGGGCCACGTCTTCCTCGCCACCGGCGACAGCTTCCGGCCGGCGAGGTCCGGCACGCCGGATGCCGCGGATTTCCAGGCTACGCTCGATGCGGAGTGGGGCATGCCCTTCATGGTGAAGATGCCGCGCCAGGGCACCTGGGTGAACGGCGGCTTCGCGCACCTCGACGTGCTGAACCAGGAACGGCTGTATTTCCCCGGCGGGCTGTACTTCGAAGTGCCGCAGGGGGCTCGTGCCGTCTACATCGGCACGCTGCGCTACCACCGCAACGACTTCAACTCCATCACCAGGGTGGAGATCGTCGAGGAGCGCAAGGACATCCCGCTGGTGCTGAAGGCCGGCGCGCCGGCCGAGGTCCGCACCTCGCTGCTCAAGCGCCTGCGTTAAGCGGGCGCTCCCCGCACCAGTTCCAGCACCGCATCCGCGAACACCCGCGGCGCCTCCTGCGGGAGGTTGTGCCCGACACCGGGCACGATGCGGTGCGAGCGCGGTCCGGAAAAGAAACGTGCGTGCGCGGCGGCCGGTGAAGGATCGCGCACGCCGTCATCGGCGCCGTCGAAGGTGATGGTCGGAACGGAGATCACCGGCTGCTTCGCCAGCTGGCGCTCGATGTCCGCATAGGCGGGATCGCCCGCCGCCAGTCCGTAGCGCTGCCGGTAGGAGTGGATCACCACCTCGACGAAGTCCTCGTTGTCGAAGGCCGCCGCCGTGCGCTCGAAGGTCGCATCGTCGAACTTCCAGCTGGGCGACCACAGCTCCCACAGCAAGCGCGTGAGCGCGCGGCGGTCCTTCGCCAGGCCGGCCCGGCCGCGTTCGCAGTGAAAGTAATACTGGTACCAGTAGCGTCGCTCGTTCACCGGCGTGTCCGGCTCCATCGCGCGCGCCACGTCGTGGATGTTGTAGTTGTTGTACGAGACCAGGCCGGCGCAGCGCTCCGGCCACAGCGCCGCGATGACGCAGGCGGCACGCCCGCCCCAGTCGTAACCGGCCAGCACCGCGCGCGGGATCTTCAGCGCATCCATCAGCGCCAGCAGGTCCGCGCCCAGCGCCGCCTGCTCGCCGGAACGCGGCGTCTCCTTGTGCAGGAAGCGCGTGGCGCCGTAGCCGCGCAGGTAAGGCACGATCACGCGGCAACCGGCATCGCCCAGCATCGGCGCGACGTCGACATAGGAATGGATGTCGTACGGGAAGCCGTGCATCAGGAACACCGGCGGGCCGTCCGTCGGTCCACAGCCGTACCAGGCCATGTCGAGCACGCCGGCGGTGGTGGTGTGCAGGGGTTGCAGCGTCTTCATGCGCGCCAGCTTGCCACAGACGCCCAGGCCGTATCAGCCCCGCCGAAGCTTCGCCAGGTAGGCCTCGAGCTTCTTCCACATGCCGGCGAAGCCCTGCTCCATGCCTGCGCGGGCGGCGTCGAAGGTGGCCACGCCGGCCTCGTCCGACTGGTACGGCTCCCACGCGACGGTGACGCGCGTGCGGTCGGGCCCGGCGTCCTCGAAGGTGGTGGTCGCCAGCATCTGAAGCGGCCAGGTCGCCGCCATCGGATGCCGCGCCAGCCCGCCGTCCTGGTCGGAGAAAGACTGGATATGGACGATGCGCTGCTGCGGCTCGACCTCGCGGAACACCTGCTTGCCCCACATCTGCAGGCCGCCGGGACCTTCCATGCCGTAGTGGTGGCTGCCGCCGGCGCGCAGGTCCATCGCCGAGTGGATGCCGCGAAATCCCTCCGCGCCCATCCACTGCTCCAGGTGCGCGGGCTGCGTGTGCACCTCGTAGACCAGCGCGCGCGGCGCATCGAGTTCGCGGGAGGTGATGAAGGGCGGGACGGTGGCGGTCATGGTGCTCTCGAGTCTAGTCTTCCAGGACCCGCACCTTCACGCCCTTGCCCTTGATGCGCGCGGCACCGAGCCGCTGGCACACGTCCTTGGCGATGGCCCGCTCGACGGCGACATAGGTGGAGAACTCGTTGACGTCGATCTTGCCCACCTGCTCCTTCGTGCAGCCAAGGTCCTTCGTCAGCGCGCCCAGCACGTCGCCGGGGCGGATCTTCTCCTTGCGGCCGCCCTGGATGTGCAGCGTCGCCATGGGGGGCTTCAGGGCCGGCCCGCCGGCGGGCGCAAGCTCCGCCAGCGGATGCCACTGCGAGGGCCGGCCCTGCAGCTGCTCGATGCGGCCGACCGAGCCCATCTCGTCCAGGCTCGCCAGGCACAGCGCCAGCCCGGTTTCGCCGGCACGGCCGGTGCGGCCGATGCGGTGGATGTGCACCTCGGAATCGGGCGAGACATCGACGCTGATGACCGCCGCCAGGCTGGCAATGTCGAGACCACGTGCGGCGACATCGGTGGCCACCAGCACCGAGCAGCTGCGGTTGGCGAAGCGCACCAGCACCTGGTCGCGGTCGCGCTGCTCCAGGTCGCCGTGCAGCGCCAGCGCGCTGAAGCCGCGCGCGTGCAGCAGCTCCACGAGCTCGCGGCAGCGCACCTTGGTGTTGCAGAAAGCGAGCGTGCTCGCGGGCCGGAAGTGGTCGAGCAGCTTGCCCACGGCCGGCAACCGCTGCGCCTCGGTCACTTCGTACCAGCGCTGGTCGATCTGGCCGGCGGCATGCTGCGCCTCGACCCGGATCGTGAGCGGGTCGCGCATGAACTGCGCCGCCAGCCGGTCGATCTCCTCGGGGTAGGTGGCCGAGAACAGCAGGGTCTGGCGCTGCAGCGGGCACAGGCGCACGACGTTCGCGATCTCCTCGAAGAAGCCCATGTCCAGCATGCGGTCCGCTTCGTCGAGCACCAGCGTGTTGACGGCGTCCAGCAACAGGCTGCCGCGCTCCAGGTGGTCCAGCACGCGGCCGGGCGTGCCCACCACCACGTGCGCGCCGTGCTCCAGGGTGGCGAGCTGGCCGCGCAGCGGCACGCCGCCCACCAGCGTGACGACCTTGATGTTGTCCTCGGCACGCGCCAGCCGACGGATTTCCGTGGTCACCTGGTCGGCCAGCTCGCGCGTGGGGCACAGCACCAGTGACTGCACGGCGAAGCGGCGCGCATTGAGGTTGGCCAGCAGGGTCAGGGCGAAGGCGGCGGTCTTGCCGCTGCCGGTCTTGGCCTGGGCGATCAGGTCCTTGCCCAGCAGCGCGGGCGGCAGGCTGGCTGCCTGGATCGCGGTCATCTCCAGGTAGCCGAGACGCTGCAGGTTGGCCTGGGTGGCAGGGGAAAGCGGTAGGGTGGAGAAGCTGGTGGAGGCGGACATGGAGGTAGCGATTAGGCCATGGCGGCGGCCGCACCCACTGTCGAGCAGGCGCGCTGCGCCGGCTAGGGTTTCCTCCACTCCGCCGGGCCGGCGTCGCTCCTACCCTCCACTCCGCCTTGCCACAAAGGAGTGGACATGCCCCGCATCATCCCCGCGCTCGCCCTGGCGCTTGCGTCCGCAGCGGGCGCACCGGCCGCCCTCGCGCAGTCCCCCCAGGTGGAACTGACCTGGATGTCGATCGCCAACTGGGACATGAAGATCAACGACAAGCGGCTGATGATGGACGCCTACATCAGCCGACTGCCGCAGGCGAGCTTCTTCCCGCCGCCCAACATCCCCAACGACCTGTACGCGTACACCAAGGGGCCGCAGGGCGTGGACCTGGACTCCATCCGCAAGGTGAAGGATGCGGAGCTGGCCAGCGACAAGCTGGACGTGATGCTGGTCGGCCACAGCCATTGGGACCACAGCTGGGACTCACCGGCCTGGGCGCGGCTGACCGGGGCGCAGATGATCGGCGGGGCGTCCTCCTGCCTGCAGGCGCAGGCGCAGGGCGTGCCCGCGGCGCAGTGCCGCCCGGTGTCCGGCGGCGAGAAGATCGTGCTCGGCGACGGCATCACCATCCGCGTGGTGCGCTTCAACCACAGCGGTGACGAGAGCAACCCGATCCAGCACTTCGCGCGCGAGCTGTACACCGCGCCGACACCGGACCCGGCCACCGGCGGCCTGCGCGCCGGCGTGGGCGAGGACTATCCCAACGGCGGCGGCAACCGCGCGTTCCTGTTCACCGTGGACCGCGGCGGCGAGCAGCTCTCGTTCTTCGTGAACAACTCGGCCAGCGCCTTCGACCTCGACAAGGACATCGTGGTGGATGGCCGCAATTACGGCTCGCCGCTGAACAACCTGCGCGCCGCCCTGCGCGATGCCGGCCTGACGCAGGTGGACGCCTGGGTGGGAACGGGCGGCAAGCCGGTGGCGGAGATGATCGTGCCGATCCTTCGGCCGAAGCACTACATCCCGAACCACTGGGACGGCCTGTTCAACTCCTTCTGGAAAGGCATGCCCTACCCGTTCAAGGACGACAACCTGTCGGCGTACCTGCAGGCGCAGAACGTCAGGCTGCTGCCGCAGAAGCAGTACTTCGACAAGTACATCCTCACCAAGGCCGGCGTGCAGACGGACGCCAACCTGGAGGTCAAGCGCAAGCTGGGATTCGCGCCCGAGCAGAAGTTCAGCCGCGCACTGACCGACGCGGTGGCGCGCGTGTCCTCCACCAGCGTGGGTGACGATTGCGGCGAGGGTTTCGCGCCGCCCTCGCCCTGGGCCAACGCCTTCGCGCAGATCCAGTCGGCAGGCGAGCGCAAGGACTGAAGGGTTTCGTCAGCGTGTGCAGGGTATGCTGGTCCCAAGCCAGCACCCTGCCCCATGGACGATTCCAACCAACTCGAAGTCCCGCCTTCGTTCACTGCGCTGTTCTCGGCGCCCTCCGGGCACCGCCTGACCGAGCCGATCGCCATCGTGCGTGCACGGTACGAAATCTGCGAGGACATGGCGCAGATGCTCACCGGGCACGCATCGACCGCCTTGGCGCAGTCGAACGACAGCGAGCGCCAGGTGCTGGTGCGGATGCAGCAGGCGCTGTCCGCGGACGGTTCGCCGGTGCAGCCCGCTGAAGCGGTCTGGGTCATTCGTCGGCTGGCGGAGCTGCTCGGGTGGGAGGCGCCCGCGATCAGCTAGTTGCGTGCGCCCGCGTCCTGCACGCCCTGTCGGACGGCTACGTAAGCCGCCTTGATGAGCACGGCCCTTCGATACAGTTTGGAACGACTGCTTGCCTGTACGGCAGCAGCCGAAGAAGTGTTCCGCTGATTCAAAAACAAGTCGATTGGGTGTCCCCATGCAGTTCCACTCTTGCCCGTCCAGCCGCAGTCTCGTGAGCCTCCTCGCCGTTCCGCTCACCGTCGGCCTGACCCTGTGCACGCCGGTGCACGCGACCGAACAGATCCGCACCGCGCCGGTCGGCAGCCTGCCCGCCGGCGCCCAGCGCGTGCTCGCGCCCGAGATCCAGCAGCTCGTCGCGAACAAGGTGGTCGCGATCCACACCCCCTTCAACGAGGGCTGGGAAGTCCACCTGCGCGGCAAGTACGCCTTCACCAGCTGCTGCGGCGGCCAGACCGGAAGCGGCACCTGGGACGTGGAGGGCAACGACCGCAACGTGCTGTGCTTCCGGTTCCGCAATGCCGAGCCCTCGTGCCGAGGCATGGCGCGCACCGCCAACGGCTTGCTGGTCTACGGGCGCGATGTGGCCGGCGGCCAGTCGGAGTGGTGGCCGATCGACCTCCGCTGAGCCGTCGCGGGCGCCGGTCGCGCCCGCGGTCCTCGTCGCTGCGGCAACGCCAGCCGCGTCGCCCTTCAGGCGGCGAGGCCCATCGCCCGCGTGATCTTCTCGCCCGAAGCGCGCAGCTTCTGCAGGTCCGTAACCAGCGAGCCGGCCAGCAGCTTGCCGGCTCGCTTCTTCCACTGGCCCGCGACCATCACGCTGTCGATGTTGGCCAGCGAGGTCTGGAACACCACGCTGCTCACGGCGTCGTGCACCGGCTGCATGTTGAGGTCGCTGGCGCGGATCACCACCAGGTCCGCCTGCTTGCCCGGCGCCAGCGAGCCGATGCGGTCCTGCTGCTGCAGCATGCGCGCGCCCTCGATCGTCACCCACGACAGCGCCTCGCGCGTGGTGATGGTGGACGTCGGCGGGATCGTGCCGTGCTGCGCGCGGTAGGCCACGTTGTCCAGGCTGCGCTGGATGCCCAGCGCCACCCGCGCCTGCGTGAGCATGTCGCCGGACAGCACGCTCTCCAGGTCCACGCCCAGCGAGGGCGCGCGGCCGAACTGCCGCAGCCGGCCCGTGAGCGGATGGCCGTGGCCCTGCGACATCTCGCTTTCCGCGGCGGCGCTGAAGCTCATGCCCAGCGCGCAGAAGCGTTCGAGCTGCTCGTCGCTCAGCGCGTGGCCGTGCACGATGTTGATGTTCGGCCCGAGCAGGCCCTCCGCTTCCAGCCGCTCCCAGCCATCCGGCGTGCGCGCCGCGCCGCCACCCTGGTGCAGGCTGGCGATCAGGCCCAGCTCGCGGGCCATGCGGAAGTCGTGCAGCGCCACGTCCAGCGTCGAATAGTGCGGGCCGAGCACGGCCGCCTGGATCGACAGCAGCTCCCGGCCCTGGTGGGCCTTCAGCAGGCGCTCGACCTCGGCGCGCGGATGCGGCACCTCCCAGAAGGGCACCTGCCCCGGCTTCGGGTCGGGCTTGGGCGTGCCGTGGAAGAAGGCGGCCCGGATGCCGGTGGACAGCAGGCCCTCGATGGCGGCGTCGTTGTGCTCCGGCGTCGGGTTGTTGTGGCACCAGTCGGCCAGCGTCGTGGTTCCGCAATTGAGCTGGTTCAACGCGCCCATGCGCGTGGCGATGAACAGGTCCGCCGGCTGGAAGGCCGTGGCCAGGCCGGCGTGCATCTTCTGGAAGTACTCCAGCAGCGTCCAGTTGGCGGCGACGCCGCGCAGGGCCGTCTGCCAGGTGTGCATGTGGGCATTGACCAGGCCGGGGATGACGATGCAGCCGGCCGCGTCGACCACTTCCGCATCGGCGGCGGTGATGTGCGGCGCGATGGCGGCGATGCGCTCGTCCTGCACCAGCAGGTCGCCCTCCGGCAGGTCGCCCTGCGCATCCATGGTGAGGATGGTGGCGCCGCGGATCAGGGTATTGCTCATGGGTAGTCGTACTCGCTGCCGTCGCCGCGCGCCCCGCGCACGACGGCGTAGTCCACCTGGTGCCGGTGGGTGCGCAGGTCGCCCAGCTCCTGCTTGACGCGCAGGTGCTCGGGGTGCGTGGCGTACGCGTCCAGCGCGGCCTGCGATTCGAACTCGCTGACCAGGACGACGTCGCACGCGTAGTCCACGCGGCTGCAGTCCACCCCGATCTCCAGGTGCAGCAGGCCGGGGATGCGGCCGCGCAGGCTTTCGAAGCTGCGCTGCAGCCGCGCGATGTTGGCGGCCTTCTCCTCGCGCGTGTCGCCACGCACGTTCCACAGGACGATGTGGCGGATCAACGCGCGTCCTTGTGCGCCGGCGCGAGCACGAAGTCGTAGTCGACCAGGTACTTGCCGTCCGGCTGCCGCACCCAGTCGGCGATCAGCGACTGGCGCACGCCGAACACCGCGTCGGAATCCAGGTAGGGATCGCCGTTGCGGAACACGTGGGTGATCAGCGTCTCGTAGCCGGGCGCCTTGATCATGAAGTGCAGGTGCGCCGGCCGCCACGGGTGCCGCTTGGTGGCCTTGAGCATGTCGCCCACCGGCCCGTCGTCGGGGATGGGATAGGCCTCGGCCAGGATGGAGCGGAAGTGGTACTGGCCCTTGCCGTTGGCGTGCAGCACGCCGCGCGCCTGGTGGCCGTGCAGGCCGTCGCGCTGCACGTCGTACTTGCCCTCGGCGTCGGCCTGCCACACGTGGATCTCGGCGTCAGGCACGGCCTCGCCGTCGAGGCCGCGAACCGTCCCGCGCACCGTGCACGGGACGCCGGGCGCGCCGTTGGCGACGTCTTCGCCCAGGTCGAAGGTGGGCGCACCCTCCACGTAGAAGGGCCCGAACACGGTGGCCTCGGTGCAGCCGGCGGGCTTGTCGTTGTTCATGGCGACGGTCAGCATCGACAGGCCCAGCGTGTCGGACAGAAGGATGAACTCCTGGCGCTGGTCGTCGGTGATGTGGCCCACGCGCGTGAGGAAGTCGATGCCGCGGAACCATTCCTCTTCGGTCAGCTTCACCTCCCGCGCGAAGGAGTGCAGGTGCTGCACCAGGCTGGTCATGATTTCCTTCAGGCGCGGGTCCGGCGTGTCGGCCAGGCGGGCGATGACGGCCTGGGTGATGTTGTCCTGGGTCAGGTTGCGCATGGCGGGGATCTCCTGGATGGCACTCTAGGGCCGCGCCGTGCTTTGGCAAAGCGCGCGCCGGCAAATGAGTTTTCCGCGACGCGAAACAAAGCCGAGCGACAATGCCGGCCGTGGATCGCTGGACCGAAATGGCGTTGTTCGTGCAGGTGGCCGAGACCGGCAGCCTGAGCCGCGCCGCCGAGGAACTGGGGCTGTCGAACGCCGCGGCCAGCCGGCACCTGTCGGCGCTGGAGGAGCGGCTGGGTGCGCGGCTGGTGGAGCGCAACACGCGCCGCCTGTACCTGACCGAGCCGGGGCAGGAGTTCCTGCGCCGCAGCAAGGCGATCCTGGCCGAGCTGCACGACGCGGAATCCGCCGTCAACGCCTCCACGCTCAACCCCACGGGCACGCTGCGGATCACGGCCTCGGTGTCCTTCTCCATGCACCACATCGCGCCGCTGCTGCCGGAGTACACGCGGCGCTATCCCAACGTGACGGTGCACGTGGAGGCGGCCAACCGCTACCTCGACCTGATCGACAACAACATCGACGTGGCCATCCGCACGCGCGAGTTCGAGCCCGACTCCAACATCACCATCCGCCGGCTGGCCGAAACGCGGCGGATCCTGGCCGCCACGCCGGGCTACCTCAGTCGGGCCGGCACGCCGCGCCACCTGGGCGACCTGGGCCAGCACGCGCTGCTGGTCTACACCTACGCCAACAACCCGCACGAACTGCGTTTCACCCGCGACGGCGAGACCACGCCGGTGGCGATCCGCGGCGTGCTGGAGTCCAACGACGGCCAGGTGCTGCGCGCCGCCGCGCTGGAAGGCCTGGGCATCCTGGTGCAACCCACCTACATCCTCTACGACGACATCGTGGCCGGTCGCCTGGTGCCGGTGCTCGATGCATGGGACCTGCCGCGGCTGACCGTGAACCTGGCGTATCCGAGCCGCAAGCACCTGGGCGCCAAGGTGCGCACCTTCATCGACTTCATCGCCGAGCACTTCGACCGCATGGAGTACGAGCGCAAGTGGACGACGCGCTTCGGGTACTGAACACCGACAGCCGTCCACCGCATCCAACCCCAGGCCGACGTTCTGCTCGTGCTGGGGCGTGACGCGCCCGATACGCGACCGTGAGCAGACGCTGCGCTCAGCTTGGCACTGGAACGGAAGGTGGTGCATCATCCGCAGCTTGCGTTGCGCGCCCCGTCCGAGGCCCCGCCGGCCCTGATCCGGCCGGAGCCGGTCGTCGCGTGGCGCGGCCACCATGCCGGCGGTGCCGCGCGCATCCTGCGCGCTGCCCCCGGCCACCCGGAGGAGATCCCAACATGAGCAAGGTGAGGGTGCAGGCCTTCTCCGTTTCGATCGACGGTTTCGGCGCGGGGCCGCGGCAGAGCCTCAACGATCCGCTGGGCATCGGCGGCACCACGCTGCACCGCTGGTTCTTTCCCACCCGGACCTTCCAGCAGATGGTGATGGGCGGCGAAGACGGCAGCACCGGCGTGGACGACGAGTTCGCGCGGCGCAGCTTCGACAATGTGGGCGCCTGGATCCTGGGCCGCAACATGTTCAGCCCCAGCCGCGGGCCCTGGCCGGACGACGGCTGGAAAGGCTGGTGGGGCGACAACCCGCCCTACCACGTGCCCGTGTTCGTGCTGACGCACCACCCGCGCGCGTCCATCCCCATGCAGGGCGGCACCACCTTCCACTTCGTCACCGGTGGCATCCAGGAAGCCCTGGAGCGCGCGCGCGAGGCGGCGGGCAAGCAGGACGTGCGCATCGGCGGCGGCGTGTCCACCGTGCGCCAGTTCCTGCAGGCCGGCCTGGTCGACGAGATGCACCTGGCCATCTCGCCCACGCTGCTGGGCACCGGCGAATCGCTGCTGGCCGGGATCGACCTCGTGCAGCTGGGTTTTCGCTGCACCCGGCACGTGGGCACCGACCACGCGTTGCACTCGGTGCTCACGCGCGGCTGAAGCGCTGGGGGGTATCGCCGGGGTTCGCCTGGGGGCTCACCGCCAGCCTGCGAATCCGTGAAGGACGCGGTCCTTGGGGTTTCGGCTCGAAGCGCCGCCTCAACGGTCGCGCAGCATGCGGCCGAGCGCCATGAAGGCGGGCAGCGTGATGGGGTCGTTGGCGGCACTGGCCGCGACGGGATGGGAGGCGAAGCGCGCCACCACCATGTCGGCCTCGGGCGCCACGTAGAGACGCTGGCCGTGGATGCCGCGCGCCTCGAACGCGGCGAGTTCGTTGTGCGTGACCCACCACATGGTGCGGTACGAGTAGCCCGGCAACAGCGTGTAGCCGGCCTTGGCGAACTTGGCGGGATCGCCGCCGCGGCGCACGTCGATCACCACTGCTTCCGGCACCAGCTGCCGGCCCTTCCAGTCGCCGTCGCGCCGCATCAGCTCGCCGAAGCGCGCCAGGTCGCGCAGGCTGGCGGACAGGCCACCGCCGCCCATGGGCACGCCGATCGGATCCACCGTGAGGTAGGCGTCCTGCTCGCAACCGAGCGGCTGCCACAGGCGCTCGCTGAGCATCTGCGCGAACGGAACGCCGGTAGCGCGCTTCATCACCCAGCACATGAGCTCGGTGTTCACGGTCTTGTACGCGAAGGCCTCGCCGTGCCGGCCTTCCGGCTTCAGGGTCTGCAGGTACTCGTAGAAGTTGCCGGGCCCGCTGTAGCCCTCGGGCCGCGGACGCAGGCCGCCCGCGCGCGAGTAGGCCCAGATGTCGGCGCTCGGGTCCGCGTAGGCCTCGGAGTAGGCGACGCCGATCTGCATGTCCATCAGCTGGCGCAGCGTGGCGTCCTCGTAGGCCGTGCCCTTCATCTCCGGCAGCCAATGCGGGATCCGCTGGGTCTCGTCGAGCGCGCCCTCCTGCACCAGCGACGCGCACAGGGTGGCCGCGTAGGACTTGGTGATGGAGAAGCAGCAGTGCGGCACCGGCGCTTCCAGCGCGCCGGAGTAGCGCTCGTAGATGCGCCGGCCGCGGTACAGCACCACGATGCCGTCGGTGTAGGTGTCGTGCAGCGACTCGTCCCAGCGGCGGGCGCGCCCGTTCATGTCCTTGAAGGCGAGCGTGTCGATGTCCGCTTCGGCGATGCCGCCGCTGTCGTGGAACAGCGTGGCGGGGCCGGAGCCGCGCCACACGTTGACGGTGGGCACCAGCTCGCGCATGTGCGAGAGGCTCCAGCGGATCTGCGGGAATTCGAGGAAGGCATCGTCGGCGAAACGCACCTGCTTGTCCGGCGGAGGCGGCGTTCCTTCCATCCAGGCGAGCTGGCTGGGATCGGAGGCGTAGCCATCCGGGTAGGAGACGCCGTCGAATTCGAGAGTGCCTTCCATGGCATGCCTCCGTGTACGCTGGTCCGGACCCAGCCTAACCGAAGACCTCAGTCGGCGGAAGGCCGCCTGCCCTGCCATGCATCCTCCAGCAGCTGGCGCAGGGCGGCACGCTCGAGCGGCCGCGGGTTCGGATACTGGTTCTGCAGGGCGATGTCGCAGGCGCGGTCCAGGTCGGCCGCCTGCAGGCCGAGGTCGCGCAGGGCCACCGGCGCGCCGTTGTCCTTCGCCAGGTCGAACACCGCCTGCGGCGCGCTCTGCCCTGCCAGCGCGCGCGCGGTGCGCCGCATCGCCTCGGGCGCCGCCTTGGCGTTGTAGGCCAGCGCGTGCGGCAGCACGATGGTGTGCGTCTCGGCATGCGGCAGGTTGAAGCTGCCCCCCAGCGTATGGCACAGCTTGTGGTGCAGCGCCATGCCCACGTTGCCCAGGACGATGCCGCAGAGCCAGGCGCCGTACAGCGCATCGCCGCGCGCCTCGATGTCCTGCGCATCGGCGCGGATGGCAGGGAGCGCGCGACCGAGCGCACGGATGCCTTCCTCCGCCATCAGGTCCATCACGGGATTGCCGTCGACTGCGTACAGCCCTTCGGCCGCATGCGCGATCGCGTTGATGCCGCTGGTGATGCTCAGTCCCACCGGCAGCGTCAGCGTCAACTCCGGGTCGTAGATCACCGTGCGCGGCAGCACCTTGGCGTCCTTGCCCGTCTTCTTGAGGCCGCCTTCGGTGATGCCGTAGATCGGCGTCATCTCGCTGCCGGCATAGGTGGTGGGAATGGCGAGGATGGGCAGGCCGGAGTCGAGCGCGATGGCCTTGCCCAGGCCGGTGGTGGACCCTCCGCCCACCGCGACGGCACAGTCGGCATCGAGTTGACGCGCGAGCTCCCGCGCCTCGCGCGCGGTTTCGATCGGCACGTGCATCACCGCGCGGTCGAAGATGCCGGCGGCGCGCGCCCCCAGCATGGCGGCCACCTTCTCCGCAGATGCGCGCTGCTCCGGCGTGGACAGCACCAGCGCACGGCGCGCGCCCAGGGCCTCGATCTCCTTGCCCAGCTGCAACAGCGAACCGGCACCGAACACCACGCGGCCCGGCTGGCCGTTGTAGGTGAAGCTTCTCATGTCAATCCTCCAGTCCCGCGGCGCGCTCCACGCAACGGATGATGGCCGCGTAGTCCTGCCCGCCCAGGCCCTGCGCCGAAGCGGACTGCATCAGCTGCAGCGTGGCGGCGGCCTGCGGCAGGGGCACGTTCGCGTGCGCGGCGGCGTCGAGGATCAGGCCCAGGTCCTTGCGCATCTGTTCGACGGTGAAGGTCGGCGTGAAGTCGCGCGCCGCCAGCTGCACCGCCTTCGCCTTCAGGATGGGCGACGCGACCGCGCTGGCGCTGAGCACGGCGAACATGTCGCGCCAGTCCAGGCCGCCCTTGCGCCCGAGCGTGAGCGCCTCGGCCAGCATCGCGCTGGTCTGCGCGATCATCAGGTTCACCACCAGCTTCATCAGGCGCGCCTGTTCGTCCTCGCCGAGCCAGAACTGCGACGGCCCGAGCAGGCGCAACAGGGGCAGCATCGCGTCGTAGCTCGCGCGCGGGCCCGACGCCATCACCGTGAGCTGCGCCGCCTCGGCCATGTGGTTGTTGCCGGACACCGTCGCGCGCAGGTGCCGCACGCCGGCCTCGGCACAGGCTTTCGCCGCTTGCGCCGAAGCGGTGGGCGACACGGTGCTGGTGTCGATCCAGGTCGTGCCGCGCCGCGCGTGCCGGGCCAATTGATCCGCCACGGCGAGCAGCGCGGCGTCGTCCGGCAGCGAGGACAGGACCACGTCGGCCTCGGCAATGCCGGCGGCCGCATCGCACACGGTGAGCTGCGCCTCGCGCGCGAGGCGCTGGCGTTCGCCGTCCGGATCGGAAACGCTCAGGGCGTGCCCGCCCTCGCGCAGGTGGCGGGCCATGGGAAGGCCCATCCGGCCCGCGCCGAGGACGTGCACCCGCATGTCACTGCGCCTTCAGGTTGGCGGTGCGCGCGATCTGCGCGGCCGATTCGACCT
The DNA here is from genome assembly GCF_056400765.1 of Ramlibacter sp. P4_H7. Lineage (NCBI taxonomy): Bacteria > Pseudomonadati > Pseudomonadota > Betaproteobacteria > Burkholderiales > Comamonadaceae > Ramlibacter > Ramlibacter sp. P4_H7. Next base: position 401,456 of record NZ_JBFUKP010000001.1, read on the forward strand.
CGGCCTTGATGTAGCTGTTGAATGCCGCGGGCTCCATCGGGAAGGCGTCGGCGCCCAGCATGGCCAGCCGCGCCTTCACCTCGGGCGTGTTCAGCGCCTTGATCGCTTCCTCGTGCAGGCGCTTGACGATGGGCGCCGGCGTCGCCGAGGGCACGATCATGCCGACCCACAGCGTGTAGTCGGAGTTGGGCACGCCGGCTTCGATGGTGGTCGGCACGTCCGGGAGCGAAGGCGAGCGCTGCGCGGAGCTGACCGCCAGCGCCTGCAGCTTGCCGTCCTTGATCAGCGGCAGCGCGGGCGACAGCGGCGCGAAGAACCAGTCGTCGCGGCCGCCGATCACGTCGGTCATCGCTTCCGGCGTGCCCTTGAACGGAACGTGCTGCGCATCGATGCCGGCGCGCAGCTTGAACTTCTCGGCGTTCATGTGGGTCGCGCTGCCGGTGCCCGCGGACGCGTAGTTCAGCGCGCCCGGCTTGGCCTTGGCGGCGGCGATCACGTCGGCCACGCTCTTCCAGCCGCGCGTGGGCGACACCACCAGCACGTTGGGCACGGCTGCCAGCGGCGTCACGCCGGTGAGGTCCTTCAGCGTGTCGTAGGGCAGGTTGGGATAGATCGCCGGGTTGAGCGCATGGCCGGAGGAATGGATCAGGATCGTGTAGCCGTCCGGATCGCTCTTGGCCACCTGCGCGGCGCCGATGGTGCCACCGGCTCCCGGCTTGTTCTCGATCAGCACGGGCTGGCCCAGGCTCTTGCTCATGCTCTCGGCGACGGTGCGGCCGATGATGTCGGTGACGCTGCCGGCGGTGAAGGGCACGATCATGCGGAGCGGCTTGCCGGGCCAGTTCGCCTGCGACGAGGCAGCCGTGGCGATCACGGTGGCGGCCAGCAGGGTGAGGATGCGTTTCATGTCTTGTCTCCTTGTTGGAATGCCTGCGAATCGGGATGGGGCACGACGCTCAGGACTCGAGCCCGTCGCTCATCGGCACGTTCTCCGGCTTCAGCTCCAGACCGGCGTCGCGCGCGGTCTCCTGCAGCAGCACGGCGAAGTCGATGTGGTCGTAGCCTCGGCCCACCATGCGCGCCACCGATTCGCGCGTGGCGGCGGCGGCCGGCATCGCGACGCCGTGCGCCTTGGCCGCGCCCATGCCCAGGTCCATGTCCTTGAGCAGCAGCTTGGGCGTGAAGGTCACCTGGTCGAACGTGAGGTTGGTGAGCATGGGCGTCTTGTAGCGCGTGTACATGGAGCCCAGCACCGAGTCGTTGATGCTCTCCAGGAACACGCGGCGCGGGATGCCGGCCTTTTCCGCCAGCACCGTGATCTCGCACAGGTTCTGGATGATCACGCCGAACATGGTGTTGTGCGCGATCTTCCAGATGCGCGCCAGTTCGCCCTCGCCCACCCACATCGCCTTGCGGCCCATGGCGGCGAGGTAGGGCTGCGCCTTGTCGTACAGCGCCTTCGGCCCGGACGCGACGATCAGCAGCTTGCCCGCCTTCGCCACCTTCGCGTTGCCGGAGACCGGCGCGCACAGGTAGGCCACGCCCAGGCCCTCCAGCTGCGCGCGGATCTCGGCGGAGCCCTCCTGCGAAATCGAGGAGCTGTCGACCACCACCTGCGGCTTGCGTGCGCCCGTCACCAGCCCGCCCGCGCCGAACAGGACTTCCTTGAGGTCGTCGGTGGTGGACACCATGGTGAACACCACGTCGCAGGCCGCCAGGTCCGTCTTGTCGCGCACGATCTCGGCGCCGTACTCCGCCAGCGGTTCGGCCTTGCTGCGCGTGCGGTTCCATACGCTGGCCGTGAAGCCCGCCTTGAGCAGGCGCTTGACCATCGCCTCGCCCATGCGGCCCAGCCCGATCCATCCCACTTGGTTCGCCATTCCTCTGCATCCTTTGGTTGAAGGTCTGGCGGCAGTGTCTTGCGCGTGCGCGGCGCTGGCAAGCGGGGACTCCGGAATTCAGTTTTCCGGCGCCCGAAAGACAAGGGGGCGGCCCGCGGCCGCCCCCTGCATCCTGGTGAACCCGCAGCCGCTCAGTCGACGCTGGCGCCGGAGTCCTTGACCACCTTGCTCCACTTCGCCGCCTCCTTGCGGATGAACTCGGCGAACTGTTCCGGCTTCTCGCTGTAGGGCTCGGCGCCCTGCTCCGCCAGCTTCTTCTTCACGTCCGGATCGGCCAGCACCTTGGCCAGCGCACCGTTGAGCTTGGCGACGACGGGCGCGGGCGTGGCGGCCGGCGCGAACATGCCGAACCAGGAGGTGGCTTCGTAGCCGGGAACGCCGGCCTCGGCCACCGTCGGCACGTCGGGCAGTTCCGGCGAGCGCTTGGCCGTGGTCACGGCCAGCGGCCGCAGGCGGCCGTTGCGCACGTGCTGGATGGCCGAGGGCATGTTGTCGAACATGACGTCGATCTGGCCGCCCAGCAGGTCGGTCACGGCCGGCGCGCTGCCCTTGTAGGGCACGTGCACCATGTCCACCTTGGCCATGGCCTTGAACAGTTCACCGGACAGGTGGATCGAGCTGCCGCTGCCGGAGGAACCGAAGTTCACCTTGCCCGGATTCGCCTTGGCATAGGCGATCAGCTCCTTCACGGTCTTGAACGGCTTGGCGGGGTTGGCCACCAGCAGGTTGGGGACCATGGCCACGCGCGTGAGCGGCGCGAAGTCCTTGACCGGGTCGAACGGCAGCTTCTTGTACAGGCTCTGGTTGATGGCGTGCGTGCCCACCGTGCCCATGAACAGCGTGTAGCCGTCGGCCGGTGCCTTGGCCGCGAACTGCGCGCCGATGTTGCCGCCCGCGCCGGCGCGGTTGTCGACGATCACGCTCTGGCCCAGCTCCTTGGTGAGCGCCTGGCCGATCACGCGGGCCAGGATGTCGGTGGTGCCGCCGGCCGCGAAGGGCACGACGATGGTGACGGGCTTGGCGGGGTAGGCCTGGGCGAACGCGCCCAGGGGTGCGGCCGCCGCGGCGGCGGCCAGCGCCAGGCCGCCGATCAGGCGGCGACGGGATGCTTGCATGGCTTTCACTTTCGATTCGCTTTCACTTCGGGAGACAGGGACGGGCCGCGCGCGCGAGCGCGCACCCGCTACACGGGCGCGAGGCCCAGGGTGGTGCCGCCACAGACGTAGAGCACCTGGCCGGTCACGAACCCGTTGTCCGGCGACAGGAAGAACAGCGCCGCGCGCGCGACATCCTGGGGGGTGCCCATGCGCTTGACGACGATGCTGTCCAGGATGCGCTGCGTGCGCGGCGCACCCTCGGGATTGCTTTGGCGGAACAGTTCGGTGGCGATCGGCCCGGGCGCGATCGCGTTGACCGTGATGCCGTCGCCGCCGAGTTCCATGGCCAGCGTTCGCGTCATGCCCACCAGGCCCGCCTTGGCGGCGGAATAGGCGACGCGCTCGGTCTTGCCGAGCGCCGCGCGCGAGGCCATGTTGACGATGCGCCCGCGGCCGCAGGCGCGCAAGGTGGGCAGGCAGGCCTGCGTCACCAGCATGGTGGCCTGCAGTGTCAGCGCCATGACGTACTCGAGGTCGTCCACGGTCTGCGTATCGATGGTGCCGGGCCGCGTGGCCCCGGCGTTGTTCACCAGCGCGGTGACGTCGAATTCGCGCGCCACCTGCTCGCCCACGTCGCGGGTGGTCGCCGCCTGCGTCAGGTCGGCCTGGAAGGAATGCAGCTGCGGGTGCGACCAGTCGGGCAGCCGATAGTCGATGTTGACGACGCGGCGGCCCTGCGCCAGCAGCATGTCGGCGATGGCGCGGCCGATGCCGGTGCTCGCGCCGGTGACGAGAGTGGCTTCCTGCTTGCTCACCTAGACACGCTCCAGGATCACCGCGATGCCCTGGCCGACGCCGATGCACATCGTGCACAGCGCGTAGCGGCCGCCGGTGGCGTGCAGCTGGTTCACCGCGGTGGTGGCCAGGCGCGCACCGGAAGCACCGAGCGGATGGCCCAGCGCGATCGCGCCGCCGTTGGCGTTGACGCGCGCGTCGTCATCCTTCAGCCCCAGCATGCGCAGCACGGCGAGGCCCTGCGCTGCGAAGGCTTCGTTCAGCTCGATCACGTCGATCTGCTCCAGCTTCAGGCCGGTCAGCGCCAGCACCTTCTGCGTGGCCGGCGCGGGGCCGATGCCCATCAGGCGCGGCGGCACGCCGGCGGTGGCCATGCCCACCACGCGGGCGCGCGGCGTCAGGCCGTTCTTCGCCGCCGTCGCTTCGTCGGCCAGCAGCAGCGCGCAGGAGCCGTCGTTGACGCCACTGGCGTTGCCGGCGGTGACGGTGCCATCCGGGCGCACCACGCCCTTGAGCTTGGCCAGCGCTTCCAGCGAAGTCTCGCGCGGATGCTCGTCCTGCTTCACCACGACCGCCTCGCCCTTCTTCTGCGGGATCGTGACCGGAACGATCTCGGCGTCGAAGAAGCCGCGCTTCTGCGCCGCCACGGCCTTCAGCTGCGACGCGAGCGCCATGCGGTCCTGCGCTTCACGCTCGATCTTGTGGTCGGTCGCCACGTTCTCCGCCGTCTCCGGCATGGAGTCGACGCCGTACAGCTCCTTCATCCGCTTGTTGACGAAGCGCCAGCCGATGGTGGTGTCGTAAACGGCGTTGGCGCGCGAGAACGCGCTTTCCGCCTTGGGCATCACGAAGGGCGCGCGGCTCATGCTCTCGACGCCACCGGCGATCATCAGCGCGGCCTCGCCCGACTTGATGGCGCGCGCCGCGGTGCCCAGCGCATCGAGGCCCGAGCCGCACAGGCGGTTGATCGTCGCGCCGGGCACCTCGACCGGCAGTCCCGCCAGCAGCGAGGCCATGTGCGCGACGTTGCGGTTGTCCTCGCCGGCCTGGTTGGCGCAGCCGTACAGCACGTCGGTGAGCTGCTGCCAGTCGACCCTGGCGTTGCGCTCCATCAGCGCCTTCAGGGGAATGGCGCCCAGGTCGTCGGTGCGCACCGAGGACAGCGCGCCGCCGTAGCGGCCGAAGGGCGTGCGGATCGCGTCGCAGATGAAGGCTTGTCGGGTCATGGTGAAGGTCTCCAGTTCAGGCCGCGATCGGCAGGTTGATGATGCGTTCGAGTTCCGCCTGCGTGAGGCCGTCGACGAGGTCGACCAGCTTCAGGCCCTGCGGCGTGCACTCCAGCGTGCACAGTTCGGTGTAGATGCGCTTGACGCAGGCGATGCCGGTGAGCGGGTAGGTGCAGCGCTCGACGATCTTGCTCTCGCCCTTCTTGGTGAGCAAATCCATCATCACCCAGGTCTGCTTGGCGCCGATGGCCAGGTCCATCGCGCCGCCGACGGCGGGGATGGCGCCGGGCTCGCCCGTGCTCCAGTTGGCGAGGTCGCCCGTGGCCGACACCTGGAAGGCGCCCAGCACGCAGATGTCCAGGTGGCCGCCGCGCATCATCGCGAACGAGTCGGCATGGTGGAAGTACGCGCCGCCCGGCAGCAGCGACACCGGCTGCTTGCCGGCGTTGATGAGGTCGTAGTCCTCCTGGCCTGCGGCGGGCGCGGGGCCCATGCCGAGGATGCCGTTCTCGCTTTGCAGGATCACCTCGCGACCGGCGGGAATGTGGTTGGCCACGGCGGTCGGCTGGCCGATGCCCAGGTTGACGTAGGCGCCGTCGTAGATGTCCTGCGCCACGCGGGCGGCGAGCTGGTCCTTGGTCCGTTTCTGGTATGCCATGCTCAATTCCCCTCACCCCAGCCCTCTCCCGCACGCGGGAGAGGGTGAGAAATGCGCTGTGCGTTCTTCATCATGCTGCCTTCTTGAATCCGCCGGCCTGGGTGGCCACGCGCGGGATCTGCACGATCTTGCTCACGTAGATGCCGGGGGTGGCAACCGCTTCGGGGTCGAGCTCGCCCAGTTCCTTGATGTCGTACACGGTGGCGATCGTGTGCTTCGCCGCGGTCGCCATCACCGGGCCGAAGTTGCGCGCGGCCTTGCGGTACACGAGGTTGCCCCAGCGGTCGCCCGCCTCCGCCTTGATCAGCGCCACGTCGCCGTGGATCGGGTACTCCAGCACGTACTGCTTGCCGTCGATCTCGCGCGTCTCCTTGCCCTTGGCGAGGTCGGTGCCGTAGGCGGTGGGACAGAAGAAGGCGCCGATGCCCGCTCCCGCCGCGCGCATGCGCTCGGCAAGGTTGCCCTGCGGCACCAGTTCCAGTTCCAGCTTGCCGCTGCGGTAGAGCTCGTCGAACACCCAGCTGTCCACCTGGCGCGGAAAGCTGCAGACGATCTTGCGCACCCGGCCGGCCTTGAGCAGGGCGGCCAACCCGTAGTCCGCATTGCCGGCGTTGTTGTTGACGACGGTGAGGTCCTTCGCGCCCTGCGCGATCAGGCCGTCGATCAGCTCACCGGGAATGCCGGACGTGCCGAAGCCGCCGATCAGGACGGTCGACCCGTCCTTCACGTCCGCGAGGGCCTCCGCGATGGAGGCCGCGATCTTGTTGATCATGGGAAATCCTTGAAAGGGAGCTCCGAGCATTGTTCGCATATCGAACAAGTGTTCGTATAATGAATTCTACATGCCCAGCCGCCCCATTCCCGCCCATACCCCTACGGCCGAGGTGCGCCCCGGCGATGCCTACGTGCAGTCCTTCGCCCGCGGGCTGGAGGTGATCCGCTCCTTCAGCGCGAGCGCGCCGCGGCAGACGCTCACCGAGGTCGCCGGCCGCACCGGCCTCACCCGCGCGGGCGCGCGCCGCATCCTGCTGACGCTGCAGACCCTGGGCTACGTGGAAAGCGACGGCAGGCTGTTCGCCCTGACGCCGCGCATCCTGGACCTGGGCTTCGCCTACCTGTCGTCGATGCCGATCTGGAACGTGGCGGAGCCGGTGATGGAAGCGCTGGTCGAACAGGTGAAGGAGTCGTGCTCCGCCGGCGTGCTGGAGGGCACGGACATCATGTACGTGCTGCGCGTGTCCACCCGCAAGATCATGCGCAACAGCCTGGGCGTGGGTTCGCGCCTGCCCGCCTATTGCACGTCGCTGGGGCGCATGCTGCTCGCGGACCTGCCCGACGACGAGGTGCTGCGGCTGCTGAAGGCGAGCGAACTGGAAGCACGCACCAAGCACACGATCACCGACGTGGACGCGCTGCTGGCCAAGGTGCAGCAGGCGCGCAAGCAGGGCTGGTGCATGATCAACCAGGAACTGGAGGAAGGCCTGGTGTCGCTGGCCGCGCCCATCGTCAACCGCGCGGGCCGCACGGTGGCCGCACTCAACATCAGCGGCCAGGTGAACCGCACCACGCCGCGGCAGATGCAGGAGGGCATGCTGCCCGCGCTGCGCGAGGCGGCGCGCGAAGTGTCGCAGCGGCTGGCGATCGCCTGAGCGCGCGCGCCGCGCGGCCTACAGCAGCTCGTGCTGGCGGGTCTCGATGCAGAAGGCGACGATCAGCGCGATGGCCGCCAGGGTCGTGACCCCCGTCACCATGGCCGCCGAGCCCAGCGCCGGCACCATCCCGAGCAGCGTGAGTCCCTGCGACAGCGGACCGCCCAGCTTGGTGCAGGCCGCGATCCAGCCGACCGCGCGCCCGCGCGTGGCCGCCGGGTAACTCTCCGCCGCATAGGGCAGCAGCATGGCGAGGATCGCGTTGCTGCCGACGATCAGCAGCGTGACACTGACCAGCCAGCCCGTCGGCCCCGCATCGCCCGCGACGTGGATCACGCCGCCCAGGCCGACGGCCGACAGCGCGAGCGCCGCGAGGATCGCGCGCTTGCTGCTCCAGTGCCCGTACAGCCAGGCGGCGACCAGCACCGTCGGCAGCGCCATGGAAGCAGAGGCCGCCAGCAGGCCGCTGGACCAGGACAGGCTGTGCCCCAGCGACACCATGTGCGCCGGCAGCCACAGCAGCACGCCGAAATTGATCAGCCCCGAAGCCAGGCCGCACACGCTCAGCGCGATGGTCATGGGCCACAGGGCGCGCGGCACGGGAGCGGGCCGCAGGGTCGCGGCGGTGTCGGCAGCGGCTTCATGCAGCTCGGCGCCGAAGCGCGCCAGCGTGGCCCGCGCCTCGTCGCGCCGGCCCAGGCGCAGCAGGAAGCGCGGCGACTCGGGGATGAGGACGCTCAACGCGATCAGCGCCATGCCGGTGGGCAGGTTGAGGAACCACAGCGCGCGCCAGCTGAAGGACGGCTCCAGCCAGGCCGCCGCCAGGCTGGCGACCAGGTAGCCGCCCACGGATCCCAGCCCGCCCACCAGCACCAGCACCCAGCCGCGGTGGCGCGCCGGCATGGTTTCGGCCAGCAGCGCATAGGTCACCGGCAGCATTCCGCCGGCGGCCGCGCCCATCAGGAAGCACATGGCGACGTTCCAGGCGTACGACGGCATGGCGCCGCAGATCGAGGTGCCGACGAACAGCACCGAGGACAGCAGGATGGACGAGCGCCGCCCGAACACGTCCGCCAGCACGCCCCAGACGATGGAGCCCAGCACCGTGCCGCACAGCGCGGCGAACGGCAGCCACGCGACACTCAGCGCATCGAGCCCGTATTCCGCCCGCAATCCGGGCAGCACGAAGCCCAGGCTGGCCGGCTTCATCACGTCGATCACCAGCGCGGTCGTGAGCACCACCATCAGCATGTAGTGCGCGCGGGCGAGCCGGGGATGGTCGGGGACGGCGACGTCGACCCGCGTGGCCTTCCAGTGCCCGGCCGGCAGCAGGCCCCAGGCCGCGAGCAGCGAGCCCGCGAGGATGGCGGCCATGCCCCAGAGCATGCCGGCGTCCATGGGCATCTCGGCCAGGCGGAAGCCGTCGCCGCGTCCCATCCAGTACATGGGCAGGTGCAGCAGCACGCCGGCGGTGACCGCCATGCAACCCAGGATGAAAGCGGCCCGGTGGCGCCGCTCCCTCAGCGCGGGAAAGGCGATCCCGACGCCGGTCGGTCGATGCGGTGCAGTCTGCAAGCGGCCCTGTGCCAACGAAGAACTCCCCCGAACAAAACGCGCGATCTTGGCACAGGCCGCCGCGCAAGACGGCCCAGGCTGGGAGTTACCGCAGTTCGCGCAGGCGTTGTTCCTGGCGCCGCACCAGGAAGTCGATGTCGTCGATGTCCTGCTTCGACAGCTTGGGGCCCGGCTTGCGGATGAAGGCGGAGGCAATCACCCCGCGCTGCTGGAACAGGTGCTTGCGCACCGCCAGGCCGACGCCCGCCTGCTGCTCGTACCGGGCGAGCGGCAGGTAGGCATCGAACAGGTCGTGCGCGCGCTCACGCTCGCCGCGGGCATGCGCCGCGACCACGTCCACCATCATCTCGGGGTAGGCGAAGCCGGTCATGGCGCCATCGGCGCCGCGCGTGAGTTCCTCCGGCAGGAACAGGCCGCCGCCGTTGCCGGTCAGGATGGACACGCGCTGGACCTCGCCCTTGTCGCTGGCGGCACGGATCGCGGACAGCTTGGCCAGGCCGGGCCAGTCCTCGTGCTTGAGCATCACGCAGGTCGGCGAGTTCTTCAGGATGCGCAGGATGACCTGCGTCGACATCTGCACCGTGGTGGACACCGGATGGTCCTGCAGTACCCACGGCACCCGGGGGCCCAGCGTCTCGTCGACCATCTGGAAATAGGCGACGATCTGGTCGTCGGTGCGCACGCTCGGCGGCGGCGCCACCATCACCCCGGAAGCGCCGAGGTCCATCACCGAATCGGTGAGCTCCTTCATGGCCGCGAAGCCGGGCGCGGAGGCGCCCACCACCACCGGCACTTTGCCGTTCACGCGCGCGAGCACCTGCCGCACGAAGTTGCGCGACTCCTCGATGGTGAGCTTGGTCGCCTCGCCCATGATGCCCAGCACGGTGAGGCCGGTGACCCCCTTGTCCAGGCAGAAGTCCACCATGCGGTCGGTGCTGGCCAGGTCCAGCGCGCCGCCGTCGGTGAACGGGGTGACGGTGATGAGGTAGACGCCCTTGGCGGACGCGTCGAGTTGCTTCACGTTGAATGCTCCAGAGGGACGCGACGCGGGCCCGGGCCCGCATCGCGCAGCCCCGGGCTCAGGCCCGGGACGACAGTTCGGTGGCCGCGTGCGGCCGCAGGTACTGTACCGCCAGCACCGCGACCACGAGCGCGATGCCGACCAGGTCGCCCATCCACGTCGGGTAGGCGAGCGCGAAGCCGGCGATGACCAGCAGCACGCGCTCGATGCGCGTCGTCTTGCGCAGCGCCCAGCCCTGGAAGCCAGCGGCCAGCGCGGCGATGCCGATCGCCGCCGTGATGGTGACCTCGGCGATGCTCCACCAGTTGGCGGTGGCGAGCGCCTTGGTCGATCCCATCAGCAGCAGGCCCTGCCCGCTGGGATCCAGCACGAACATGAACGGCAGCAGGAAGGCCGGCACCGTGTACTTCCAGCACTGCAGCGTCGTCTTGTAAGGATCGCCGCCGGTGATGGCCGCGGCCGCGAAGGGCGACAGCGCGGTCGGCGGCGACACCTCGGACAGCACCGCGTAGTAGAAGATGAACATGTGGGCCGCGTACTCGGGCACGCCCAGCTTGATCAGCGCCGGCGCCGCGATCACCGCGCAGATGATGTACGAGGCGGTCACGGGAACTGCCAGGCCGATGATCCACACCACCAGCGAGGTGAAGATCGCGGTCAGGATCAGGTTGCCGCCCGCGTAGTCGATGACGATGGAGCTGAACTTCAGCCCCAGTCCGGTGAGGGTCACGACGCCGACGATGAGGCCGGCACCGGCGCAGGTGGCCGCGACGTTCAGCACGCCGATCGAGCCGCCCTCCAGCGCCTTCACCAGGGGCGAGGTCCAGAGCTTGCGGCCGACCTGGCCGCCGCGGAACAGGTCGCGCGGCAGCAGGGTCGTGTCGCTGCGCAGCAGGCTGGTGAGCAGCGACACGATGGTCGCCCAGAACACCGACAGCACGGGCGAGAAGCCCCACAGCATGAAGAAGACGATCGAGACCAGCGACAGGAAGTGGAACCAGTACTTGCGCGTCAGGCCCCACACCGAGTCGACCTTCTCGAACACCGTCTCGTGCATGCCGTACTTGCGCGCGTCGATCTCCACCATCAGGAACAGCGCGAAGTAGAAGAGGATGGTCGGGATCACCGCCATCAGCAGCACGTCGAGGTAGGAGATCTTGAGGAACTCGGCGATCAGGAAGGCCGCGGCGCCCAGCACCGGCGGCGAGATGATAGCGCCGAGTCCGCCGGCGGCCAGCAGGCCGCCCGCCGCGTTCTTCTCGTAGCCCACCTTCTGCAGCATCGGGTAAGCGACCGAACCGAGCGTCACCGTGGTGGCGACGCCGGAGCCGGAGGGGCCGCCCAGCAGGAACGACGCCAGCACCACGGTGCGGCCCGCGCCCGTGGGCTTGCCGCCCATCGCGGAAAAGGAGAAGTCCAGGTAGAACTTGCCGGCGCCCGAGTACTGCAGGAAGGCGCCGAAGATGGTGAACAGGATGATCAGCGAGGACGAGACGTCGACGGCGCTGCCGAAGATGCCCTCCAGCGTCATGTACATCACGCCGACCAGGCGGCCGACCTCGTAGCCCTTGTGGGTCCACGGTGCCGGCAGGTAGGGGCCGAACAGCGCGTAGGCGAGGAAGGCCAGGCAGATCGCCGGCATGATCCAGCCGGCGGTGCGCCGCATGGCCTCGAGGATCAGCCCGATCAGCGCGATCCCGAAGAAGATGTCCCAGGGCAGCGGCGATGTGTTGCGGTCGGTGAAATCGTCGCCGCCCTGGATGGCGTAGACGACGACCGCGACGGCCAGCAGCGCCGCGATCCAGTCCCACCACATGACGCGGTGGCGGAAGCGCGGCGCGAGCGGGAACACCAGCATGCAGAGGAACAGCACGAAGGCCACGTGCACCAGCCGCAGCGTCTGCGTGGGCACGATCGCATAGGCCGTGTACAGGTGGAACACCGACATGACGACGGCGGTCAGCGTGACGAACACGGCGAGCCCGCCCTTGAGCTTGTTCGACGCGCCCTCCTCCTGCTCGATGTACTCCTCGGCCTTCTGCAGCGCAGCGGCGTCGATGTCGGCGCTCAGCTGCGCGCGCTCTGCCTGGTGGTCCGTCATGTCAGGGCGTCAATTGAGCTTGATGCCCTTTTCCGCGAAGTACTTGACCGCGCCCGGATGCCAGGGCACCGGCGTCGCGTCCTTCTTCTGGTTCTCCAGCTTGAAGTTCTCGGCTTCCTTGTGCACGGCGACGATGTCGGCCTTGTGGTCGAAGATGGCCTTGACGATGTTGTAGGCCGTCTTCTCGTCCATGCTCTCGGCGGCGACCAGGATGTTCTGCACCGTGGCCTGCTGGTTGTCCACCTCCATGCCCTTGTATGTGGCCTTGGGGATGGCGTCCTGCACGTACAGGTTGCCGTACTTCTTGTTCATGGCGGGCACCAGGTCGGCGTGATCCACCATCTTGATCTTGTTGCCGGGCGTGTTGGCCAGGTCGGACACGGCGGCGGTGGGCAGTCCGCCCACCCAGAAGAAGGCGTCGATCTTGCCGTCCTTGATGGCGTTGACCGATTCGGCCGCGCCCAGGCGTTCGCGCTTCAGGTCCTTGTCCTTGTCCATGCCGGCGGCCTCGATCAGGCGGAAGGCCATCACCTCGGTGGCGCTGCCGGGCGAACCGGTGGAAACGCGCTTGCCCTTGAGGTCGGCGAACTTGGCGATGCCCTTGCCTTCGACGGTCACCAGGTGCATGCGGTTGGGGTACAGCACCATCAGCGTGCGCACCGGCACCTTGTTGCCCTTGAACTTGTCCTCGCCCTTGAGCGCGTCCTGCGCCGCATCGCTCATGCTGAAGCCGACGTAGGGCTTGCCGCTGGCGATCAGCTTGAGGTTGTCGACCGAGCCGCCGGTGACCTCGGCGGTGGCCTGCATGCCGGGGACGTACTTGGACAGCACGGCCGCGAGGCCGCCGCCCATGGGGTAGTACACCCCGCCGGTGCCGCCCGTGGCGATCGAAATGTTCTGCGCCTGGACTGCGACCGCCAGGCCGAGGCCGGCCAGCAGCCCGAGAAAAACGGTCCTGATGAACTTCATGGGTTGTGTCTCCGAAGAAGAAAGCTATCACCCGCCTCAGCGCGCGGGACCGGGCCATTCTGTCAGCGGCAGACCCCCCGGTCTCTACAGACTTTCCAGCACTGGCGCGGCCCTGCAGAGTTGGCGTGCTAACCTTTCGGTCATGTTCTCCCCGTCCCAGGAAGACGTGCGCCGCTTCTTCTGCGGCGTGCATGCGAAGGCCCGCTCCGGCGAGCTGCTGGATGCGCTGGAAACGCTGGCGAGCGGGTGGCTGAAGGAACACCCGGAGTACGAGCCCGACGTGGCGAATGCCGACGCCGCGGTCGCCCGCGTCTACGACGGCGGCAGCGGCCAGGCCAATCCCTTCCTGCACCTGTCCATGCACCTGTCGATCAGCGAGCAGTGCTCCATCGACCAGCCGCGCGGGATCCGGCAGGCGGTGGAACTGCTGGCCAGCAAGCGCAATTCGCTGCACGACGCGCACCACGAGGCCATGGAGTGCCTGGGCCGCATGCTGTGGGAAAGCCAGCGCGCCGGCCGCCCGCCCGACGGGCAGGCCTATGTGGAATGCGTGCAGCGGCGCGCCACGAGCTAGGCAACAAAAAAGGGCCCGCGGGCCCTTTATCTTCAGCGAGGAACCAAGCCCCCACGGGGCCTCGCGGCCTCTTCAGTGAGCGCCCTTGTGGAAGCGCGACTCCGGCACGGTCTGGACCTCGCCGTCCAGCGAGCCCACGTAGTTCGCCAGCGCCTTCAGTTCGGCATTGGAGAACTGCTTGGCGATCGCGCCCATCACGCCGTTGGTACGGCCGACGTTCGGATTGTCCTGCGTCTTGTAGGCCTTGAGGGCGACGAACAGGTAGTCGTTGTTCTGGCCGGCGATCTTGGGATAGCTCGGGTCGATCGGCTTGGACAGGTTCGCGCCATGGCAGGAGGCGCAGGCCGCCTTCTGCACCAGGCCCGCGACCTGGCCGTCGGGCTCGCGGTTCGGCTTGTCGGCCAGCGGCTTGCGGTCATCGGCGCCGAGCTTCTCGTAGTACGCGGAGACGTCGACGATGTCCTGCTCGGTCAGGCTCTCGGCGATGCTGCGCATGGTGGGGTGCTTGCGCTCGCCGGTCTTGTAGGCGTTCAGCGCGGCGGCGATGTACTTGGCGCCCTGCCCGGCGATCTTGGGCACGCGGTAGACCTCGGGGAAGCTGGCCTTGTAGCCCACGATGCCGTGGCAGCCCACGCACATCGCCACCTTGGCTTCCAGCGATTTCGGGCTGGCCGGGGCGGCCGTCTTCGCGGGTGCGGCGGCCGGCGCGGCGGGGGCCGACTGGGCCTGGGCCAGGCTGGTCGCGCAAGCGACAGAGAGGGCCAAGAGCGTGGTCAACAACTGGTTCATTTTGCGAGCACAATCCCTGACGAAGGTCAGTTTCTTTCGATCAACCGGCGATTATATGGGGGCTGCCCCAACCGCCCCTCCCCACCCAGACCATGAAGTTCCAAGGCTCCCAGAACTACGTCGCCACCCAGGACCTGATGCTGGCGGTCAATGCGTCCATCACCCTGCAGCGCCCGCTGCTCGTGAAGGGCGAGCCCGGCACCGGCAAGACCATGCTGGCCGAGGAGGTGGCGCAGGCGCTGGACATGCCGCTGCTGCAGTGGCACATCAAGTCGACCACCAAGGCGCAGCAGGGCCTGTACGAGTACGACGCGGTCAGCCGGCTGCGCGATTCGCAGCTGGGCGACCAGCGCGTCAAGGACATCCACAACTACATCGTCAAGGGCGTGCTGTGGCAGGCCTTCACGGCCGACCAGCCGGTGGCGCTGCTGATCGACGAGATCGACAAGGCCGACATCGAATTCCCGAACGACCTGCTGCGCGAGATCGACCGCATGGAGTTCTACGTCTACGAGACGCGCGAGCTGGTCAGGGCGAAGCACCGGCCGCTGGTGTTCATCACCTCGAACAATGAGAAGGAATTGCCCGACGCCTTCCTGCGCCGCTGCTTCTTCCACTACATCAAGTTCCCGGACGCGGAGACGATGAAGCAGATCATCGACGTGCACTTCCCCGGCTTGAAGAAGGAACTGCTGGCCGCCGCGCTCAAGACCTTCTACGACGTGCGCAACCTGCCGGGCCTGAAGAAGAAGCCCAGCACCTCCGAGCTGCTGGACTGGCTGAAGCTGCTGGTGGCCGAGGACCTCCCGGCCGAAGCGCTGCAGAGCAAGGACGAGAAGGTCGCCGTGCCGCCGCTGGTGGGCGCGCTGCTGAAGAACGAACAGGACGTCACCCTGTTCGAGAAACTGGTGTTCATGCAGCGGCACAACCGCTGAGGATCTCCTCGCCATGAAGAAGCCGGAGCCCGCCACGCTCGCGTCCGCCACCGTGCGGCTGGAACCGATGACGGCCGACCACGTCGCGGCGCTGGAAGCGGCGGCCAAGGACGGCGAGCTCTGGAACCTGCGCGTCACGTCGGTGCCGGCGCCCGGGGAGGCCGCCGGCTACGTCGCCGCCGCGCTCCAGGGCCGCGAGGACGGGCACATGCTGCCCTTCGTGGTGGTCGACGCCGCCAGCGGCCGCGTCATCGGCAGCACGCGCTACCACGACATCGTGCCGGCGGTGGAGCGGCTGGAGATCGGCTACACCTGGTACGGCAAGAGCTGGCAACGTACCCACGTCAACACCAGCTGCAAGCTGCTGCTGATGACGCATGCCTTCGAGACGCTGGGCGCGCAGCTGGTGGGCTGGCGCACGGACAACTACAACTTCGCCTCGCAGCGCGCGATCGAGCGGCTGGGGGCGCGCAAGGACGGCGTGCTGCGCCACCACGCGCTGCGCCGCGACGGCACCGTGCGCGACACGGTCATGTACAGCCTGGCTGCGGGCGAATGGCCCGAGGTGAAGGCCCACCTGCAGTACCAGCTCGCTCGCCCCCGGGAGGCCTGGGCATGTTGATCGACTTCTTCTACACCTTGCGCAGCGCCAAGCTGCCGGTCTCCGTCAAGGAGTACCTCATCCTGCTGGAGGCCTTGCAGCAGGGCGTGGTCGGTCCGGAGAGCGACGGCAACTACAGCCTCGACGATTTCTACTACCTCTCGCGCACCGCGCTGGTGAAGGACGAGAAGCACTACGACAAGTTCGACCGCGCCTTCGCGGCCTACTTCAAGGGCGTGGAGCTGCTGGCCGACTTCACCAAGGACATCCCGCTGGAGTGGCTGCGCAAGAACCTGGAGCTCGAGCTCTCGCCGGAGGAGAAGGCGAAGATCGAGAAGATGGGCTGGGACGAGCTGATGGAGACGCTCAAGAAGCGCTTCGAGGAGCAGAAGGAAAGGCACGAGGGCGGCAGCAAGATGATCGGCACCGGCGGCACCTCGCCGTTCGGGGCCTACGGCGTCAACCCGCAGGGCATCCGCATCGGCCAGGACAAGAGCCGCAACAGGAGCGCGGTGAAGGTGTGGGACCAGCGCGCCTACAAGGACTACGACGACAGCCAGGAACTGGGCACGCGCAACATCAAGATCGCGCTGCGGCGCCTGCGCAAGTTCGCGCGCGAGGGCGCGGCGGACGAACTGGACCTGGACGACACCATCCGCTCGACCGCCGCCAACGCCGGCTGGCTGGACATCAAGATGGTGCCGGAGCGGCACAACAACGTGAAGGTGCTGCTGCTGATGGACGTGGGCGGCACCATGGACGAACACATCCACCGCGTCGAGGAGATGTTCTCCGCGGCCAAGGCGGAGTTCAAGCACCTGGAGTTCTACTACTTCCACAACTGCGTCTACGACTTCATGTGGAAGAACAACCGCCGGCGCTTCAGCGAGAAATTCCCGACCTGGGACATCATCCGCAAGTACAACAAGGACTACAAACTGGTGTTCGTCGGTGACGCCACCATGAGTCCCTACGAGATCCTGCAGCCCGGCGGCAGCGTCGAGTACAACAACGAGGAGGCGGGCGCGGAATGGATCCAGCGCCTGACCAGCGCCTTCCCCAAGTTCGTGTGGATCAACCCGGAGCCGCAGGGTGTCTGGCAGTACCGCCAGAGCATCTCGGTGATCCAGCAGCTGATGAACCAGCGGATGTTCCCGTTGACCATCAAGGGGCTGGAGGAGGCGATGCGTCTGCTCACCAAGTGACCCCGGCGTTCGCAGCTCGTTACAGCTGCGCTTGACTTGCCGGGCGTCGTGCGCAGCATGTGCGCATGGCATCTCCCGAGTCCCTCGAACTGCGCCTCGACCCCGCGGACGTCCGCATCGCGCTGCCGCGCGCCCCCCGCCTGCTGCCCATCGTCGCCGGCGGCGTGCTGGGCCTGGCCGCCGTGTACGGCTGGGTCTGGTGGTCGCAGCAACCCGTGCAGGTGGCCAGGACCGCCGCGCTGACCAGGCCCGCGCCGGACGCACCACCATCGACCGCACCCGCGGACCCGGCCTCGCAGTTCCCGCCGCCCGTGGTGGAGGGCGCAGCCCCGCTGAAGGAGCAGGAGATCCCCGGCGCACTGGCGCAACTGCTGGGACGCCCCGGCTTCGTCGCGCACGTGCAGGCCGACGATTTCCCGCGCCGCTTCGTGGCCACGCTCGACAACCTGGCGCGGGCGCACGCGCCGCCGTCGGTGTGGCCGGTGCTGCCCATGCCGGGGCGCTTCACCGTCGTCGACGGCCCGGACGGCAACCAGCTGGTCGCCGCGTCGAACGCGCAGCGCTACGCGCCCTTCGTCGCCTTCGTTGCGTCGGTCGACAGCGCCGCGGCGGTGCGGCTGTACGCACGCATGTATCCGCTGCTGCAGCAGGCGTACCGGCAACTGGGCAACGGCGATCCGCATTTGAACTACCGGCTGGTGAAGGTCATCGACCACCTGCTCGCCACCCCCGAGCCGCGGGATCCCCTGCAGGTGCACCTGACGGAAGTGAAGGGGCCGATCGAGTCGATGCGGCCCTGGGTGCGCTACGAATACGTCGATCCCGCGCTGGAGAACCTGTCGGCGGGGCAGAAGATGCTGCTGCGAGTGGGCCCGGCGAACGAGCGCAAGCTGAAGCAGAAGCTGGCCGAATTGCGCGGCGAGCTGGTGGGCTCGCAGCCCGCGGCGGCCGCCCGCTGAGACTGGCGCCCCCGGCGGGAATCGAACCCACATCTAGCGCTTAGGAGGCGCTCGTTCTATCCATTGAACTACGGCGGCGAGGGGCGCCATTGTAGGCGCTGCGGCGCGCCCGCGCAGAAACGGCGCAGGCCGCGGCGCCCTGCCTCAGGCGGCAATGAACGCCTCGATGGCGCCCAGGAACTGGCGCGGCGCCTGCAGCTGCGGGACGTGCGCGCAGCCGGCCAGCAGCACGAAGCGGGCGCTGGGGATCAGTTCCGCGGCCTCGCGCGCCATGGCCGGCGGCGTGGCCTCGTCCTGCTCGCCCACCAGCACCAGCACGGGCAGCCGCACGGCGGCGCATTGCGCGCGCAGGTCCAGGGTGGCCAGCGCGGCGCAGGCGGCGTGGAAGGTCTCCGGCGCCAGCGCCACGAAGCGGGCGCGGCGCTGCTCCACGAGGTCGGCGTTGGCGGCCTGGAAGTCCGGCGCGAACAGCCGGCGCATGGCCACTTCGGAGATGGCGGCCAGGCCCTTGGCGCCCGCAGCGGCGGACATGTTGCGGAAAGCCTGCCGGCCCGGCTCGTCGAAGGCCGCGCCGCAGTCCGCGAGCACCAGGCGTTCGGCCAGTTGCGGATGGCGCATCACCGTGAGCAGCGCGACGAAGCCGCCGTAGCCGTTGCCCAGCAGGATGGGCTTTTGCGGCAGCTGCAGCGCGGCGATCGCAGCGGCCGTGCGATCGGCCACCGCGTCCAGTCCGCCGGGCGCGGCGTGCGAATCGCCGAAGCCGGGGAGGTCCAGCAGGATCACCCGGTGCGTGGCGGCCAGCAGGGTGGCCAGCGGATCGAAGCTGGTGCTGTCCGCCAGCAGCGAATGCAGCAGGACAATGGGACGGCCCTGCCCCAGCGCGCGGGCGGTGACCACCGCGTCGCCCACGCGCAGGTGCATGGATTCGGGCCGTGGGTTGTTCTGCATCGGGGACCTTTCGTGCGAGGAAGGGGGATCAGCGGGCGTTCTGCTCCAGCCAGTCGAGCAGCAGGCGGTTGAAGCGTTCCGGCTGTTCCATCAGGAAGAAGTGCGAGGCGTCCTCGAACAGTTCCGTGGTGGCGTGGGGCAGCCCGTCGGACAGCACGCGCGTCGCCGTCGGCGAGCAAATCGGATCGACCGTGCCCGCCATCACGAGCGACGGCTGCCGGATGCGCCAGAGCTCGGCGACGGTGTCGTGTTGCTGGCAGGCCTCGTTCTGGCGGAGGTAGCAGGCGGGCAGGCGGGTCTCGCCGCCGATCAGCTGTTCGATCGCGGCCACTTTCTCGGGCTGGCCGATGAAGAAACCGGCCGACACGAAGTTCTGCACCGAGTGCCGGGCGTGGTCGGCCCAGCTGCCGCGCCATTCCAGCGCCTCGCGCATGTTGGACAGCACGCGGCGGCCCAGCGGATCGAGCCGCGCGAACGACGCGCACAGCACCAGGGAATCGACCCACTGCGGCGCCGTCAGCGCCATGTGCTGGGCGATGGCCCCGCCCATCGAACGGCCCACGACCTGCGCGTGCGCGATGCCCAGGAAATCCATCAGGGCCAGCGTGTCGCCCGCCAGGTCCCAGGTGCTGACCGGTTCGTCCACCTGCGTGCTGCCGCCGGCGCCGCGGTTGTCGAAGGCGATCACGCGGAAGTGCGGACGCAGCAGTTCGATCTGCGCGTCCCAGGCCGTCAGGTCGCCGGCAAGTCCGTGGACCAGCACCACGGCGGGGCCGCTGCCCTCGTCCACGTAGCGCAGGCGGTAGCGGCCGACGGTGGCCTCTTTGGTGGCGTAGTCCATGCGGCCTTGCTCCTCAGGAAACGCCCAGGTGGCGCTGCAGTTCGGGCTGCCGTGCTTCGAATTCCTCGCGCGTGCCGGCGAACACCACCCGGCCCGTGTTGAGCAGCACGATGTCGTCGGCCAGCTTCATCGCCAGGCCCAGGTTCTGTTCCACCATCAGGATGGAGATGTCCTTCTTGAGCGCGGCGAGCACGTTGCCCAGCTCGCGCACGATCTGCGGCGCCAGTCCCTCCGAGGGCTCGTCGAGCAGCAGCACCTGCGGGCTCGTCATCAGCGCGCGACCGACCGCGAGCATCTGCTGCTCGCCCCCGGACAGGCTGCCGGCCAGCTGCCTTTCGCGCTCCTTCAGCCGCGGGAAGATCGCCTGCACGTCCTCGCGCGACCAGCGCTTGCCGCCGCCGCTGGTGCGCCGCGCCGCCACGTCGAGGTTCTCGCGCACGCTGAGCGTAGGGAAGATGCGCCGCCCCTGCGGCACGAAGCCGATGCCCAGGCGGCAGATTGCCTCCGGCGCGCTGCCCTGCACCTCGCGGTCGGCCACGCGGATGCGGCCGGAACGCGGCGGCAGGAAGCCGACGATGGAATGCATGCAGGTGCTCTTGCCCGCGCCGTTGCGCCCGAGCAGGGCCAGCAGCCGGCCCGGCGCGACCCGCAGCGACACGTCGTGCAGCACGTGGCTGTCGCCGTAGAAGGCGTTGATGCGGTCCAGCGACAGCAGCTCAGTGGCCAAGGTAGATCTCTCGCGTGCGGGGATCGTCCACCACCTGCGTGCGGGTGCCCGCAGTGATGACCTCTCCGTAGTGCAGCAGCGTGATGCGGTCAGCGAAGGCCAGCGCCACGTCCATGTCGTGCTCGATCATCACCACGGTGATGTCGCGCGAGACCGTGTCCAGCAGCGCGTGCACGGTCGCGCGTTCCTCGGCAGACAGGCCGGCGAACGGCTCGTCGAGCAGCAGCAGCACCGGGTCCTGGGCCAGCGCCATCGCGATCTCGAGGCGACGCTTCTCGCCGTAGGAGGTCTGCTCCAGCGGCAGGTCGGCCTTGGCGCGCAGGCCGACCGCTTCGAGCGTGGCCAGGGCCCGATCGCGCAGCGCCTGCTGGCGCGTGAACGCGCCCCAGGGCTGCCAGCGCAGCGGCGTCTTGCCCATGAGGGCCAGCATCACGTTGTGCAGCAGCGTGTCCCGGCCGAACAGCGTGATGATCTGGAAGGTGCGGGCGATGCCCTGGCGGGCCCGCGCCGCCGTCGGCGTGCGCGTCACGTCCTCGCCCTTCAGCCGGATGGTGCCGCCGTCGGCGTTCAGGTCGCCCGCGATCAGGTTGAACAGCGTCGTCTTGCCCGCACCGTTGGGACCGATGATCAGGTGGCGCTCGCCCTGCTCCACCCGCAGGTCCACGTTGCGCGTGACCTTCAGGCCGCCGAAGGTCTTGGTGAGGCGCTGCACTTCCAGCACCGCGGTCATTCCACAACCTCCGCCCTGCGAGGCGTCAGCGGGTCGGCCGCCGGCAGCACGGGCACGGGAACCGGCACGGATTCGCGGCGCGGGCCGCGTGGGCGCAGGCGCTTGGCCAGCCGCGCCAGCCCGGGCACGATGCCTCCCGGGACGAACATCACGATCAGCACGAACACGATGCCCAGCAGCATGATCCAGCGGTCCACGTAGGCACTCGCCACGTTCTTCAGCAGCACGACGAGGGCGGCGCCCGCGACCGGACCGAACAGGGTGCCGGGGCCGCCCGCGATCACCATCAGCAGCATCTCGGCCGAACTGGCGAGGGAGAGGCTGTGCGGGCTGATGAACTGCTGGTAGTACACGTACATCAGGCCCGCCACGCCGCCCAGGAAACCGCTCGCGGTGAAGGTGAGCCAGCGGATGCGCCAGACGTCGTAGCCCAGCGTGGCCATGCGCCGCGGCTGGTCGCGCGTGCCGCGCACGCTGGCGCCGAAGGGCGAGCGGACCAGCACCACCACCACCGCGACGACCAGCGCGGACACCAGCAGCGTGAAGTAATAGAAGGACGTGGCGTGGTTCAGGTCGATGCCGAAGGGCGCCGGCCGCGTCAGGCCCGACAGCCCGTTGTCGCCGCCGGTCACGCCCGCCCAGCGATAGGCCAGGCCCCACAGCACCTGGCCCAGGGCCAGCGTGATCATGAGGAAGCTCAGGCCCGAGGCGCGCAATGCCACCAGGCCGAACACCGCGGCCATCGCGCCACTGACGCCGAGCGCGGCGAGCGCTGCAGCCAGGTGGCCCCACTTCAGGTTCAGCATGATCCACGCGCTGGTGTACGCCGAGATCCCGAGGTAGCCCGCATGCCCCAGCGAGGTGAGGCCCGCGTAGCCCACCAGCAGGTTCAGGCTCAGCGCGAACAGCGCGGCGATCAGCACCTGGCTGGCGAGGTTGATGTAGTAGTCGCCGCCCAGCCACCAGGGCGCGGCCAGCAGCACCAGCACGAGGGCGCCCCAGGCGATCGGCCGCGCGGCGGCATCGCTCATGCCGTGATCCTTCCGAACAGGCCGCGCGGACGCACGGCCAGGATCACCACCATGGGCAGGAACAGGATGATGTAGGCGAGGTCGGGGAGCAGCACCTGCCCGAAGGTGTAGATGAAGCCCACCAGGAAGCTGCCGACGAAGGCGCCGAACAGGCTGCCGAGTCCGCCCAGGATCACGACCACCAGCGCCAGCGGCAGCGTGTCGGCTTCCATGCCGGGATAGACCGAGAGGATCGGTGCGGCCACCACGCCGCCCATGCCGGCCAGCGCCGTACCCAGCGAGAACACCAGCACGAACAGCCAGGAGGCCGGGATGCCGACGGCGCGCGCCATCTGCATGTCGTCGACGCTGGCCCGGATCATCATGCCGATGCGGGTCTTCTCCAGCAGCAGCCACAGCGCGATCGCCACCGCGATCGAGAACAGCAGCACCGCCAGCCGGTACAGGGGGAAGGCCAGGCCGAACACGCGCACCGCACCGGCGAGCAGCGCCGGCGGCGACACCGGCCGCGGGTCCCCGCCCCAGAACCACAGGCAGAAGTCCGCGATGATGAAGGCGATGCCCAGCGTGGCCAGCACCTGCCCGAGCGGATTGCCGGCCAGGCGCCGCAGCACCAGCCGCTCGACGACGGCACCGAGCACGCCGACCGCGGCGGCCGCACCCAGCATCGCCACCAGGAAGGGGGCGCCGCGCTGCAGCAGGCTCAGTCCCACGTAGGCGCCCAGCATGAAGTAGGCGCCGTGGGAGAGGTTGGCGATCCGCATGAGGCCGAAGATCAGCGAGAAGCCCGCCGCCAGGATGAACAGCACCCCGCCCAGCGCGAGGCTGTTCAGGCTCTGGATCAGCCACAGGTTCATGCGGGCTCCTGGCGCTGGCGCTGGCGCCGGCTCACTTCTCGAGGTTCTTCGCCGGCGGATAGTCGCGCGAATAGACCGGGCTGGCCAGGAATTCCTTCTGGTCGTACTTCCAGAACTGGCTGACCGCGGGATAGGTCTTCACCACCGAGTTCACCAGCTTGCCGTCCTTGCGCTCCACCTTTCGGATGTACACGTCCATCAGCGGGTTGCCCAGGGCGTCCAGCTTCAGCGTGCCGCGCGGATCGTTGGTGAGTTCCACCTTGCGCAGCGCGGCCATCAGCGCGTCCTTGTCCTCCACCTTGCCGTTGATGGCCTTCACGGCCTGCTCCAGCATCAGCGCGGCGCCGTAGGCACCGATGGAGTAGTAGCCCGGGTCTTCCTTGTACTCGCGCTGCATGGCTTCCACGAAACGCTTGTTGTTGGCATTGCCGATGGCCGCGGTGTACCAGCCCGCGGAGACGACGTTGAGCGCCTCGTCGCCCATCAGCTTCAGGATGCCTTCGTCGACCGTGGTCATGGCGCCCAGCACCGGTACCTTGCCCTTCATGCCGTACTCGTTGTATTGCTTCAGGAACTTCACGCCGTTGCCGCCGGCGAAGGCGGCGAACACGGCGTCGACGTTGGGATTGATCTGGCTGATGTAGCTGCCATAGTCGGCCACGTTCAGGGGCGACCACAGCTTCTGCACCACCTTGCCGCCGTTCTCCTCGAAGGTGCGCTGGAAACCGGCGGCGATCTCGTGGCCGAAGGCGAAGTCGTCGGCGATGATCGCGATGCGCTTGTACTTCAGGTCCTTGGCGGCGTACTCACCCAGCGGATGCGCAGGTTGCGCGGAGGTGCCCACGGCGCGCACGAACCAGGGGTTGGGCTTGCGCTGCGTCATGTCCTCGGCGGCGGCCGAGGGCGAGATCACCGGCACCTGCGCCTTGCGGATGTAGTCGTCCACGGCCAGCGCCTCGAAGGCGGCCAGCGGACCGATGATCGCGTGCACCTTGTTCTTCTCGACCAGCTCCTGCGCCTTGGTCTTGGTGATGGCGGGCTGGCCGCCGGTGTCGGCGGTGAACAGTTCGACCGGGCGGCCGGCGATGGTGTTGTTGCGCTCCTTGAGGAACAGCTTCAGCGCGTCCTCCATCTGCTTGCCGCCAGCCGCCAGCGCGCCCGACTTGATGGTCAGGAAGCCCAGCCGGATCGGCTCGCCCTGGGCGTGCACGGGAAGGGTGAAGGAAGCCGCCACCAGCGTGGCCGCGGATGCGATCGAAAGCCATTTGCGCAACATGCGTGTGTCTCCTGAGGATGCGAGGCCGCCCTTTTCTGAGATATCAGGCGTGCAGGTTCGCGACGATACGAGCCGCCCAGTTTTCGTCAAATGAGGGAATACCACGACGGGAAAACCCGCAGTCCCCCCAGTGGACAGGGTCGCGGCCTGAGATATCATGCGCCGCAGTCCTGATATCTCAGGAACAAACCAATCGTTGGAATCCGTGACGTCCGTGCTCGCCCTCGTCCCCCCTTCCGAAAGCGCCGGCCGCCTGCTGCGCGAGCAGATCTACGAGCAGCTGCGGGCGGACATCATCGGCTGCCGGCTGGCGCCCGGCGCCGAAATCCGCGAGGGCGAACTGGCCCTGCGCTTCGGCGTGAGCAAGTCGCCGGTGCGCGATGCGCTGATGCACCTGCAGCGCGAGGGCCTGGTGATCGCCCTGCCGCGGCAGGGCTACCGGGTGGCGTCGATCTCGCTCGCCGACGTCGAGGACATGTTCCACCTGCGCACGGCGCTGGAGCGGGCGTGCATGGAGCGCATCGTGCGCCACGCCAGCGACGAGCAGCTGGCGACGCTGGACCGCTTCCGCAGCTTCGCGCCCTCCGACTGGGAGGGCGGCTTCGTCGCCTACAACCGCGCCTTCCACCGCAGCCTCGCCGAGCTCGCGCGCAACGCGCGCATGCGCGACCACCTCACCGACCTGATCGACCAGATGGAGCGGGTGGTGCTGGTGAGCGTGGCCAACGTCAAGAAGGGCGATCCGCAGTCCGTGGTGCGCGAGCACTGCGAGCTGATCGACGCGCTGCAGGCGCGCCAGACCCGCAAGGCCGAGCGCCTGGCCGAACGCCACATCGCCGCGGCCGGCAAGCGCGTGAGCGCCGCGATCTCGCGCATGGTCGTCCCCGGCTAGCCGCATCCTCGAACGCACAGAGAAAGGTTCCCCATGTCCGCAGACACCCCGCGCGTGCGCGTCCACGGCCTCTTCATCGACGGCAAGGACGTGCCCGCCTCCAGCGACGATCAGCTGGACGTGCTCAACCCCGCGACCGGCGAGCTGCTGGCGCGCATCGGCCACGCGACCACCGAGGACGTGGACCGCGCCGTGCGCAGCGCCCGCACGGCCTTCGAATCGACCGAGTGGGCGAGCATGTCCAACCGGACGCGCGCGAAACTGATCAACAAGCTCGCCGACAAGTTCGAGGCGCACCTGGAAGAGATGTTCACGCTGGAGACCGCGAACAACGGCCGCTCGCTGAACGAGACCCGCGCGCAGATCTCGCGGCTGCCGGACTTCTTCCGCTACAACGCGGGCCTCGCCATCGCCCGGCGCGACGCGGTGATCCCGGTCGACGGCAACTATTTGAACTACACGATCCGCACCCCGGTCGGCGTGGTCGGCAACTCCACGCCCTTCAACCATCCGCTGATGATCATGGTCAAGAGCCTGGCGCCGACGCTGGCCTCGGGCTGCACCACGGTGGTCAAGCCTTCGGAGTACACGCCGCTCACGACCCTGCGCCTGGCGGAACTGTTCGTGGAAGCGGGCTTGCCGCCCGGCGTGTTCAACGTGGTCACCGGCCTGGGCCCGACCACGGGCAAGGCGCTGGCCGAGCACCGCGGCATCGCCAAGTGGGTGCTGACCGGCGGGACCGAGGCCGGCCGCATCACGGGCGCGCTGGCCGGCAGCAACTTCGCGCACCAGACCCTGGAACTCGGCGGCAAGACGCCGGTGCTGGTGTTCGACGATTTCGACGTCGACCAGGCGGTGAACTACGCGGCCTTCGGCGCCTTCATCGGCGCCGGGCAGACCTGCATCTGCGGCAGCCGGCAGATCGTGCATGCGCGCATCTACGACGAGTTCGTGGAGAAGCTCGCGGCCAAGGCGAAAACCATTCGCATCGGCAACCCGGTGGACCCGACCGTTCAGCTGGGTCCGGTGGTGTCCGCGCGCCAGCAGCAGCGCGTGCTCAAGTACATCGAGATCGGCCTGAAGGAAGACCGCGCACGGCTGGTCGCCGGCGGCAAGGTGCCCGCGGACCCGTCGCTGCGGAACGGCTTCTTCGTGGAGCCAACGGTGTTCGCCGACGTCACGCCGCAGATGCGCATCTTCCAGGAAGAGGTGTTCGGCCCCTTCGTGTCGGTGAGCAAGTTCTCCACCGAGGAAGAAGCGATCGCGATGGCCAACGACTCCGACTTCGGCCTGGCCGGCGCGATCCGCACCAGCAACGTCACGCGTGCGCACCGCGTCGCCGCGCGCCTGAAGTGCGGCATCGTCTGGGTCAACGACCACCACCGGCTCGACCCCGCCTCGCCCTGGGGCGGCGTGAAGGACTCCGGCATCGGGCGCGAATGCGGGACGGAATCCTTCGACCAGCATTTCGAGACCAAGAGCGTGATGGTGCGGCTCGATGACGCGCCGTTCGACTGGTACAAGGACACCGCGAACCAGCCCCGCTTGAACTGAAGGCGGCGGCCGGACGGAATTCACTTAGCGTCCCGTCGAAGTTGTCCTACAGACGTCGCGGCGGCTTCGATGAAGCTGTTGCGACGCACCATTGCGAAGCGTTACAGGATCGCCTGCGTTCTTGCAATGCACCGTCTTCGCAGCGTCACAAAGCACGCCTAGCATGGGGCAAACAAGCAGAGGAAGTTGCCACCACCGGCCATGCTGGAGACGTTAGCAGGAGAGGTTCAACGATGACATCCGCGGACTACCGGATCGAGAGCAGTCAACCCATCGCCGGCCGTTTCTGGCCCGCCAAGGGCTCACGCCAGCTGGCCGTGAGCGATCGTTCGCTGGCCGTCAGCCTGGCCGCGAAGAGCTTTACGCGCAACAGCGAAATCCGCGTGATCCACGTTCCCACCGGGGAAGTGGTGTTCCGCAAACCCGCGCAACGCGCCCAGTGGAGCGCGGAGGACTTCTGAGATTCAGCCTCCGGCCGGCGCGCGCAGCGTCCGGCTGAGGAGGATCACCGGCACCAGCCCCACGAGCACCAGCGCCAGCGACGGCAGGGCCGCTTCGCCCAGCCGCTCGTCCCGCGCAAGCTGGTAGGCGACCACCGCCAGCGTGTCGCTGTTGAAAGGGCGCAGCACCAGCGTCGCCGGCAGTTCCTTCATCACGTCCACGAAGACCAGCAGGGCGGCGGCCGCGGCCGAACGCTTGAGCAGCGGCCAGTGCACGCGTGCGAGCAAGGCCGCGCCTCCCGTGCCGAGCATGCGCGCCGAGTCGTCCAGGCTGGCGGGGATGCGCGCATAGCCGCTCTGCATGGACTGCAGGGCGACCGAGACGAAGCGCACCAGGTAGGCCCAGACGATGCCGAGGATGGTGGCGGTCATCCAGTAGCCGACGCCGCTTTGCGGCCAGGCCTGCTGCAGCCAGCCCACCGGCAGCAGCAGGCCGACCACCAGCACCGCGCCCGGCACGGCGTAGCCCAGGCCGGCCAGCTGCACCACGCCCCGCGTCAGGCCGCCGGGCGAGCGGCGCAGGCGGTACGCGAGCAGCAGGGCGACCCCCACCGCCAGGACCGCGCTGATGCCGCCCAGGCGCAGGCTGTTGAAGGACCATTCCAGGAAACGGTCCCAGGGCAGCACCGACCAGTCGGCAGCCAGTGGCCGCAGCATGAACGCGAGCGGCAGGACAAAGCCGAGCAGGATCGGCAGCACGCACACCAGCCACGCCGTCGCGCGCGCCATGCCTTGCAACCGGACCGGCTGCGCCTCGGCGCCACCACGAGCGCGGCCGCCAGTGAAGCGCTGGCGCCGCTGCGCGCGCGCCTCCATGCCCAGCAGCAGCGCGACCACGACCAGCAGCACGGTGGCCAGCTGCGCCGCGGCGATGCGGTTGTCCATCGCCAGCCAGGCCTTGTAGATGCCGGTGCTGAAGGTCTGGATGCCGAAGTAGCTGGCGACACCGAAATCGGCCAGGGTTTCCATCAGCGCGAGCGCGACGCCCGCGGCAATGGCGGGGCGTGCCAGCGGCAGCGCCACCGTGCGGATGCGGCGCGCCAGTGGTGCCCCCAGCAGGCGTGCGGCCTCCATCAGCTGGGCCGCGCGCTCCGACAGCGCCGTGCGCACCAGCAGGTAGACATAGGGATAGAGCGAGAAGACGAACACGAGGATCGCGCCCGGCAGGTTGCGCACCTCGGGAAACACCCGGCCGTCGAGTCCGAAGCTGCCGCGCATCCAGTTCTGCAACGGCCCGCCGAACTGCAGGAAATCCGTGTACGCGTAGGCCACCACGTAGGCCGGCATGGCCAGCGGCAGCAGCAGCGCCCATTCGAAAGTGCGGCGGCCGGGAAAGTCGAACAGCGTGACGGCAGCAGCACCGGCCGTGCCCACCAGGGCCGCTCCGGCGCCGACCGCCAGGCACAGGAGCAGGCTGGTGAGCGCGTAGTCGGGCAGCACGGTGGCGCCCATCTCCCGCAGGATCTGGCCGCTCGCGGCGTTCCAGGACATCCAGGAACCGAGCACGGCGAGCACCGGCAGCAGCAGCAGGCCGGCGAGCAGGAGCAACGGCAGGTCGCGCAGCCGGCGCAGGTTCATCAGGATGAGCTTAGGGGCCCGGCGTGCGCGGGCGCTTGTTTTTGGTCAAGTGAATGAGAATTGTATGCATCTAGAATCGTCCTCATGCATATCGAGCTGCGCCGGCTGAGCGTGCACTATCCGGGCCGGGCGAAACCCGCCGTCGAGGACGTATCGCTGGGCCTGCGCGCCGGCGACATCGGGGTGCTGATCGGGCCTTCGGGCTGCGGCAAGACCACCTTGTTGCGGGCGGTCGCCGGCCTGGAGCCGGCCAGCGCGGGCGAGATCTTCATTTCCCGGGAACGGGTCGAAGGCGCGGGAGTGCACGTGCCGCCGGAGCGCCGCAAGATCGGCATGGTGTTCCAGGACTACGCGCTCTTCCCGCACCTCGACGTGGAGCGCAACGTGGCTTTCGGACTGGACCGCGCGCTGTCGCGCGCCCAGCGCCGCGAACGCGTGGCCGAGGTGCTGGCGCTGGTCGGGCTGGCCGGCAGCGAGAAGCGCATGCCGCACGAACTGTCCGGCGGCCAGCAGCAACGCGTGGCCCTCGCCCGCGCGCTGGCGCCCCGGCCGCAGCTGCTGCTGCTCGACGAACCGTTCTCCAACCTGGACGTGGACTTGCGCGAGCGGCTCGCGCACGAGGTCCGCGGCATCCTGAAGGCAGCGCAGGCCACGGCCCTGTTCGTCACGCACGACCAGCTGGAGGCCTTCGCCATCGGCGACGTCATCGGCGTGATGCACGAGGGCCACCTCCACCAGTGGGACGACGCGTACACGCTGTACCACCGGCCGGCGACCCGCTTCGTCGCGGATTTCATCGGCCATGGCGTGTTCGCGCCGGCGACGCTCAAGCGAGTGGGCAGCCAGGTGGTGGTGCACACGGCACTGGGTGCGCTCACCGATGGCGCCGAATGTCCGTTACCGGCGGCCTTCGGCTACGGGCAGTGCGAGGTGCTGCTGCGCGCGGACGACATCGTGCACGACGACGACGCGCCGGTGAAGGCGGAGATCGTGCGCAAGGCGTTCCGAGGCTCGGAGTTCCTGTACACGCTGCGCCTGGCGACCGGCGAGACCGTGCTGGCCCACGTGCCCAGCCACCACGACCACCGCGTCGGCGAGTGGATCGGCATCCGCGCGCAGGTGGACCACGTCGTCACCTTCCAGCGCGAAGGCGGCGCCGCCGCGCCGCCGATGGCGTCGTTCCCGGTCTAGGGCCGGCGCAAGTCTTCGATCGCCTCGCGCAGGTCGTGCGTCCATTGCCGGCGGTCGCGGCCTCCGGGATCCTGCGGTGTGCCGAAGCGCACGTGCGCGACGAAGGGACGTCCCGCCAGCGTGCGCCACAGCGATTTCAGGAGCGAGTCATCGCCCAGGTAGAGCGGTCCTTCGCTGTTCCTGCCGGTGGCGCGGTCCGCGAAGCGAAGCCCCACCGGCTGCACCGGTGCGTTGGCCGAGATCGCCGCCTGGATCAGGTTGCCATGGAAGGGCAGCAGCGTTTCGCCGTCGCCCGTGGTGCCCTCCGGAAACACCGCGACGATGTCGCCGGCCTTCAGGCTCTCCGCCATGTGATGCACGACGCGCATCGCGTCACGCCGCTTCTCGCGTTCGATGTAGAGGGTGCCGCCGCCGGTGGAGAGCGTGCCGATCAGCGGCCAATGCTTCACGTCCGACTTCGACACGAAACGGCAGTGCCGGGCGGCGTGCATCACCAGGATGTCCAGCCAGGAGATGTGGTTGGACACCAGCAGCAAGGGGCCGCGCGCCGGCGCCTTGCCCTGCACGTGCAGCGGGATGCCCAGGATGCGCAGCATGCGCTGCGACCAGGCCTGCACCGTGGCTTCGCGCCGCTGCTGCGACCAGCGCGGAAACAGCAAGGTGATGGTGAGCCAGCCCGCGACGGCGTGCAGCAGGGCGCGCAGCAGCCGCCAGATCGCGCGCAGCGGATTCACTCGCCTTTGTGCTCGAAGGCGACCTGGCCGCCGACGATGGTGTAGCGCACCTGTCCGGGCAGCTCGTGCCCCGTGAAGGGAGTGTGGCGCCCTTGGCTGCGCAACCTTTCCGCGGAGACGGTCCAGGGAGCGAGCGGATCGAAGATGCAGACGTCGGCCACCCCGCCTTCCACCAGCTGGCCCACGCTCGCCTGCAGCGTCCCGAGCGAGGGACCGAGCACGCGCGCCGGCTCGCTGGTGAGCACCGCGAGGGCGCGCGTCAGGCCGATGCCATCTTCCTGGCCCCACTTGAGCGCGAGTCCCAGCAGGAGCTCGAGTCCGGTGGCGCCGGGCTCGGCCTCGGCGAAGGGCAGTGTCTTGGCATCCTCGTCCACCGGCGTGTGGTCCGAGACCAGCGCGTCGATGGTGCCGTCGGCCAGCCCTTCGCGCAGCGCGTCGCGGTCGCGCTGCTGGCGCAGCGGCGGTGCCAGCCGCATGCGGCTGTCGAAGTAGCCGATGTCCACGTCGGTGAGGTGCAGCGAATTGATGCTGACGTCGCAGGTGACGTTCAGTCCTTCCAGCTTGGCCTGGCGCACCAGTTCGACGCCCTTGGCGCTGCTGATGCGGCACAGGTGCACGCGGGCGCCGGTGCTGCGCATCAGTTCGAAGATGGTGTGCAGCGCGATCGTCTCCGCCGCCACCGGCACGCCGGAGAGGCCCAGGCGCGTGGCCAGCGGCCCGCTGGCGGCCACGCCCTTGCCCAGGTGGATTTCCTGGGGACGCAGCCAGACGGCGTAGCCGAAGGTGGAGGCGTACTGCATCGCGCGCTGCAGCACCTGCGTGTTCTGTAGCGGCACCTCGGCCTGGCTGAAGCCGACGCAGCCGGACTCCGTGAGCTCCGCCATCTCGGTGAGCACCTCGCCGCCGAGGTTGCGCGTGAGCGCGCCCAGCGGGAACACGCGCGCCTGGTGCAGCTTTTCGGCGCGGAACTTGAGCATGTCGACCAGGCCGGGCTCGTCGAGCACCGGGTCGGTGTCCGGCGGGCACACCAGGCTGGTCACGCCGCCTGCGACTGCCGCGGCCATCTCGCTTTCCAGCATGCCTTCGTGCTCGTGGCCGGGTTCGCGCAGGCGCGCGGACAGGTCCACCAGGCCGGGTGCGACGATGCAGCCGCCCGCATCGAGGGTGCGGTTGGGGCTGAAGCCTTCCGGCACGCTGCCCAGGCCGATGATCCGGCCCGCCGCCAACGCAACGTCGCAGATCTCGTCGAAGTTGCGGCCCGGGTCGATGACGCGGCCCTTGCGGATCAAGATTTTCATCGGGAAACCTCCCCCAGGATTGCCCGCTGCGCGGGCTGCTCCTCCCCCCTCCGCAAGCGCAGGGGGCGAGCGCCTTCGGGCGGCCGGGCGGCGCTCATGCCGCCTCCCGCACGTTGCCGGCCACGATCCCCATCACGGCCATGCGGACCGCGATGCCGAAGGTCACCTGCGGCAGGATCACGCTCTGCTTGCCGTCCACCACCGCGGAGTCGATCTCCACGCCGCGGTTGATGGGGCCCGGGTGCATCACGATCGCATCGGGCTTGGCCAGCGTGAGCCGCTCGGGCGTGAGGCCATAGCGCTTGAAGAACTCCTGCGAGGACGGCAGCAGCGCGCCGCTCATGCGCTCGTTCTGCAGGCGCAGCATGATGATCACGTCGCAGCCGCGGATGCCCTCGTCCAGCGAATGGAACACCCGCACGCCCATCTGCGCCATGTCGGCGGGCACCAGGGTCTGCGGGCCGACCACGCGCACTTCGGCGCAGCCGAGCGTGGTGAGCGCGTGGATGTCGGAGCGGGCCACGCGCGAGTGAAGCACGTCGCCGACGATCGCCACCGTGAGGTTGCTGAAGTCCTTCTTGTAGTGGCGGATGGTGTACATGTCCAGCAGGCCCTGCGTGGGGTGCGCATGGCGACCGTCGCCGGCGTTGACCACGTGCACGTGCGGGGCGACATGCTGCGCGATCAGGTAGGGCGCGCCCGACTCGCTGTGCCGCACGACGAAGATGTCGGCGGCCATGGCGGACAGGTTGGCGATGGTGTCCAGCAGCGACTCGCCCTTGGAAGCGGAGGAGCGCGCGATGTCCAGGTTGATCACGTCGGCCGACAGGCGCGTGGCGGCGATCTCGAAGGTGGTGCGGGTGCGCGTGCTGTTCTCGAAGAACAGGTTGAACACGCTCTTGCCGCGCAGCAGCGGGACCTTCTTGACCTCGCGGTCGCTCACGCTCACGAAATTGGAGGCCGTGTCCAGGATCTGGGTGAGGATCTCCCTGGGCAGTCCCTCGGTGGAGAGCAGGTGGATCAGCTCCCCGTTCTTGTTCAGTTGCGGATTTCTTTTGTAGAGCATGGTGTCAGTGCGCGCGCTCGACCTCGAAGCTGAAGCGGCCCTTGGCGTCGCGGGCGAGCGCCAGCGCCTGGTCCGGCGGCAGCGCCACCCGCGCCGCCGCGTAGTCCGCTTGCACCGGCAGTTCGCGGCCGCCGCGGTCCACCAGCACCGCCAGCGCGACCGCGGCCGGCCGGCCGTAATCGAACAGTTCGTTGAGCACCGCGCGGATGGTTCGCCCGGTGTAGAGCACGTCGTCCAGGATCAGGATGCGGGCGCCGTTCACGTCGAAGTCGAGCCGGGTCTGGGCGGTAGCGGACAGGCCGCGCCGCGCGAAATCGTCGCGGTGCATGGCCGAGGAGATCACGCCCGGCTCTCCGGGCAGCTTCAGGTCCTTCTGCAGGCGTTCGGCCAGCCAGGCCCCACCGGAAGTCACCCCCACCAGCCGGGTGTCGGCCTGGCACAGTTGCTGGACGCCGCGCAGCAGCTCGCGGTACAGCGCCTCGGCGTCGAGTGTCAGTGCGCCGGGGGAATGGGCGGGATTCAAGGCAGGCTCCTCAGGAACTGTTCCAGGATGATGCAGGCGCTGGCCGCGTCGGCATCGCGCGCACCCGAGGCCAGGGCCTCGGTGGTGCTGTAGCGCTCGTCCACCTCGTAGACGGGTTTGCCGCAGCGGCCGCGCAACTGCCGCGCGAACTTGCGCGCGCGGGCCGTATTGTCGTGGCTCGCGCCATCCGGGTGAAAGGGAACGCCGACCACGAGGGCATCGGGCTGCCATTCCCGCACCCGGGCCTCGGCCTCGGCCAGCCGCGCGTCGCCTTCGGCGCGAATGGTGGGCTGCGGCGTCGCCGTGCGCAGCATGCGGTTGCCCACGGCCACACCGGTGCGCTTGAGGCCGAAATCGAAAGCGAGGAAAGTCTGGAACTGCGCGGGGACGTCGGGCGCGGGGGCCGCGCTCATGCGTGACCGGCTCCAGGTGAGAGCATCCACGACTGCAGGCCCAGCAGCGACAGGGCCTTTTCGTAGCGTTCCTCGATCGGTGTGTCGAAGATGACCGCGGGATCGGCGTCCACGGTGAGCCAGCTGTTTTCCGCCAGTTCCGACTCCAGCTGACCCTCGCCCCAGGCGGAATAGCCCAGCGTGACCAGCAGCTTGCGCGGTCCCGAGCCGCTGGCGATGGCCTCCAGCACGTCCTTGGAGGTGGTCATCTCCAGGCCGCCGGGAATCGTCATGGTCGATGCGTACACGGACTCGCCGGCGTCCTGCCCCTCGGCGTGCACAGCCTCGTGCAGCACGAAACCCCGCTCGGTCTGCACCGGCCCGCCCTGCAGCACCGGCGTGCGTGCGAGCTCGTCGCGGCCCAGCGGCAGGTCCACCTTCTCGAACAGGTTCCGCAGGTTGATGTCAGTCGGCTTGTTGATCACGAGGCCCAGCGCGCCGCGCGGGCTGTGCTCGCACAGGTAGACCACGGAGCGCGCGAACGACGCGTCCTGCAAGCCGGGCATGGCGATCAGGAAGTGGTGCGTCAGGTTCATCGAATCGTCTGCGGTCGCCATGGGGTAGATTTTAGAGGGTGGACACGATCTATGCCTCGGCGCTGATGTGGTTCCGGCGGGACCTGCGCGCCGTGGACAATGCCGCCCTGGCGCAGGCCCTGCGGGCGGCGGCCGCCGTCCACTGCGTCTTCGTGTTCGACCGCGCGATCCTCGACGGGCTGCCGCGATCCGACCGGCGGCTCGAATTCATCCGGGAATCCGCCGCGGCGCTGGATGCCGACCTGCGATCGCTGGGCAGTGCCGAGCGCGGGCTCCTCACGGTGCACGGCACCGCCAGCGGGGAAATCCCGGCACTGGCAGCCCGGCTGGGCGTGCAGGCTGTGTTCGCCAACCACGATGAAGACCCGGCCGCCGTCGAGCGCGACCAGCAGGTGCGCGCGGCCCTGGCGACGAACGGCATCGCGCTGCATACCTTCAAGGACCATGTGGTCTTCGAAGGCAGGGAGGTGCTCACGCAGGCGGGCACGCCCTATTCCGTCTTCACCCCGTACTGCCGCGCGTGGCTGGCACGGCTGGACGACGCCGACCTGCAGGCGCATGCGGTGGACCTGTTGCCGGACCGGCTGGCACCAAGGCCGGCGGCATTCCGGCAAGCAGTGCCGAGCCTCGCTCAGCTGGGATTCCAGGCCACCAATCTGCGCGAACTGCATCTTCCGCCGGGCAGCGCCGGCGCAGCCGAATTGCTGCACTCCTTTGTCGACCGCATCGGCCGCTACGACGTCCAGCGCGACCTGCCGGCCGTGAAGGGGCCCAGCTACCTGGGCGTGCACCTGCGCTTCGGAACGGTGTCCGTCCGACACCTCCTGCGCGAGGCCCGCCGGCATGACAACGCCGGCGCGACGACCTGGCTCAAGGAACTGGTGTGGCGCGAGTTCTACTTCCAGGTGCTGGCCAACTTCCCGCAGGTGGGGCGCGGCGAGAGTTTCCGGCCTGAATACGACCGCATCCGGTGGGAGGAAGGGCCGCTGGCGGAGGAGCGCTTTGTCGCCTGGTGCCAAGGTCGCACGGGCTATCCGCTGGTGGATGCAGCGATGGCGCAGATCCGTCGCACCGGCTACATGCACAACCGCCTGCGCATGGTGGTTGCGAGCTTCCTGTGCAAGGACCTGGGGATCGACTGGCGGCGGGGCGAACGCTACTTCGCCGAGCATCTCAACGACTTCGAACTGGCATCCAACAACGGCGGCTGGCAATGGGCCAGCTCTTCGGGCTGCGATGCGCAACCCTATTTCCGCATCTTCAATCCGGTGAGCCAGAGCGAGCGCTTCGACCCCGACGGGAAGTTCATCCTGCGCTACCTGCCGCAGTTGGCCAGGCTGCCCAAGGCGGCATTGCATGCCCCCTGGACGGCACGGCCGGTGGACCTCGCCGCCGCAGACATTGTTCTGGGCCGCGACTATCCGTGGCCCATCGTCGATCACGCGCAGGCGCGCGAGGCGACTTTGCGCCGCTACGCCGTGGTCAAGCGCGGCTGACTGCCGAGGGCTGCACGCGACGCACGAACTGCAGCGAGGTGGCGGCCACTTCCCGCCAGCCGCTGTCCACGGTGAGTGCATGGCCGCGGTTGGCCATTTCCACGATCTCCGTGAGGTTTCCGTTGCGGCTCTGGCGGTGGTAGGAGGCGTTGGCGATCGCCCAGGGCACCGTGTTGTCCATCTCGCCGGAGATGATCAGCAGCGGGCCGCGCTCGGGATTGTCGGTGTCCACGCGCGCTTCCGTCCAGGGATTCAGATTGGCCGCGGCTGCCTGGAAGATCGGCGCCCCGGCCGCGGGAACGGCGAAGGTTTCATAGAGCTCCCGCGCTTCCTCTTCGCTCACCGCGTTGGCGAACGCGAATCGGAATTGCTCGTAGGTGAGCGATACCGCGCGATGGCGATTGGCGGGATTGGCGAGCACCGGCCAGGCCGAGCGCAGTGCGGACAAGGGCAAGGGCAGCACGCCGCGGAAGGGCGCGGGATCGATGGCTACCGACGCCGCTGCCAGCGAGCGCCCGGCCAGGATCTGCACCAGCAGCCCGCCGAAGGAATGGCCGACGATGATCGGCTTGCGCTCGAGCTGGCGGATGATCGCTTCGAAGTGATCGGCGACCTGGCCCACCGTCTTGTTCGCGAACACCTCGGGGTGCGCGTTCGCTTCAGCCACCGTCCGCGGATCGTCCGGCCAGCCGGGTGTGAGCGCCGAGTAGCCGGCCTGCTCGAACACGCCCGCCCAGCGGTCCCAGCTGCTGGGCAGGAGCCACAACCCATGAACGAAAACGACCGGCTGCAGGCCGCTGGCGTTGGCCCGCGCGATCTGTTCGGCCTCGCGCGGCGTGATGGAGGAAGAAGTGGTTCGCGCTGCCGCATCGGCGATGGCCATGGGGACCTCCGGGGGGAGTGGGCAGATGGTTGTGCGCATCGGCTCTCGGTGGTTATATGCCTCCTGCATGCCTGTACCAACTGCCGAGCACCGATGACCCCTCCCCCTTTTGCGGCCGCTTGGCCGCCGCTTCCCCTCGCCGAATGGCAAGGCACGCACGACGCGCTGCACCGCTGGACCCAGGTCGTGGGGAAGCTGCGGCTTGCCTGTGCGCCCTGGACCAATCACTCCTGGCATGTGACCCTGGTGCTGACGGCGCGCGGCCTGGGAACCGGTCCGCTCGCCTGCGGCGATCATTTCTACCAGGTGGACTTCGATTTCCTGGCGCACCAGCTGCGCATCGAGGTGAGCGATGGCCGCTCCGCGTCCGTTCCGCTGGAGTCCCAATCGGTTGCGCGGTTCTACGCGCGCGTGCGGGCGGCGCTGCACTCGCTCGGGGTGCCGATGGAGATCCATCCCAGGCCTTGCGAAATCCCCGACGGGACGCCCTTCGAGGAGGACACGGCACCGCGGCCCTATGACGGCGAAGCCGCGCAGCGCTATTGGCGCGTGCTGCTGCAGGCCGACCGAGTGCTGCGCATCTTTCGCGCGCGCTTTGGGGGCAAGTGCAGCCCCGTGCATTTCTTCTGGGGCTCCGCGGATCTCGCCGTCACCCGCTTCTCGGGCCGCACCGCGCCGCGCCATCCAGGCGGCGTGCCCAACCTTGCCGACTGGGTGGTGCGGGAAGCTTATTCGCACGAGGTCAGCTCCGCCGGCTTCTGGGCGGGCACTGGCCTCGGCTATCCGGCGTTCTATTCGTATGCCTATCCGGAACCGGCTGGGTTCGCGCAATGGCCGGTTCAACCGGCGCAGGCCTTCTACAGCCAGGCGCTGCACGAATTCATCCTGCCTTACGACGCCGTGCGGACGGCGGAAGATCCGGACGCGACACTGCTGGCATTCCTGCAATCCAGCTACGAGGCCGCGGCCGTGACCGCTGGCTGGGATCGGGAGGCGCTGGAAGCGAAACTGCCGCCCGCAGGCGGCAGTCAATGAGGCACTCGCAGCAGCGTCAGGCCGTGACGGCCTGCGTGCAATAGTGCTTCACCAGGCTGAGGAGCTCTTCTTCGGAGTAAGGCTTGCCCAGGTAGTGGTTGACGCCCAGTTCCTTCGCGTGTTCGCGGTGCTTCTCGGCGATGCGCGAGGTGATCATCACGATCGGCAGGTGCGAGAGGCGGGCGTCGCCGCGGATGTTGCGCGCCAAGTCGAAACCGTCCATGCGCGGCATCTCGATGTCCGACAGCACCACCGACGGCAGCTCTTCGGCCAGCCGCTCCAGCGCCTGCAGGCCGTCGGCGGCCAGCGCCACGCGATAGCCTTCGCGCGTGAGCAGGCGCTGCGTCACGCGGCGCACGGTGATCGAGTCGTCCACCACCAGCACCAACGGCACCGCGGGCGCCGCCGGAATCGCTGCCACCGGCACGCCGGCCTTGCCTGACTGCTCCAGCATCTCGGGCTGCGCATGGTCGGCGCTCATTGCGCGCGCCTGCTCGCCATACACCTGCGCCAGCGCCACCGGGTTGTAGATCAGCACCACGGCCCCGGACGCCAGCACGGTCATGCCGGCGAGGCCCGGCAGTCGCGCCATCTGCGGGCCGAGGTTCTTCACCACCACTTCCTGGTTGCCCAGAACTTCGTCGACGTGCACCGCCACTCGCTGCGCGGCGGAACGGAACACGACCACCGGTAGCGTCTTGCCCTGAGGCTCCGAGCTGCGCGCGGAGGACTGCAGCAGGCCGCCGGACCAGAAGAACGGCAGCTGTTCACCGGCGAAATCGAACGTGCCGGCGTTGTACGCTTGCTGGACTTCCTTCAGGCTGGCGCGGCGAACCAGTTCCACGAGGTTGGCCGGTACTCCGATTGCGAGCTTGCCCGATCGCACCATGACCACCTGCGTTACGGCAGTGGTCAGCGGCAGCACCAGCCTGAAGCTGGTGCCGCGACCGGCCTGGGTGGTGGTCTCGATGCGGCCGCCCAGCGCGTTCACTTCCGCGCGCACGACGTCCATGCCGATTCCACGTCCGGCGAGTTCTGTCACCTGCTGCGCCGTGGAAAAGCCGGGCAGGAAGATCAGGTTGGCGGCTTCGGCATCGGACAGCTGTTGGTGCGGCGCGATCAAGCCCTGCTGGATCGCTTTCTCGCGGATCCGGGAGACGTTGAGGCCGGCGCCATCGTCCTGGAATTCCACGGAGACGTCGTTGCCTTCGTGGCGCACGTGAATGGTGATGCTGCCGGCGGCATCCTTGCCGGCGGCTGCCCGGCCTTCCGGCGTTTCGATGCCGTGGGCCACGCAGTTGCGCAGCAGGTGCTCGAACGCCGGCGTCATGCGGTCCAGCACGCCACGGTCCATCTCGATGGAGCCGCCGAGGATGTCCAGCTTGACCTGCTTCGCGCTTTCCTTGGCGGCCAACCGCACCACGCGGTAGAGACGGTCGGAGATGCCTTCGAACTCCACCATGCGAGTGCGCAGCAGGTCACGCTGCAGTTCGCGGGTCTGCCGAGCCTGCGCAATCAGGTCGTCTTCGGTCGCTTCCACGACGCGGTGGATGTTCCGCTGCACGGTGGCCACGTCGTTCACCGACTCGGCCATGAGGCGGGTCAGTTCCTGTACGCGGGTGAATCGGTCGAACTCCAGCGGGTCGAAGCCGGCCGCCGTGTCCTTCGCCTGCGCCATGCGCGATTGCATCTGGGATTCGGCCTGCAGCTCGATTTCCCGCAACTGGGTGCGCAGGCGATCCAGGTTGCCCGTCAGGTCGCCAAGCGAGCCGCGCAGCTGGCGCAGCTCGGATTCGAGGCGCGAGCGGGTGATCATCACCTCGCCGGCCTGAGTCACCAGCCGATCGAGGAGCTGCGAGCGAACACGCACGGCCTGGTTCGAAGCCTGGCGCGCGGAGGTGACGCTCGTCTGGACCGGCATCGCGATCGCGGTGCGGGAGATAGCGGGCGCCTGCACCGGTGCGGCAGGGGGCGCCTGGATCTCAACGGGCCGTGACTGAACCGGCGCGGCTTCCACGGGTTTGCCCGGCGCCTGCATGGGCGTGATTGACTGCAGTGGCGCGGCCGGGTGGTTGGCCGCCAGGGCCGCCCCGGGTTCTGCCGTAGCCGCGTCCGCCGGAGCGAAACCTCCGGTGGCCCGCAGCGTGTCGAAGCGCGCCTGCATCGTGTCGAAACGTTGCAGCAGGGCCTCGATGTCAGCCACGTGCACGTCGTCCTGGCCAAGGTACTCGACCTCGGATTCCATCCGGTGCGCCAGTTCACCCAGCTGGAGCGCGCCGGCCAGACGGGCACTGCCCTTGAGCGTGTGCAGAGCGCGCAACACCTGGTCGCGCGGTTCGCGCTGCTGGGGATGGGCCACCCAAGCGCGCAGTGCGCTGCCCAGGGAAGGCATGAGTTCCGCGGCCTCTTCCTCGAAGATCGGGAACAGGTCGGGATCGATCGCGTCGACGACGTCGAGTTCTTCCTCGTCATCGGCGTGCACCAGCGGCTTGCGCGGTGTGGCTGCTTGCACGAAGGTGGCGGGTCTTGCGATGGGCGCCTGCGGAACCATGGGCGCGGACGGTGCGGCCAGAGGGGGCGGATTGAGGCCGAGGTCCGCGAACCCTGAGATGGGCAGCTCCTCCGGGACGTCCGCACGCGATTCCCCTTCGGCGTCCTTGAGATCCTGCAAGTCCTGCAACAGGCGCGGGTCCGCTTCCTTCAGGAAACCGGCAGCGAACTGGTGCAGCAGGCGACGAACTTCCTCCGCTGCCTCGGTGAACGTGCGGGCATGCTGCGGAGTGCCCTCCGCGAGCGACTGCGTGTGCTGCAACGCGGCCTCGAGCGCCCGCGCGATGTCCGACAACGCTTGGAATCCCACGGTGGCAGAGCTGCCCGCGAGCGCGTGCGCCCATCCGACGGCGGAGTCCGGCACGGCCTTGTTCATTTCCAGCGTCCACTCGCTGATCTCGGTGGCCAGCCGGCGCGACCACTCATCCGCCTCGTTGAGGTACACGTTGTACAGCGGGATGCCGATGCGCAGGTCGCCGATCACCTTGACCTGTTCGTCGCGCGTCGGCGCGGCCGCTTCCATCGCTTCCGCCTCGGACGAGGTCTCGGGCAGGTCGATGTGGAACGCGTCCAGCGGCGCCATGGGCACTTCGCCCGTCGCCAGCGGACCGGTTGCGGCTGACAGGCTGGAGAAGTCGATGGCGGCGATCTCCATCGGCGCTTCGGCCGACTGCACCGGCGCGGGAAATCCGAAATCCATCTTCGGCAGGATGGCCGTGTTGACCAGCTCGGGGATGTCCTGTTGCGGCAAGGACGCGGTCGAAGCGTTCAGCGCGTCGGTCCGCGCCGGTTCAGGAGTGATGCCGAACTCTGCGAATTCCGAGGGAAGTTCATCGGCGCTGAGCTCGGACACCTCGGCTCCCGCAGGAGCGGCGGCCAACAGCTCGGCGCGATCCCCGAGATCGAACTCCATGGCTGGCAGATCGCCGTTCGCGGGCGTCGCCACGGTCGAAGCGGGTGCATCGAGGTCCAGCGAAAACGTCAGTTCCGCCCCAGTGGCAGCGGGCGGAAGTGCGGTCGGCGCGTCGAGCGTGACTTCCTCTGCGGCCCCGGCGCTCTGGTCGATGGCCAACAGATTCGAGAGAATGTCGGCGTCCTGCGCTGGCGCTCCTTGCGCTGCTGGCGCATGCTCCATGACCGCAGCGGCCGGCACAACCAAGGCCACCAGCCGTTGCTCGGAACGCATGGCTTCGCCTGCATCCCGGAACACCGAAGCCTTCCAGGCCGCGTCCGTCCCCTTCGCGATGTCATCGACCCAGCGACCGAAGGCCTGTAGCGCGTCGGTGGACAGCGAAAGCAGGTCGTCAGTGGCCGGCTTCTGGTCGGCCAGCCAGGTGTTGAGAACCTGCTCGAGTGCCCAGGCCGCCTCGCCGAACTCATTGAGGCCCACCATGCGCGAGCTGCCTTTGAGCGTATGGAACGCCCGGCGCAGGGTCGTCAGCTCCGCCACGTTCTTCGGCTCCTCGGACAGAACCTGCAGCGCATTCATGCCGTTCTGGACGACTTCGCGCGCTTCCTCCAGGAAGATCTCGCGCAATTCTTCGTCACCGTCGTCGTCTTGCGCCGCGGCCGTCGCGCTGGCAGGCGCCGACGCGACTGGCGCTGCGGTGCGCACTGCGGAAGCCGACGGAACAGGGGACGAAGCGGTCGCGAGTTCCAGCGAGGGCAGCTCCAGCGAAGGAGTTGCGGCCTCGGCGGTGATCGAGGATGAAATCGCATGCGCAATGTCCGAAGAAGCCGAACCCGGCTCAACGGCCGGCCGGGGCAATTCGGCACGGCCCATCAGCGGACGCAGCTCCGCGTGCACGTCGTCCCACACGAACAGCTTCTTGGCCAGCGTGGGCTGGTAGTTCAGCATGTCGATCAGGAAGCCGAGCGCACCGAGGTTGACGCCCAGCTTGTCGAAGGTGCCGGCCGTCCGCACCTGCTCCTCCTCGACTTCGGTGGTGATGGTGTCTTCCACCGTTTCGCGCATCCGCAGCACGGCTTGTGCGGCCTGGTCGAGTCCCAATACGGACAGCACCCCCCGCATCTGCGCGAGGAAGTTTGGCGCGTCGCGCAGAGGGCCCTTGTCGGCAGGGTTGCGGAAGAACTGGTCCAGCAGTTTTTCCAGTTCCGCCATCGTGCCGCGCAGCTCGCCCACCACGCTTCCCATGGTTTGCTTATCGCTCACGCGCCGATAGAGATCTTCGACCCAATGCTCCAGCGGTTCGGGATGTCCCCCCTGAACGACTTTCTTCAACCGTTCGGAGAGTCGCGCGGTCCGATCGGCCAGCTGCTGGTCGTTCGGGTCGAGGTCCTGGAAGGCAGCCTCAAGGTAAAGCACGGCCGTGGCAACTTCCATTGCCATCTCGGCGCTGGGCGCCTTGTTGCCCTTGACCACCGTGTCAACGGCGGAAGCCAGTGCCCCGGCCAGCGGCTGGGCTGCGGGATAGAGCTTCACCAGCGTGTCGCACAACGCGCCGAACTGCTCGCCGACTCCCTTGACCTTGTGGGCCTCGCCACCCGAAACCGCGGACCAGGTTTCCTTGCACGCGGCGATTCGCTTGCGCAGTTGCGTGAGCAGCAGCGGATCGAAGCGGCCAAAGGGACTGCTGGCGTAATCCACCGGCTTCGAGGCCGTCAGTGCGTAGCCCTGGCGCACCGCACTCAGTGCGGGCACCGGAGAGTCAGGCGCTGCCTGCGCGCAGAAGAAAACGAGGTCCTGGGCGAGCCGATCCGAGACGGCCGGGTCGCCCTTTGCGAGCGATGCGTACTGGAGCAGCACGCGCGAGGCGGCCCGCTTGACGTAGACATCGGCCGGCAACAGGCCTTGCGCAATGGCTTCGAAGTAGCCCGCGGCGATCTTCCAGAAGATCTTCGGCTGACGCGCGTCCTGCGCCGCCGCGAGCCCCAGGCTCACCGCGACCAG
The DNA here is from genome assembly GCF_056400765.1 of Ramlibacter sp. P4_H7. NCBI lineage: Bacteria > Pseudomonadati > Pseudomonadota > Betaproteobacteria > Burkholderiales > Comamonadaceae > Ramlibacter > Ramlibacter sp. P4_H7. The sequence continues at coordinate 445,120 of NZ_JBFUKP010000001.1, forward strand.
ATCCTTGCCGGCCGCCGCGTCGGCAGACTTGACGATGCGCAGCACGGCCTGGTCCATGCGCCCACGGACGGTGACGTCATAGGCCAAAGGTGCCGCTGACGGCGCCGGGAAATCGTTCCAGCGCCAGTCCATGCCCCAGAGGTCGGCTGGGTGCACGCGATCGCCACCCGCGAGGTCCTGGACGTCCTTGTATTGCAGGAACAGCGACAGGGTCGACACGTTCTTGCCGCCCAGCAAGGCTTCGAGAAATTCGGTGAGGGCGAAGCCGGCGCGCTCCACTTTGGCCGCGGCGGCCTCGGTGCAAAGCTCCGGCCGCTCGACGAACTTTTGCGCGACGGCCTCCATGCTGCGCAGCATGTGCGCGGGCGCGGCCAGGCCGACCATCTCCAGCGCGCCGACCGCCTGGTGCATGTGCTGGCGGGCAATGCGCAGGTGGCCGTTGTCGACGTTGGTGAGGTCCTCGCCCCTCGCTTGCGCGGCATCGCGCACGAAGCGGCGCAACGCGGACGAAGCGGACTCGAGGGACTTGCGCAGTTCGTCCAGCACCCAGGCCAGGGGGCCCAGGTCATTGTTCGCCAGATCGGTTTCTTGGGCTGCTTGCATTGAGTGTTCCGTCTGCTGACGCTCTGCGCGGTGGGCGGCTCCCGCGACGCCCGCTGCCTTCTCTTATGCGATCTTGAATCGCGACACCGACTGGCGCAGTTCTTCCGCCATCCGGGTCAGTTCGCGAACCTGCTGCGCGGTCGACCGCGTTCCTTCACCGGTCTGCTCCGTCACCGCGAAGATGTGCTGGATGTTGCCGGCCACCACGTTCGCCGACTCGGCTTCCCGGGATGCGGACTGCGAGATCTGCTCAATGAGGTCCGCAAGCCGGCGCGACACCTGGTCGATCTCGGTCAGAGCAGTACCTGCGTTGTCGGACAGCTTGGCCCCTTCCACCACGCCCTGCGTCGAACGTTCCATGGCGGCCACCGCGTCCTGCGTGTCCGTCTGAATCGCCTTCACCAGCGCCGAAATCTGGCGCGTCGCGTCCGCGGAGCGCTCAGCCAGTCGCTGCACTTCTTCCGCAACCACCGAGAAGCCGCGTCCCGCTTCACCGGCCGACGCGGCCTGGATGGCTGCGTTCAGGGCCAGCACGTTGGTCTGTTCCGTGATGTCCGAAATCAGTTCGGTGATTTCGCCGATCTCCTGCGAGGATTCGCCAAGCCGCTTGATCCGCTTCGACGTTTCCTGGATCTGGTCGCGAATGGCGTTCATACCGCCGATCGCGTTCTGCACGGCCTGGAGGCCCTGCTCGGCGGCTTTCAGCGATTGGCGCGCCACCTGGGCAGACTCCTGCGCTTGACCCGACACGGTATTGATGCGGCCCGCCATGTCGAGCACCGACTGGCCAGTTTCGCGAATCTCGCGCAGCTGCTCGGTCGAAGCCGCAAGCAGTTCGGTCGAGGTGCTTTCCACCTGCGCCGTCGTCTGGGCCACCTTGGTCGCCGTGGTCTGCACGCTGCCCACCAGCTGGCGCAACTCTTCCACCGTGTAGTTCACCGAGTCGGCGATGGCGCCGGTGATGTCCTCGGTCACGGTTGCTTCCTGCGTGAGGTCGCCTTCGGCCACCGATTGCAGTTCGTTCATCAGCCGAAGAATGGCGGCTTGGTTCGCGTCGTTCACGCGCTTGGCTTCCTGCTCCTGGCGCTCGGCTTCCTGCCGCATGTTCTCGGCGCGCTCCTGGCGGGTGCGGCTGTCCTGCAGCTGCACGTAAGCGAGTCCGAAGGCGCACAGGATGGCGAAGGCAGCGGCAAGGGCCAGGGTCGCCAGGGAGCCGGCGCCGAGACCAGTCTGCGCGGACAGCTTGCCCTGGAGGTCTTCCAGCTGCCGGCGAAGCGGTTCCGAGTCCGCAATGATGGAAGCCTGAGCTTCACGCGCAGAGACCAGGCCTTGCAGGTTGCCCAGAATGGCGCCAGCCTGCGTGCGGGTCTGCTCGTACAGCTTCAGGAGCGCGTCCAGACGCTCGCGCGTCTGTTCATCTTTCGAACCCGGCAAACGCAGCTCGGGGCTGCCATCCATCAGGCCCTGCGCGATTTCCTTGAAAGAGTTCAGGTCCTTGCCAAGCAGGAACACGGCTTCCGGCGAGACACCCTCCATCGTCAGGAACTCGTTCGCCGACTTGCCGATCCGCTGCGTCAGCATCACGAGCTGACCGGCAGCGGAGATCTCCGCCGGGTTCGCGTTCTGCTGCAGCTTGAGGGAGGACACCGTCTCGGCGATTTCCAGCAGGTCCGAAGACTGGCGGTTGATGGTGCGCAGCGCCGCACCCACCTGCGTCAGGATCTTCTGCTGGCTCAGCACGGTCTGCGCATTCTTTTCAGCGCGCTGCATCAGCGGGAAGATTTTCTGCAGGTCGCCTTGCAGGTCTTCAGAAATAGGCGCCAGGCGCAGGTTGGCGTCGCCGTCCTTGAAGCCTCGCACCGTCTGCGCCAGCACCTGCGCGGATTCCTTCACGTCCGGGAAGGCCTGAGGGCTGCCGATGAGCGCCTGGGACACCGACTTGGCAAGCCGCTGCGACTGCATCAGCGAGTTACCCGTGCCAGCCACCTGCTGGGCCACCTTGTCGGCCTGCGTCACCGCCACACCGGCCACCGTTCCCAGTACCGCCAGCGCGAGCGCCAGCAGGGTGAACAGAATCCGCTGGTGGGTCGCCGTCGTGCGTCGTCCAAGCAGCGGCACAGAGATGAGTTCAGCCTGATCGATCTCCTCGACGATCGAGTCCTCGCCGATGGTGCTCTCGTTCTGCGTGCTTCCCGCCTCGATGGTGGCCGTGGTCGGATCCGGCGTGCCGAAGCTGAGGTTCTGGGTCACGGAGGGATCGGCTTCCTCGGGAGGCTTCTTGCCGAACAGGTTCTTCAGAGAAAAGACGACGGACATGGTGGTGCCTTCGGGAGGTCTAAGCGCTGATGCTCAGGAATTGCGATTGTTGAGACAGCGCCTGCAGATTGATTTCCTGCCAGTAGGCGCCACTGGCATCGGTGTAGCCGCTGCCGAAGTAGTCCGGAGAGCCTTCGGGAGCATCGCTGGACGAGACGAATGCGTCCATGTTGCGCAATCCGGCGAGCCGGTCGATCAACAGGGCGCAATTGATTTCGAGCAACTGGTTGAGCGCAACGAGGCGAGACTCGGCGCGCGCCGCGTCGGATCGCTGTGTCGGCGGCCTGCCGCTGACGTAACTCGCCAGATCGACCACCCCATACAGGCCACCGCGCAGGTTGGCCACGCCGAGAAACCAGCTCTGCGTATAGGGAACCGTCTGCGTAGCGGCGTACGGAAAGATTTCGCCGGATTGGCTCAGCGGAAACAGGTACTTGCTGCCGGCGGTTTCCACCGCGAGCCAGCCAGCCTGCACGCCCTCGGTCCGGGCTGCCTGCAGCCGGCTGGCGAGCCGGCTTTGCAGTTCGCGGAGGGCTTCGCGATTGGCCATGAGAGGGTGCGGCGCGCCGCTCTCAGCCCAGGGCCTTGATCTTGGCCATGAGCTCGGCGGAGTCCACCGGCTTGGTGATGTAGTCGCGCGCGCCTTGCCGCATTCCCCAGACCCGGTCGGTTTCCTGGTTCTTGCTCGTGCACATGATGATGGGCACGTCGGCGAACTGTGGGTCGCGCGTGATCGCGCGGGTCAGCTGGAAACCGTTCTGGCCGGGCATCACCACGTCCATCAGGATCAGATCGGGCTTCTCCTCGCCCAGCCTGCGGAACGCGTCTTCAGCGCTCTCGGCAGTCTTGACGGAAAAGCCGTTCTTTTGCAGCAGGTCCGTCATGAACATCAACTCGGTCTTCGAATCATCGACCACGAGTACTTTGCGGATGGCCATCGCCTCTCTCCTTATTGTTTCGCGCTGCCGAACTGCTGCACGGTCTGCAGCAGCTGGTCTTTGGTGAAGGGTTTGGTCAGGTAGTCCTGCGAGCCGACCATGCGGCCGCGGGCCTTGTCGAACACGCCGTCCTTGGAAGACAGCATGACCACGGGAACGGACGAGAACTTGGCGTTGCGCTTGATGATCGCGCAGGTCTGGTAACCGTCCAGCCGGGGCATCAGGATGTCGCAGAAGATCAGGTTGGGCTCGTAGTCGTTGACCTTGGAGAGGGCGTCAAAGCCGTCTTCGGCCAGCATGACCTCGTGGCCGCCCTGCTTCAGGAAGATCTCCGCACTGCGCCGGATGGTGTTGCTGTCATCGATCACCAACACCTTCAATCCAGTGGTGCTCACTTGACGCCTCTCCTCACTTGTAACTTCTCGAGGTGCGGCATCTCCTCAGACTCGCCCCAACGCCGCTTTCTCAGATCTGGACCATTTCGAAGTCTTCCTTGCGCGCCCCGCATTCGGGGCAAGTCCAGTTCATGGGCACTTGGTCCCACGGTGTCCCGGGGGAAATTCCATGTTCCGCAGCACCAGCGGATTCGTCGTAAATCCACCCGCAAATCAGACACATCCAGGTTTTTGTCTCGGTCACAGCTTAAAGGGCCTTCGCTTAGAATGCAACGATTGTATCTAGGCCCTCTGCCTACGAAATCGTCGGCGCGCCACAGCGAAGATCACGGGCCCATGACTAATTCCACACCTATCGAGACGAAGCCCTCGCAGCCCGAAGGCGACGACCAGGGACCGGCGTGCGTGTTGGTGTTCAACGCGAGCGACCCGAGCGGTGCAGGTGGACTCGCTGCGGACATCACTGCGATCGCGTCGGTCGGTGCGCATCCCCTGCCCATCGTCACCGGTGCCTACGTGCGTGACACCGCCGAAGTGTTCGACCATTTCGCCTTCGATGAAGATGCGGTCGCCGAGCAGGCGCGCACGATCCTCGAGGACGTCCCGGTGCAGGTGATCAAGGTTGGATTCGTGGGCAGTCCGGAGACACTGAGCACCATCGCGGAGATCACCGCGGACTATCCGGACGTGCCCGTCATCTCTTACATGCCGGCGTTGTCGTGGTGGGATGAAGGACCGACGGATCTCTACGAAGACGCGTTCCGCGAACTGATGTTGCCGCAGACCACCGTGTTGGTAGGAAACCACAGCACGCTGTGGCGATGGCTGTTGCCGGAGTGGAACAACGAACGCAGTCCCACGGCGCGCGACATTGCAAAAGCCGCATCCGAGATGGGCGTGCCCTACACGCTCGTCACCGGCGTGCCGCTGCCGGACCAGTTCGTCGACAACGTGCTGGCCACGCCGCAGGCCGTGCTGGCGAACGAAAAGTTCGAGCGTTTCGACGCGGTGTTCTCCGGCGCCGGGGACACGCTGTCCGCCGCGCTTGCCGCCCTGGTCGCGGGAGGTGCCGACCTCACGGCCGCCGCCGGCGAATCGCTGGCCTATCTGGACCGCTGCCTCGACGGCGGCTTCCGCCCGGGCATGGGAAATGTCGTGCCCGACCGGTTGTTCTGGGCCCAGCCCGACTCCGAGGAAGCCGACGACGAGGACGGCACGAGCAACGGCCCTTCGGCCTTCGACCTTCCTGCGCATGACACCAAGCACTGACAAGAACCAGCAACTGTTCGACCGCGCCCGCGCGCTCATCCCCGGTGGCGTGAACTCGCCGGTGCGCGCGTTCCGCGCCGTCGGCGGCACGCCCCGCTTCGTGCAGCGTGCGCAAGGCGCTTACTTCTGGGACGCCAACGACACCCGCTACATCGACTACATCGGTTCCTGGGGTCCCATGATCCTGGGCCACGGCCACCCCCGCGTGGTGGAAGCCGTGCAGAAGGCCGTGCTGGAAGGCTTCTCCTTCGGAGCCCCGACCGAACGCGAAATCGAGTTGGCCGAGGAGATCGTGAAGCACGTGCCGTCGGTGGAGATGGTGCGGCTGGTCAGCTCCGGCACCGAAGCGGCCATGAGCGCGATCCGCCTCGCGCGCGGCGCCACCGGCCGCAGCCGCATCATCAAGTTCGAGGGCTGCTACCACGGCCACGCCGATGCGCTGCTGGTGAAGGCGGGCTCCGGGCTCGCCACCTTCGGCCACCCCACCAGCGCCGGCGTGCCGCCCGAAGTGGTGCAGCACACGATGGTCCTGGAATACAACAACATCCAGCAGCTGGAAGAGGCCTTCGCCACGCATGGCCGTGAGCTCGCCTGCATCGTGATCGAAGCGATCGCCGGCAACATGAACTTCGTGCGCGCCAACGTGCCTTTCATGAAGCGTTGCCGCGAGCTGTGCACGCAACATGGCGCATTGCTCGTGTTCGACGAGGTGATGACCGGCTTCCGTGTCGCGCTGGGCGGCGCTCAGAGTGTTTACGCCAGGCAGATCCGCGGATTCGCACCCGACATCACCGTGATGGGCAAAGTGATCGGCGGCGGCATGCCGCTCGCGGCCTTCGGTGGTGCCCGCGCCCTGATGGAGCGACTGGCGCCCCTGGGCCCTGTCTACCAGGCAGGCACGCTGTCGGGCAATCCGGTGGCCACCGCCTGCGGCCTCGCGACCCTCAAGGAGATCTCGCGACCCGACTTCTTCCCTGCCCTCGCGCGGAAAACGAAGTCGCTGGTCGACGGCCTGCAGGCCGCCGCGGCTGAAACGGGCGTCCCCTTCTCCGCCGACTGCGAAGGCGGCATGTTCGGCTTCTTCCTGCTGCCGCAATTGCCGCAGAACTATCCCGCCGTGATGCAGAGCGATTCGCCGAAGTTCGGCAAGTTGTTCCACGGACTGCTCGACCGGGGCGTGTACATCGCGCCCGCCCTGTACGAAGCCGGCTTCGTGAGCTCCGCGCACACGGACGCCGACATCGCGCAAACCGTGCAGGCCGCACGCGAGGTGTTCAAGACGCTGGCCTGATCGAACGCGTTCATCCCAAAAGAAAAGCGGCCCGCGGGCCACTTTCTCCTTGCAGCTACGCGATTCAGTGTCGGAAGTGCCGCACGCCGCTGAACACCATGGCGACCCCGCGTTCGTTCGCGGCGTCGATGACCTCCTGGTCGCGCATCGAACCGCCCGGCTGGATTACGCAGGTCGCGCCCGCATCCACCACCACGTCCAACCCATCGCGGAAGGGGAAGAAGGCATCGCTCGCGACCGCCGTGCCCTGCAACGACAGCTTGGCGTGCTGCGCCTTGATGCTGGCGATGCGCGCGGAATCGAGACGGCTCATCTGCCCGGCGCCCACGCCCATCGTCATCCCGTCCTTGCAGAACACGATCGCATTGGACTTCACGTACTTGGCCACTTTCCATGCGAACAGCAAGTCCTGCAACTCCTGCTGCGACGGCTGCTTCCGGGTGACCACCTTCAGTTCGCCGAGTGTCAGTTCGCGGTTGTCGGCCGTCTGCATCAGCAGCCCGGAGCCGACGCGCTTGATGTCCATGAGGTTGCGGCCGTTGTCCCAGTCGCGCGAACCGCCAGGCGGCAGCGCGATCTTCAGCAGCCGGACGTTGGCCTTGCTGGAGAACACCTGCAGCGCCTCTGGCGAAAAGTCTGGCGCCATCAGCACCTCGACGAACTGTTTGGCCACCGCCTGTGCGCCGGCGCCATCCAGGGGACGATTGAAGGCGATGATGCCGCCGAACGCCGAGGTCGGATCGGTCTGGAAAGCCTTGCTGTACGCCTCGAGCGGATCCTTCCCGAGTGCGACACCGCACGGATTGGCATGCTTGACGATGACGCAGGCGGGCGTGTCGAAGCTCTTCACGCACTCCCATGCCGCATCGGCATCCGCGATGTTGTTGTACGAGAGCTCCTTGCCCTGCAGCTGCTGCGCCACCGCGAGGGAACCGGGGGCCGGGTAGAGGTCTCGGTAGAAGGCCGCCTGCTGGTGCGGGTTCTCGCCATAGCGCAGGTCCTGCAGCTTGACGAAGCGGCCGTTGGCTTGTGCCGGAAAGGGCGATCGGCTGCCGTCCTCCTGCAATGCGGACAGGTAGTCGCTGATCGCCGCGTCGTAGTTGCTGATGCGGTTGAACGCAGCGACTGCCAGCGAGAACTTGGTCTTCTGCGAGATCGCGCCGCTCGTGCGGAGCTCGGCGAGCACGGGCTCGTACTGCGAAGCGTCCGTCAGCACCGCGACGTCCTTCCAATTCTTCGCCCCGCTGCGCACCATGGCCGGGCCGCCGATGTCGATGTTCTCGATCGCGTCCTCCAGCGTGCAGCCCGCCTTGGCCACCGTCTGCTCGAAGGGATACAGGTTCACCACCAGGATGTCGATGGTGGTGATCGCATGCCGGTGCAGCGCCGCCACGTGGTCGGGATGGTCACGCCGCGCCAGCAGGCCGCCGTGGATCTTGGGATGCAAGGTCTTGACCCGGCCATCCAGCATTTCGGGGAAACCGGTGAGTTCGGCCACCTCGGTGACGTGCAGGCCGCTGTCGGACAGCAGCTTGGCAGTGCCGCCGGTCGAGATCAGGCGGACGCCGGCGGCGTGCAGCGCCCGCGCCAGTTCGACCACGCCGGCCTTGTCGGAGACGGAGAGAAGTGCGTTCATTTCAGCAGCTTGTGTTCGATCAGTTTCTTGCGCAGCGTGTTGCGGTTCAAGCCCAGCCACTCCGCGGCGCGCGACTGGTTGTTCTCGGCCTTCGCCATGACGACTTCCAGCAGCGGTTTTTCCACCACCTTCACCAGCATCTCGTACATCCCATCCGGCTCGGTCCCGCGCAGGTCGCGGAAATAGCCTTCCAGGCTGGCACGGACGCACTCTTCGATATGTTTCTTGCTCATGCGTCGTTCTCTACAGGTTCCTCCGTCGGCACGATCGCGGACGGCGCCGGCATCCGGTCCGCGTGCGCGGCGAGCTTGTCGAAGAAACGATGGACGGCCGCCACCTGCTGTTCGCAGTCCTCGATGGCGTTCATCTCGGCACGGAAAGCTTCCCCCTCCGGAAGGTCCCGCACGTACCATCCGATGTGCTTGCGCGCGCTGCGCACACCGGTATATGGACCGTACAGCGCATAGTGGTCCTCGAGGTGACCAAGCAGCGCGCGCCGGATCTCCGCCACCAGGGGCGGCGCGAGCCGCGTGCCGGTGGCGAGGAAGTGCACGATCTCCCGGAAGATCCACGGGCGGCCTTGCGCGGCGCGGCCGATCATGACGGCGTCGGCGCCGGTCCATGCCAGCACGTCCCGCGCCTTCTCGGGCGAGCAGATGTCGCCATTGGCCACCACGGGAATGCCCACCGCCGCTTTCACCGCCGCAATGGTCTCGTACTCGGCCTCGCCTTTGTAGCCCTGCTCGCGCGTGCGGCCATGCACCGTGAGCATCCGCACACCGGCCGATTCGAAGGCTCGGGCCAGGGTCACCGCGTTGCGGTGCTGCTGCGACCACCCGGTCCGCATCTTCAGCGACACGGGCACGGCATGGGGCTCGCAAGCCCGCACCACCGCCTCGGCGATGGCGAGTGCCAGCGGCTCGTCCTGCATCAGCGCCGAGCCCGCCCACTTGTTGCACACCTTCTTGGCGGGACAGCCCATGTTGATGTCGATGATCTGCGCGCCGCGATCGATGTTGTAGGCGGCGGCTTCGGCCATCATCTGCGCATCGGTGCCGGCGATCTGCACCGCCACCGGACCGGGTTCGCCTTCATGGTTGGCGCGGCGTGAGGTCTTCAGGCTGTTCCACAGATCCCTGCGCGACGTCACCATCTCGCTCACCGCGTGGCCGGCCCCGAACGCGCGGCACAGCTGCCGGAACGGGCGGTCGGTGACGCCCGCCATCGGCGCCACGAACACGTTGTTCGCGAGTGGGTAGGGGCCGATGTGCATGGAGGACGAACGGAAGGCTGCCGAAAAAAGAGGCACGATTGTAGGCTGGCGGCATTTCAGCGCTTGAAATCGATCCACTTGCGCTGCGGCAACCCGGAACCGTCCGACTTCCCTAAGATGGACGCGCATGCAAGCCTGGCTCCAGACCGCTCTCGCGCTGCTGGCTCTGCCCGAATACGGGCTGAGCACCCTGTTCGTGGCCGCCTTCGTCTCCGCCACGCTGCTGCCGGTGGGCTCCGAGCCGGCGTTGTTCGGACTGCTCCAGCTCAATCCCGACTTGTTCTGGAGCGCCCTGTTCGTGGCCACGGCGGGCAACACCCTGGGCGGCATGGTGGACTGGTGGATGGGCTATGGCGCGCACCAGGTCGCCGACAAGTACGGCACCTCCCGCGCGCACCTCAAGGCATTGGATTACCTCAAGCGCCTCGGACCCAAAGCCTGCCTCCTGGCCTGGCTTCCGATCGTCGGCGATCCGCTGTGCGCGGTGGCAGGCTGGCTGCGGCTGCCTTTCTGGCCCTGCACCGCCTACATGCTGGTGGGCAAGTTCCTGCGCTACCTGGCCATGACGACGGCCCTGCTCTGGATGTTCCCGCACTGAGGAGCAGGGTCGTCCCGGGCTCCTGCCTCTGGACAGCGACCGAAGCGACCAGCATTCTGTAAAGCCACAAGTCGTCGAACTGCAGACGGCGCAAGGCGGTCCAGTGGAGCTTGGAAATCCAGAGTGCTCGAATAAAGCCGAATCGTGCGCTTGCCACGAATGTTGAACGCGAGGAAGTAGTCATTTCGCCACGGCGACATAGACATCTCCCGTACGGCTCGCTTACATTCACTCACGTCCGCAAACCAATTTACTACTCATGGATTGATGGGTTGGCGGCCTGAACGCGGTTGTATTCAGGCGCGCGCTCATCGCACGGACCAACCGAGGAGGCCCCAGGCGTATCGCAGATTTCGGAAGCGGATCCGGCCGCCTGGAAAAGCTCCTCTCACGAACATACAGCAGGACAGCGCACAGCAGGCCCTTGTGGGCATTGCTTGGGCGGAGCTTTGAGTGAAGGAGATGAAGAAGAGAGACGACCCAAGAGAAAGGAAGACCAAGCTCGCACATTGACTTGCACCCTTACGCAGGTGGCCGCCGTCGTTGGGGCCAGACTGTTCCAGATCAAGACTTACCAAGAGGAGACAAAGATGAAGGCCATCCAATCCGTGTTCGCATCGGTCATCACCGCAGCACTACTTTGCACCGCCGCTTCCGCGCGTGCGACGGATCTGCTCGACACCGTCAAGCAGGCCGGCGTGTTGAAGATTGCGGTCGAAGGCACCTACCCGCCATTCACTTTTCGCGGCGCCGGTAGCGGACTCGAAGGTTTCGACATCGAGGTCGCCAAGGCCGTCGCGGCAAAGCTCGGAGTGAAGCCGGAGTTCGTCGTCACCGAGTGGAGCGGAATCATTGCTGGCCTGCAAGAAGGCAAGTTCGACGTCATCGTCAACCAGGTCACCATCACGCCCGAACGCCAGAAGGTGCTGGATTTCAGCCAGCCCTATGTTTTTTCTGCCGCGCAACTGATCCAACGCGCCAAGGACGACCGCCAGTTCACGGCGCTTTCCGATTTCACGGGCGACAAGAAGCTGGGCGTGGCTGCGGGTTCGAACTATCAGCAGATGGCTCGTGCGGTTTCCGGCATCAACGTGAAAACCTACGAAAGTGCACCCGAGAAACTGGGTGATCTGGTTCGCAGCCAGATCGACGCAACGATCGATGATCGTCTGATGGTGGCGCACACCATCAAGACGTTCCGCCTGCCGCTGCGCCCGGGCGCGATCCTGAAAGGACCCCAGCAGGAAATGGGCATTCCGTTCCGCAAGGGGAATCCGAAGTTCGCGAAGGCGATCGACGAAGCGCTCTCCTCGATGCGACAAGACGGATCGCTGAAGAAGATGTCGGTGGCCTGGTTCGGTGCTGACACCTCGGTGCCGGCAGGGCTGTAACGCAGGCACGACGGCGTTTCGGCGCGCAGCCGCGAGGGCGGCGCGCGCCCGAGACCCGTTCTGAGAGATTCTGGCCGTGCACTGCCCGCACGGGTGGCAAGTTCCTGCGCTATTCGGTCATGACGACGACGCTGCTCTGGACCCGCACTGAATGGGCTCCTCCGGCGGATCCTGCGCCGAGGCGGGGATCAGCGCGCCGGCAGCCAGTGCCAGCAGCATGGCGTACAGAAGGGCGTCGTAAGCCTGCAGGACGCGACGCCGCAGGCGCACGAAGAAGCGAGAAAGGTCCGGCATGCCGCCTCCTGGCCGCGCAGGGCGCGCGGCAGAAGGGGACTCTAGGCAGCAGCGCCGGCGGATTGCAGTGAACTCTTCACCGCAACCGAGCGGCGTTCAGACGTTGAACAGGAAGTTCATGACGTCGCCATCCTTGACGATGTACTCCTTGCCTTCGCTGCGCATCTTGCCGGCATCCTTGGCGCCCTGCTCCCCCTTGAAGGAGAGGAAGTCCTCGAAGGCAATGGTCTGCGCCCGGATGAACCCGCGTTCAAAATCGGTGTGGATCACGCCCGCCGCCTGTGGGGCCGTGGCGCCGATCGGGACCGTCCAGGCGCGCACCTCCTTCACGCCCGCCGTGAAGTAGGTCTGCAGGCCCAGCAGCTTGAACGCCGCCCGGATCAGGCGGTTCAGGCCGGGCTCGTCCTGGCCGATTTCCGCCAGGAACATCTTCTTGTCCTCGTCCGGCATGTCGGCGATCTCGGATTCGATCTTGGCGCAGATCGCCACCACCGGTGCGTTCTGGGTCGCCGCATACGCGCGCAGCTTGTCCAGGTGCGGGTTGTTCTCGAAGCCGCTTTCGTCCACGTTGCCGACGAACATCGCCGGCTTGGCAGTGATCAGGAACAGCGGCCTCAGGAGTGCCTTCTCGTCGTCGGTCAGCGCCAGCGTACGCACCGGCCGGCCCTCGTTCAGCGCCGCCTGCACCTTGGGCAGCACCTGCACCATCTTGGCGGCTTCCTTGTCGTTGCCGGACTTGGCGGCCTTGCTGTAGCGGGCGAGCGTCTTGTCGACCGTGCCCAGGTCGGCCAGGCACAGCTCGGTCTGGATCACCTCGATGTCGGACACCGGGTCGACCCGTCCCGCGACGTGGATCACGTTGGCGTCCTCGAAGCAGCGCACCACGTTCACCACCGCATCGGTTTCCCGGATGTGGGCGAGGAACTGGTTGCCCAGGCCTTCCCCCTTGCTCGCGCCGGCCACCAGCCCTGCAATGTCCACGAACTCGACGATGGCGGGAACGATGCGTTCGGGCTTGACGATGTCCGCGAGCGCGGTGAGCCGGGGATCGGGCAGTTCGACCACCCCCACGTTGGGTTCGATGGTGCAGAAGGGGTAGTTTTCGGCAGCGATGCCCGCCTTGGTCAAGGCATTGAACAACGTGGACTTGCCGACGTTCGGCAGACCCACGATCCCGCACTTCAAACTCATGTCAGTTCCCGCAAATCAAGCCGGAAAGTGTATGCCATGGCCATCTCCCGGCCTGCCGAGGCCGGGACCAGCACTCCGGGGAGCGGCGTCCTAGTCGAACTTCCAGCCCGCGCTCACCGGCTGGCCGACCCGCAGGGTGCGGTCGATTCCCTCCACCACGATCGCGTTCATGCCGAACGTGACGGCGCCTCCCACCAGGTCGTTGCGGCGGTATCCCTGCAGCGTGTCGGTGACCACCGGATCGCTTTCGGCGGTCGCCGGGTCGATGTTGGGGATGGGACAGCGCGGGCAAGGCTTGACCGGCCGCAGTTGCACCTCGCCATCGTCGGCGGCGATGCGTACCAGGTCCAGGCGATCCTCGTCCTGCGCCTGCAGCCCTTCCAGCACGATGTTGGGGCGGAATCGCTCGATGCCGACCGCCGGCTGGCCCTGCGCGGCGAGCTTCTGGTTCAGCTCCTCCAGCGAGGCCGTGCTGGCCAGCAGCAGCGGGTAGCCGTCGCTGAATTGGTTGAGCGCTTCGGCGCCCTGCGTCCAATCCTTGCTGGACAGCCGGCGGACCTCGGGGTCGAACCGCACCAGCCGCAGCTTCCGGCCGAGGAAGTCGGAAAACCATTGGGCCGCCACGGCGCCCATGTCGTAGGCGGTGACTTCGTCGTCCCAGATCCGCACCCGCACCGGCTCCTCGACGGTGTCGATCGCCAGGTGCAAGGCCAGCATGCCGGGCGCGCGCAGCACCACCTCGCTGAGCTTCAGCTGGGGACGGACCAGCGCCATGTGCGGCAGCTCGCGCTGGGACACGAACTCGCCAGCTTCGTCGACGACCATCCAGGCACGGTCCAGGTCCAGTCCCGTTTCGGTCAGCACGGCCTCGCGCAGTTCCACGCCGGCGCAGGACTTGACCGGATAGACGAACAATCTGGCGACACGGGCGGTGGCTTCGGGCGGCTGGCTCATGGGCGCCGATTGTGCCCGGCTCCTACAATCGCGGGATGGCTGCACCCTATGACGTTTGCATCCGCGGCGCGGGCATCGTAGGCCGCACGCTGGCCCTGCTGCTGGCGCGCGACCGGCTGCGCGTGGGCCTGGTCGACGTGCCGCCGTCCCCTGCCAGCCGCTCCGACGTGCGGGCCTACGCCCTGAACGCGGCATCGCGCGAACTGCTGCTGCGCCTGCGTGCCTGGCCCGACGAGCAGCATGCGACCCCGGTCGCCGCCATGGACGTGCGCGGTGACGACGGCGGCCGCGTCCGGTTTGCCGCTGCCGACGAAAACGTTCCGGCCCTCGCCTGGATCGTCGAAGTGGAGCCGCTGCTCGCCCGCCTGGCGGAGGCCGTTCGCTTCCAGGCACACATCGAGGTGCTTACTGCGCCGCAGGCGGCGGCGCTGACCGTGGTCTGCGAGGGCCGCGCCAGCAGCACCCGGGCCGAGTTCGGCGTGAACTTCGAACTCACCACCTATCCGCAGCGGGCGCTCGCCGCGCGGCTGGACTGTGAAACTGCGCATGGCGGCGTCGCGCACCAGTGGTTCGCCGACGGCAACGTGCTGGGCCTGCTGCCCATGGGGGGCTCGCAGGCGAACTCCGTGGCCCTGGTGTGGTCAGTGCTGGAGCCCCGGGCCGACGAGTTGCTGGCGATCACGCCGGAAGAATTCCAGGCGCGGCTGCAAGCCGCCTGCGGCAACGTCCTGGGCGCGATGAAGCTGACGACGGAGCGGATGGCGTGGCCGCTCCAGAGGGCGCTGGCGGACCGCTGGTGCGGTCCCGGCTGGGTGCTGGCGGGCGACGCGGCGCACAACGTGCACCCGCTCGCCGGGCAGGGCCTGAACCTGGGCCTCGCCGATGCCGAGACGCTGGCGCAGGTGCTGCACGCGCGGGAGTATTGGCGCAGCCTGGGAGACGAGAAACTGCTGCGCCGCTACGAGCGCGCACGCAAGGCGGACGTGCTGGCGATGGCCTGGACCACCGATGGGCTGCAGCAGCTGTTCGCCCAGCCGGCCGAGCCTGTGGCATGGTTGCGCAATTGGGGCATGCGCGGTTTCGACCGCAGCGGCCCGGTCAAGCACTGGGTGGTGCGCCAGGCCATGGGGCACGCGCAGAATCTGTTGAGAACGGAAAAGTCATGAACGCGAAAGCGATCCGCATCGGGCTGGCCGCAGCCCTCCTGGGCTTCGGCGCGCTCGCCAGTGCCGCTGACGGCAACAACATGGCGCCGACGGCCGCCAACGCGGCCACGCAGGTGCCGCCCGCGGTCGAGGCCGCCCTGCGCAAGAACCTGCCGGCGCGGCTGCCCAGCTTCCCGCAGATCGACCAGGTCAGCCGCACGCCCATGGCCGGCATCTACGAGGTGCGCATCGGCAGCGAGCTGTTCTACACCGATGCCGAGGGAAACTACATCATCAACGGCGAGATGATGGACACCCGCGGGCGCCGCAACCTGACCGAAGAGCGCATGGACAAGCTCCTGGCGATCGACTTCAGCCAGCTGCCGGTCAAGGACGCTTTCGTCATCGTGCGCGGCAATGGAAAGCGCAAGCTGGCGGTGTTCGAGGACCCCAACTGCGGTTACTGCAAGCGCTTCGAGCGCGACCTGCAGAAGATCGACAACGTGACGGTCTACATGTTCCTGTACCCCATCCTCGGCCCGGACTCGATCGACAAGTCGCGCGCGGTCTGGTGCGCGAAGGACAAGGGCACGGCCTGGACCGGCTGGATGGTGCGCAACGAGCCCCTGCTCAAGCCCGACGCGAACTGCGACGCCAGCGCGCTCGCGCGCAACACCGAATTCGGCCGCAAGCACAAGATCACCGGTACGCCGACGCTGGTCTTCCTGGACGGTTCGCGCGTTCCGGGCGCGATCGCGGCAGCCGACATCGAGAAGCTGCTGGCGAACGGCGGCAAGTGACCGCCCCGCGCCCCGCCGGCCCCCACTACCGGGTCGAGGCGGCGGATCCCGCCGCGCACCTGTTCCACGTCACTCTCACGGTCCCCCGGCCCCAGGCGGGGCAGCGGCTGTCGCTGCCAGCCTGGATTCCCGGAAGCTACCTCGTGCGGGAATTCGCCCGGCACCTGCAGAAGCTCAGCGCTCGGCAGGACGGAAAGCCGGTCGCCATGCACCAGCTCGACAAGGCGAGCTGGCAGGTCGATTGCGTGCCCTCCAGCCCGCTCGTGCTGTCCTACGAGGTCTATGCCTTCGACAACTCGGTGCGCACGGCCTGGCTCGATGGCCAGCGCGGGTTCTTTAATGGCACCAGCCTTTGCCTGCGCGTGCATGGCCAGGCGCAGGAGCCGCACGAGCTGGAGCTGGTCGCGCCGCGCGCGTTCCCGCACTGGGAGGCGGCCACCGGACTCGAACCGCTGAAGACCGGCAAGCGCGGATTCGGCACCTACGCGGCGGCGGACTACGACGAGCTGGTGGATTGCCCGGTGGAGCTGGGTGCTTTCTGGAGCGCCGAATTCCGGGCGGGAGGGGTGCCGCACCGGGTGGTGGTGTCGGGAGGCACCGCGGCGTTCGACACGGACCGCTTCGTGGCCGACATGCAGAAGATCTGCGAAGCGCAGATCCGCTTCTGGCACGACCGCAAGCGGCCGCCGTTCAAGAACTACCTGTTCCTGCTGAACACGGTGGACGACGGCTACGGCGGGCTGGAACACCGCAATTCGACGGCGCTGATCGCCTCGCGGCGGGACCTGCCACGGGTGGGCGAGCCGCGCCAGGCCGAAGGGTATGTCACGCTGCTGGGCCTGATCAGCCACGAGTACTTCCACACCTGGAACGTCAAGCGCCTGCGTCCGGCGGAGTTCGCCCACTACGACTACAAGCAGGAGAACTACACCCAGCTGCTCTGGTTCTTCGAAGGCTTCACCAGCTATTACGACGACCTGCTGCTGCGGCGCGCGGGACTGATCGACGACGCCACCTACCTCAAGCTGCTCACCAAGACCTGCAACCAGGTGCTGCAGACGCCCGGCCGCGAGGTCCAGTCGGTAGCGCAGGCCAGTTTCGACGCCTGGGTGAAGTACTACCGGCAGGACGAGAACACGGCCAATGCCACGGTCAGCTACTACACCAAGGGTGCGCTGGTCGCGATGTGCTTCGACCTCGCACTGCGGCTGGAAGGCCACAGCACGCTCGACGAGGTGATGCGGGCGCTCTGGCAGCGCTGCAAGGGCGGCCCCATGGCGGAGGCCGACTTCGCCGCGGTGCTCAAGGAGCTGGGCGGACGCGCCTTCACGCGCGAACTGGCGGCCTGGGTGCATGGAACGCGCGAACTTCCGCTGAAGGAACTGCTGGAGCAGCACGGCATCGCAGTCATGGAAGAACCCGCGCAGCTGCAGCAGCGTCTTGGCGTGCGGGTCACCGAGTCGCAGGGCATCGTGCTGAAGAACGTGCTGCGCGGCGGGGCGGCGGAGCAGGCGGGCTTCGCGTCGAACGACGAATGGATCGGCGTGGAGGTCACGGGCACGGGCTGGCGGCTCGGCAAGCTCGACGACCTGCTGCTGTACGCGGGCAACCAGCGCAAGCTCACCGCGCTGGTGGCGCGCGACCGGCGCCTGCTCCGGCTGGATCTCGCGATCCCGGCGGGCGTCACCACCTGGCGGCTGGTCCTGCGCGACGCCGCGAGGGGCCAATCGTGGTTCGGGCCACAAGGCTGAAGCTCGCTGCGCTGGCGTGCGCCGTGGGCGTCCTCCACGTGGTGGCGCTCGAATGGATCGGCCGCGAGATGGCGACGATCTCCGGCCTCGCGGCGATGGCGCCGGTACTGTTCACCCGCACCTTGACGCCCAGTACGCCACCGCCGGTGGTCGCTGCGGCGCCCGCGCCTGCGCCCGCACCCAAGCCGCGCCCGCGTGCAGCGCCCCGTCCCAAGCCCCCGGCGTCGTCCCCCGAAGAATTGCGCCGGCAGCAACAGGAGGACGAACAGGCGCAGGAAGAAGCGCGGCTCCGGGTCGAAAAGGTGCGGCGCGAAGCCGAGCTGGAGCGCCAGGCCGCCGAAGCGCAGGTGCAGGCCGCGGCCGCCGCCGCGTCACAGCCAGCCAGCGCGCCCACCGAGGCCGCGAGCCAGGCGAGCGCGGACACCCCCTCGCTGGACCACTGGCCCACCGACACGCGCCTGACCTACCAGCTCTCCGGCGAGTTCCGGGGGCCCCTGTACGGGGATGCCCATGTGCAGTGGCAACGCGAAGGCGCCAAGTATCAGGTGCGGCTGGATGTGCGCATCCAGGTGTTCGGCACGCAGATCATCACCAGCCAGGGCGAGGTGACACCCGAGGGCCTGGTGCCCCGCGCCTACGAGGAACTGCGGCCCGGCAAGCGACGCTTCGCGCAGCTGGGGGACGAGGTCATCGTGCTGGAGAACGGCCGCACGCTGCCGCGGCCGCCGGGTGTACAGGACACGGCCAGCCAGTTCGTCGAGTTCTCGCAGCGCTTCGCGACCGGGAAAGAGGTGCTGCAGGTGGGGCGCAGCGTCAGCGTGTGGCTGGCCCGCCCCGGCGGGCTGGACCAGTGGACCTACGACATCGTGGACCGCGTGATGCTGCGCACGCCGAGCTTGGGCGAGATCGAAGCATTCCACCTGAAGCCCCGCTCGATTCCCAACCCCCGGGGCAACATCACCGCGGAGATGTGGATTGCGCCCAGCCTGCAGTACCTGCCCGTGCGCATCAAGGTGGTGATGGGCAACGAGGCCTGGCTCGACCTCATGGTCGACCACATCGAGCAGAGATAGCGGTCGGCGTCCCGCCGGCTCAGGGCTTTCGCTGGTCTACCACCCGCCTGGCCTTGCCCAGGCTGCGCTCGACACCACCGGCCGGCCGCAGCTCGACCTGTGCGCTGGTGCCGATGAAGGACTTGATGTGGTGGGCGAGCGCCTGCGCTGCCGCCTGCGCCTGGCTGCCGTCGGGCGCCACGCCGGCCGCGACCTCCACCGCGACCGTGAGCGCGTCGAGCGGCCCCTCCCGCGTGAGGATGCACTGGTAGTGCGGCGCCAGGTCCGGCTGCTTGAGGATCAGCTCCTCGATCTGCGTCGGGAACACGTTGACGCCGCGGACGATCATCATGTCGTCGCTGCGGCCGGTGATCTTCTCCATGCGCCGCATGGTGCGCGCGGTGCCGGGCAACAGGCGCGTGAGGTCGCGGGTGCGATAGCGCACGATGGGCAGCGCCTCCTTGGTGAGGCTGGTGAACACAAGCTCGCCGAATTCGCCTTCGGGCACCGGCTGGCCCGTCTCGGGATCGACGATCTCCGGGTAGAAATGGTCCTCCCAGATCGTCGGGCCGTCCTTGGTCTCCCAGCACTCGTTGGCGACGCCCGGTCCCATGACCTCCGACAGCCCGTAGATGTCCACCGCCGAAAGATCCAGGCGCTGCTCGATCTTGGCCCGCATGTCGTTGGTCCAGGGTTCGGCCCCGAAGATGCCGATGCGCAGGCTGCTGGCGCGCGGGTCCAGCCCCTGGCGTTCGAATTCGTCGGCGATCGCCAGCATGTAGCTGGGCGTCACCATGATGAGGTCCGGCCGGAAGTCGTTGATCAGCTGCACCTGTCGCTCGGTCTGGCCGCCGCCGAAGGGCACCACGGTCAGGCCCAGCTTCTCCGCGCCGTAGTGCGCGCCCAAGCCGCCGGTGAACAGGCCGTAGCCGTAGCTCACGTGCACCATGTCGCCGGGCCGCGCGCCGGCGGCGCGGATGCTGCGCGCCATCACCAGCGACCAGGTCTCGATGTCGCGCTGCGTGTAGCCGACCACGGTGGGCTTGCCGGTCGTGCCACTGGACGCGTGGATGCGCACGCACCGTTCCCGCGACACCGCGAACATTCCGAAAGGGTAGCCCTCGCGCAGGTCCGCCTTGGTGGTGAACGGGAACCTGGCCAGGTCGTCGAGGCTGCGGCAATCGTCCGGGTGTACCCCGGCGGCGTCGAACTTGCGCCGGTAGGCAGGCGAGTTGGCGTAAGCATGCTGCAGCGTCGCCTTCAGTCGCTTCAACTGCAGCGCCCGCAGTTCGTCGACGCCGGCCTTCTCGATCGCTTCCAGGGGAAAGCTCTTCATCACTCCTCCGGGATCACCGTGCCCTGGATGCTGGTGCTCTTGCCGCGGAACATGGCGACCACTTCGCCGCGTTGGTTCCGCACCTGCATGTCGTAGATGCCGTGGCGCCCCTGCAGCACCTGCTCGACGCCTTCGCAGGTGAGCACGTCGTCCAGGTGCGCGGGCCGGAGGAATTCGATGCTGCACCCGGCAGCCACCGTCACCTTGTTGTGGCTGTTGCACGCGAACGCAAAAGTGGAGTCGGCCAGGGTGAAGATGAGCCCGCCGTGGCAGATCTTGTGGCCGTTGAGCATGGGCTGGCGCACCTCCATGCGCATCACCGCGCGACCGGGCTCGCACGACACCAGTTCCATCTGCAGGAAATCCTTGCTGGCGGCATCGACGGCGAACATCGCCTCGCCGACCTTCGCCGCAAGCTGTTGGGGCGTGAGCTTGCCGGTCATTCGCCCTTGAACTGCGCGGGACGCTTCTCGCGAAAGGCCATCACCCCTTCGATGTAATCGTGGGTCCGGCCCAGTGCGGACTGCGTGTCCCGCTCGAGATCGAGTTGCTGGTCGAGCTCGTTGGACGCAGCGGCACGCAACAGCTTGCGCGTGCGCACCAGGGCCGCCGTCGGCATCGTCGCGAGCCGCTGGGCCAGCCCAAGCGCTGCCTCGACGCAGTCCTGTCCTTCCGGCGCCACGTCCCAGATCATTCCCCACGCCTTGGCATCCTGCGCGCCCACCTTGTCGCCCAGCATCGCGCAACCCATGGCGCGCGCCAGCCCCAGCTTCTTCACGAGGAACCAGGAGCCGCCCGCATCGGGCACGAGGCCGATCTTGCTGAAGGCCTGGATGAAGGACGCGCCCGGGGCTGCGACGGCGAGATCGCAAGCCATGGCGAACGAAGCCCCCGCGCCCGCGGCCACGCCGTTCACGGCAGCGATGGTGGGCACCCGCAGGTCCATCAGCTTGCGGATGGAGGGGTTGAAGGCCTGCTCGATCACCGGCCCCGGATCCGCGCGCTTCACGAGGTCGGGTCCCGGCTCGAAATCGAACTCAGCCAGGTCGGCGCCGGCGCAGAAGCCGCGCCCCGCACCGGTGAGCACCGCGGCGCGCACCGCCTTGTCGCCGTCGATGCGCTCGAACGCGGACCACAGGTCCCGGTGCATCTGCCGCGTGAAGCTGTTGAGGGCTTGCGGCCGGTTCAGCGTGATGATCGCCACGCTGCCCCGGGTCTCGTACAGGACGGTCGCTTCGCTCATGATCCGGTCTCCTTCCCGTTGAATCTAGCATCCGCCGCGCGCCGCGGCGGGTCATGGTTTCCCTTGGTTATAGTGGTCATCCTCAGGAGACCGGCATGGCCTACGAACAGATCGAAGTACGCACCGAGGCGGGCAAGGTGGGCGTGATCACGCTGAACCGGCCCAAGCAGCTCAACGCCCTGAGCAACCAGCTGATGGACGAGCTGGGCCAGGCGCTGAAGGCCTTCGATGCCGACGAAGCCATCGGCTGCATCATCGTCACCGGCAGCGAGAAGGCGTTCGCGGCGGGCGCCGACATCGGGGCGATGGCCACCTACACCTTCGCCGACGTCTACAAGGGCGACTACATCACGCGCAACTGGGAGACCATCCGCTCGGTGCGCAAGCCGGTGATCGCCGCGGTGAGCGGCTTCGCGCTGGGTGGCGGCTGCGAACTGGCGATGATGTGCGACTTCATCATCGCGGCGGACAACGCGAAGTTCGGCCAGCCCGAGATCAAGCTCGGCATCATCCCGGGCGCCGGCGGCACCCAGCGCCTGCCCCGTGCAGTGGGCAAGGCCAAGGCGATGGACATGGTGCTGACCGGCCGCATGATGGATGCGGCCGAAGCCGAGCGTGCGGGCCTCGTCAGCCGCGTGGTGCCGCTGGACAAGCTGGCCGAAGAGACGCTGGGCGCGGCGCTGCAGATCTGCGACTTCTCCCGGGTCGCCGTGCTGGCCGCCAAGGAATCGGTGAACCGTTCCTTCGAAAGCACGCTGTCGGATGGCGTCATGTTCGAGCGCCGGCTGTTCCATGCGCTGTTCGCCACGCAGGACCAGAAGGAAGGCATGGACGCCTTCGTCGCCAAGCGCAAGCCGCAGTTCAAGAACCAGTAGCGCTCAGCGCGGCAACAGCTTCTGCGCCTCCTCGCGCAGCGCGGCGGCGATGCCGGCGTCGGCCCGCAGCAGGCGCGCCTCGCGGGCGCCTCGCAGCGGCGTCCAGCGCCAGTGGTCGCCCACCATGTCGAGCACGCCGATGGCCTCGTCCCCCTGGGCCAGTTCCAGGCGCAGGCTCGCGGCGGCGGTGGCATCGGCATCGTCCGAAGGCGATGCCAGCAGGCTGGTCACCAGCGCCGGCAACTCGCCAGCCTGCATGCGCGCCACCACCACCGAGCGGCCGCCTGCCTCGATGCGCAACTGCGTCCAAGGCAGCGAAGCGGGCGAAGCGCGCAGTGCCGCCTGGGGCGTAAGGGTCGCGCCCTGCCGCTGAGCCGCGGCGGGCGCGGGCGGCGCTGGTGCAGGCGTTGCCGCCGGAGCAGCGGCCACCACCCGCGGCGGGGATGCAGTGGCGCGCGCCTCCTCGGCCACGGATGCGGATGCGGCGCGCGACAAACCCTCGGCCGCCGAGGTGCCCGCGTCGCGCGTGACCGGGTCGTGCGGCACGGCCTTCACCGCAGGTGCCCTTTCGATCGCCGCTTCACGCGCCGGCGGCGTGGAAGCAGCGGGAGGCGGCGCCAGCGGCCGTTCGCGTGAACGCACGGCAGCCGTCCCCGGCCTGGCTGGCGGGACCGGTGGTGCGGACGGCGCGCCGGCGGCGGGAACGTGAGGTTCCGATAGGGCCGTGCCGGGAAGAGCGGCCGGTACCGACGCCGCCTTCCTGGCGGGCGCCGGTGCAGCCGGAATGGGCGACGTCTCCGGCGCGGCCTCGCGCCTTGCCCCCGGGATCTCGCGGTCTCCCCACATCACGGTGACCAGGGTCGCCAGCGCGACGGTCGCTAGCGCCGCGCCCCACGGCCTGCGGTGATCGCCGGCGCTGCGCCACCAGCGGCGCCATCCGGGTTGGACCGCTGCGTGCGCTGCCGCGCGGATGGCATCGCGCGTGCGCTGCGGCGGCTGCAGCGCGGCATCCGGCGCCTCGTGCAGTGCCTTGCCCAGGCGCGCGTCACGCAACTCCGTCATCGCGCCGGCTCCAGCGGCACCAGGTAGGCGCCCATGCAGCCACGCAGCTTGCGCAGTGCGTAGCGCAAGCGGCTCTTGGCCGTTTCGAAGGGCAGCGACAGCCGCTGCGCCAGGTCTTCCACGCTGGCGCCATCCTCGTGGTGCAACAGGAAGGCCGCGCGCTGCGGCGCCGGCAGGTCCTCCAGGCAGTGCAGCAGCTGGGCGCCGGCGGCGCGCCAGAAGGCGAGTTCCTCGCTGGACGGAGCCACGTGGTCCAGCCGCGCCATCAGCCACTCCATCGGCGCGTCGGAATCGCTCTCGCTGTCCACCGCCACTTCGCGGCCGGAAACACGCAACCGGTCCATCGCCAGGTTGTGCGCGATGGTGAAGGCCCAGGTGCGCCAGGCCGCGCCCTGCGACCGGAAGCTGCCGCGTGCCGCGACGATCCGCAGCCATGCGTCCTGGAACACCTCGTCGGCCTGCGCCGCCAGCGCGCTTCCGAGCAGGCGGCGCACGAAGCGGTACAGCGCGGCCTCGTGGCGCGCATAGAGCATGTCGAAAGCAGCGGCATCACCGCCCGCGTAGGCGAGCATCAGGTCCTCGTCCGGCAGGTCGCGATGGGCGGCAGGCATGGGCGCATTCTCACATCACGTTGTACGGGCTTGCCTGCGCCTCGGGGTTAACGACGGTGGTGAAATCTGACCCCGTCGCGTGCGCCGCGCCGTGCAACAGGGACCGACAACAGGAGTGGTCCCATGCTTCATCGCCTTCCTTGCCGCACCGCCGTCGCACTGGTTTGTGCGCACTGGCTGCTGGCTTCCTGCGCCGCAACGGCCCAGGCGGTCTGGCCCGACCCCAAGCCCGACACGGCGCCGGCGGCGACGCGCCTGGCCGTGCGCCCCAACTTCCAGGCACCTTCCGCCACCCACTGCGCGCGGCCTGTCACGACCCGCGAAGTCCCGGGCTGGCCTGCAGGCGACGGGCAGGCGCGACGCGGCGCCCCGGCGATGGAGTCGGCGGAACGCGCCGCACGCTCCGAGGACCGGCTACGCGCCGAGCCGGCTCCGCCAGCCCTTGCGCGCTCCATGCCGGCGCCGGCCGCGGCCGGCGTTGCCGCGGCACCCGCTGCACAGGGCGCGCCGCAGGACCTGGCGCCGCGGCAGATCCCTTCCGACCCGGTCACCGCCGGCGTGGTCGACGACAACGCGGACTTCCATGGCTACCTGGCCTTCCGCGATCGCACCTCGGTTGCGCACCGGCCGCGCGACGTGCACGAACGCTACCTGCTGGAAGTGAAGGACCGCCGGGGCCAGGGCGTGGGCGACGCCGAGGTCGCCCTGCGCGCGCGCAATGGTTCGGCCATGTGGGCCCGCACCGACACCGGTGGCCGCGCCTGGCTGCATCCGGGCGCGTTCGACACCAGCGGCGCCGGACCCTACGAAGTCCTGGTGCGCAAGGACGGTCGCGAGGCTGTGGGCCGCCTGGTGCGGGACCAGAAAAGCAGCGTCGAAGTGATGCTGGACGTGGCGCCGCCACCGGCACGGGCGCGCCTGGATCTCGTCTTCCTCATCGACGCCACCGGCTCCATGGCCGACGAGATCGACAAGCTGAAGGCAAGCCTGCGTGCGATCACCGAAGAAGTCTCCGGCCTGCCCAGCCGGCCCGACATCTGCCTGGGCCTCGTCGCCTACCGCGATCGCGGCGATGCCTTTCTGCTGCGCAGCCACGATTTGAGCAACGACGTCGGCGCCTTCCTGCGGCAGGCGCTTGGTCCGCTGCAGGCCCTGGGCGGTGGCGATTACCCGGAAGCCATGAACGAGGGCCTGCACGAAGCCGTGCACCAGCTCAGCTGGCGAGGCACCGGCACCACGCGCATGCTGGTGCTGTTGGCCGACGCGCCGCCGCATCTCGATTACGGCACGCCTCATTACGACGACGACATGCTGGCCGCCCTGGGCAAGGGCATCAAGGTGTTTTCCGTCGGCGCGAGCGGCCTGGACCGCCAGGGCGAGTTCATCCAGCGGCAGATCGCCCAATACACCGGGGGGAAGTTCGTGTTCCTGACCTACGCCGACGCGCGCCGCCCGGGCAGCGGCCCGGGACGCGAGACCGTGCACGATGTGCGCAACTATTCGGTGGACTCGCTGGACCGGCTGGTCGTCCGCTTGGTCACCGAAGAACTCGCGCTGGCCGGACGCCGCGGGAACTAGCCCGCCCACGTCTTGGCGGCAACCGCAGGGAGAACGCCAGGCGCCCCGCCTGGCAAGCCCGTCTGCTATCGTTTCGCCGGGAGCATGACGAGAGTGCAGCGATGCACCCGACCCACGCTGCCATCGAAGTGAGACTCCCCATGCCGGCGCCCGTCCCTCAGGGACCGCCGGCGAAGTTCAGGCGCCCCGCGGCGCAAGAGAGACCGATGTTCGAGAACATGCGTGCGGATCTGCGTGCCCACAAGGGCCACTGGATGGCGCAGGGCTTCTGGGCCCTGGTGGTCTGCGCTGAGGCATGACGGTGCAGGCGATTGAAGCGGTCTTCGGGGTCGTCGCCATCGGGCGCAACGAAGGGGAACGCCTGAAGCGCTGCCTGCATTCGGCATTGAGTACCACGCCCCACGTGGTTTACGTGGACTCGGGCTCCCAGGACGGGTCCGTCGTCTTCGCGCGTTCCGTCGACGTCGACGTGGTGGAACTGGACACTTCGACGCCCTTCACCGCCGCGCGCGCGCGCAATGCGGGCTTCCGGCGCCTGAAGGAACTGGTCCCCGCTGTGGAATTCGTGCAGTTCGTCGACGGGGATTGCGAGTTCGCGAGCGGGTGGCTGGCTGAGGCAGCCGCCTTCCTGCTCGCGACTCCGAAGGCTGCGGCGGCGTGCGGACGACTGCGCGAACGCCACCCCGAGCGCAGCATCTACAACCGGCTGTGCGATGCGGAGTGGAATACGCCCATCGGCCGCGCGCTGGCCTGCGGCGGCATTGCAATGATGCGCGCCGATCCGTTCGATCAGGTCCAGGGCTTTCGCGAGGGCCTGATCGCCGGGGAGGAGCCGGAACTCTGCCTGCGGCTGCGACGGGGCGGCTGGGAGATCTGGCGGCTGGACGCGGAAATGGCATGGCACGACGCCGCGATGACGCGCTTTGGCCAGTGGTGGCGCCGCAGTGAACGTGCCGGCCACGCCTATGCGGAGGGATCGGCTCTGCACGGCAAGTCGCCCGAACGTCATTGGGTGCGCGAATCGCGCAGCTCGTGGTTCTGGGGCGCAGGACTGCCGGTGGCGGCATTGCTGGCAGCCAGCTTGTTCGGAAGTTGGGGCCTGCTCCTCTTGCTGGCCTATCCGCTGCAGTTCCTGCGCATGCTGACGCGTTCAACCGACGAGGCATCGCTGAAGGTCCCGCGCGCCTTCTTCCTGCTGCTTGGGAAGTTCCCGGAAATGCTCGGGCAGGTCCGCTACTGGAAGAACCGCGCGGCGCGACGGCGCAGCCTCTTGATCGAATACAAGTAAAGGGCGTGGAGGCAGGCGAATCGCCTGACCCCCCCCCCAACCCGGCTGGCGGCGCGCCGCGCCATGGGGCGCCGCTCCTCGGCCCCCCACGGCAAACGGACCCTTCGGTTTCGCTATAATTGCGGGCTTGGCGCTTTAGCTCAGTTGGTTAGAGCGACGGAATCATAATCCGCAGGTCCGGGGTTCGAGTCCCTGAAGCGCCACCAGTTTCACAACGCCGTGCGTTGACACCAAAGGCACTGTCCAGCACAGTGCCTTTGTCATTTGACAGCCTCTGGATCTACACCATGAATCGCTGGACCCGAACCGCCGCCGTGGGCTTCGCCATCGTGGCGACCCTTGCCTCGGCGCAGGTTTCTTCGATCCGCAACGCGCCGCGCGACGTCAGGCCGGCCATCATCAGCGTCAGCGCCACGCCACCGATCATCGAAGTGGACGGCAGGCCCGACCGCTTCTCACCAGGCGCCCGCATCCGCGACCGCGAAGACCGCCTGGTGCTCACGGGCACGCTCGCCGGCAGGTCGGTGTATACCGTCTACAAGCGCGACTCGGTCGGCCTGGTGCACGAAGTCTGGCTCCTCGACGAAGAGGAATACCGCAAGCTCGGGGGTGTCGACACCTCCAGCGCCGACGGGTACAAGCGCTTCGCCGAGCTGCTGGACCTGGTCTGGGCGGCCCGTTGGCTGCTGCTGAAGTAAGCGGGGTGCTGCGATGAAAAAGGTCTACATCAAGACCTTCGGCTGCCAGATGAACGAGTACGACTCGGACAAGATGGCGGACGTGATGAACGCCGCGCAGGGCTACGAGCCCACGCAGGATCCGGAGCAGGCCGACCTGATCCTGTTCAACACCTGTTCGGTGCGCGAGAAGGCGCAGGAGAAGGTGTTCTCCGACCTCGGCCGCGTCAAGCACCTGAAGAAGAAGGGCGTGCTGATCGGCGTCGGCGGCTGCGTCGCCAGCCAGGAAGGCGCGGCCATCATCGAGCGCGCGCCCTACGTGGACGTGGTGTTCGGCCCCCAGACGCTGCACCGGCTCCCGGAGCTGCTGGCCGAGCGCGAGCGGCTGCAGCGCCCGCAGGTGGACATCAGCTTCCCGGAGATCGAGAAATTCGACCATCTGCCGCCGGCGCGGGTGGAAGGCGCGTCCGCTTTCGTGTCCATCATGGAAGGCTGCTCCAAATACTGCAGCTACTGCGTCGTGCCCTACACCCGCGGCGAAGAAGTCTCGCGTCCCTTCGAGGACGTGCTGACCGAGATCGCGGGCCTGGCCGACCAGGGCGTCAAGGAAGTGACGTTGCTGGGCCAGAACGTGAATGCCTACCGCGGCAGCATGGGCGGCACCGCGGAGATCGCGGACTTCGCCCTGCTGATCGAGTACGTGGCGGAGATTCCCGGGATCGCCCGCATCCGCTACACCACCAGCCACCCGAACGAATTCACGCAACGCCTGGTCGACGTGTATGGCAAGGTGCCGCAGCTGGTGAGCCACCTCCACCTGCCGGTCCAGCACGGGAGCGACCGCATCCTGATGGCGATGAAGCGCAACTACACCGCCATGGAATACAAGAGCACGATCCGCAAGCTGCGGGCCGTGCGGCCGCAGCTCTCTCTGTCCAGCGACTTCATCGTCGGCTTTCCCGGCGAGACCGAAGAAGACTTCGCGAAGATGATGAAGCTGGTGGAGGACGTCGGCTATGACGCGAGCTTCTCCTTCATCTTCAGCCCGCGTCCGGGCACACCGGCGGCGAACCTTCCGGACGATACGCCGCATGCCGTGAAGCTCAAGCGTCTGCAGCACCTGCAAGCCGTGCTGGAGGAGAACGTGCGCCGGATCAGCGACAGCCGCGTGGGCACGGTGCAGCGCATCCTGGTGGAAGGCCCGTCGCGCAAGGACGCCAGCGAGCTGATGGGACGCACGGAGTGCAACCGCATTGTCAATTTCGCCGGGCCGGCCCGGCTCGTGGGCCGGATGGTCGACGTGACCATCACGCAAGCCATGCCGCATTCGCTGCGCGCCGAGGTGCTCACGAAGGAAGCGGCGGTCGCCTGAGGCCCCGCCGTCCGCGGCCGACCCGCACCGGACGGCCGCAGTGGGTCCAACGGGCGCTATTCGATCCGCGCTCCCGACGCCTTCACCAGGACGCCCGCCGCCTCGTAATCGGCGCGCAGCAGCTTCTGGAAGTCGTCCGAGGACATCAGGGGGCCGGTCTCCACGCCGAGACGCGTCAGGCGCTCCTGCACCGCCGGGTCGGCGAGGGCCTTGTTGATCGCCGCATTGAGCTTGTCCACTTCGGCCTTGGGCATGGTGGACGGAGCGAGCACGCCGATCCAGGAATCGAACTTGTAGCCCGGCACGCCGGCCTCGGCGACTGTGGGCAGTTCGGGCAGGAACTTGGAACGCTGGGTGCCGGTGTAGGCCAGCAGCTTGATGCGCGGGTCCTGCTTGAAGGCGGTGATGCCGATGAGCGCGGAGGTCACGCCCTGCACGCGGCCCGCCAGCACTTCGTTGACGGCGTCGCCGGTGGACTTCATCGGCACGTGCTGCATGTCCACGCCGGCCTTCGCCAGGAAATAAGCCATGCCCAGGTGCGTCGCGCTACCGTTGCCGGCAGAGGCGTAATTGAGCTGTCCGGGCTTGCCCTTGAGCAGCTTGACGTAATCGGCGAGATTGTTGACGCCGAGGTTGCCCGGTGCCGCGATCACGTAGCCGGAATTGCCGATGTGGGCGATGCCGACGAAGTCCTTGATCGGGTCGTAGCCCAGCTTGCTGTAGAGGTGACCGGCCAGCGTGTGGCTGGCGGCGGCAAGTACCAGCGTGTTGTTGTCCGTGGCCTTCGCGACGGCGCCGGTGCCTACCGTGCCGCCGGCGCCGGGCCGGTTTTCGACAATCACGCTGGCGCCGAGGATCTGGCCCAGTTCGGCATTGAAGGTGCGGGCAACGGTGTCCTGCACCGCGCCGGGGCCGAACGGCACCACGATCCTGATCACGCGCTGCGCATAGGCGGGGGCAGCCGCGGCGGCGGCGAGGACCAGCGCGACGGCGGCGCTGCGGTAACGGCGGAACTGCATGGACACTCCTCTGTTCAGGGTTGGGCCAGCCACTTCTGCGCCAGCCGGACGAAGTAGCTGGCGCCGATGGGAATGATCTCGTCGTTGAAGTCGAACGAGGTGTTGTGGATGATGCAAGGACCAGGCCCATGGTCCGGCATGCGGTGGCCGCCGTCGCCATTGCCGATGAAGGCATAGCAGCCTGGCTTGACCCGCAGCATGTGCGCGAAGTCCTCGGCGCCCATCACGGCGGGGTAGTCCTCGTCGACGCGCTCGGCGCCGACCACTTCGCGCATCACTTCGGCGGCGAACCGCGCTTCGCGCGCATGGTTCACCACCGGCGGCGAGGCGCGGCGGAACCAGACGTCCGCCCGGCAGCCGTGGGCCGCGGCAATGCCTTCGGCCAGGCGCCGCAGGCCGGCTTCGATCTTGTCCGTCGCGTCTTCGGAAAACGTGCGGACCGTCCCGCCCACCCAGGCTTCGTCGGGGATGACGTTGGGCGCACCCGAGCCCTGGATCTGCGTCACCGCGAGCAAGGCCCGTTCGGTCGAGTCGATCACCTTGGGTACCAGCGTCTGCAGCTGCTGGCCGAGGTCGATCACCGCGGCGACCGGATCGATGCCGGTGTGCGGCATCGATGCGTGCGTGCCGCGGCCGTGGAGGGTCACCTTCCAGGTGTTGCTGGACGCCATCAGCGCGGCCTGGTTCAGCGCGAAGGTGCCGGTCGTGACGGCGAAGTTGTGCAGCGCGAACACGGCCTCGCAGGGGAAGCGCTCGAACAGCCCGTCCTGGATCATCTTCAGCGCGCCGGCCTTGCCCATCTCCTCGGCGGGCTGGAAGATGAAGTTCACGGTCCCGTCCAGGTCGCGCGACTGGGCCAGGTGCCACGCCGCCGCCAGCAGCATGGTCGTGTGGCCGTCGTGGCCGCAGGCATGCATGCGCCCGTCGTGCCGGGAACGGTGCGGGAAATGGTTCTCCTCCTGCAGCGGCAGCGCATCGAGGTCGGCGCGCAGGCCGATGGTTCGCTTGCCGTTGCCGTTGCGCAGCACGCCGACCACGCCGGTTCCGGCAATGCCGGTGTGCACCTCGATGCCCCATTCGCGCAGCCGCTCGGCCACCATCTGGGAGGTGCGGTGCTCCTCGAAGCCGAGTTCGGGGTGCGCGTGGATGTCGCGGCGCAGCTCCACGAAGCGGGAAATGTCGGCGAAGCTGTCAACGAGTTTCATGGTGACTCAGTATCCAAAGTTTTGCCCCCTCTCCCCCCGGGGGAGAGGGATGGGGAGAGGGGGTTCCTGATAACGGCCATGCCGCGCTAGGCCGCAGGCCTAGAAAGGCATCTTCGGCGCACCCTTGCCGCCGCCCATGCGGCGCATCATCTTCATCAGGCCGCCGCCCTTCATCTTCTTCATCATGGTCTGCATCTGCTCGAATTCGTTGAGCAGGCGGTTGACCTCCTGCACCTGCACGCCGGCGCCGGCCGCGATGCGGCGCTTGCGGGTGGCCTTGATGATCTCGGGCTTGCGCCGCTCGGCCGACGTCATCGAGCAGATGATGCCCTCCTTGCGGCGGATGTCGCGCTCGGCCTTCGCCATGTCGACCTGGCCCGCCTTGGCCTGCACCTGCGCGGGCATCTTGTCCATCAGCGTGGACAGGCCGCCCATCTGCTTCATCTGCTGGATCTGCGCCAGGAAGTCGTTGAGGTCGAAGCCCACGCCGCTCTTGACCTTGGCGGCCAGCTTCTGCGCGGCTTCCATGTCGACGCCGGCCTGCACCTGCTCGACCAGCGCGACGATGTCGCCCATGCCGAGGATGCGCCCGGCGTGGCGATCGGCGTCGAACACCTCCAGGCCGTCGATCTTCTCGCTGACACCGGCGAACTTGATGGGGGCACCCGTGATCTGCCGCACCGACAGGGCGGCGCCGCCGCGCGAGTCGCCGTCGAGCTTGGTGAGGATGATGCCGGTCAGCGGCAGCGCTTCCTTGAAGGCCTTGGCGGTATTCACCGCGTCCTGGCCCTGCATCGCGTCGACCACGAACAGGGTCTCCACCGGCTTGAGGGCCGCGTGCAGCTCCTTGATCTCCCGCATCATGGCTTCGTCGATCGCGAGACGGCCTGCGGTGTCGACCAGCAGCACGTCGAAATACTGCTTGCGGGCGTAGTCGAGCGCCGCCCGCGCGATGTCCACCGGCTGCTGGTCGGGAGAGCTCGGGAACCACTCCGCTCCGGCCTGCTGCGTCACGGTCTTCAGCTGTTCGATGGCGGCCGGCCGGTAGACGTCCCCGGACACCGTCAGCACCTTCTTCTTGCGTTTTTCGATCAGGTGCTTGGCCAGCTTGGCGGTCGTGGTCGTCTTGCCCGCGCCCTGCAGGCCCGCCATCAGGATCACCGCCGGCGGCTGGGCCGCCAGGTTGATGTCGCTGACGCCCTCGCCGATGGTGGCCACGAGTTCCCGGTGGACGATGCCCACCAGGGCCTGGCCGGGGTTCAACGAGCCCGCCACCTCCTGGCCGAGCGCCTTGTCCTTCACCCTGGCGATGAAGTCGCGCACCACCGGGAGCGCCACGTCGGCCTCCAGCAGCGCCATGCGCACCTCGCGCAGCATTTCCTGCACGTTCTCTTCGGTGATGCGGGCCTGGCCGCGCATCTGCTTGACCAGCCGGGAAAGTTTGTCGGAGAGTGCGGAGGCCATGGGAAGTGGGGGTTGCGCCACACGGGCCGTGCGGGCGGATGGGCCAGGATGGGCCCGGGCTAAACTCGTCCCATGATTCTATCCAGTGCGTCCCCGGCCAGCGTGGTCCTGGCCCTGGCGACCACCGCGGCCTACGCGGTGCCTGCCGCCGGCGCCGCGCGGTTGAGCGAGAAGGGCGCGCGGCGCGCGCTGCTGGCCGCCTGGCTGCTGCACGCGGCCACCCTGGTGTGGGCCCTGCTGGGCGACTCCCCGCGCTTCGGCTTCGCGCCCGCGCTGTCCGTGACGGCGTGGCTCGTGCTTACCGTCTACGCGGTGGAGCGCCAGATGTTTCCGCAACTGCGCGCACGCTGGGCGCTGGCCGCCCTGGGTGCCGCGGCGGTGGTGCTGGCGCTGGTGTTTCCGGGCACGCCCCTGCACGTCGCCGCCTCGCCCTGGCTCTCGCTGCATTGGGCGCTGGGGGTCGCCGCCTACGGCCTGTTCGCCGCAGCGGCGGTCCATGCCTGGCTGCTGCAGCGGGTGGAACACAGCATCCGCAACGCCTCGGAACCCCAAGCCGGCCTGCCGCTGCTCACGCTCGAGCGGCTGACATTCCGCTTTGCCTCCGCGGGCTTCGTGCTGCTGTCGGCGACGCTGGTGGCCGGCATCTTCTTTTCCGAGATCCTGTATGGGCGCGCCTGGCGCTGGGACCACAAGACCGTGTTCTCGGTGCTCTCCTGGATCGCCTTCGCGGCGCTGCTGCTGGGACGCTTGCGCTTCGGCCTGCGTGGGCGGCGCGCCGTGAATTTCATCTACGTCGGCTCGCTGCTGCTGCTGCTCGCCTACGTGGGCTCGCGCTTCGTGATGGAAGTGGTGTTGAGGCGCGCAGCATGAAGTACCTGGTGCTGTTCGCGGTGCTGCTGATCGCCTACTTCCTGTGGCGCAACGCGCGGATCGACCGTGGTCCTGGCAGGAACCGCGGCGCGGCGCCGCCTGCCGGCCCCATGGAAATGGTGAGCTGCGCCCAGTGTGGCGTGCACCTGCCCAAGCCGGAGGCGATCGCGGGAGCCGACGGCCGCCTCTATTGCAGCCAGGAGCACCGGCTGCGCGGCGGCGGCTGAGGGCTCGCATGGCCAGCCCATCGACGCCACCTTCCAGCTGGAACCATTCGACGTGGACCTGGGAGCCGCCGGAGTTGCCGGCGCCGCCCGGGGTGACGGCCTTCCAGCGCGTGTGGCGGACCTTCATGCTGGCGCGCCTGGGGATCGCCGTGGCGCTGCTCGCCTTGCTCGGCGGCATGATGGTCCTGGGACTGGTGCCGCTGGACTACTGGCAACTGAGCCTGTGCGCGGTCTACCTGGGCGGGGTCCTCGCCGTCCGCGTGCTGACGCGCCCGGCGCCGCGCGGCCGCAGCTTCGATCCGCAGTGGGTCTCCACGATCGGCGTGGACCTGCTGACGTTCTCCACCCTGCACTTCCTGCAGACCGCCGGCCTCAACTTCACCCCGCTGTTCGCGCTGCCGGTGCTCACGGCCTCCGTGCTGGGTTCGACGCTGCTGGCTTTGGGCACCGCTGCCAGCGTCGCCTTGCTGCTGCTCGTGGATGCCTGGTTGCAGGCACTGCACCTGGCCGAGTTCGCACCGCGCCTGGCGCAGGCCGGGCTTGCGGGCGGCGGCTACTTCCTCATCGCCCTGCTCGCCAACCAGCTGGCCATGCGGCTCGAGCGCGAGGAGAACGCGGCTCGCCGCAGCCTGTCCGCCGCGCGAACGCAGACGCACGTGAACCAGGTGGTGATCGAATCGCTCAGCGACGGCCTGCTGGTGGTCGGAGAGGACTGGCGCATCCACGCCGCGAACCCCTCCGCGCGCGACTTGCTGGGCTGGGAGGCACGCGAAGCGCCGGCGTCGCTGGCGCTCGTCTCCCGCCCCGGATGGAAACCCCTGGCCGCGCTTGCGCAGCGCACCTTCGATACCGGGAGTGCGCAAAGCGCGGAGCTGGCCCTGGACCTTGCGGCCGGCGAGCGGCTGCACCTGCGCGTGCGAACCCAGCTCACACCGCCGCAGGATCCCTACAGCGAGACGCTGTGCGTGATCTTCCTGCAGGACCTGCGCGAGGCGGAGGCGCGCCTGCGCACCGAGAAACTCGCCGCCATGGGGCGCATGTCCGCCGCGGTGGCGCACGAGATCCGCAATCCGCTGGCCGCCATCGCCCAGGCCAATGGCCTGCTCGCCGAAGAGCTGTCGGATCCCGGGCAGCAGCAGCTCGCCACGCTGGTGGGCAAGAACACGCAGCGGCTGACGCAGATCGTCGATGAGATCCTGAACCTGGTGCGCGTGCAGGCCCCCAGCACGGACTGGCTGGAACTGGACCAGGTCGTGCAGGCGCAGGTCGGCGAATGGCAGCGGCATGCCGCGGGCGGCGACCGCGTGCGGATGCATCTGGCCTCCAGTCCTGCCTGGGCGGCGTTCGACGGCGAGCACCTGCGCCGCATTCTGGTCAACCTGCTGGACAACGCGCTGCGCTATGCGTCTCCCGCACCGGGCGCCATCCTCGTGGCCACCGACCTGCATGCCGCCGAAGCGCGCCTGCACGTGTGGAGCAATGGCGGCCCGCTCGATCCCGGCGTGCAGCGCCACCTGTTCGAACCCTTCTTTTCGTCGGAGAGCCGCTCCAGCGGCCTGGGCTTGTACATCTGCCGCGAGTTGTGCGACCGCCACGGTGCGCGCATTGCCTACGCGCGCGAACAGGCGCCGGATGGCAGTTCCCGAGAGGGAAACAGCTTCAGCGTGACATTCCGCACGCGCACGACAGTTGCGCCGGATGGCGCTCCCTTTGCCACAATACGCGCCTGATGCCGCAAGCCGCGTCCCCTGCCCACATCCTCGTCGTCGACGACGAACCCGACCTCCGCACGCTCTACGAGCTGACCTTGCTGCGCGAGGGCTACCGGGTCGACGCAGCGGCCACGCTGGCCGAGGCGGTCCAGATGCTGGAGCGGCAACGCTTCGACGCGGTGATCACCGACATGCGCCTGCCGGACGGCATGGGCCTCGAACTGCTGCAGAGGATGGTGGCCGAGCAACGCCCGGAGCGTTGCATCGTGATGACCGCCTATGGGTCCACCGAAAACGCCGTGGACGCGCTCAAGGCCGGGGCCTTCGACTACCTGACGAAACCGGTGGACCTGAAGCAGTTCCGCAACGTCGTCGCGTCCGCCATCCTCGAAACCGTCCCGGCCGATCGCGCGCGCGCCGGCCCCGCGGGCCGCCCCGGCGGGGGCAACGGCGAGCGTGCCGGCACCGGCGGCCCCGCAGCACTGCAGCGCCTGGTGGGCGATTCCGCCGCCATGCGCGCCGTCAAGGAGCGGATCGGGAAGGTCGCGCGCAGCATGGCGCCGGTGCTGGTGCGCGGCGAATCGGGAACCGGCAAGGAACTGGTGGCCCGCGCCATCCACGCCTGCAGCCATCGCAGCAACGGCCCCTTCATCGCCGTGAACTGCAGCGCGATTCCCGAGACGCTGTTGGAGGCGGAGTTCTTCGGCGCCAAGAAGGGCTCCTACACCGGCGCGAGCGCGGACCGCGAAGGCTATTTCCAGGCGGCGCGCGGCGGCACGCTGTTCCTGGACGAAATCGGCGACCTGCCACTGGCCATGCAATCCAAGTTGCTGCGCGCGATCCAGGAACGCCAGGTGCGTGCGCTCGGGTCGACGCAGGAGGACACCGTGGACGTGCGGATCGTGAGCGCCACCCACCGCGACCTCGCCACCGACGTTCAGGGCGGCCGTTTCCGCCAGGACCTGTTCTACCGGCTGAACGTGATCGAGATCGTGGTGCCGCCGCTGCGCGAGCGCCGCGAAGACCTGCCCGCGCTGTGCGAAGCTCTGCTCGCGCGCATCGCCCAGGACTCGGGCATGACGCCGCCCAAGCTGACCGCCGAATTGCTGGCACAGCTGCAATTGCATCCGCTCCCGGGCAACGTGCGCGAACTGGAGAACCTGCTGCACCGCGCGCTCGCCCTGTTCGACGGCGCCCAGCTGCAGGTGGACCTGGCCCCCATTCCTCCAAGCGCCCCCTCCGCACCGGAACCCGTCGCCGCGGCGGCGGCTGCCTCCGCGCCGGTCGGCACGCCCAGCGACCTCCAGGCCTACCTGGACCAGCAGGAACGCGAGATCCTGGTGCGGACGCTGCGCGACACGAACTTCAACCGCACCGCGGCGGCGCAGCGGCTTGGCCTGAGCCTGCGCCAGATCCGGTACCGCATCGCGCGCCTGGCGATCGCCACCCCGGGCAGCGAGGAAGTCGATGACCCGGCGCCGGGCTGACCCGCCCGACCCGCTCTGGCAGCAGGGCTGGTACCGCTTCGCGCACCGCATCGCTTCGCCCAACTTCGGCCCTCGCCCGCAAAGCGCCAGCACCGACCTCATCGTCGTGCATTCCATCAGCCTGCCGCCGGGCGCGTACGGCGGCGACGAAGTGCCGCGCCTGTTCACCAACACGCTGGACTGGGACGCGCACCCGTACTTCCAGCAGATTCGCGGCATGCAGGTGTCGGCGCATTTCTTCATCCGCCGCGACGGCGCGCTGCTGCAGTTCGTGAGCTGCGACGACCGCGCCTGGCACGCCGGCGCGTCCAGCTACCGGGGCCGGGACAACTGCAACGACGACTCGATCGGCATCGAGCTCGAAGGACTCGAAGGCGAGTCTTTCGAGCTCGCCCAGTACGAGGCACTGGCGGCGGTGTGCGCCGCCATCGCGCAGCACTACCCGATCCGGCACATCGCCGGCCACGAGGACATCGCTCCGGCGCGCAAGAAGGACCCCGGAGCGGGCTTCGAATGGGCGTTGCTTCAGCGCGAACTCGGGTGGCCCGGCGAGTGGTTTCCCACCGCGCGTTGCTGATCCCCAACGCATCCATCCCGAAGCTGTTCATGTCCTGACCTGCCGGCCGCGAGATGCGGCGCGAGTCACAGGCGCTCCACACGGTTGTCCACAGGTGGTGCACTGCTTCGTCGGGGTCAACCACTACATGTAGTGCTTGATCGGGCTTTGCACACTAGATATAGTGCCCCGCACGACCTGGCTCGGAAATCCTTGCCCACGGTCAAAGAACAACTGCAGACGAGGAAATACACATGCAAGCTGCCTTGGGCTCCCCTTCCGCTCCCCTTGCCGGCGCCGTCGGCGCCACCCCGCTGGCCGCCTCCGTCCAGCCCGCCGCCAACGCGCTCGCCCACTACCAGATCATTCGCCGCAACGGCGCCGTCGTTCCGTTCGAGCCGGACAAGATCGCGGTCGCCATGATGAAGGCCTTCCTCGCCGTGCACGGCACGCAGGGCGCCGCATCGGCCAGCGTGCGCGAGACCGTGGACGTGCTGACGAAGGCGGTCGTGCGGGCGCTGGTGCGTTCCCGCCCGGGCGGCGGCACATTCCACATCGAGGACGTGCAGGACCAGGTGGAACTGGGCCTGATGCGCGGGGGCCACCACGACATCGCCCGCGCCTACGTTCTGTACCGCGACCGACGCGCGCAGGAACGCGCCAAGCAGGCGCAGCCGGAAGCGCCGGTCGCGCCGAAGTTCCACGTGCTCGACCGCGGCCAGCGCGTTCCGCTGGACACCGAGGGCCTGCGCTCGCTGATCCTCTCCTCCTGCGCCGGCCTCGGCGCCGACGTCCAGCCCGACCCGATCTACGCCGAGACGCAGCGCAACCTGTATGACGGTGTGCCGCTGGACGAGGTCTACAAGGCCTCCATCCTGGCCGCCCGCACCCTGATCGAGAAGGAGCCAGACTACACCTTCGTCACGGCCCGCCTGCTGCTGCACACGATCTTCAAGGAAGTCGTCGGCCAGGAAATCGCTCCGGCCGAGCGGGCCGCCGCCTATACCGACAACTTTCCCCTGTTCATCAAGAAGGGCGTCGACAACGAGCTGCTCGACGAGAAGCTGCTGCAGTACGACCTGAAGCGCCTGGGCGCCGCGCTGCAGGCCGACCGTGACCTGAAGTTCGATTACCTCGGCCTGCAGACGCTCTACGACCGCTATTTCCTGCATGTGCGCAAGACGCGCATCGAACTGCCGCAGGCCTTCTTCATGCGCGTGGCGATGGGCCTGGCGCTCAACGAAATCGATCGCGAAGCCCGCGCCATCGAGTTCTACGAAGTCCTGTCCAGCTTCGACTTCATGTCGTCCACGCCGACCCTGTTCAACGCCGGCAGCCTGCGCTCGCAGCTGTCCTCGTGCTACCTGACCACGGTGCCGGACGACCTGGATGGCATCTACGAGTCGATCAAGGAAAACGCGCTGCTGTCCAAGTTCGCCGGCGGCCTGGGCAACGACTGGACCCGCGTTCGGGCACTGGGCTCCCACATCAAGGGCACCAACGGCGAATCGCAGGGCGTCGTGCCGTTCCTGAAGGTGGTGAACGACACCGCCGTGGCGGTCAACCAGGGCGGCAAGCGCAAGGGCGCGGTCTGTGCCTACCTGGAAACCTGGCACCTGGACGTCGAGGAGTTCTTCGAGCTGCGCAAGAACACCGGCGACGACCGCCGCCGCACCCACGACATGAACACGGCCAACTGGATCCCGGACCTGTTCATGCGCCGGGTGATGGAAAAGGCCGAGTGGACGCTGTTCTCCCCGTCCAATGTCCCCGACCTGCACGACAAGTTCGGCACCGAGTTCGAGAAGGCCTACCTGGCCTATGAAGAGAAGGCCAGGCGCGGCGAGATCAAGCCGACCAAGACGGTCCAGGCGACCGACCTGTGGCGCAAGATGCTCTCGATGCTGTTCGAGACCGGCCACCCCTGGATCACCTTCAAGGACGCCTGCAACGTGCGCTCGCCGCAGCAGCACGCCGGCGTGGTGCACTCGTCCAACCTGTGCACGGAAATCACGCTGAACACCAGCGACACCGAGACCGCCGTCTGCAACCTGGGTTCCGTGAACCTGCTGCAGCACCTGAAGGACGGCAAGGTCGACCAGGACAAGCTCAAGCGCACCATCACGACGGCGATGCGCATGCTCGACAACGTGATCGACATCAACTACTACGCCGTCAAGAAGGCCCGTGATTCCAACATGCGGCATCGGCCGGTCGGCCTGGGCGTGATGGGCTTCCAGGATGCGCTGTACGAACTGCGCATCCCCTACGCGTCCAAGGAAGCGGTCCAGTTCGCCGACGAATCGATGGAAGCGGTTTGCTACCACGCCTACTGGGCTTCGACGGAACTCGCCCGCGAGCGCGGCAAGTACTCCAGCTACAAGGGCTCGCTGTGGGAAAAGGGCGTGCTGCCCCTGGACACGCTGAAGCTCCTGGCCGAGCAGCGCGGCGAGCAGTACGTGGACGTCGACCGGTCCGCGACCCTGGACTGGGACGCCCTGCGCAAGAAGATCGCCGCCGACGGCATGCGCAACAGCAACTGCGTCGCGATCGCTCCGACCGCGACGATCTCGAACATCATCGGCGTGGACGCCTCCATCGAGCCCTGCTTCGGCAACCTGTCGGTCAAGTCCAACCTGTCCGGCGAGTTCACCGTCATCAACCACTACCTGGTGCGCGACCTGAAACGCCTGGGCCTGTGGGACGACGTCATGGTCATGGACCTGAAGCACTTCGACGGATCGCTGCGGCCCATCGACCGCGTGCCGCAGGAAGTGAAGGCGCTCTACGCGACCGCATTCGAGGTGGAACCGGTGTGGCTGGTGGAGGCCGCGGCGCGCCGCCAGAAGTGGATCGACCAGGCCCAGTCGCTCAACATCTACATGGCGGGCGCCTCCGGCAAGAAACTGGACGAGACCTACAAGCTCGCCTGGCTGCGTGGCCTGAAGACGACCTACTACCTGCGCACCACCAGCGCGACGCAGGCCGAGAAGTCGACGGTGCAGTCGGGCCGGCTGAATGCGGTGACCAACGGCAACGGCGCGGGCGGCATGAGCGCGATGGACGCGGCGGCCGCCGCTGCGCGCGCGCAGATCGAGGCGGCGACGGCGCCCGGTGCGACGCCCGCGACCGACATCAAGTTCTGCGGCGTCGACGATCCGACGTGCGAAGCGTGCCAATAACTCGCGTCGATCACGCGAAGCACGAACGAAATGAAAGAGGTGTCGGCGTTCTCCGACAGAACGCCGATGCAATCAAGCAACAAAATGCGACCCGGATGTGAATGGACACTTTGAATTCCACATCGGGGCTCACATAATCCGAGCACTGGAACACCTATGTTGACCTGGGACGACGAAGTCACGCCCACACCGTCAAAGTCCGTGAGCAGCGGTTTACCCACCAACCGCGAGGCGATGCATTCACCGCTCACGCAGCCCGCTTCCATTTCCCAACCCGCGCTGCGCACCCTGGACGATGGAGCGATCGCTCCGATCGCCACGCAGCCGTCGCGCACCGCCACGACCTCCGCGATGCCCGCCAGCACGCGCCGCGTGAGCGCCGCCGACAAGCGCATCATCAACGGCCAGACCGACGTCAACCAGCTCGTCCCCTTCAAATACAAGTGGGCTTGGGAGAAGTATCTGGCGACCTGCGCCAACCACTGGATGCCGCAGGAAATCAACATGAACCGCGACATCGCCCTGTGGAAGGACCCGAACGGCCTGACCGAGGACGAGCGCCGCATCATCAAGCGGAACCTCGGTTTCTTCGTCACTGCCGACTCGCTGGCGGCCAACAACATCGTGCTAGGCACCTACCGTCACGTCACGGCACCCGAAGCCCGCCAGTTCCTGCTGCGCCAGGCCTTCGAGGAAGCGATCCACACCCACGCCTA
Source organism: Ramlibacter sp. P4_H7 (assembly GCF_056400765.1). Taxonomy (NCBI): domain Bacteria; kingdom Pseudomonadati; phylum Pseudomonadota; class Betaproteobacteria; order Burkholderiales; family Comamonadaceae; genus Ramlibacter; species Ramlibacter sp. P4_H7. Next base: position 486,497 of record NZ_JBFUKP010000001.1, read on the forward strand.
CCAGTACATCGTGGAGTCCCTCGGCCTGGACGAGTCCGAGATCTTCAACGCGTACCACGAGGTGCAGTCGATCCGCGACAAGGACGAGTTCCTGATCCCGTTCATCGACGCGATCATGGATCCCAACTTCCATACCGGCACGCCGGAATCCGACCAGACGCTGCTGAAGAGCCTGATCGTTTTCGCCTGCCTGATGGAAGGCATGTTCTTCTATGTCGGTTTTACCCAGATCCTGGCAATGGGCCGGCAGAACAAGATGACCGGCGCCGCCGAGCAGTACCAGTACATCCTGCGCGACGAGTCGATGCATTGCAACTTCGGCATCGACCTCATCAACACCATCAAGCTGGAGAACCCGCACCTCTGGACCGCCGACTTCAAGGCGGAGATCAAGGGCCTGTTCCACAAAGCTGTCGAACTCGAGTACCGCTACGCCGAGGACACCATGCCGCGCGGCGTGCTGGGCCTCAATGCGTCCATGTTCAAGGGCTACCTGCGCTACATCGCCAACCGGCGCGCCACGCAGATCGGCCTGGAAGCGCTTTTCCCGAACGAGGAAAACCCCTTCCCGTGGATGAGCGAAATGATTGACCTGAAGAAAGAGCGCAATTTCTTCGAGACCCGCGTGATCGAATACCAGACGGGTGGAGCTCTTTCCTGGGATTGACGGCAACTGCAAGGTAGTTTGGGTTTGTCGCCCGCACGCACCACGGCACGAAGAGGCCGGGGCGTGGCGGGCGCAGGTGTTCGTGAGGCTGGGCGTCAGGCCCAACCGCACGGATCGCTTCGCGCCACCAACAACGCGTGGAGTGCTCTTTGGTTGATGTTTGAATCAACTTGAACAGGAGATAGAAATGGCAACTGCGAAGAAATCGGCCGCGAAGAAGGCCACGGCCCGTAAGTCGACTGCGAAGAAGGCGCCGGCGAAGAAGGCCGCTGCGAAGCGTCCGGCAGCCAAGAAGGCCGCTGCGAAGCGTCCGGCGGCCAAGAAGGCCGCTGCGAAGCGTCCGGCTGCCAAGAAGGCTGCCGCGAAGCGTCCGGCGGCGAAGAAGGCCGCTGCGAAGCGTCCGGCTGCCAAGAAGAGCGCGGCGAAGAAGACCACGGCCAAGAAGTCGGCCGCGAAGAAGAGCACCGCGCGCAAGGCGACTGCGAAGAAGAGCACGGCCAAGAAGGCGGCGAAGAAGTCCTCCGGCGGCGCGAAAAAGGCTGCGAAAGCGCCTGCTGCGAAAAAGGCTGCGAAGGCGCCTGCTGCCAAACCGGCTGCAGCAGCGTCTGCTGCCCCGGCACCCGCGGCTCAGACCACTCTGAACCCGCAGGCCGCCTGGCCTTTTCCGACTGCTGCCAAGCCCTGAGGCAGTTCACGGGAACAACGCTCCGCGTTGTTCCCGTGGGTTCCTGGCACGATCCGACCCGCGGCACCCGCCGCGGGTTTTTTCTTGGGCGCGCCACTGACCTCTTGCCGGGAGGACCGCCGGCATCCGGTTGCGCATCGCGCGGCTAAGCTCATGCCATGCAAGGTGATCTGTTCGGCGGGGAGGCCAGCGCGGCCATGGCACTGCCCGATGGCATGCGGTTCGACGAGGCCTTCCTTTCTCCCGAAGAGGAGGCACGGCTGATCGCCATCATCGAACGCCTGCCGCTGGCGAACATGAAGTACCAGCAGTTCACCGCGCTGCGGCGGGTGGTGAGTTACGGCGGCCAGTACGACTTCAGCGCCCAGCGGCTGAAGGCGGCCGCGCCGCTGCCGGCGTGGCTGGATCCGGTGCGGCAACGCGCAGGCGCCTGGGCCGGCATCGCGCCCGAGCGGTTCTCGCAGGCCCTGGTGGCCGAGTACCAGCCGGGCACCCCGCTGGGATGGCACCGCGACGTGCCCGACTTCGAAGACATCGTCGGGATCTCGCTGTTGGGCGACGCCGTGATGCGCTTTCGCACCTATCCGCCGGATGCGCCCAGGAAATCCGACGTTTTTCGCGTGCGCCTGCCGCCCCGCTCCATCTATCTGCTGCGCGGCGCCGCGCGCTGGGGCTGGCAGCACAGTGTCGCGCCGACCAGGCAACTGCGCTACTCCGTCACACTGCGTACGCCCCGTGAGCGCTAACGCTGCTCGGCCGCGAGTTCGATGCGCCGGCGCAGCCGCGCAGCCTCTTCGGTCGCCCCGGCCTTCTCGGCGCGCATCGCTTGTGCGCCCAACCAGGCCAGCACGGCACGCCGCCAGCCCTGCTCGGATGCGGTGTCGGTGGCGAGTTGCAGCACTTCGGGGTCGGCCTTCTCCATGCGCAACAGGACCCCCGACGCGATCAGCCGTGGCACCGGGTCCTTGATCTTCTTCAGCGCCGCGGCGCCGCCCTCGCCTCCCGCGATCCCGCGGTAGTCCTCGGGCAGCAGCTTCGCCTGTTCCGCGGTCGCCTTGCCTTCCAGGAAATCGGCGTAGGCACGCTCCGCATCCGGCGCATCGCGGCGCAGGACTTCGAAGCCGGTGCAGGGGGAGAGGTCGAGGCTGGCGACCTGCACCGCACAGCGCGTGAGTTCCGCGCGCGCCACGAGGCCAGGCTGCGCTGTGCTCGCCACTTCGCTGCGGAAGCGGGTGAACTCCGAGGCCGCCACGCGGTCGTTGCCGGACAGGTAAGCGCGCTCGAAGCGATCCTGCGCGCCGTCGGCGTTCACCAGCCAGTCGGGTTGCCGCGGCTTGCTGCCGCAGGCGGCCAGCAGCACGGCGATGACGATGGGCAGCAAGGTCTTCACGGCAACTCGATCTTCCGGTCTTTTGCAAACGGCCACTTGCGGTTGAGGTCGTTGATCAGGTCCTCGATCTTGCGCAGGTTGGCCTCGACGTCGCCGCGCAGGCTGCCGAGGTCCTGGGTCGCCTTGTTGACGTTGCCGGCAATGCCCTGCGCATCCTTGAGCACCGCGTCGAGGCGTTGCAGGCTGCCACGCGCGTCGGTCAGCAGCGTGTTCAGCTGGCGGATGGTCCCCTGGGCGTCGTCGGCGAGACCGTTGCGGCCGAACACGCGGCTGTCCGCGTGCGCGACGAAGGTGTCCACCCTCGCCATCGCCGCGTCGGCGCGCTCCACCGCCTGCAGCAACTTGCGCGCATCCTGCTCATTGCCGAAGATCGCGCGCAGCGCGCCCTGCCGGCTTTGCAGCTTCTCGGTAAAGACCTGCAGGTTGGCCATCGAGCGGTTCAGCTCCGAGTTCTGCGCCGTGAACTGGTTCAGGTTGTCCAGCACGTCCTTGGTGGCCCCGATCACGCGGCCGACTTCTTCGTTGAAGTCGCCCCGCAGCACCGGTCGTTCCGCGCCGTCCTCCAGCGCCGGATCGGTCAGCACGCCGGTGTACGCGCGCAGCTGCGCAGGGCCGAAGATCGGCTTGATCAGCGTGAAGACGCTGGAGGTGCGCAGCCACTTGGCATCCTTTTCGATCACGTCGATGTCGATGCGCACGTTGCCTTTCTCCCCCAGCGACACCTTCTTGACGGTGCCGATGGGGAAGCCGGAAAAGGTGAGGTCCATCCCGGCAACGACGCCCTCGGCGTTGTCCGCGAGCAGCACCAGGTGCTGCTTGGGATCGAAGTAGCCGCGCGCCCGCATCACGAACAGCCCCGAGGCGACGACCAGGGCCACGGTGAACGCCAGCAGCAGGACCGCCTTGAGCTCGAGGTTGCGCACCGGCACGTGCTTGGCGGTCGGCTCGGATTTCTGGACCGGCGTCTCCGGCTGCGGAGGCGCCGTGGGGTGGGGCGGGGGTGTGTTCTTCGGTTGGTCGGCCATGGTCAGATGTAGTTCCCCACCAGGGAAAGCGCTTCCAGGATCAGCAGCACGCCGAACATGCGGACCAGGCCCTGCAGCGCGGCACTCTCGCGTGAACCGTCGTCCTCGATGTTGTTCAGGCCCGAGGCCATGGGGATCACCGACACGGCGATCGCGAAGAACAGGGTCTTGAGCGCGAAGATCACGGTGAACAGCGGGTCGAACACGCGTCCCGTCATGTGCGTATAGGCCTCCATGCCGGCGCTGGTGAAGCCGTACACCGCGAGGTAGGCCAGCACGCCGGCGACCACGCAGCTCAGCGCCGCGAGCGTGATGCAGGAGAAGATGCCGGCGATCAGCCGCGGCAGCACCTCCACGGCAATCGGGTCCAGCCGGCGGCGGCGCAGCGTCCGGAAGTGGCCGATGCGCCGCATCTCCACCAGCGCGGCGCCGCTCGGGATGGTGCAGCGCAAGGCGACGAACAGCGCGGCGGTGAGCGGGATGAGCTCCACCACCAGCACGCGGATCACCATCTCCAGCGCGTATTGCGAAAGGCCGTAGCTGGACGACGTGACGATCACGATGCGGGTGATGATCATCGTGAACAGCGCGATCAGCACCGTGAACCAGCCCAGGATCGGCGCGGTGTCGATGTAGACGTGGCGCGCCAGGTTGTGGCGCGTCTCGGGCCCGTAGCTGCCCGGTGAAAAGGCACGCACCACCATCACCGACCCGAAGAAGGTGATTCGCGCCCAGGCGGCCGCCCAGCGCACCGGCGCCATGCTGGTGTGGCTGACCCGGCGGTACCACGTCGACAGGTGCGTCATGGGGCGATGGTAATGGTGTGGCTGGGGCACGGCCGTAAGGGAGCGCCTACAGTTGAGCCTGCCAGTGTTGCGGCGCGCAATGGAAAGGATGCAGGCCATGAGCGGGTTCGATTGCGACTTCTTCGTCGTCGGCGGGGGTAGCGGCGGCGTGCGGGCTGCCCGCATGGCCGCGCAGCGCGGCGCCCGGGTGGTGCTGGCCGAGGCGGCCGCCCTCGGCGGCACCTGCGTCAATGTCGGCTGCATCCCGAAAAAGCTTTACAGCCAGGCGGCCCACTTTGCCCAGGACTTCGCCGATGCGGCGGGGTTCGGATGGGACGTGTCGCCGCCCCGCTTCGACTGGCAGCGCCTGAAGCAGAACCGGGCCCAGGAGATCCGGCGCCTCAATGGCGTCTACGAGCACCTGCTGCGCACGGCGGGCGTGGAACTGCTGCGTGGCTGGGCGACCCTGTGCGATGCGCACACCGTGCAGGTCGCGAGCGCGGACGGCGCGCGGCGCTGGCGCGCCCGCCACATCCTGCTGGCCACGGGCGGAACCCCTTCGGTGCCGCATTTCCCCGGCCGAGAGCATGTACTCACCTCGGACAGCATGTTCGACCTCGAACCCTTCCCCCGCCGCCTGGTCGTGGTGGGCGGCGGCTACATCGCCTGCGAGTTCGCCTCCATCTTTCAAGGCCTGGGCGCACAGGTGGTCCAGCTCTACCGCGGCGAGCAGATCCTGCGCGGCTTCGACGAGGAAGTGCGCGGCTTCCTCGCCGGGGAAATGCGCAAGCACGGTGTCGACCTCCGGCTTCGCGCCGACGTGGCGCAGGTCCGCCGCGACGCGGACGGCCGCCTCGCCGTGGCGCTCACGAACGGCGAGACATTGGCGGCCGACACCGTGCTGTACGCCACGGGCCGGGTTCCCAATGTCGCGGGACTGGGGCTGGAAGCGGCCGGCGTGGCGCGCTCGCCCCACGGCGGCATCGTCGTCGACGACCAGTACCGAACTTCCGCGCCCTCGGTGCTGGCGGTCGGCGACGTCACCGCGCGCATCCAGCTGACGCCGGTGGCCCTGGCCGAAGCCATGGTGGTGGTGGACCAGTTGTTCGGCGACGGCGCCCGCCGCATGGACTACGGCTGCATCCCGACGGCCGTCTTCACGCATCCCAACGTGGCAACGGTGGGCCTGACGGAACAACAGGCGCGCGAGCGGCATGGCGCCGTGCGCGTGTTCCGCACCGACTTCCTTCCGCTCAGGAACACCCTGGGCGGCGCCAGCGGGCGCGTGCTGATGAAGCTGTTGGTCGATGCCGCCAGCGACCGCGTGGTGGGCCTGCACGTGGTCGGGCCGGATGCCGGCGAAATCGTGCAGGGCTTTGCCGTCGCCATGAAAGCGGGAGCGACCAAGGCCGAGTTCGACTCCACCATCGGCATCCATCCGACGGCCGCGGAAGAGCTGGTGACGATGCGCGAACCGGCCTCGAAGCAGGCCTGATTTCCCTCGACACGGCCGGCGTGAGAACTTCACGCAGGTGAAGGAAAGTCGGAATTGACCTACAGGCTTTACATCGCCTTTGCATCCCTTTCAGCTGTCTCAGGCGTTCAATACCGCATGAACGCACTCCTCAGCGATGCCGGCGGCCGGGGCTCCCGTCGGTGGACGCATCGTCTGGCGGCCCTGGCATTCGTCTGGGGTGGGAGCGCGTTCGCGCAGGAGGTCGTCGTGGTTCCCACGGCCCACCTGCACCATGCGGAAGGCTCCGTCGCCTATGCGCCTCCCGGGGACAAGGAATGGCACGACGTGCAGCCGCGCCGCCTGCTCAAGCGCGGCGACCGCCTCTGGACCGACCGAGGCTCGCGTGCCGAAGTGCAGGCAGGGGGCCACGCCGTCCGCCTCAACGGCGAAACGCAGCTGGTCCTGGAAAACGTCTCCGAAACCGCCACCCAGCTGAGCCTGACCCAAGGCAGCATCGCCGCCACCGTCACCGGCATGAACCCCGGTGACAGCTTCGAGGTCGGCACCCCCAACCTGGCTTTCCGCGCGCGCCAGGTCGGCGATTACCGGATCGATGTCGACAGCAAGCAGGGCGTGACCCGCGTGGTGGTGCTCTCCGGCTCCGGCGTGGTCTACGGCGAAAAAGGCGAGGCCGTCGAGGTGCGCAATGGCCAGCGCATCACCTTCCGGGAGCGCCGTCTCGCCCGGGTGCAATCCGCCGCCTTCGCCGCCACCGATGATTTCGACAAGTGGGTGGGCGCGCGCCGGCGGGGCGAACCCACCGTGACCATGCCCGCCGTCGCGGCTGCAGGTCCTGCCGCCGTGCCGGCGCCCGCGACCACGGGCCTGGTCAACAAGGGACGCGACATCGTCATTTCCGGCCCGGCGTCCTCCCTCCCCGGGTCCAAGTCGGCGACCGCGTCCACGCAGCAAGCCGCCGCGCCGAAGGCGCAGCCGATTCCGCCAGCCAGCGCAGTCGCTCCCGCAGCCCTGCCCCCCTTGGGCAAGGCCCAGGCGATTCCCAATGTCACCATGACGCCGGCCGCGCCTCCCGCCGTTCCCCTGCGGGTCGCGGTGCCGGGCGCGACCACGACGGCGCAAGTGCAGCCGCAGGCGCCGGCGGACGCACGAACCAGGGCCGATGCCGACGCTCGCGCGAGAGCCGATGCCGAGACCGAGGCACGTATCAAGGCGCAGGCGCAAGCCGATGCCCGGGCAAAGGCGGAGGCGGACGCACGGCTCAAGGCGCAGGCGCAGGCGAAAGCCGATGCGGATGCCCGTGCAATAGCCCAGGCGCAGGCTGACGCACGCTCCAAGGCGGAAGCCGACGCCCGGGCGAAGGCGGAGGCCGATGCATGGCTCAAGGCGCAAGCAAAAGCCGACGCCGACGCCCGGGCCAAAGTCCAGGCGCAGGCCGATGCACGCGCAAAAGCGGAAGCCGACGCCCGCGCGAAGGCAGAGGCGGAGACACGCCTCAAGGCGCAAGCGAAAGCCGACGCCGACGCCCGTGCGATGGCGCAGGCGCAGGCCGACGCGCGTGTCAAGGCGGAAGCCGACAACCGCGCCAAGGCGGACGCGGACGCACGTCTGAAGACGCAGGCGAAGGCCGACGCCGACGCGCGCGCCAAGGTCCAGGCGCAGGCCGACGCACGCGCCAGGGCCGAAGCCGATGCGCGTGCGAAGACCGAGGCCGATGTCCGTGCGAAAGCGCAGGAGTCGGCCGACGCCCGCGCCAGGATGGAAGCGGAAGCCCGGCTCAAGGCACAGGTGAAGGCCGAAGCGCAGGCCCGTTCGAGGGCGCAGGCGCAGGCCGATGCCCGCGCCAAGGCCGACGCCGAAGCCCGCGCCAAGGTCCAGGCACAGGCCGAAGCCCGAGCCAGGGCGGCGGAAGCGGAAGCCCTGGCCAAGGCACGCGCGAAGGCCGACGTGGAAGCCCGCGCCAAGGCGGATGCCGCCAGGGCCCAGGCGGCACGCGAGCAGCAGGAACGCCAGCGCGTCGCCCAGCACCGCGCCGAAGAGGAACGCCGCGCGGCCGCCGCGCGGGCGGAAAGCGAACGCCGCGTCGCCGCGGCCGAAGCGCGGCGCAACGAAGAAGAACGACGGCACGCCCAGGCCAGGCGGGATCAGGAACAGAAGCGCGTCGCCGCCAGGCGTGCCGAGGACGATCGCAAACACGCCCAGGTGGGCAAGCGCGAACAGGAACAGAAACGGGTGGCCGCCGCAAAGCGCGCCCAGGACGAACGTCGCCAGGCGCAAGAGGCCAAGCGGGCCGCCGAAGACGAGCGCCGCCTGCAGGCGAAGCGGGCCGCCGAGGAAAAGCGGCTGGCCGCCGCCAAGGCCGATGCCCAGAAGATCGCCGAAGGCCGCCGACTCCAGCTGGTGCGCCTGCAGGAACAGGCGCAGCGCGAGGAGGTGTCCGTCCAGTCACGCCGCGAACAGCAGGCGCGCCGGGCGGAGGAAGATCGACGCGAGGAAGCGGCGCGCCGGGAGGACGCGACCCGCCGGGACGACCAGGCGCGGCGCGAGGAACTGGCCCGCCGTGAAGAACAGGTCCGGCGTGAGGAACAGGCGCGCCGGGAGCATGAGCGGCGCGAGCAGGAAGTGTGGCTGCGGCAGCAGCAGTACCAGTCGCAGCAGCCGGCGCGCCCGGCGCCGATGGGCGTGCCGGCGCGGCGCGTCAGTTGACGCGGCGGGTGTAGGTGCGGGTCACGGCCGCCGGCTTGTCTTCTTCGGGCGGCAGGTAGATCGTGGTGCGGTCGATCTTGGCGTCGAAGGCGGCGATCTCGGCGGTCGCGCAACGGATCACCGGGCGATCGAGCGGGTGGCACTGGCGCTGGCTCAGTTTGGTCAGTTCCTCCGACCGTTCCACGTGGGCGCGGACTTGGGCCGGATCGACCATCAGGGCAAAGGGATTGGCGGCCAACGCTGTCGTCATTTTCTTGGGCTCCTTGCTTTCGTTCGCTCTTGGCGACGTCGTTCTGGATGACGCAAACTGTCGGTCCTGCACGCAAGAGGCGCGGTCAGCGGAGTGCGTTTGACCATGTAGGACGGTGGCGCACCGCCGGTCGGGTTGGAAGCCATTGCAAGGGGAGTTGCACAATAGGCGCATGCCATTCATGCCGCCCTTCATCGCCCCCACCCTCCACAACGATGCCGAAAGCGCCCTGGACCAGGTGCGTGCGATCTACGGGCAGCAGATCAACCACCTGCGCGAGGCGATGCAGCGGTTCGTCGCCGGGGAAAGCATGCCGTCCCGCGTGCGGGCGTGCTACCCCTACGTGCGGATCCACACCAGCAGCGTGGTGCCGCAGGCGGCCCTGGAAAATTCCGGCGTGTCCTATGGCTTCGTCGCCAGTGCCGGCCGCTACGAGACGACATTGACGCGCCCGGACCTGTACGGCCCGTACTACCTGCAGCAGTTCCGCCTGCTGCTGCAGAACCACGCCGTGCCGCTGGAAGTGGGCACCAGCAACGAGCCGATGCCGATCCACTTTTCCTTCGCGGAGCACGACCACATCGAAGGCAACCTTCCGCCCGCGCGGCGCATGATGATGCGCGACCTGTTCGACCTGCCGGACCTGGCCAACATGGACGACGGCATCGCCAACGGCTCGATGCGCTTCGACCACGCGCATCCGCACCCGCTGTCGCTGTTCACGGCCTCACGGGTCGACTACTCGCTGCACCGGCTGCGCCACTACACGGGCAGCACGCCGGACTGGTTCCAGAATTTCGTGCTGTTCACGAACTACCAGTTCTACATCGACGAATTCATCAAGCTCGGCCACGAGGAAATGAACCGCCCCGACAGCGAGTACGTCGCCTTCGTCGAGCCGGGCAACGTGGTGACCCGCCGCTTGGGCCTACCGGGCGAGCCCCACGACAGCCTGGGCGCGCCGCCGCCCCGCCTGCCGCAGATGCCGGGCTACCACCTGATCCGCCCGGGGCACGACGGCATCACCATGGTGAACATCGGCGTCGGGCCGGCCAATGCGAAGAACATCACCGACCACGTGGCGGTGCTGCGGCCGCATGCGTGGATGATGCTCGGTCACTGCGCGGGGCTGCGCAACAGCCAGCAGCTCGGGGACTACGTGCTGGCGCACGGCTACGTGCGCGAGGACCACGTGCTGGACGAGGAACTGCCGCTTTGGATCCCCATCCCGGCGCTGGCGGAGATCCAGGTCGCCCTCGAGCAGGCCGTCGCCGATGTCACCCAGTGCCAGGGCCCCGACCTCAAGCGCATCATGCGGACCGGCACGGTGGCGAGCACCGACAACCGCAACTGGGAACTCCTTCCGGGCAACGAGCCGCAGCGGCGCTTCTCGCAAAGCCGTGCCGTCGCGCTCGACATGGAAAGCGCCACCATCGCGGCCAACGGCTTCCGCTTCCGCGTTCCCTACGGCACGCTGCTGTGCGTCAGCGACAAGCCGCTGCACGGCGAGATCAAGCTGCCCGGGATGGCCAACCAGTTCTACCGGGAACGCGTCGACCAGCACCTGCGAATCGGCATGCGCGCGATCGAGATCCTGCGCTCGGAGGGGCCGCAGCGGCTGCACAGCCGCAAGCTGCGCGCGTTCGACGAGGTGGCTTTCCAGTAGCCGCGCGTCACAGCGCCGCTTCGCTCTCGATCAGCGTGCCCATCGCCTCGCCCAGGCGCACCGGCCGCGTCGGCGCCCAGTCGGGGGTGAAGGTCAGCACGTTCTGCGGGAACAGCATGACCACGGTGGAGCCGAGCAGGAAGCGCCCCATTTCCTCGCCCTTGCGCAGCACGACCTGCTGGTCGTCGTAGCGCCATTCCCTCGGCTCGCGCGTGCGCGGCGGATTCACCACCCCGTGCCACACCGTCGCCATGCTGCCGACGATGGTGGCGCCCACCAGCACCAGCACCATCGGGCCGTGCGCGCAGTCGAATACGCAGACCACGCGCTCGTTGCGTGCGAACAGGCTGGGCACGTGGCGGGCGGTGAGCGGGTTCACCGAGAACAGGTCGCCCGGGATGTAGATCATCCGGGTGAGACGTCCTTCGCAGGGCATGTGGATGCGGTGGTAGTCCTTGGGAGCGAGGTACAGGGTCGCGAAGTGACCGTGGTCGAAGCGGTGCGCGAGCGCCTGGTCGCCGCCCACGAGGGCGCGCGTCGAATAGCTGTGGCCCTTGGCCTGGAACAGCTGGTCGTGCTCGATCGGGCCGAACTGGCTGATGGCGGCGTCCACCGGGCAGACGAAGGGGGCGGCGGCGAGGGTCCGCGCGCCCTCGCGCAGCGGCCGCGTGAAGAAGTCGTTGAAGCTCGCGTAGCTCTCGATGCGCGGATCCGCCGCCTCCTGCATGTCCACCTTGTAGTGGGCGACGAACTTGCGGATCACCCAGTGCGTGAAGCCGCCCATGCGCGCGCCGGCGAGCCGGCCTGCCAGCACGGTCAGCAGTTTCTTGGGCAGGAGGTACTGCTGCGTGATGGGAAGGGGTGGGGGCAAGGGCCGTCCTGGTGGCAAAACGAAAATTCTACGGCCGCCGGCCGCGCGACAGCGCCAAAGCGCCGGCTGCGACACAATAGCCGGCTTCCATGACCCAGCCCCTCCTGGATGCCCATCGGCTGACCAAGCGCTACGGCGACACGACCGTGGTCGACGACCTGTCCTTCCGCATCGACGCGGGGGAGTGCCTGGGCGTCATCGGCCCCAACGGGGCCGGCAAGACCACCACCATCCGCATGTGCCTGGGTCTCACCGAACCGGACGCCGGCGAGATCCATGCCCTGGGCCTGCGGATGCCGCGCGACGCCCTGGCCATCAAGGCCCAGCTCGGCGTGGTCAGCCAGTTCGACTCGCTCGATCCCGATTTCAGCTGCGCGGAGAACCTGATGGTGTACGGCCGCTACTTCGGCATGCCCGGGCCGCGCATCAGCGAGCGCATTCCCCGCCTGCTGGAGTTCGCGGCCCTGACCCACAAGGCGGACGCCCGGCCGGGCGAGCTGTCGGGCGGCATGCGGCGGCGGCTGTCGCTGGCGCGCGCCCTCGTCAACGATCCGAGGCTGCTGATGCTGGACGAACCCACCACCGGCCTGGACCCGCAGGCGCGCCACCTGATGTGGGAGCGCCTGCAGGTGCTGCTGCAGCAGGGCAAGTCGATCCTGCTCACCACGCACTTCATGGACGAGGCCGAGCGGCTGTGCAACCGGCTGCTGGTGCTGGACCACGGCCGCAAGATCGCCGAGGGCCGGCCGCGCGACCTGATCGCCGAGCACCTGGAACCCGACGTGGTCGAGGCCTACGGCAACGGCGCGCTGCAGCTGGCCGAGTCGCCGCTGAAGGCGTACGCCGGGCGCACCGAGGTGAGCGGCGAGACGGTGTTCTTCTACACCGAGGACGCCCGGCCGCTGCTGGAAGCGCTCGGCCGCGAGCATCCCAAGCTGCGCACCCTGCACCGTCCCTCCAACCTGGAGGACCTGTTCCTGAAACTCACGGGCCGGCAGATCCGGGAGGGCGGCTGATGGTCAACCACCCTTCGCACTGGCGCGCGCCGCAGCTGTCCTTCCGCTGGTGGCCGGTGTTCCGCCGCAACCTGCTGGTCTGGCGCAAGCTCGCCATCCCCAGCCTCATCGGCAACATCGCCGAGCCGCTGATCTGGCTGGTGGCCTTCGGCTACGGCATGGGCGCGCTGGTCGGGCGCGTGCGCTTCGAAGGCGCCGAGGTGCCGTACATCCTGTTCCTGGCCAGCGGCTCCATCTGCATGAGCGCGATGAACGCGGCCACCTTCGAGGCGCTGTACTCCGCGTTCTCGCGCATGCACGTGCAAAAGACCTGGGACGGCATCATGAACGCGCCGGTCAGCCTGGACGACATCGTGATGGCGGAAATGCTGTGGGCGGGCTACAAGGCCATCTTCACGGTCACTGCCATCCTGTTCGTGATGCTGGCGCTGAGCATCTCGCACAGTCCCAAGCTGCTGGTGGCCTGGCTGGTGTTGCTGGGGGCCGGCATCACCTTCTCCTGCATCGCGCTGATTTTCAACGCGCTGGCGAAAGGCTACGATTTCTTCACCTACTACTTCACGCTGTTCCTGACCCCCATGATGTTCCTGTCGGGCGTGTTCTTCCCGCGCGAGCAGCTGCCGGAGCTCGTGCGCCTGGTGTCGGCGTGGCTGCCGCTCACGGCCGCGGTGGAACTGGTGCGGCCCATGTTCATGGACCGCTGGCCCGTGGATCCCGTGCGCCACCTGCTGGTGCTCGCGGCCTATGCCGTGGGCGCGTTCTGGATCGCGCTGGCGCTCACGCGCCGCCGGTTCGCCGCCTGAGCGCAGCCATGGCCGTCCCGCTGCCGCCCGACCTGGTCGCGATGATGGCGCGGGGCGTCTCGGTCATCGTCGCCTCCCGCGACGCCGGGCTGCGGCCCAACCTGATGCGCGCCGTGGGCAGCCGGGTGGAGGAGGATGGGCGCACGATCACCGTCTACCTGTCGCGGCGGCAATCGCGCCAGGTGATGCAGGACCTGGCTGCGACCGGCAGCATCGCCGTCGTGTTCAGCGAACCCTCCACGCACCGCACCGTGCAGCTGAAGGCAGCGCGCCTGGACATGCGCAACGCCGATCCGCAGGACATCCCCGTTCTGGAGCGCTATCGCGAGTCGATGGAGCGCGAAATCCAGCAGGTCGGCTTCGCCCCACCGCTCACCCGCGCGATGCTGGCGCACCGGCTGGAGGACGTGGTGGCCGTGCGCTTCACGCCGGAGCAGGCCTTCGACCAGACCCCCGGCCCGCGCGCCGGCACGCCGCTGGGGAGCACCAGGTGAGCGCCCCCACGCTGCAGGACATCCGCTGCTGCTTCGAAGGCATCATCCCCGCGGTGGTGGCGACCTGCAGCGCCGACGGCGTGCCCAACGTCGCCTACATCTCGCAGGTGTTCTATGCCGACGAGCGCCACGTCGCTCTGTCCTTCCAGTTCTTCAACAAGACGCGGCAGAACATCCTGGCCAACCCCTACGCCACGGCACTGCTGATCGACCCCGGCACGGCGCAGTTCTACCGCCTGCACATCCGCTACCTGCGCACCGAAACCGAGGGCCCCCTGTTCGAGGGCATGCGGGCGCAGCTCGCGGGCATCGCATCGCACACGGGCATGCAGGGCGTGTTCCGGCTGCTCGGCTCCGACGTGTACGAAGTCGAGAAGATCGAGGCACTGGAAGGCGATCCCCTGCCCGCGCCGCCGCGGCGCAACGGCCTCCTCGGCGCGGTGCGGCGTACCAGCGAGCGGCTCGCGCGCTGTGCCAGCCTGGACGAGGCGCTCACGGCGACGCTCGGCGGCCTGAACGATCACCTGGGCATCCGGCATGCCATGGTGCTGATGCTCGATCCGGCCGCGCAGCGCCTGTACACGGTGGCCAGCTGCGGCTATGCGACTTCCGGCGTGGGCTCCGAGATCGGCCTGGGCCAGGGGGTGATCGGCGTGGCGGCGCGCGAGCGCACGCCGGTGCGCATCGGCCACATGACCAATGCCGCGCTCTACACGCAGGCCATGCGCAGCAGCTTCGATGCCAACGTGCCCGACCACGAGCCGGTCACGGACATCCCCTATCCCGGCCTCGCGCAGCCGCACAGCCAGCTGGCCGTGCCCATCCAGAGCGGCGGCCGGACCCTGGGCGTGCTGTTCGTGGAGAGCACCGAGGAACTGCAATTCAGCTACGAGGACGAGGACGCCCTGGTCGCCATCGCCGGCCACCTGGGCTCGGCCATCGAGCTGATGCAGGCGGCCAACGAGGCGGGCGATGCCCACCCGGCGCCGAATGTGCCGGAACGCCCCGTCACGCCGGCCGCCGCGGCGCCGCTCGTGGTGCGGCACTTCTGCGCCAACGACAGCATCTTCCTGGGCGACAGCTACCTGATCAAGGGCGTGGCCGGTGCGATCCTCTGGAAGCTGCTGCGCGACCATCGCCAGCTGGGACGCACCGAGTTCAGCAACCGCGAACTGCGTCTCGATCCCGCGCTGCGGCTGCCCGACGTCAGCGACAACCTGGAGGCGCGCCTGCTCCTGCTGCAGCGCCGCCTGGTGGAGCAAGGCGACGGCCTGCGCATGGAGAAGACCGGCCGCGGCCGTTTCCGGCTGGTGCTCGAGCGGCCCGTGAACCTGGTGGAGGCCTAGGCTTTGGCCAGGCCGGGGGCCGGCTTCAGTTGCAGCGCGTGCGCCAGCTTGGTCCACTCGGGCATGGTGAGGTGCGCCCGGGCGAGTTCCAGGATGGCCGCAAAAGCGGGCGGGGGCGCCTTGGCGCGCATGTCCGCCAGCAGTTGGAACCGCTCCATGGGATTCATGAAGGGAACCAGCCAGCGCGCCACCGACATCATTTCGTCCGGCGGGATGGACGCGACCAGTGCGTCATGGATCGCGAGCAGTTCCGCATCCGTGTAGCGCGCCCACAGCACGGCGTTGTGGGCCGTTTCTTCCACGTGCATGTGCTGGAAGTTCTCGGCCACGAACAGCGCCAGCCCGCGGTACAGGCGTAACGCCGCGGCGTCGCGCTTCGGCGGGGCCGCACCCCGGACCTGTGCGACCAGCTCGGCCAGCTGCGCGATGGCCCGGGTGTGTTCCTCGTGCTCATGGGCGATGCGGTCGCTGGCACCGGCGGCGCGCGCCTCGATGGCGGGATGGAGGAAGGCATTCTCGTGGGCGAGATGCCCGCCGCACACGCCCAGCAGCTGCAGCACGCGGTTTTCCACCTGCGACACGTCCTGCTCGTCCATGGGATCCATGCGGCCGACGGCCAGCAGGGTGTCGGCCATGAAGGCGCGCAGTGCCTTGTGGATGCCGGAGTAGATGTCGAAGCGGGGCGCCTCGGCGGCCGCGACGTGCGCGAGTTCTTTCGGGGTGATCTGCATGGTCTTCTTTCCGTTGGGGACGGCATCGGCGCCGTGGGAAGAAGTCTAGGAATGCAGGCCCGAGGGCGTTCTGAAGAATCCCTTATCGGAATCTTGCAGGAACCTTAAGCAGCGACGGTCTCGGTCGCAGCGTGAACTGCTTCACGGCCGGCGCGCGCCGCCTGCTTGACCAGGTCGGCGGCCTTCTCTCCGATCATGATCACGGGAGCGTTGGTGTTGCCGCCGACGATGCTGGGCATCACCGAGGCGTCCACGACACGCAGCCTTTCGATGCCGTGCACCCGCAGCTGGGCATCAACGACGTCCATGGGGCCCTGGCCCATGCGGCAGGTTCCCACCGGGTGGTAGATGGTGTCCGCGTGGCCGCGCACGAAGGCTTCGATGGCGGCATCATCCCGGGCCTGCGCCGAGGACGCCAGTTCGCGTCCGCGGAAGCCCGCCAGGGCAGGCTGCTGCAGGATGTTGCGCATGACCTGGAAGCCGCGCACCAGGCGCTTTACATCGTCGGGCTCGGCCAGGAAGTTCGGGTCGATGCGCGGCGGTGCGAGCGGGTCGGCGCTGGCGAGCGTCAGCGCGCCGCGGCTCTTGGGACGCAGCAGGCACACATGGCAGGAATAGCCGTGGCCGAACACGGTCTTGCGTCCATGGTCCACCAGCTTGCCGATCACGAAATGCAGTTGCAGGTCGGGGAGCGATTCGTCCGGCGCGCTGCGGATGAAGCCTCCGGCCTCCGCGAAATTGGTCGTGAGCAGCCCGCTGCGCTGCCTGCGCCACTCGAAGATGCCCTTCACCACGTTGACGAGCCCGGGCAGCGAGAGGCCGAACAGGTCGGTCAGGTGCGGCGCGTCCACCACCTGCACCACGTCGACGTGGTCGTGCAGGTTCTGCCCGACGCCCGGCAGGTGGTGCGTCACTTCGATCCCGTGCTGGCGCAGGTGGTCGGCCGGGCCGACGCCCGACAGCATCAGCAACTGCGGCGACAGCAAGGCGCCGGCACTGAGCAGCACTTCGCTGCGCGCGCGCAGTTCCTGCTCGACCCCCTGCTGGCGATAAGCGACACCGACGGCCCGCCGGCCCTCCAGCAGGACGCGGGTGGCCTGCGCGCCGGTGAGCACGTGCAGGTTGGGACGGTTCAGGTGGGGTGTGAGGTAGGCCTTGGCCGCGCTGTGGCGCTCGCCGTTCTTGTGCGTGACCTGGTAGAGGCCGACACCCTCCTGTTGCGCCCCATTGAAGTCGTGGTTCTCCGGATAGCCCGCCTGCTTCGCCGCCTCCACGAACACGGAGCCGAAGCGATGCGGACTGCGCAGGTCCATCACGTTCAGCGGACCCGTTGCGCCATGGAAGGCGTCGGCGCCGCGCTCGTTGTGCTCCGATTTCCTGAAATAAGGCAGCACCTCGTCCCAGGACCAGCCGGCATTGCCTTCGGCGGCCCACCGGTCGTAATCGGCATGGTGGCCGCGGGCGTAGATCATCGCGTTGACCGAGCTCGATCCGCCCAGCACCTTGCCGCGGGGCTGGTAGCCGCGGCGGCCGTTGAGGCCAGCTTGCGGCACGGTTTCGAAGCCCCAGTTCGCGTGGCCATTCTTGGCCAGCACCGCGAGACCCGCGGGACAGTGGATCAGGACGCTGGTGTCCGGGGGGCCCGCCTCGAGCAATGCGACCTGCACCTGCGGGTCCTCGCTCAGGCGTGCCGCGAGCACGCAGCCCGCCGAGCCGCCGCCGACGATCACGTAGTCCACGGTGCGGGGAAAGGTAGCGGCCATCGAAGTCTCCTGAAGCTGCATGCAGTCTAGGCAAACCCTCGCCAATCCGGCCGGGTGGCTGCTCTAATGCGGCTCATGGAAAACGCCATGCCGCCCGCCGAGGGCACCATCACCATCGAACGTCGGGACGCCTTGCTGCTGATCGGCATCAACCGGCCCGCCAAGCGCAACGGCTTCACGCCGCGCATGTTCCGCGAGCTGGCCGAAGCCTACACCCTGCTCGACGACGATCCCGGCCTGCGCGTCGGCGTGCTGTTCGCGCATGGCGACCACTTCACCGCCGGACTGGACCTGCCGACCATTGCGCCCTCGATCCAGCGAGGCGAGAAACTGTGGCCGCAGGACGCGGTGGAACCGTTGAACCTGGGCACGCCCGGCTACCGCCGCCGCACCAAGCCCGTGGTGGCCGCGGTGCAGGGCATCACCTTCACCCTGGGGATCGAGCTGATGCTGGCCGCGGACATCGTGGTGGCGTCCGACGATTGCCGCTTTTCGCAGCTGGAGGTGCAGCGCGGGATCATGGCCACCGGGGGCGCGACGCTGCGCATGGCGGAGCGGGCCGGCCTGGGCAACGCCCTGTTGCACCTGCTGACCGGCGACGAATTCGACGCGGCGGAGGCGCTGCGCCTCAACTTCGTGCAGAAGGTGGTGCCCAAGGGACGGCAGCTGGAGGAGGCGCTGCGCATCGCCGAATCGGTTGCGGGACAGGCGCCGCTGGCCGTCGTGGCAACCCGGCTCAATGCGCTGAAGGCGGTGGAGCGCGGGCCGCTGGAGGCGATGGCGGAGTTCATTCCCGTGCAGCAGCGCCTGTCGCGCACGGAGGACGCGGCGGAGGGCCTCAAGTCCTTCGTCGAGAAGCGGCGGTCGCGCTTCAGCGGGCGCTAGCCCACCGCGCCGGTCACCGCGCCGTCCTTGCTGGACTGTCAGCAAACTATTTAGATTGCACGCAATTGAATTTGGCGATATACTTCTCGCCATGCCGAACCGCAGCCTCTCCCCCGACGCAGCCCTGCTGCTGGACAACCAGCTGTGCTTCGCCTTGTACTCCGCATCGCTCGCGATGACCAAGCTGTACAAGCCCCTGCTCGACGAGCTGGGACTGACCTATCCGCAGTACCTCGTGATGCTGGTGCTGTGGGAAGGCGACGGGCTGATGGTGTCCGAACTGGGCCAGCGCCTGTCGCTCGACTCCGGCACCCTCACCCCGCTGCTCAAGCGCCTGGAAGCCGCAGGACTGGTGAGCCGCCTGCGCGATGCCGCGGACGAGCGCCGCGTCCACATCCACCTGACCGCCGCCGGCCGCCGCCTGAAGACGCGGGCTGCCAAGGTCCCCGCCTGCGTTCTCGCCGCGAGCCAGTGCTCCATCCCCGAACTGCTGCAGCTGACCGGCCAGGTGCGCGCGCTGCGCGAACGCCTGGCGGCCTGACGATCCCCACCCCCTCCGCTTCCCCAGGAAGCCCTCATCAAAGGAAGAACCATGAGCACCCCTCTCGACAAGGTCCTGTACACCGCGAAGACCCACGCCGTCGGCGGCCGCGAAGGCACCGGCCGCTCCGACGACGGCCGCATCGAAGTGAAACTGTCCTCCCCCGGCGGCGCGGGCAACGGCACCAATCCCGAGCAGCTGTTCGGTGTCGGCTACTCCGCCTGCTTCCTGGGCGCGATGAAGGCCGTGGCGCCCAAGGTGGGCGTGAGCGTGCCGGCGGACACCGCCATCGACGCCGAAGTCGACCTCGGCCCGACGTCGCTGGGCTACGGCATCGCCGTGCGCCTGAAGATCACCCTTCCCGGCCTGGAACGCGCGAAAGCGGAGCAACTGGTCACCGAGGCTCACAAGGTCTGCCCCTATTCCAACGCCACGCGCGGCAACATCGACGTCCAGATCACAGTCGCCTGAGCGTCCGCGGCGCACAATGCCGCATGACTGCCGACGCCCGCCATCCGTACGAGACCCTCACGCCCGACGCGGTGCTGGACGCACTGGCGTCGGTGGGCCTCTACGGGGACGGGCGTCTTCTTGCGCTCAGCTCCTACGAGAACCGCGTGTACCAGGTGCACCTGGAGGAGCCGTATGAAGGCGCTTCCATCGTCGTGGCCAAGTTCTACCGGCCGGGCCGTTGGAGCGAGGCGCAGATCCTGGAGGAACACGCCTTCGCGGCCGAACTGCTGGCGGACGAGGTGCCCGCGGTCGCGCCGCTGGCGCCCGGCGGAAGCACGCTGAACCACCACGGGGGTTTCGCCTTCAGCGTCTCGCCGCGCCGCGGCGGCCGGATGCCGGAGCTGGACGACGGCGAGGTGCTGGAATGGATCGGCCGCTATCTCGCGCGGCTCCACATCGTCGGCGCGCGCTCGCCGTTCCAGGTGCGGCCCGCGCTCGATGTCCAGAGCTTCGGCGAAGAGCCGCGCGACTGGCTGCTCGCCCACGACGCGATCCCGCTGGACGTGCAGGGCGACTGGGCGCGGGGTTGTGACCTGGCGCTGGACCAGATCCGCGCCGCGTTCGACACCGCGCGGCAGGCGGGCGTGCGCCACCTGCGGCTGCACGGCGACTGCCATCCCGGCAACATCCTCTGGACGCCCGACGCGGGGCCGCACTTCGTCGACCTCGACGATGCGCGCACCGGTCCCGCCGTGCAGGACTTGTGGATGCTGTTCTCGGGGGAACGCGCCCAGCGGCAAAAGCAGCTGGGCGCACTGCTGGACGGCTACGAGCAGATGCGCGACTTCGACCGCGCGGAGCTTGCGCTGATCGAGCCGCTGCGCACGCTGCGCCTCATCCACTACAGCGCCTGGCTCGCGCGCCGCTGGGACGATCCCGCCTTCCCCCGCGCCTTCCCCTGGTTCGGCAGCTCCGACTACTGGCGGGGCCAGGTGCAGATGCTGGAGGAGCAGAGGGAGGCGATGGAGGAGCCTCCCGTCGTTGCCTAGCGCAGCGGGTTTTCGAGCACGCCGATGCCGGCGATCTCGATCCGCACGACGTCGCCCGGCTTCAGGTACTTCGGCGGGTTGAAGCCGATGCCCACGCCGGCCGGCGTGCCGGTGGCGATCAGGTCACCGGGGTACAGCGTGATGCCGGCGGAAATCGTCTCGATCAGCTTCGGGATGTCGAAGATGAAATCCTTGGTGTTGGCGTTCTGCCGCAGCTCACCGTTGATCCAGCACTTCACGTCGGTGTTCTGGCCGTCGCATTCGTCGGCCGTGACCAGCCACGGGCCCATCGGGCAGAAGGTGTCGAAGGACTTGCCCAGCAGCCATTGCGAGTGGCGGCCCTGCCAGTCGCGCGCCGTCATGTCGTTGATGATGGTGTAGCCCCACACGTGCTGCATGGCGTCGGCGGCCTTGATGCCCTTGCCGCCCTTGCCGACGACCACGGTGAGTTCCGCTTCGTAGTCGATCGCCGTGGAGACCTCGCCCGGGAACAGGATCGCGTCATTGGGACCGATCACGGACTCCGGCACCTTGGAAAAGATGATCGGGTCCTTCGGGATGTCGCCACCGGACTTGGCGCTGGAGTCGAAGCCGCTGCCGGCGAACTCCTTGGCATGCGCGTGGTAGTTCTTGCCCACGCAGAATACGTTGCGGCGCGGGCGCGGGATCGGCGCGCGCAATTGCACCTGGGCCAACGGAATCGGACTGCCCGTGGCGGGCAATGCGCGGCCGGCGGCCTGTGCCTCCACGATGGGGAGCGCGCCCAGCGCGGCCTGCTCGGCCGTCAGCTGGAAGGGTTCGACCATGCGGCCGTCGGCGGAAATGCGGCCGACGGCGGGCTGGCCCTGGTAACGGAATGCGGCGACTTTCATAGTGAAAACTCTCTATCGCGGCCACGATGCCGCTCTGTAGCATGCTAACAAAACGTCCCTCAGGAGTTCCCCCAATGTTGCGCCGGATTTTCGTGGCCGCGGGTCTTTTCACCGCGGCCGGCCTTGCTGCCGCGCAGGCCGCCTACCCCACCAAGCCCATCACGATGATCGTGCCGTTCCCGCCCGGCGGGCTGGCGGACATCGTCGGGCGGCCGGTCGCGGAGGCGATGGGGCGCGACCTCGGCCAGCCGGTGGTGATCGAAAACAAGGGCGGCGCCGGCGGCGGCATCGGCATGGCCCAGGTCGCCAAATCCGCCCCGGATGGCTACACCATCCTCATGGCCCTTTCCTCGTACAGCGTGCTGCCCGAGGCCGACCTGCTGCTCGGCCGCCAGCAGATGTACGCGTACAACGCGCTGCGCCCCATCGCCCGCATCACCGCCGACCCGACCGTGCTGGCCGTGCGGGCCGATGCCCCCTGGAAGACCGTGAAGGACTTCGTCGAGGATGCGCGCAAGCGCCCCGGCGCGATCAACTTCGGCTCCTCCGGCAACTACGGGACGATGCACGTGCCGATGGAAATCCTCAAGCAGGTCGCCAACGTGCGGATGACCCACATCCCGTACACGGGCGCCGGTCCGGCCGTGGTCGCGCTGCTGGGCGGCCAGGTCGATGCGGTGGCCTCCGGTCCCGCCACGGTGCTGCAGCAGGTCAAGGCCGGCAAGCTGCGCGTGCTGGCGCATTGGGGCACCACCAGGCTGGAGACGATGCCCGACGTGCCCTCTCTCAAGCAGTCCGGCTACAACGCCGAGTACGCCCAGTGGTCCGGCGTGTTCGTGCCGGCCGGCACGCCGGAGCCCGTGGTGCAGCGCCTGCGCGCCGCCGCGCGTGCTGCCGCCAACGATCCCAAGGTCAAGGACGTGATCATGAACGCGGGCAGTCCCGTTCTCTACCAGGACACGCCCGACTTCGAGAAGTACGTGCAGGGCGACGTGCAGCGCATGCACGACGTCGTCAAGAAGATCGGCAAGGTCGAATAAGGAGGCTTTCCATGAAGCGCCACACGTTCCTGCGCTGGCTCGCGGCCGGCGCCTGTGCCGCGGGGCTGTTGCAGGCCCTGCCTGCGGCCGCGCAGAACTGGCCCACGCGACCGGTGCGCATCGTCGTGCCTTTTGCCACGGGCGGCCCGGCGGACGTGTTCGCGCGCTTCCTCGCGCAGCGCCTTCCGGACCAGCTGGGGCAGGCCTTCGTGGTGGAGAACCGGCCGGGTGCCGGCGCGGTGATCGGCACGGACCTGGTCGCCAAGGCGCCGGCCGACGGCTATACGCTGCTGCTGATGTCGAACACGCACACCGTGAACGAGACGCTGGTGCCCAACAAGCCCTACGAGCTCGAGCGCGACTTCGTGGCCGTCGCGCCCATCAACTACTCGGACCTCGTGCTGGTGGCGCACCCCTCGGTGACCGCCAACAACATCCGCGACCTGGTGAAGCTGGCCAAGGAGAGGCCGGGCAAGCTGAACTACGCGTCTTCCGGAACCGGCACGCCGTACCACATGGCCGGCGAGCTGTTCAAGAGCATGTCGGACACCAAGATCGTCCACATCCCGTACAAGGGCAGCTCGGGCGCGCGCACCGACGTGCTGGGCGGCCAGGTCGACCTGATGTTCGACGCGGTCACCACCATGACCGAACAGGTGAAGTCGGGCAAGGTGAAGGCGATCGCCACCACCGGCAAGAAGCGCTCGGCCGTGCTGCCCGATGTGCCCACGGTGGACGAATCCGGCGTGCCCGGCTACGAAGCGACGATCTGGCTCGGGCTGCTGGCGCCCAAAGGCACGCCGGCCGCGATCGTCACGCGGCTGAACGAAGCGGTCAGCAAGATCGTCAGCCAGCCCGACGTGCAGCAGGCCTGGGCCAAGCAGGGTGCGGTGCCGCTGGTGATGAATGCGCCCGCGTTCGACAAGTACGTGCGCGACGACATCCAGAAGTGGGCGAAGGTCATCAAGAGCGCCAACATCAAGGCCGAGTGATGCCAAGGACTCTTCGCATCCTGAGCGGCGGCGCGGCGCAGGGCCTGGTGGGCCGGGTGCAGGCGGCCTTCGAACAACAGCATGGCTGCCGCATTGAAGGCAGCTTCGGCGCGGTCGGCGCGATGAAGGACAAATTGCTCGGCGGTGCGCCGTGCGACCTGCTGATCCTCACGCAGGCGCTGGTCGACGAGCTCGCCGGGCAGGGCCGTGCGGATGCCGCATCCGTGCAGCCGGTCGGCCTGGTGAAGACCGGCGTGGCACTCAAGGACAAGAGACGGGCCGTGACCATCGGCTCGGAAGCCGACCTGAAGGCGTTGCTGCAATCGGCGCCCGCGATCTACTTCCCCGATCCTGCCAAGGCCACGGCGGGCATCCACTTCTTCAAGGTGCTGCAGGCGCTGGGCCTGGCCGGGGACACGGGCAAGTTCAAGACCTACCCGAACGGCGCCACCGCCATGGCAGCGCTGGCACAGGCATCCGAGCCCGATGCCGTCGGCTGCACGCAGGTCACCGAGATCCTGATCACGCCGGGCGTCCGCCTCACGGGCCTGCTGCCGCCGCCGCATGAACTGCTCACGACCTACACGGCTGCCGTGACCACGGCGGCCGAGGAGCCCGAACTCGCGCGCGCGCTCATCGCGGCGCTCACCGATCCGGCAGCCGCGGAAATGCGCAGCCGCTGCGGCTTCGAATGATCCGTTGCGGCGCGTCCCTGCGCGCGCCACAGCGGACGCCCTTGCCGCACGCCGCGCCTGGGAAGTCGCCCGATCAGGCCAGCAGCGCGTTCACCCGCTTCACATAGGCCGCAGGGTCCTCCGGAAGCCCGCCCTCGGCCAGCAGCGCCTGGTCGAACAGGATGTGCGCCAGGTCATGGAAGTTGGGCGAGCCTTCCAGCTTCTGCACCAGCGGGTGCGAGGCATTCACCTCCAGCACCGGCTTGACCTCCGGCGCCTTCTGCCCCGCCTGCTTGAGCAGCCGGGCCAGTTGCAGGCTCATGCCGCCTTCGGTCACGACCAGGCAAGCCGGTGAATCGACCAGCCGCGTGGTGACGCGCACGTCTTCCGCCTTGTCCTTGAGGGCTTCCTTCAACCTGGCCAGCACCGGCTTGAAGGATTCGGCGGCGTCCTCCGCCGCCTTCTTCTCGGCCTCGTCCTGCAGCTTGCCCAAGTCCACCTGGCCCTTGGCGACAGACTGCAGCGGCATGCCGTCGAATTCGGGCAGGTGCGACAGCGCCCATTCGTCCACGCGGTCCGTCATGTACAGCACTTCGATGCCCTTCTTGCGGAAGATCTCCAGCTGCGGGCTGTGGGCGGCGGCGGCCTGCGTCTCGCCGGTGACGTAGTAGATCGCGTCCTGACCTTCCTTCATGCGGGCCTTGTAGTCGGCCAGGGACACGCTGCTGGTGTCGCTGGCCGTCGACGCGAAGCGCAGCAGCCTGGCGATCCGTTCACGGTTGCCGAAGTCCTCGCCCAGGCCTTCCTTGAGCACCGCGCCGAATTCGGAATAGAAGGTCGCGTATTTGCCTTTGTCCTCGGCACTCGCGGCCTCATCCTTCTCGGCTTTCGCCAGGTCTTCCAGCATCGCGAGCACGCGCCGCGTGTTGCCTTCGCGGATCGCCTTGACGTCGCGGCTTTCCTGCAGCAGTTCGCGGCTCACGTTCAGCGGCAGGTCAGCGGAGTCCACCACGCCCTTCATGAAGCGCAGGTAGGCCGGCATCAGCGCTTCGGCCTCGTCCATGATGAAGACACGCCGTACGTAGAGGCGGACACCCGCCGCCTTGTCGCGATTCCACAGGTCGAAGGGCGCGTGCGCGGGAACGTACAGCAGCTGCGTGTACTCCGTGCTGCCTTCCACCCGGTTGTGGCTCCAGGCCAGCGGGTCCTGGTGGTCGTGGCTGACGGACTTGTAGAACTCGCGGTACTGCTCGGGCGTGATGTCCTTCCTCGCCCGCGCCCACAGCGCCGTCGCCTGGTTCACCGTCTCCCACTCGTCGGCCAGCACGTGGTCCCCGGGCTTGCCGTCCTCGCCTTCCTTCCATTCCTCCTTGCGCATCAGGATGGGCAGCGCGATGTGGTCGGAGTACCTGCCGACGATCGATTTCAGCTTCCAGGACGACAGGTAGTCGAGCGCGTCGTCGCGCAGATGCAGGGTCACGCTGGTGCCGCGCTGCGCACGGGTGAGGGACTCCACCTCGAAATCGCCGGCGCCGGCGCTGGTCCAGCGGACGCCTTCTTCCGGCTTCAGGCCGGCGCGGCGGGACTCCACCGTGATGCGGTCGGCGACGATGAAGCCCGAGTAGAAGCCCACGCCGAACTGGCCGATGAGCTGCGCGTCCGCCTTCTGGTCGCCGGACAGCTTGCTCATGAATTCGCGCGTGCCGCTCTTGGCAATCGTGCCGAGGTTCTCGATGGCTTCCTGCTCGGACAGTCCGATGCCGTTGTCGGAAACGGTGAGCGTGCGGGCATCCTTGTCGAAGCTCACGCGAATTTCCAGCGTGGGTGCGTCTTCGTACAGCTCGGAATGGTGCAGCGCCTCGAAACGCAGCTTGTCGCAGGCATCCGAGGCATTGGAGATCAGCTCCCGCAGGAAGATCTCCTTGTTGGAGTAGAGCGAGTGGGTGACGAGGTGCAGCAGCTGCGCAACCTCGGCCTGGAAGGAGAGGGTCTGTTTCTGGCTCATGGCTTTGTGGGGGATCGCGCTCACGAGCTAGGGGCGGCCCGTGAACATTTCAAGGCGACCGATGCTACTGCACTGGCGCGTGAACTATTCGACGATGCCGCCGAGTATCGGCGCCGAGCGGCACCGGAGCCGTGCAACGCGTCGTTACAGTCTCACCCCATGAGGATCGAGCTGCCTACCGCGACCTGGGCCGACACCGCGAACCGGGTCGAAGACGACGCGCACACGTTGACGCTGGCGCCGACGCCCCTACCTGGCTGGGTGGAGGGCCCCCTGCTACCCCACTCCGGCCCCACCCTCCACGTCAAGGTTCCGGACACGGAGCCGGTGGTGCTGTCGATCACGCTCTGACCTCCACCGCCAATGAAGAAGGGCTGCATGGCAGCCCTTTTCTATTTGGTCGCAGCCTGGCTCGGAAGCTCGGTTGACCCGAAGACATCTTGCCCGGGAGGACCATCGACCGCCTGCGCGCGACGACCCGCGCACCGACGTTCGCCTGCGGCGCAGCTCACGCGGCGGGCTCGATGCGCGCGATCAGGCCGCTGCGGTCTTCACGATTGCGCAGCGTGAGCAACAGGCCTGCGCGCTGCGCGGACGCCTTCGCGATTGCGAGCCCCAGGCCGCTGCCGTTGGCGCCGTTGCCCGGCACGCGGAAGAACCGATCGAACACGCGCGGCAGCAGCTCCTGCGGAATGCCCGGACCGGTGTCCACGACTTCCACGGCGACGCGGCCCTGCTCCTGCAGCAGGCGCACGTCCACCACGCCGCCTTCGGGCGTGTAGCGCAGGGCGTTCTCGATCAGGTTGTCGAGCAGGCTGCGAAGATCCCCCGAAGCGCAATGCATCGTGATCGGCGTGCCGCCGCCGTCCGCGCCCACGAACCCCAGGTCGATGTTGCGCTGGTCGGCCAGGCCGATCAGCGTGTTCATGCTCTCTCGCAGCTGCGTGCGCAGGTCGACGATGGCTGGCCCGTCCGCGCCGGCAGCTTCCTGGCGCGACAGCCGGAGCAACTGGTCGACGAGACGCTGCGCGCGCCGGACACCGGACTCCAGCTGCGCGAAGCGGTCTTCCGCGGCGGGACAGTTCATGTCGTGGCGCATGTTCTCCATCTGCAGGCCGATGGCGGCGATGGGCGTGCGCAGCTCGTGGGCCGCGTCCTGAACGAAACGGCGCTGCGTCGCGAAGGCGTCGCGCAGGCGCCGCAGCAGGCTGTTGAACGAACTCACCATCGGCGCGATCTCGCTCGGGATGTTCTTCACCGCGAGCTCCGAGATGGTGTGCTCGTCCTGTCCCGCCGCCTGCCGGGCGATGTCCTGCAAGGCCCGCGACATCGCGCGCGCAACCACCCAGAGCGCGAACATCGACAGCGGCAGCAACAGCAGGATCGGTGCGACGGCCGCACCGGCGCGTTCCGCGGCGAGCTTGGCGCGGAAGCCATCGCTCTGCAGCACCTGCACGGCATGGCTGCCCGGCTGGTAGGCGGGCAGCGTGTAGACCCGCCAGCCCCGGCCCTCGTGCTCCACGTCATGGAAGCCGGCCGTGGATTGGAGGCCGAGGGTCAGGTCGGGCCAGGAGGTGACCTTCTTCACGCCGGTCGGGTCATAGGTCTGCACCACGTAGGCGCCCCACTTGAGCACCCGCTCGGCGTCCAGCGGCATGGGCTGGATCGTCTGGTTGTCCGCGAGTGCCGTGGCCAGCTGCTGCATCTGTTCGTCCATGAACGTGTTGACCATGCGCGAGAACGACCAGTACGAGATGACCGCCGCCATGGTTCCGACCGCCAGGAACAGCGGCACCAGCCACAGCATCATCGCCCGGCGGATCGAGCACATCGGCCCATTGGGAAAGACATGCCATTTCACGTCTCTGCTCCCGCGCCGCCGCCGGCCACCCGCCAGCCGAGGCCGCGCACGTTGCGGATGGTGTCGGGTCCCAGCTTGCGACGCATGCCGTGGATCAGGACATCCACCGCGTTGCTGCTCACCTCTTCGCCCCAGCCATAGATGCGGTTCTCCAGCTGTTCGCGCGACAGGATGGCACCGGGTCGTTCCAGCAAGGCATGCAGCAACGCAAACTCCCGCGCGGAAAGCTGCGACCGCTCTCCTTCGACCAGCACCTCGCGGGTGGTGAGGTCAAGCTGCACCATCGCATTTCCGATCATCGAGTGGGCGCTGCCGTCGCGGCGGCGGATCACCGCCCGCATGCGCGCCAGCAGCTCGCGCATCTCGTAAGGCTTGAGCAGATAGTCGTCGGCGCCCAGGTCCAGGCCTTCCACCCGGTCGTCGACGCCGTCGCGCGCGGTGAGCACCAGTACGGGCGTCGCATCGCCGCGGCCGCGAGCGTGCCGCAGCACCTCGACGCCGTCCCGCTTCGGAAGTCCGAGGTCCAGCAGCACGCAGGCGTAGTCACCGTCGGCCCAGGCGCTCTGCGCCAGCAGGCCGTCCTTGACCCAGTCGACCGACCAGCCCTGCGCGGACAGCGCGTCGCGCAGGCTGTGCCCGATCATTTCGTCGTCTTCGACCAGCAGCACTCGCATCCGGGGACCTCCTGCCCAGGCTCCGAAGCTTAGGCCAGCTCTCTTAGACCGGTGTTAGACGAGCCGTCGCTTTTCCGCAGCTCCGCCGGTCTCCCGCGAAGAGCCTTTCATCCCGGCACCCGCGGACCAGACCCGGCTAATTGTGACAAACATCGCGAGTCACTCCGTCAGACTTTCCTAAGCTATTGATTTGATTGACTTTAAGTATTGCAAAACGTTTCTCGTAGCTCTACATTCCTAAGCATCGGTAGGGAGGTTGCCTAAGGCGCCTCACCAGATGTTCAACAAGGCAAGGAGTCATTGGGTATGAAAAAGCTGAACCTCATCGCTGCTGCGATCCTTTTTGCAAGTGCTGGCGCACAAGCCGCAGGCACGGCGCAGGACACGTTCGACGTGACCGTCAACTTCACCGCTGGCTGCTCGGTTCAGACCGCTTCGCTCGATTACTCCTTCACCTATACGGCCTTCGGTCCCGCGCAGTCGAAGTCCGGCTCGACCGTGTTCAAGTGCTCGCGCGGGCTGACCCCCACGTTCTCCTTCGACAACACCCCCGGCGGTGTCCAGACCGGTTCCAGCGCCGTGGCGCTGAACAGCCCCGTGACGGCCGAAGGCGTGATCAAGGGCATTCGCTACACCATCAGCGGCGCGACCTCCAAGTCGCAGGCCGGATCGTCCGCGACCGCGGGCGCCAACGGTACGGGCGGCAGCGACGGCACGGCGGACCTGTACACGATCGGATTGAGCGTGGACATCGCAGCCGACCAGGCCGGTGACAACACCAGCGGCAGCGGGACCCAGACCCGCACGCTGACCATCACTTACTGATCGCGCATGCGCCGGCTGGAACTCCGCTGTCCGGCCGACGAAGCAAGCTGCATCATGTGCTCCATGGACCGTCCTCACCGCCCGTTCGCCCGCCAGCTGCATGGCGCCGTCCTGGCGATTGCGCTGGCCGCCAGCGTTCCGGGCGCGCCCGCGCTCGCCGGCCAGGCGAGCGCTTCGTTCAACGTGACCATCAACTACGTGCCCGCTCCCACCAGTTGCACCGCAAGCGTCGGCAGCGGTGTCCCCCTGGTGCAATGCGGCCCCGTGCCCACCGGGCAGTCGGCGCCTGGTCCTGCGCCCGCGGCGATCACGCCGTCTTTCCTGCCCGGAACTCCGCCCTCGATCAGGACCGCGGGTTCCAGCGCGCGCGGCGCTCAGGACGCCCTGCGCTTTCGGTTGCCGGACACACGCATGAGGGTGGCGGGCGCGCTGGTGGAAGTGGGTGAGGAGAGCTTCTATGCGTGGGGTGAGTATTCCTCCCGCATCATCGCGGCGGGCGGCGTGGAATACGTTGAGATGACGGTGACCTGGTGAGTTAAGCTGTTGAGCTGGCACTCACTACGAGACCCGCGATGAAGCTTTATCACCGATCGGTTGTCCTCGCCGCCGTCGCCTTGTGCACGCTGCCTGCCAGCGCCGCCCAGTTCACCATCACCCCCGTTCGCATCTTCATGACGCCCAAGGACCGCGCCGTGGCGGTCACGGTCACCAACGAAAGCGACGAGGAAGTGGTGATGCAGGCGGACCTGTATACGTGGAAGCAGAAGGCGGACGGCTCGGACGACCTGGTCCTGACCGAAGACCTGATCCTCACGCCTCCCATCATCAAGCTCGCCCCGCGGGCGCGCCAGGTGGTCCGCCTGGCGCGGCTCACGCCGCCGCCGGGTGGTGAACAGCAAACCTACCGGCTCATCATGCGGGAGGTCCCCGAGGCGCGCTCCAATGCGCAGATCCAGCTCCAGGTCGCACTGGCGTTTTCGCTGCCCGTGTTCATCACCCCGCCGGGCGTCAAGCGGGACCTGCAGTGCGGCGCGGAGCGCGCGGGACCGGACACGGTGCGCGCGCTGTGCAACAACGCGGGCACGGCCTATACCCAGATTCGCGCGCTGGAAGTCCTGGACGAGAAGGGGGCCAAGCTGGCCGCGCGCGACACCGGCGGCTACCTGCTGCCCACCGTCAAGCGTTCCTTCGACATCAAACGCGCCGAGGGGAAGATTCCCGCCGGCAAGATCAAGCTGCAGGTTGCCCTGGACGACGGCACCCTCCAGTCCTTCGACGCCACCTTGCCAGAATGAGCCGGGGCAGGGTCTGCACGTTCATCGCGGCTGTACTGATGCAGGCCCTTGCGACCGGAACATTCGCCCAGAACACGCGGCCCGATACACCCGCGGGGCCGGCAATCCAGGACCGCATCATTCCGCTGGAGGCGACCGTCAACGGCGCCAAGGCCGGCGCCTGGCCCTTCGTGGAACGCGCCGGCGCGTTGTACGTCAGCCCCGAAGCCATCGAGGAATGGCGCCTGCGCATGCCCGCCAACGCCCAGGCGATCCGCGTGCGTGGTGCCGACTTCTTTCCGCTGGCGGTGCTGCCCGGCTTCAACGCCCGCGTGAACTACACCACCTTGTCGGTGGAACTCACCTTCGCGCCGGAGGCGTTTTCGGGGACCCGGCTCACGCTTGACACGGAGTCGCAGACCCCCAAACCCAGCCCCGTGTTGCCGAGCGTGTTCTTCAACTACGACCTGAGCTACCAGAACTCCTCGACCCGCGGCGCCCGGACGGTCCGCGATTTCGGAGCGCTGCTGGAGCTGGGCGCGTCCAACGACTGGGGCGTGGTCACCACCAGCGAGGTGGCGCGCAACCTCACCGGCGGGGTCCAGGGGCAACCGAAGGAATGGTTGCGCCTCGAGTCGACCTATACCCGCAACCTGCCGGACAAGAACCTCACGTTGCGACTGGGCGATGCATCGACGCGGATGGGCCTGTGGGGCCGCAACGTGTATTTCGGCGGCATCCAGCTGGGAACCAACTACGCTCTCACACCCGGCTTCCTCACGCAGCCGCTGCCGTTGCTGGCCGGCATCTCGGCCGCGCCCTCCACGGTGGAGCTGTACGTCAACGACGTGCTGCGCAAGGTCTCGCAAGTGCCCACCGGGCCTTTCGTGATCGACAACAGCCTCGGACTCACGGGCAGCGGCGAAACCCGCATCGTCGTTCGCGACGTGCTGGGCCGCGAAGTGGTGATCGCCCAGCCCTTCTTTACCAGCGTGCAGTTGCTGGCGCCGGGGCTCAACGACTGGAGCTTCGAGGCGGGCGCGGTCCGCGAGAACCTCGGCCTCACCGATGCCGACTATGGTCACCGCTTCGCCAGCGGCACCTGGCGGCGCGGCGTTTCCGATCGCCTGACGCTGGAAGGCCGCGGCGAGTGGACACAGCACCATTCCAACCTGGGTGCGGGTGCGATCGCGGCGCTGCCAGCCGACTTCCTCGGTCGCGCCACCTACGTGCGCAGCCGCGACGAACGAATCGGCGACGGCGACTTTTGGCTGTTGGGTGTCGAACGGCAATGGGTGCGCACGGCAGTGAGCGCGCAATGGCAGGCGGCGTCGTCACGCTACCGCGAACTCGGCATGGAGCTGGCGCAGTTCCCGACCCGCCAGCAGTTCGCCGCCAACGCCACCCAGCAGTTCGGGCGTTCTTCCGTGGCAGTGGGGTACGCACGCCTGGACCGGTACGACGGGCCCACCGTCACCACCTACAGCATGAACTACGGCTACCGTTTCCGGGAGAACATCACCGTCAACGCCAACGTGAGCAAGGTGGTCGGTCCGTTCGGCGGTACCTCCTTCGGTGTGACGCTGCAGATCCCCCTGGAGAACCAGCGGTTCGCGTCGGCGTCGGTCAGCAGCCATGGCAAGTCCCACGACGCGTATGCGAGCGTCGCGCAGTTCGCCACCGACGCCAACGACATCGGCTGGCGCGTGCTCGGAGGCCAGTTGAACAACGAGGCCCACGCCGAGGCGGGCCTCGACTACACGGGCCGCTACGGGCGCGTCTACACCGACCTGAGCGCCTCCCCTTCGCAGAACTCGCTGCGCGTCGGAGCTTCGGGTGGCATGGCGCTCGCCGCCGGCCGCGCCTTCTTCACGCGCCGGCTGGACGAAAGCTTCGCGGTGGTGGAACTCAAGGGCTATCCGGGCGTGGGCGTCGGCCTCGGGTCCACGCCGACGGCCGTCACGGACTCCGCCGGCATCGCCTTCGTGCCTTACCTGAGCCCGTACCAGAGCAACCAGGTCCGGCTGCAGGCCAGCGACCTGCCGATCAGCGCCGAGCTCGATTCGATCGAGCAGCAGGTGGTTCCGTCGTGGCGCAGCGCGGTGAAAGTCGTGTTCCCCGTGCGCAGCGGCCGGGCCGCACTGGTCAAGATCCACCAGGAAGACGGCGAACCCGTGCCTGCCGGAGCGGTCGTGCAGATCCGGGGCGACAAGGAAGAAATGTTCGTGGGCCGTCGGGGTGAAGCCTTCGTGACCGGCCTGCAGGCACAGAACGAGATGCTGGTGCGCTGGCGCGAGGGACGTTGCACGTTCTCGCTGCCGCTGCCGCCCGCCGCGAACGACGACGTCCTGCGCGTCGGTCCCGTGACCTGCCGGAGGGTCCGATGAAGGCACCGTGGTCCACGTTTCTGCTCTGGCTGGTTCTGCTGGTCGCCGGACCGGCCGCGCACGCGGCCATCACCTGCACCAGCATCACCACGCCGGGCGTGACGATCAGCTACGTGAACAACTCGACCACCAGCGTCCAGACCTTCTTCACGGTGAGCTGCACGCGCACGAGCGTGACCGATCCGGCAAGCGTCACCTACGACATCGCGGTGAACAACGGCACCAATCCCAACGGCGTGAACAACCGCGCCTCACTGGGCGGCGCGACGCTGCGCTACGACGTGTTCACGAATTCGGCCTGCAGCACGGCCTGGAAGAACCCGCGTTCGATCACCGACTCCATGAGCTGGAGCAACGGCGCGACGGGGACCCTCACCAAGCAGACCACCTACTGGGGCTGCATGGTCACTTCGCAAACGGCGCCGTCGACGGGGACCTACACCGACTCCATCGCCATGACGATGACCTACGGAACGAACACGCTGTTCGGAACGATCCCCGTTTCCATTTATGCGCCTGCGCTGTGCACCGTGGTTTCGCGACCCGGCAGCATCAACCTGGCGTACACCGCTTTCGGCGGACAGGCTTCGCAGAGCACCAGCTTCGGCCTGAACTGCACAGGCGGCATGCCCTACACCATCGCGACCGATGTCACGGAGGGCGTGCTCAGCGGCCTGCGCTACACGCTGGGTTTGAACGGCAGCTCCGCGACCGGCACCGGCGCCGTGCAGACCTATTCGGTCACCGCGACGATTCCGGCCGGCCAGGCCGGCGCTTGCGCCACGTCGAACTGCACCGCCACCCGGACGCACACCCTCACGATCAGTTATTGAACGCGGGTCTCCCGTACCAGGACGGGTCAATTCCCGGACCCGTCGCTTTGCGCAGGCGTCAGACCGCCCCGGGAGGCAGCGCCGGCGCGCTCCCCGGCTGTGCGGCGGCGTCCCCGTACTCGTTCGAGCCGGCGACACTCGGCTGCACCAGCCAGTAGATCATCACGGCCCAGCCGATGAAGGGGATCAGCCACACCAGCTGGAACCAGCCGCTCTTGCCCATGTCGTGCAGGCGACGCGCGCCCACGGCGAGCGAGGGAAGCAACAAGGCCAGGTTGGCCAGCATGCCGATCATCTCCAGCCGCAGCACGTTGAACACGGCCGCGACGAGAAAGCAGAACAGGGCGAACCACCAGAATTCCGGCCGGCCGGCGCGGCCGTTGAAGTCCGCGTACTTGTCCCGTACGCAGCGCAGGATGGATTGCTTGAAGTCCATGTTCCCACCTCCTTGGTCAGGCGCCGCAATGATACGGACCGCGCTCGCCAACGCAAGCGGATATCTGCTTTCCGTTCAGCGTGCGTTCACGCGGGTGCCCGCAAACTCACTGCACATCAACCCACCGTGCGAGGTGAATCATGCAAGCCACTCTCCGTTCCAAGCTGGCCGCCGCCGCGATGCTGCTCGTTCCGCTCGGCACGATGTTCGCGGCCGGGCCGGCCGCCGCCGAGCACCGCGACGGGGCCTACGACCGCGGCCATGGCTGGGGTGTCCAGCACGACCTGCGCGGCGATCGGCGCGCCCCGCGCATCTTCGACGTGACGCCGGACGCGGACGCGACCATCACGACCCGCGGTTGGACGCGGATCCTGGCTCACTTCCAGGATGACGAAAGCGGCGTCGCCGCCGTGTCGCTGAGTGTCGACGGGCGTGACGTCACCGGCCGCGCGCGGCTGAACAACGGGGAGCTGCGCTACGCGGAAGACCTGCTGCCCGGCCACCACTGGGCGCAGCTGGTGGTGAGCGACCGCGCCGGCAACACGGCACGCCGGACCTGGACTTTCTCGGTGTACCCCCAGGGGCCCTACGGCCAGGACGGTCCCGGCTACGACCGTTGGTAATCGGCAAAAGCGGAACCGGCGTTACGTTCGTTCAGCAAGCGTTCACGCAGGCCCGCCTAAGCTTCTTCCTACAACGAACCTCAGGAGTCTTTCAATGAAACGTGTCGCCCTTCTCGCCCTTCTCGCCACCGGCGCCGTGGCCGTCCAGGCCCAGAGCTTCGTGGACCGCGCCCGCGTGCAGAACGTGGAGCCGCAGTACGAATCGGTGCAGGTGCCGCGCCAGGAATGCGCGAGCCAGATCGTCAACGAGCCGCAACCGGTCGCGGGCAGCGGCGGCGGCTATGGCGGCGGCTATGGCGGCGTCATCATCGGCGGCGTGGCCGGCGGCCTCCTGGGCAACCAGGTCGGCAAGGGCCACGGCCGCGAAGCCGCCACCGCGGCCGGCGCCGTGATCGGCGCCATCGCCGGCGACCGCATCGCCAACAGCCAGCCGCAGGCCTACGTGAACCAGCCGCGCGAAGTGCGCAGCTGCCGCACCGTGAACGACGTGCAGCAGCGCCTGACCGGCTACCGCGTGACCTACGAATACCACGGCCAGCAGTACACCACCCTCACCCGCGAAGAGCCGGGCCGCACGATGCCCGTGCGCGTGTCCGTCACTCCGCTGGATGAGCGGGAGTACCATCGTCCCCAGTGAGAAAGAACCCTTCGTGAACACTATCCGCCCCCTCTTGTGCGCCGTGTTGCTGGCGATGGCCGGGCTCCCCGCCTGGGCCGACGTCAGTCGTGACGATGCCGCGGCCGTGGCCCAGCGCGAGACGGGCGGACGGGTGCTCGCGGTGGAACGCTCCGACGCCGGCGGCCGAGCCGTCTGGCGCGTCAAGGTGGTCACTCCGCGCGGCGACGTCCGCGTGGTGCTGGTGGACGTGGCAACCGGCCGCGCCCAATAGGGCCGCAGCGATGCGCCTGCTGTTGGTCGAAGACGACGCGGCGCTGCGGCTCGGGCTGGCGCGCCAGCTGGAAAACGAGGGCTACCGCGTCGACCAGGCCAAGGACGGCGAGGAAGGCCTCTTCCTTGCCCGCGAGTACCCCTTCGATCTCGCCATCGTCGACCTGGGCCTGCCCAAGCTCAATGGACTGACGATCGTGCAGCGGCTGCGCGCCGAAGGCCGCACCATGCCGCTGCTGATCCTCACGGCCCGCGGCAGCTGGCAGGACAAGGTGAGCGGCCTCGAAGCGGGCGCGGACGACTACGTCACGAAGCCCTTCGAGTACCCCGAACTCGCCGCGCGCGTGAAGGCGCTGCTGCGCCGCTCGATGAAGGCGGCCAGCGAGGTGGTGAGCTTCGGCCCCATCAGCCTCGATTTCTCGGCCCAGTCCGTGAAGCTGGAGGGCGAGGCGCTGGAGCTCACCGCGTTCGAATACCGGCTGCTCGAATTCCTCGTGCGCGAACGCGCGCGCGTGGTGCCCAAGCAGGAACTGGCGGACTATCTCTACCCGCATGGTGAGGACCGCGACAGCAATGTGCTCGAGGTGCTGATCGGGCGGCTGCGCCGCAAGCTGGACCCCGAGGGCCAGCTTGCACCCATCGAGACGGTGCGCGGCCGGGGTTACCGCTTCACCCTGGGATGACGTCCGGCTATTCGATCCGGGCACGTCTTTTCCTCGGTGCCGCCCTGGTGCTGGTGGCCTTCATGGCGGGCGCCGGATTCGCGGTGCAGCGCGCCCACGCCGACAGCGTGCGCGCGGTGCATTTCGGCCGCCTGCAAAGCACGGTCTACCTGCTGCTCGCCCGCGCGGAGCTGGACGACACGGGTGCGCTGCTGATGCCACCCGCCTTCGCCGAGCCGCGCCTGACGCTGCCGCAGTCGGGCCTGTACGCGAGCATCTACGACGTCTCGCGCCGCGAGCAATGGCGTTCGGCCTCCAGCCTCGGCGCCAATCCACCCTTTCGCATCGACGGGGTGCAGACGGGCGAGTGGCGCAACGACACCATCGATGGCAAGGACCAGTCCTACCTGGCCGTCAGCTATGGCGTGAACTGGGCGACGGGCAAGAGCGCAGCGCCGCTGGTGCTGTCGGTGCTGGAGGACCGCTCCGAATTCGACCGCGAGATCGCGGTGTTCGCGCGCACGCTGTGGCTGTGGCTGGGCGGCGCGGGCATCCTGCTGCTGCTGGCGCAGACGGTGCTGCTGCGCTGGGGCCTGTCGCCGTTGCGCCGCGTGGCGAGCGAGATTGCCCGCGTCGAAAGCGGCGAGCAGCAGCGCATCGAGGGCCGCTATCCCGACGAGATCCTGCCGCTCACCGACAACCTCAACACGCTGATCCAGCAGGAACGCGTGCGCCAGGGCCGCTACAAGGAGGCCCTCAGCTTCTTGGCGCACAGCCTCAAGACGCCGCTGGCGGTGCTGCGCAATGCGCTCCACGAGCCCGCGCAGCTGCCATCCGCCGTGGAACAGCAGGTGGCGCGCATGGACGACATCGTGCAGCACCAGCTGGGCCGCGCCGGCGCCGGCGGGGCGACGCGCTTCGCGCCGCCGGTACTGGTCTCGCCGATTCTCGACCGGGTGCGCGATGCGCTGGTGAAAGTCCATGCCGAGAAGGGCCTCGCGATCACGACCGAATGCCAGCCCGACCTGACCTGGCGCATCGACGAGGGCGACGTGTTCGAGATCCTGGGCAACCTGATGGACAACGCCGCCAAGTGGGCCAGGTCGCGCGTGAACGCGCGCGCATGGCGCGACGGCGGCCGCTTGCTGCTGCGCGTGGAGGACGACGGGCCCGGCTTTTCCGACACCGAGTCCGTCCTGCAGATCCACGTGCGCGGCGACGAGCGCGTCCCGGGCCATGGCGTCGGCCTCGCCGTCGTGAACGACCTCGTGGCCAGTCACCAGGGAGAACTGAAACTGTCGCGCAGCCCGCTGGGCGGGGCGCTGGTGGAGATCGTGCTGCCCGTCGCGTGACCCATGGGCTTGACCTCCGGGGTCATGGCCTGCACGCAGCGGCAGCGGCACGATGCGGTCCTCTTCAACCCAGGAGGTCCCATGCCAGCCACGGCCCAACTTCTCGTCGACCAACATCTTTCGGCCTACTGCGAACCCGATGCCGGCAAGCGCATCGAAGCGGTCCGGCGCCTCTGGCATCCCGGCGGGCGCCTGGTGGACCCGCCGTTGCAAAGCGCAGGCCATGCGGGCATCGCCGAACAGGGTGGCCTGCTGCTGCAGCAATTCCCCGGCCACCGCTTCGTGCGCCACACCGCCGTGGATGCGCACCACGAGTTCCTTCGCTACGGCTGGCAGCTGGTGAGCCCCGACGGCCAGCCCGTGCTGGAAGGCCTCGACCTCATGGAGCTCGATGTCGATGGGCGCATCTGCCGCGTGATCGGCTTCTTCGGTGCACAGCCGGCGGCGAGCACCTGAGACAGCCCCCGGGCGCGGCGTCGAAGTCGCGCGTACCATGCAGCGCAGGAGCAAGCCATGGCGACGGACGATCCCATCCCCTACATGGAGCGCACGCGCGCCTGGTACCTGGCCCTCGGCTACGGCAACCCGTACCGTTACGCGCACTTCGACACCGTGCCTTTCCAGCCGCTGCCCAAGCCGCTGGCCGAATGCGTCGTGACGCTGGTCACCACGGCGGCCCCCTACCAGCCGGACAAAGGTCCGCAAGGGCCTGGCGCGCCGTACAACGCGGCGGCGAAATTCTTCACCCCCTACGCCGGCGACACGGCGTACGACCATGACCTGCGCATCGCGCACGTCGCGATCGACCGCAAGCACACCTCGATGGCGGACAGCGACAGCTGGTTTCCCTTGCCGCTGATGCGCCAGTGGGCGCAGCAAGGGCGCTTTCGCCTCGCGGCCCGCTTCCACGGCATGCCGACCAACCGCAGCCAGCGCCACACGATGGACGTCGACATCCCGCTCGTGCTGGAGCGCTGCCGCGAGGATGGCGTCGACGCGGCGCTGCTCGTGCCCAATTGCCCGGTATGCCACCAGACCCTGTCGCTCACCGCCCGCGCGCTGGAATCCGCGGGCATCGCGACGGTGGTCCTGGGTTGCGCCCGGGACATCGTGGAGCACGCCGGCGTTGCGCGCTTGCTGTTCTCCGACTTTCCCCTGGGCAATGCGGCCGGCAAGCCGCACGATCCCGCATCGCAGCAGGCGACGCTGGCGCTCGCGCTGGAGTTGCTGGAGACGGCGACCGCGCCCCGCACGACGCTGCAGTCGCCGCAGCGGTGGAGCGCGTCGTCCGACTGGAAGCTCGATTACTGCAATCCCGATCGGGTCGACCCCGGGGAACTGGCGCGCCTGCGGCAGGAGTTCGATGCCGCGAAGCTGCAGGCGAAGCGGGACGCTCAAGCCCCTTGACGCCCGTCGGCGCGCCGCGAGAATGGGGCCCGCGGACCCCTGCGAGCGTCGCACAGGGTCTGCACCATGGAGGGCATCCGATGTTCAAGTGGTTCAGGAGGCGGGGTTCCGAGGTGCCGTCCGAAGCGCCCGCCGCCGAGGCCCGACGTCCGCCGAAAGCCCGACAGAGGCCCCCGGATTTCGAGCCGACCGAACCCTTGCCGCACGTGGTGGCGGAAGGCAACACGCAGGCGGACTGGAGCGCATGGGAAGACTCCATGACGGCGCTGGACAGCCAGTTCGCTTCGATGGACCCCGCGGCCCGCGTGCAGGTCCGCGAGTCCCGCTTCGGGACCATCGAGGACGACGATCCCTTCGCCGCGGTGGAACGCAAGCGCCGT
Organism: Ramlibacter sp. P4_H7; assembly: GCF_056400765.1. Classification (NCBI taxonomy): domain Bacteria; kingdom Pseudomonadati; phylum Pseudomonadota; class Betaproteobacteria; order Burkholderiales; family Comamonadaceae; genus Ramlibacter; species Ramlibacter sp. P4_H7. The sequence goes on from NZ_JBFUKP010000001.1 coordinate 526,283, forward strand.
CCTTGAGCGGTGCGTTCAGCGCAGCGATCCGATGTAGGCCGACAGCGCCTTGATCTCGTCGTCGGTGAGCGCCCGGGTCGCCTTGAACATGCGCGCCTCCGAGCGGTCCTTGTTCTCGCGGTAGCGCTTGATGCTCATGTTCAGGTAGTCGGGATGCTGGCCCGCGATGCGGGAGTTGCGCTCGCTGCCTCCACCGGACTCGCCGTGACAGCGCTTGCACCCGTCCTCGTACAGAACGCGGCCCTTTTCGGCGAGCACCGGATCGTTCACCTTGAAGTTCGCCGGCTCCTGGTCGGTGTAGTACACGGCGAGCCCGAAACGCTCTTCGTTGGACATGCCGCGCACGAGGCCTTCCATGAAGAAGTTGCCGCGGCGGCGGCCGTCATGGAATTTGTTCAGCTGGTTCAGCACGTACACCGTGTTCTGCGCAGCGAGGTTGGGCACTACGGGCAGCACGCTGTGACCGGCCGGTCCATGGCAGTTCGCGCAGAACGGGGCCAGCTTGGCGCCCAGCTTGTACGCCTGGTCCTGCATCTTGCGGTCCTGCCGCGCGGCGAGCACCTTGTCCTGGGCCCATTGCGGCAGCACCAGCAGGGGGTTGGACGCAGCGGCGCTGGCGGGACTGGCCGCAGGCGGACTGGCGACGTCGCTGCCGGCAGGCGACTGGGCCCGGAGGCCGGTGGTGGCGATGCCCAGGACCAGCAGGAAGGACATCCGCAAGAGGTTCGAAGTCTTCATGGATTCATGATGCATCGACACACATTAGTTGCATTGAGATACATCAAGGCCGAGCTGATCCGGCGCGACGCCAGCGCCGCCCCGGACTTAAGTCGTGGGAACGAAGGGGCCCTTGAACAACACCGGTCCCGTGGGGCCGCTTCCCAGCGGCACGCCGCCCTTGGGCTCCAGGCTGATGGCCAGGGCCGGCACCTGGCGCAACTGCCCCTCGGCTGCAGGCAGCCGGATCACACCGCCGCCTTCCACCACGCCGAGGGACTGGGGCGCCGCGCCGGCAGGCAGGGCCCAGAGCTGCAGCGAACGATCGGCCTGCTCGCGGAAGTCGCCCAGCCGCTTCAGGGTGAGGGTTCCGTGCTTCGCGTCGAAAGTCACCAGCATCGCCGGCGCCGATTGCGCGTCCTCCAGCATCGCCACGTAGCGGATCTCCGGCGTCGCGCTCAGCTGCGTGAGCTGGGCGCCGGTGTAGGCCGCCAGCGTGAAGGCGACGACGGCCGCGAATCCGCCGACCAGCGCCGCTGCCCGCCAAAAGCCGGCACCTCCCCGCGCCACGTGCGCCAGCGCGGCGCGGCGCGCTTCTTCCTCCTGGCGCAGGGCGATGGCGATCCGCTTCCAGACGTTGGGAGAGGGCGCCTGCAGCGGCTGCAGCTCGGTCATCGCCGACATGCGCTCCTGCCAGACAAGCGCGAGCGCGCGCAGCTGCGGGCTCTGCCGCGCCTGGCTCTCGAAGCGCCGGCGGGCAGCGCCGCGCAGGGAACCCAGCGCATAAGCGGCGGCCAGCCGGTCGGCCAGTTCGGGGTTGCGGGTCAGGTCCATGGCGCTTCCTCAGGCGAACCGCGACATGCAGCCGCGCAGCTGGTCCAGGCCGCGCCGGATCCAGGTCTTGACCGTGCCCAGCGGCAAATGCAGCAGGGTGGCGAGTTCGCTGTGGCTCAGGTCGCGCAGGTAGGCCAGGCTGACGACTTCACGCTGGCGCGCCTCCAGCTTGCGCAGGCATTCATGCAAGGCCCAGGCCGCCTCGCTGGCCTGCTGGGTGTCCATGGGGTTGGGGGAATCGCCGGCCACGGTTTCCTCGATCACGCCGTCGATCTCGATGGCCGCGTCGGCGCGCTCACTGTTCCGGCGCCGCAGGAAGTCGAGCGCGCGGCTGCGCACGATCATGCCCAGCCAGGCCAGCGGCGGACTCAGCGCGCTGCGGTAGGTGTCGGCCACGCGCCAGGCATGGAGGTAGGCCTCCTGCAGCACGTCTTCGGCCCAGTCCCGGTTCCGCACCACGCGCAGCGCCAGTCCGAACAGCTTGCCGGCCGTGAGGTCGTACAAGGCATGGAAGGCCTGCTCCCGCTCCGCGAAGGGCAAGGACGCCGTGGCCATCCGGTCCAGGAGGGCGATGAGTTGCGGATCGTTCGGTGAGTCCATGTCCCTAAGCTACGCGAGCCCGCGCCGTTTGGATTCAAAGCCCGCGGCGCACCGGGGGATTGGGCAGGCCGCGTGCGGTCCGTTCGAAGGCATGTCAGCGGCGCGCGAACAGCGGCTGGTCGAAGTGGTCGACGCGAGTCAGCCGGCCGGCGATGCAGACTTCGCGGAACTGGTACAGCACGGCCGCCGTGGGTGCGGCGATCCACGAGCCGCCCACCGGCATGCGCAGGATCTGCCGTCCCGGATCCTCCGAGGGCTCCAGCACCGGCGCATCACTGCGCATGAATTCGGCGACAGGGATGCGGTGCACGCTCGCCACCTCGAGCGCATTCGGCACGAGGCTGGATGCCGCGCCGCCCCACACCACGACCGGCGTGATGACGAAGCCGGACCGGGTGACGTAGTCGTCCAGCGTTCCCAGCACCTGGTCGGGTGCGATGCACAGGCCCACCTCTTCCTGCAACTCGCGCAAGGCCGCCGCTTCCGGCGACTCGCCCTCGTCGATCCGCCCGCCAGGCAGCGCCCACTGTCCGGCATGCCGGCGCAGCGTGGTCGCCCGCCGCGTGAGCAGCAGGGCGGCACGCTGGCTCCAGCCGACCGGCTCGGGAATCCCCCGCACGCCGGCGCCGGTGCCCTCCTCGACCAGCGCCACGGTGACGGCGGCCGCATGGTGCGGCCCGTGCGGGGCGCGCCGCACCGGCAAGGCCTGCAGGTGGTCGCGCACGCGTGCGCGCAGGTTCGCATCCAGCAGCATGGGAGGCATTCTGGCACCCGCGCCGGCACGGCCGGCGCGGCCCTGCGATCATCGATGCCCTGTCCACTCGGGAGATGCCATGGAAGCGAGCAAGGGAGCGCAGGCCAGCGCGGCGGAAATCGCCGCCGCCGTGCGCGCGGGTTCCGTCCGCGCCACCGACGTGGTGCGCGCCTGCCTGGACCGCATCGAGCGGCTGGAGCCGCGCGTGCGCAGCTTCGTCACGGTGACGGGAGAAGACGCCATGGCTGCCGCGCAGCGCGTGGACGCGCTGGTGGCGGCCGGCCGGGACCCGGGCCCGCTGGCGGGCGTGCCGGTCAGCGTGAAGGACCTGATCGCCGTCGGCGGGGTGCGCCAGACTTTCGGATCGCGGCTGCTGGCCGACCACATCGCGGCGAACGACGCCCCTTCCGTGGAGCGGCTGCGGGCTGCGGGCGCGTGCATCGTCGGCAAGTCCACCACCAGCGAGCTCGGCTCCAAGGCCGTCGGCGACTCGCCGCTCACGGGCACCACGCACAACCCCTGGAACCTGGACCACACGCCGGGCGGCTCCAGTTCGGGTGCTGCGGCGGGCGTCGCCGCCGGCCTCGTGCCCGTCGCGCTGGGCACGGACGGAGGCGGATCGATCCGCATCCCCGCGAGCTTCTGCGGCCTGTTCGGCATCAAGGCGCGGTACGGCCGCGTGCCGGTGTGGCCGCCGGCCGCCACCCCCGCGTTGGCGCACGTGGGCCCCATCACCTGCACGGTGCGCGACGCCGCCCTGCTGCTGTCGGTGATCGCGGGCCCCGATCCGCGGGACGTGCATGCGGTGACGGCGGCCGCACCGGACTTCCTGGCCAGCTTGACGCAAGGCATCGCCGGACTGCGCATCGGCTGGTGTGGCTCGTTCGGCTGGGGGCACGTCGACCCCGAGGTGCTCGCACGCTGCCGCGAGGCGGCGTTCTCGCTCGCACGCCAGGCCGCGCAGGTGCAGGAGGTCGCATCGCCCTTCGCGCGCGATCCCGCACCGGCGTGGAACCGGATGTTCTACGGCCGCATCGCCCGGCGGCTAGCGGAACTGGCGGCCACGCCGCAACGCATGGAACTGGTGAACCCGGCGCTGCGCGCGGCCGTGGCACAGCAGCAAGACGCCGGGGCACTCGACGACACGCAGGCCGAGGCGATGCGCGCACACGCAGTGGCCGAAGCCGAAGCCCTGTTCCGCCGCGTGGACGTCCTGCTGACCCCCACGATGCCGGTCACCGCGCCACCCGTGGGCGTGGACGTACCCGCCGGGCACGAGGGCCGCAATGCGGTCGACTGGTCTTACTTCACCTATCCGTTCAATCTCACGGGGCACCCCGCGGCCTCGTATCCGGTGGGCACGGACGCGGCGGGACTGCCTATCGGCCTGCAGATCGTGGGGGCCAGGGATGGCGAGCCGGAGATCTTCCGGGTGGCGGCCGCACTGGAGCGGCTGCATCCGATCCGCCTGCCGCGGATGGACTAGCGACCGGCGCTCACTCCAGCGGCACCACGGGCCGGATCCCCTCCAGCCCCGCCCGGTCCACGTTCACCATCTGCACGCCGGGTGGCGCGTACGGCGGGATGCCGCCGGGGCGCACGCTGACGTCGCGGATGCCGAAGACCGCCATGTCCTGCGGCGTCAGCGCATAGAAGTCCTCCACGCCGTAGGGCGGCAGTTTCGCGAACCAGCAGACGAATCCGTCCACGCCGATGCGCTGGAAGAATGCTGACTCGCGCCGCGCCAGCACGTGCGCGGCGGCGATTTCCGGCCGCGTCCACCGGCCTTCGCCGGTGTGCTGCAGGTGCAGGATGTGCGTCATGTTGCCGTGCCAGCCAACCGCCCCGGGTCCCCCGAGCAGCTTGCGCCGGCCGGCCAGGAAGACGTAGTTGGCGCAGGACGAGAAGCACGCTTCGGGAACCTCCACGTCCACGCCGCGCGCGGCCATGGCCTCGGCCATGTCCAGCGCGGGGATCACCAGGCCGCCCGGCGAAGTGATGACCAGGCGCCGCACGCCGGGATCCTGCAGCAACTGCAGGAACGTCGTGGCGGATGCATCGTCGATGCGCCCTCGGAACACGATCGCGTCGCCCTGCCGCTCCACGGTGGTGTCCGGAATGGACTGCGCGTGGGCGACGCCGGCGCCCGCGAGCACTGCGACCAAGAGGGCGCGGCGAGCGCGCGAACAGGATGCGATGGCGATACGGTGCACTTCAGCGCAAGCGTACCCGTTCCGGCCGCACGCCGATGCCGACCAGCCGGGCCGGGATGCGGCGCAGCAGCGGCAGGCGCTGCAGCAGGCGCACTGCCAGCGGCGGCGATGCCGGCGCGTCGCTGCGCGCGAGCAAGGGCGACAGCACGCTGTTCTGGATGGCCACCTGCGCGCGCTGCGTCACGCGCGCCGGCCACTCGCGCCGGCGCTGCACCGCCTGCAGGTCCGAATTCGCCAGGGTCCTTTCGCGCAGCGGTCGCGCCAGCAGGTTGGCGGCCGCGACCGCGTCCTGGATCGCCAGGTTGATGCCGACGCCGCCGACGGGCGACATGGCGTGGGCCGCATCGCCGATGCACAGCAGGCCCTCGCGCCACCACCGCGGCATGTGGTTGACCTGCACGCTCAGCAGCTTGACGTCGTCCCAGCCCTGCAAGCGGTCCACCACGTCCGAGAGGAACGGGGCAGTGTGCGCAACCCGAGCACGGAAGGCGGCGATGCCCTGGGCCTGCAGCGGTTCCAGCGAGCCCTTGGGAATGACGAAGGCGCACTGCCAGTAGCTGTCGCGGTTCAGCGCGACCAGCATGGCACCCGGCTGGATCACGCCGCCGGTGCGCGAAGGATGGCGCGCCGCGTCGCGCGGCAGGCGAAACCAGAGCACGTCGATGGGAGCCCCGGTGTCGACGGTGGCCAGGCCAGCGCTCTCGCGCAGCGTGGCATGGCGGCCGTCCGCACCGACCGTGAGGTCTGCGCGGATCTCGCCGACGCCGTCCTGCCCCTGCACCCGCACGCCGACGATGCGGCCGCCCTCCTCGATCACTTCGGTGGCCCTGCATCCCATGCGCAGCTGGAAGTGGGGATAGGCCTGCGCCTTGCGCGCGAGGAAGGCCAGGAAGTCCCACTGCGGCACCAGCACCAGGACCTGGCGCGCGGCGGACACGTGGCGGAAGTCGGCAATCGTCACGAGCTGGCCGAAGACCTCGCCGGTCAGTTCCGTGACTTCCTGGTGCGGTAGCTGCAGGAATTCGTCCAGCAGGCCCAGGTCGTCCAGCACCGTGAGGGTGGAAGGATGGATGGTGTCGCCGCGGAAATCGCGCAGGAAGTCGTCGTGTTTTTCCAGGACCACGACGCGCACGCCGGCGCGGGCGAGCAGGTAGCCCAGCATGAGGCCGGCAGGCCCGCCGCCGGCGATGCAGCATTGCGTCGCGACATCGGTCCCGGAAGTCGCCATGGAAGCGCTGTCGGCGCCTGCGCTCAGCGGCCGTCCGGCACGAACACGTAGCCTGCGTTGCGCACCGTGCGGATGAAGCGCGGCTCGCTCGCGGGATCCGGCTCGATCTTGCGGCGCAGGCGTCCGATGCGGATGTCGATGGACCGGTCGAACGGCTCCCACTCGCGATTGCGAGTGTTCAGCAGCAGCTGGTCGCGCGACAGCACCCGGTTCGGGTTCAGCAGGAAGACCTTGAGCAGGTCGAACTCCATGGCCGTGAGCGGCAGCTCGCCGCCGTCCTGGTCGAACAGGCGCCGCGCGTCCAGGTCGATGCTGCAGCGGCCGACCGCCTGCCGCGTGACGATGGGCGACAGCGGTGCGGGGGCGCTCGACGGCGCCACGGCGGGGGCCGCCGGCACGGGTTCGGGCTTCGCCTGCATCCGCCGCAGCACGCTCTTGATGCGCGCCAGCAGTTCGCGCGGATCGAAAGGCTTGGCGACGTAGTCGTCCGCCCCGACCTCCAGGCCCACCACCCGGTCCACCACGTCGCCCGACGCGGTGACCATGATGATGCCGACGTCGTAACGCTCGCGCAGGAAGCGGGCGAGGCTCAGCCCGTCTTCGCCCGGCAGGCGCACGTCCAGCAGGACGACGTCGGGCAGCTCACGGTCCAGCACTTCCCGCATCTGCGGGCCCGACTCGGCTTCACTCACGGTGAAACCGTGGCTGCCCATGTATTCGCGCAGCATGTCCCGCACCGACGCATCGTCGTCGACGACCAGCAGGCGGGCGGGTTGCGGCATGCGCTGGATTTTAGGAGCGGTCGGGCTCCGGGCGACGCTGTTACACGCCGGCAACACGACCGCAGGCGGCAATACAAAGCCACAACACGGGCGGCGGCGCGGGACGCAGCCGGGTTACCGGCGCTCCAGACACTGCAGCTCCCGCCGGTCCACCGGCATCTTCCAGGAGCCTGCCATGACCCATTCCCCGTCCACCCAGCGCTATCGCCAGCTCATCGAAGCCTCCCGGCGCGTGCGCTGGGACATCGACAAGGACGTGATCCGCGGGCGCAACTTCGACTACACCCGCACCTTCCTGCCTGCCGGGCTGTCCCTGGTCGAGGAGATCGCCTTCCTGACCCCGGCCGACCGCCGCTTCCTGTCCCAGGTGCAGGGCCGCAGCTACACCTACATCTTTGGCCTGGCCGAGCGCTTCATCGGCGCCAAGGTCATGGAGCTCGGCGGCTCGCACGCCCTGGGTGACCAGGTCGCGCTGGAAGCGCTGGTGCGCATGACCGACGAGGAGCTGAAGCACCAGGAGCTGTTCCGCCGCCTGGGCGCGATGCTGGCCGAGGGCATGCCCGGCGGCTGGCGCGCGGGCGCCGAGCCGAACGACGTCGCGCAGGCGGTGCTGTCCAAGAGCACCTGGGCCGTGCTGGCGCTGACGCTGGACATCGAGCTGTTCACCCAGGCGCACTTCCGCGCCAGCATCCAGCAGCGCGACGACCTCTGCCCCCTGTGGAAGGACGTGTACCTGTTCCACTGGAAGGAAGAGGCGCAGCACGCGATGCTGGACGAACTGGAATTCCTGCGCGCCGACGCCCAGCTGGCGCAGCCGCAGCGCGATGCCGCCGTCGGCGAACTGATCGAGCTGGTGGGCGCCCTGGACGGCATCCTGCAGGCCCAGGCCGGCGCCGACACCGAGTACTTCCTGGCGCACGCCAGCGGCAAGTACGACGACGCGCAGCGCCAGGAAATCGGCGGGCACGTGCTCAAGGCGTACCGCTGGCAGTACATCATCTCCGGAGTCCTCGAGCCGCGCTTCCGCAAGGTGCTGTTCGGCCTGCTGAGCGACGACCAGGCCAGGCGCGTGCAGGAAGCGCTCGCGCCGCTGGCGTACGCGGTGCCGGACCAGTTCGACATGCCGCTCGCGGCCTGACGCGGGAGAGACGGCCATGACCCGGACCGGCTGGCGCGTGGCCCTCACGGCCGGCGCACTCACTGCGATCGCAATGGGGGGGCGACAGGCCTTCGGCATGTTCGTCTCGCCCCTCAACACCGCCACCGGCCTCGGGCTGGCGGCGATCAGCCTCGCGCTGGCCCTCGGCCAGCTGGGGATCGGCCTGGCGCAACCCCTGCTGGGACGCTGGGCCGACCGCATCGGGCCGACCCGGGTGGTCACGATCGGCGCCGGGCTGCTGGCCCTCAGCACGGCGGCCCCGGCGCTGTCGTTCGCCGGACCCGTGCTGTTCGCCTCGCTGGTCCTGTCGGCCGTGGCCGGCAGCGCGGTCGCCAGCAACGGGCTGCTCATGGGCTCGGTGAACCGTTCGGTCTCGCCGGGCGATGCCGGCCTGGCCGTGGGCATCGTGGGAGCCGGTGCTTCGGCGGGCCAGCTCGTGCTCGGCCCGTTGCTGCAGTGGTTGATCCTCGCATTCGACTGGCAGGCGGCGCTCATGGCGCTGGCCGCCCTGAGCCTGGCGGCCTTTCCGCTGGCGCTGGTGCTGCGCGAAGCGCCGCGCCCTTCCCAGGGCGCGGGACGGGCGGACGCGTCGGTGTCCGATGCCCTGCGCAGCGCGGGGTTCTGGCGGCCGGCCCTGAGCTTCGCGATCTGCGGCATGCACGTGGCCTTCCTGGCCGCCCACATGCCCGGCGTCATCGAGCGCTGCGGCTTTCCTTCGGGGGTGGCTGGCGTGTGGATCGCACTGGCCGGCGCGGCCAACATCGTGGGCAGCCTGGCCTCCGGCATGCTGATGAAGCGGCTGCACCACGCGCGCTGGCTCGCTTCGCTCTACGTCGTGCGGGCGCTGGGCATCCTGGCCTTCGTGCTGGTTCCGCCCACGATGGGCGGCCTGCTGGCCTTTGCCGTCGTCATGGGCGCGAGCCACATGGCCACGCTGCCGCCGACCTCTTCGCTGGTCGCGCAGCGCTTCGGCACCGCACGGCTGGGCACGCTGTTCGGCATGGTGATGCTGGTGCACCAGGTGGGCTCCTCCGTCGGGATCTGGCTGGGCGGATGGCTCGCGCACCACACCGGCCGCGACAGCACCTTCTGGGCGATCGACCTGCTGCTGGCGCTGGCCGCCGCGGCCCTGGTGTGGCCCTGGCGCAGCCTCAGTGCTGGTGCGCCGGCAGCAGCAGCTTTCGCAGCGAAGTCCTGAGCACCGCGGGGTCCACCGGCTTCTTGAGCGCCAGCGTCACGCCGTTGGCCTCCAGCTCTTCGCTGCCGAAGTGCGCCGCGTTGCCGGTGACCAGCAGCACCGGCAGCTCGGGATGCAGGCGCCGCACTTCCCGCGCGAGCTGCAGGCCGGTCATGCCGGGCATCGTGAGATCGGTGAGCAGCAGCTGGACGTCGACCGGCGGCGCGGCCAGCCAGCGCAGCGCGGCGACAGGGTCCCGCAACAGCGTGACGCGCAGGCCCCAGTTCGACAGCTGTTCCTGCAGGTAGTCCCCGACGGAGGGATCGTCCTCCACCAGCAGCACGTCGGCCTGCGGCAGCTGCTCTCCTTCGGCCGCGTGCACCCGCAGTCCGGTGGCCGAGCGGTCCGCCGGCGCCACCGAGGGCAGCAGGATGGTGAAGGTGGCCCCCTGGCCGGGCTCCGTCTCCACCAGCACATGACCGTCGTGGTCGTGCACGATCCCGTGCACCATGGCCAGCCCCATGCCGGAGCCCTGGCCCGGCATCTTGGTGGAGAAGAAGGGGTCGAAGATCCGGTCCAGCAGTTCGGCCGGGATGCCCGGCCCGGTGTCGGACACGCGCAGTTCCACCCACGGCCCCGCCTCCACGGTGCCGCGGCAGGAGGCGCAGTGCAGGGCGGAACCCTCGCTGCGGCCCAGGCGAACCGTGATGCCGCCCACGCCCTGCATCGCATCGCGGGCGTTGATGCACAGGTTGAACAGGATCTGCTCCAGCTGCACGGGGTCGGCCACCACCCAGGCCTCGTCGCCCGAGGCGTCGGCGTCCATCCACTGCGCATCCAGCGAGATCGTCGTGGGCAGCGTGCTGCGCAGCAGGCGCAGCGTCTGACGCGTCAGCGGCGTCAGCGCGAGCGGTCGCGGGTCGCCCTTCTGCCGGCGTGAGAAGGCCAGCATCTGCGAGATCAGGTCGCGCGCGCGCTGTGCGGCCAGGTGCGCCTGCCCCAGCTGCCGCACCAGCGTGCCGTCGGCGAGCTGCTCGGCCCGCTCCTGGCCCAGCACCACGTAGCCCATCACGCTGGTGAGGATGTTGTTGAAGTCGTGCGCGATGCCGCCGGTGAGCTGGCCCACGGCTTCCATCTTCTGCGCCTGCCGCAGCTGGCCCTCGAGGGCGCTGCGCTCGGCCTCCGCCGCCCGCCGCGCCGTGATGTCGCGCAGGTGGCCGACGAAGATGTTGCCGTCCGGCCCGGCCGCCACGCTGATCGCGACTTCCACCGGGAACTCCGTCCCGTCCCGGCGGCTGGCCGTCGTTTCCACCAGGCGGCCGATCATGGGGCCGGAGTCGCCCTGCCGGTACGCGGCGAGGCCGCGTTCGTGCCCCCGCCGATGGCGCTCCGGCATCATCAGCTGCGACAGCTTGTGGCCGATCACTTCCTCGCGCTTCCAGCCGAACACGCGCTCCGCGGCGCTGTTGAATTCCAGGATGATGCCGTGCTGGTCCATCGCGATCACGCCGTCGAAGGCCGCCTCCACGGTGGCGCGCAGGCGGGCCTCGCTGCGCTGCAGCTCGCGCTCGCGGGCGCGCCGTTCGCCGACGTCGCGCACCACCACCAGCGCGTGCGGCCGGCCGCGATGGCTGAAAGGCATCGCCCGCAGTTCCGCCTCGAACGTGGTGCCGTCGTTGCGGATCGCGCGCGACTCGACCGTCAGGGTTTCGCCGCCCAGCGCGCGCCGGATCAGGGCATAGCGTTCCTTCACGTACTCCGGCGGCAGCCCCGGCGCATAGCCCCCGGACAGGACGGCGGTGCGCGGATAGCGGTACATCGCCAGGCCGGCCGGATTCACGTCCACCACCTGGAACGACTCGTTCCACAGGAACAGGCCGTCGGAGGAGAGCTCGAAGATCAGCCGGTACTGCTCCTCGCGCAGCTGCATCTGTTCGGCCGCCTTCTTGCGGTCGGTGATGTCGCGGGCGAACGTGAGCAGCACCCGGCGACCTCCAAGGGTCGCGGGCTTCACGGTCACCTCGTCCCAGTGCAGGCTGCCGTCCTTGTTGCGGCGCCTCCATTCGAAGGTGGGACAGCGGCCCTCGCGCGCCAGCGCCACGTACTGCCGCGCCTCGGTGCGGGTGTACGGCGGTTCGCCGTCGCTGATGTCGTTGGCCGACAGCTTGCGCAACTCCTCCGCCGTGTAGCCCAGCGAGTCGCAGGCCTTGCGGTTCACGTCGAGGATCGCGCCGCTGTTCCAGTCCAGGACCAGGATGGAGTTCTCCGACGCGTCGAAGATCGCGCGGTAGCTCGCGCGTGACTGGTCGAGCGCCTCGGTGATCCGGGGCCGGTCCAGTTCCGCCGCCACCCGCTCGGCGAACACGCGCAAGGTGGCGTGCGTGCGTGCGTCGTCCGGCATCGGCCCGCGCGAGAGCACCGCGACCACGCCGAGCGGCCGCCCGCCGCGGCCCAGGATGCTGGCGCCGGCGTAGCTCTGCGCACCCAGGGCACGCGAGCCGTCGTCCGCGGGATAGAGCTCCTGCAGCCGTTCGGACACGGCGACCTGCCCGTGTTCCAGCACCACCCGGCACGGGCCCGTCTCCACCGGATAACGGCCGCCTTCCATCAGGCGACCGTCCACGCACAACGAGTGCACCCGCAGCGTGCCGGGGTCCTCGGGATCGAGCTGTGCGACCACGGCGACCTCGACGCCCAGCAGCGCCGTCAGCAGCTGCGTGAGCTCGTCGAACAGGCCATCGGGCGCGCGGACAGACGCGAAGTCCATGCGGGCAGTGTCCCCCCGCTGGCGCACGCGGCGCAAGTCGCGGGTGGTGCCGATTACAAGCCGAATACAAACCGGCGCAGGGAAGGGCCCCGGCATGCGCAAGCCGCAACAAATGCGGCCCGGCGCGGCATTGGCGCGATACGCACGCCGGCGAAGCTTGCGCCATTCCCCAAGGAGAGACCATGCACACCATCACTCGCCTTCCCGTCCCTTCCGGCCGCGCGCCGACCATCGCCATCCACAGCAGCGCGAGCAGCCCCCGCCAGTGGGACGGTTACCGCACGCTGCTGGAACCCACCGCGCCGCTGCTCACGCCGACCCTGCTCGGCTACGACAGCGACGCGGAGTGGGTGCGCGGACTGCCCGTCACCCTGGAGGCGGAGGCGCAGAACCTGATGGACGTGCTGCTTACGGCCGGCCAGCCGGCGCACCTGGTGGCGCACTCCTACGGCGGCGCCGTGGCGCTGCAGGCGGCCTTGCTGTGGCCGCAGCGGGTGCGCTCGCTCACGCTGTACGAGCCGAGCGCCTTCCACCTGCTGCGGCGGGACAGCGCGAGCGTGGCGCAGGCGGAGGAGATCAGTGCCATCGCGCGGCGCGTGGAGTTGCTGGCCCTGTCCGGAAGCAATGCCGAAGCCGCCGCACTGTTCGTCGGCTACTGGTCCGGACCGGCCGCCTGGCAGCGCATGCCGCAACACCGCCAGGCGGACGTTGCGCGGCGCATGTCGAAGGTGCGGGCCGAGTTCGGTGCGATCTTCCATGCCGGCTTCGATGCTCGCAGCCTGCAACTGACACCCTTCCCGGTGCGGGTGGTGATGGGCGATCGCTCGCCGGCCCCGGCCCGCCGGGTGGCCGAGCTCCTGCGCCAGCAGGTGCGCAAGGCGGAGGTGATCCGCATCCCTGAGCTGAACCACATGGCGCCGCTGACGGACCGCGCGACGCTGGCGCCCCTGCTGTTTCCGCACGCCCTGCTGCGCGACTTGCCGCTCGCGGCCTGAGCCTCAGCGCAGGCGCTGCAGCAGGCCCGCCGTGGACGGGTCCAGTCCCTGCGTGTCGCCGGAGGCGAGGCGCTGCGCGATGTCGGTGGCCAGCACCTTGCCCAGCTCGACGCCCCACTGGTCAAAGCTGTCGATGCCCCAGACGGCGCCACTGGTGAACACGCGGTGCTCGTGGAGCGCGAGCAAGGCGCCCAGCGAGGCCGGCGTCAGAGCTTCGAGCAGGAAGAAGGTGCTGGGCCGGTTGCCGCTGAAGTTGCGGTGGCCGCCAGCATCCGCCTTGCCCTGCATCAGAGCCTGCGCCTGCGCGAGCGCATTGGCGAGCAGCAGCTCGTGGTGGCCGGGCAGCCCATGGGCCGGCTTGCGGACGGCGACGAACTCCACCGGCACGCGGTCGCTGCCCTGGTGCAGCATCTGGAAGTAGGCGTGCTGGCCATTGGTGCCGGGCTCGCCCCACAGCACGGGAGAGGTGCCGAAGCCGAGCGCCTGGCCGCTGGCATCCACGCTCTTGCCATTGCTTTCCATCTCCAGCTGCTGCAGGTACGCGGGCAACCGGCGCAGCGCGCTGTGATAAGGCGCGATGCTGCGGCTCGCGAAGCCATGGAAGTTGCGGTACCAGACGTCCAGCAGGCCCAGCCGCACCGGCAGGTTCTGCGCCAGCGGTGCGCTGCGGAAGTGCTCGTCCATCGCGTGCGCGCCGGCGAGCAGTTCGCGAAAGCCCTGGGCGCCGATGGCGATCGCGATCGGCAGGCCGATGGCCGACCACAACGAATAGCGGCCGCCCACCCAGTCCCAGAAACCAAAGGAGGTGGTAATGCCGAACTGGCGCGCGGCCTCCACGTTGGTCGTCAGCGCGGCGAAGTGGCGCGCCACGTCGGTGCCGCCCTGCTGGCCAAACCAGGCCCGCGCCGAGCGCGCGTTGGTCATGGTCTCCAGCGTGGTGAAGGTCTTGGACGCCACCAGGAACAGCGTGCCGTCCGCGTGTACCTTCTTCAGCACCGCGTCCAGTTCATGCCCGTCGACGTTGGACACGAAGTGGAAGCGCTTGCCGGGGAGGACGAAGGAGTCCAGCGCGGCGACCGCCATCTGCGGGCCGAGATCGGAGCCGCCGATGCCGATGTTCACCACGTCGGTGATCGCGCCATCGCCACGCACCTGTTCCGCGAAGGCCAGCATCGCCGCCAGCGTGTCGTGCACGGCGACCGAGTCGGGGTCGCTGCCATCGCGCGGCGCGCGCAGCAGCCAATGCTTCACCGCCCGGTTCTCGGTGGTGTTGATGCGCTCGCCGGAAAACATGGCATCCCGCTGCGCTTCCACCTGCGTTTCGCGCGCGAGTGCCAGCAGGCCCTCCTCGGTGTCCGCGTCGAGCAGGTTCTTCGACAGGTCCGCGAACACCAGCGGCGCCTGCTGGCTGAAACGGTCGAAGCGCGAGGGGTCCTGCATGAACGCGGTGCGCAGGTCGAAGGCGGCGCCGCTCGCGCGGAATCGCTCCTGCAGCTGCCCCCAGGCAGCCGTCTGGTCGCAGCGGGGCCGGCTCATCACGTCAGGCCGCCTGCACCAGCTTTTCCAGCTTCACCGCATCCGCGGCAAAGGCGCGGATGCCCTCGGCCAGTTTTTCCGTGGCCATCGCGTCCTCGTTGAGCGCCCAGCGGAACTGGCGCTCGTCGTACTGCACGCGCCGGATTTCGCTGGCCTTGGCCTGCGCGGGATCGAGCGCGCGCTGCAGGGGAGCGTCGGACTTCTGCAGCTCGGCCATCAGTTCCGGGCTGATGGTGAGCAGGTCGCAGCCGGCCAGCGCGAGGATCTGGCCCGTGTTGCGGAAGCTCGCGCCCATCACCTCGGTGGCGATGCCGAAGTGCTTGTAGTACTGGTAGATCTGGCGCACCGACTGCACGCCGGGGTCGTTGGCGCCGGAGCTGGCCTGCTCGTCCCACTTCGCACCCGCGCTCTTCTTGTACCAGTCGTAGATGCGGCCCACGAAGGGCGAGATGAGCTGCACCTTCGACTGCGCGCAGGCGACCGCCTGGCAGAACGAGAACAGCAGGGTCAGGTTGGTGTTGATCCCGCGCTGCTGCAGCTTGGCCGCCGCCTGGATGCCTTCCCAGGTGCTGGCAACCTTGATCAGCACGCGGTCGACCGGCACGCCCTCGGCCTGGTACAGCTCGATCAGGCGCTCGCCACGGCTGAAGCTGGCTTCGGTGTCGAAGCTCAGGCGGGCATCGACCTCCGTGGAAACGCGGCCGGGGATGTGCTGCAGGATCTCGGTGCCGAAGCGGACGATCAGCCGGTCCATCGTCTCCTCCAGCGGCTTGCCGCGGAAGCGCTGCACCGTCTCCTGCAGCAGGTGCGCGTATTCGGGCTTCTGCACCGCCTTCAGGATCAGCGAGGGATTGGTGGTGGCGTCGCGCGGGTGGTACTGCGCGAGTTGGCGGAAGTCGCCCGTGTCGGCGACAACGGTGGTGAACTGCTTGAGGGCGTCCAGTTGGTTCATGCGGCCATTATCCGGCCGGCGCGCGGCGGCCGGCCGGCTCAGTCGCCGTGCACCACCGAGACGCCGTGACCGGCGAGCTGCAAGCCCACGTCGCTGCCAAGGCTGAGCATGCGGTCGAGGTCGGATGAAAGCACGAAGACCGGGCCGAGCTCGGTCTCGAAGGTGTATTCGTAGGCACTGCCCAGATAGGACAGCTTGGCCAGGCGCCCGTTGAGCCCGTAGCCGGGCGGACCCACGTGCCAGGCTTCGGGACGCACCGCGACCTTGACCGAGCCGACGGGCACGGGCTGCCGCGGTTCGAAGCTGAGCGGGCCCAGCGTGACCCGCCCGCTGCCGTCAGCCCGGGCCGGGAACAGTGTGGCCTCGCCCATGAAGCCCGCGACGAACTCGCTCGCCGGCACTTCGTACAGCTCCTGGGGCGTTCCGCGCTGCGCGATCCGGCCCTGGTCCATCACGACGATGTGGTCGCTCACGGCCAGCGCCTCGGCCTGGTCATGCGTGACGTAGGCGACGGTGAGCTGCAGGCGCTGCTGCAGCGCGCGGATCTCCTCGCGCATTTCGCGACGCAGGCGCGCATCGAGATTGGACAGGGGTTCGTCGAACAACAGAACGGCCGGCTCCAGCACCAGCGCGCGGGCCAGCGCCACCCGCTGCTGCTGGCCGCCGGAGAGTTCGCTCGGCAGGCGCGCGTCCAGGCCCACCAGGCCGACCATGCGCAAGGCGTCGATCGCCCGCTGCCGGGCCGGATGGCGCGGAATGCCGGACATGCGCAGGCCATAACCCACGTTCTCCACCACGTCCATGTGCGGGAACAGCGCATAGCTCTGGAACATCATGCTCACGTTGCGCTGCGCGGGACCCAGGGTGGTGACGTCCTTGCCGGCGATGAGGATCTGCCCGCCCGTGGGCACTTCCAGGCCGGCGATCATGCGCAGCGTGGTGGTCTTGCCGCAACCCGACGGGCCCAGGATGGTGGTGAGCGTGCCGCGCGGCACCTCGAAGCTGACCTCGCGAACCGCCGCCGCCGCCGAGGGATCGCTGCCGTAGCGCTTGCTGACGTTGCGCAGCTCGATGCCGGCGCTCATGCCAGGCCTCCCGCTTCCGCGGCGCGGCGTCCGAGCCGGCGTTCGCCCACCAGCAGCTGGATGCCCGCCGTCGCCACGCTCATCATGAGGATCAGCACCGTGCAGTAGGCGAGCGCCACGCCGTAGTCGCCGTTGCCCACGCGGCCGATGATGTAGGTGGTGGCGAGTTCGTTCTCCGCGGTCACCAGGAAGATCACGGCCGACACGGTGGTGATCGCGCGCACGAAGCTGTAGACCAGGGCGGCCACCAGCGCGGGCTTGAGCAGGGGCAGGATCACGTGGCGCAGCGTGCGGACGGTGGAGGCGCGCAGCATCATCGATGCTTCGTCCAGGGACTTGTCGATCTGCTGGAAGGCGGCGGTGCCGGCGCGCACGCCGACCGGCAGGTTGCGGAACACGAAGCACAGCACGATGATCAGCGCCGTTCCCGTCAGTTCGAAGGGCGGCACGTTGAAGGCGAGGATGTAGCTCACGCCCAGCACCGTGCCCGGAATCGCGAAGGCGAGCAAGGCGGAAAACTCGAACAGGCCCTGGCCGCGGAAACTGGTGCGAGCGAGCAGCCACGCGACCAGCAGTCCCAGGGCAGCGGTGAGCGGCGCGGCGATCGCCGCCAGCTTGATTGTGGTGAAGAAGGAATTCCACGCCGTGCCGGCCCAGACCAGCCCGAACGCGCCCCACTCCAGGGAGAAGGCGGTGCGGAAGTGCGCCAGCGTGGGCGTGTAGTCGCGGCCCCAGGTCTGCACGAATCCGCCGGCGAAGGCGAACAAGTAGACCACCAGCGTGAATGCGAGCCAGGGCAGTGCGATGCCCTGCACCAGGCGCCGGACGCGCGAGGGCAGCGCCATCGGCACGCCGGAATCGCCCTTGCCACCCACGGTGGTGTAGTTGCGGCGCCCCAGAACGCGGCGCTGCAAGGCAAACGCGGCCAGTGCGAACAAGGTGAGCAGCCAGGCCAGCGAGGCCGCGCGGCCCTGGTCGTATTGCGCGCCGACGATGGCAAAGAAGATCTCGGTCGACAGCACCGAGAACTGCCCGCCCAGCACGATGGGATTGCCGAAGTCCGCCATGCTCTCGATGAAACCCACCAAGAAGGCGTTCGCCAGTCCGGGCCGCAGCAGCGGCAGGGTGATGGTCGCGAAGGTGCGGTCGGCGTCGGCCCGCAGCGTCTGCGCGGCCTCCTCCAGGCTGGGAGCGATGCCCTGCACCACGCCGCGCATGATCATGAAGGCGATCGGCGTGAACGCAAAGGTCTGCGCGACCCACACGCCAAAGCCGCCGTAGAACCAGCGGGACGGCGCCAGGCCCAGCGTCGACTCCAGCAACTGGTTGACCAGGCCGGCACGGCCGAACAGCAGGATGAGGCCCAGCCCCACCACGAACGGCGGCGTGATGATCGGCAGCAGGGCCAGCACATTGAGCGGCTTTGCATAGCGGCGCGGGCCGCGCTCGGCCATGAGCGCCAGCAGCGTGCCCAGCAAGGTGGTGCTGGCCGCGGCGGCGATCCCAAGGAACAGCGTGTTCCACGCCACGCCGCAGCGCACGCCACCGGCGAGGCATTGCAGGCCGAAGTTGCGCTCGCTTGCGATGCGCTGCGCGAACGAACCGATCCCGGCATGGCCGTCCTCGCCGACGAAAGCGCCGGCCAGCGCCCGGGACACGGGGAAGACGATGAACAAGGCGAGCAGGCTGCCGCAGAGCACGACCGCGGAGGCAACGAACAGGTCGCCGCGGAACAGTCCGCGACGCGCGATGCCGAACGCGCCGAGCACGGTGAGCGCCACCAGGACGATCGCCGCACCCCATCCCATGCCGAACTGCTGCCCGGCGAACGCGCCGAAGGCCTGCTCCAGCCAGGCAAAGGTCCAGCCCTTGGCGCCGATCGCAAAGCCCGTGGCCAGCAATGCGATCGCGCCGCCGAAGCCGCCTGCCAGCAGCAGGTGCGACTGGCCCCGTCCCGGCGGCATCGCCGCGCCGCCCGCACACGCGACCAGGCCGACGAGGCCGGCCAGCAACCAGGGCCGCCCCAGCAGCAACGCCTGCACGATGCCGTTGCCGGTCTCGCCGGCTTGCCAGACGCGATGCAGCGCCAACAGACCCTGCCCATCCTGCAGCGCGTACCAGGGGAACAGCGCGTAGGCGAGCAAGCCGGCAAGCGTCCAGGCCCACAGCGGCGCGTTCGGCCGGCGCAGCAGCGGGGACGCCGGCGGCAATGCGAGCCCCGCCGCCTCCTCGGAATGCAGTGCGGGCGAGCTCACCGGTCTACCGGGGCTGCGAGTTCACTTCCCTTTCCCAGCGCTGAATCAATCGGCGCCGCTCCGCGCTGGCGCCGTACTTGGCGTAGTCGTAGTCGATGAACTTGATCTTCTTGAAGTCCGGCACGCGCGCATCGACCTTCGCGGACTTGTTGCTCGGGAGCTGGAACTGCTTGGCCGCCGCCGCCATCTCCTGCGCGCCCGGCGTCAGCGCCCATTCATAGAACTTCTTGGCGGCCTCCAGGTTGCGCGCGCCCTTGATGATGCTCATGGAGCCGATCTCCGCCCCCGTGCCGTCCGCGGGCGTGATGGTTTCGACGGGAAAGCCCTGCATCTTCTCGCCGGGACCGTCGTGCACGAAGCTGATGGACACGGCGGTCTCGCCGCGCGCCACCGCCTTGATGGGGCCGGTGCCCGAGCGAGGATAGTTGCTCACGTTCTTGTGCAACTGCTTCAGGTAGTCGAAGGCCTTGTCTTCGCCCATCAGCTGCACCAGCGTCGCGATCATCGTGTAGGCCGTTCCGCTGGAAGCCGGGTTGGCCACCTGCACCTCGCCCTGGTAGGCCGGCCGCGCGATGTCCGCCCAGGTCCTGGGCACGGGCAGCTTCTTGCGCGCCAGCAGCTCGGTGTTGTAGCCGAACCCGAGCGGGCCGGAGTAGATGCCGACCGTCTTGTAATTCGACTGCTTGGCCTGCTGCTGCGCCCACTCGTGCAACTGAGGCAGCGACGGCGACTTGTACTCCAGCGTGAGCCCCTGCTCCGCCGCCTGCAGGTGCGGGTCGCCGGTGCCGCCGAACCAGACATCCGTCTTGGGGTTGTCCTTCTCGGCGATCAACTGCGCGAGCGCCTCGCCCGAGCCCTTCATGGTGACGTTCACCCGCGTCCCGGTCGTGCGCGCATACACCGTGGAGATCATGTTGCACCACTCGGCCTGGACCGAGCAGATGACGTTCACCTGGCCCTGTGCGGCGGCTGCGCCGGCCATGGCCAGGGCCACGACCCCGAGGCAGAACTTTCGCATGGTCCCCTCCAAAGTAACGGAATTACCGCGCGAGCTTAGAGGCGCCACCATGGCGTGGCAGCTGGGGTTAACACCAGATCACAAGATCGCGCCGCCTTCCCCGGTTCGGCAGCGTCAAGCAAGCCTGAAACTAAGTTACAGTAGCGGCGAGCCCTCCCCCACAGAACCCCATGAGTTTCGACCTCGTCCTGTTCGGCGGCACCGGCGACCTTGCCTGGCGCAAGCTGATGCCCGCCCTGTTCCAGGCCTTTCGCCACGGCACGTTGCCGGAGGGTGGCCGCATCATCGGCATCGCCCGCGACGCGCTCAGCGACGACCAGTACCGCGAACTGATCCGCTCCCGCTTCGACAACGTGGAGCTGGCCAAGCGACCCACGCCCGAGGAGTTCGCGCGCTTTGCGCAGCTCCTGCATTTCCTGCGCATGGACCTGTCGCAGCCACAGGACTACCGCAAGCTGGCGGAGCTGCTGCGCGAGCGGCACGCGGAAACCGTGGTGATGTACCTGGCCACCGCGCCGGATCTGTTCACCGGGGTGTGCGAGCAGCTGGCTGCCGCCGGCTTGAACCGGCCGAACACGCGGCTGGTGCTGGAAAAGCCGCTGGGCCACGACCTCGCGTCCAATCGCGAGATCAACGAGTCGGTGCGACGGGTGCTGACCGAGCGCCAGATCTTCCGCATCGACCACTACCTCGGCAAGCCGGCGGTACAGAACCTGTTTGCCATGCGCTTCGGCAACGCCTTGTTCGAACCCGTCTGGCGGCGCGAGCACATCTCCAACATCCAGATCACCATCGCCGAGGACCTCGGCGTGGAAAAGCGTGGCGCCTTCTACGACAAGACCGGCGCCTTGCGCGACATGGTGCAGAACCATGCGCTGCAGCTGCTGTGCGCGCTGGCGATGGAGCCGCCCATCAATGCGCACGCGGACGCGATCCGCGACGAGAAGCTGAAGGTGCTGCGATCGCTCAAGCCCTGGACGCCCGAGGGCATCGACCAGCACGTGGTGCGGGGGCAGTATGCGGCCGGCATGCTCAATGGCCATCCGGTTCCGGGTTACCGCGAGGAGCCCGGTGTGAAGCCGGAAAGCCGCACCGAGACCTTCGTCGCGCTGCGGACCGAGGTCGCGAGCTGGCGCTGGGCCGGTGTCCCTTTCTACATCCGCACCGGCAAGCGCCTGGCCTCGCGCGATGCGCAGATCGTGGTGAACTTCCGCGAGACGCCGCACGCCATCTTCAACGCGCCGCCCGGCAGCTGGAACCGGCTGGTGATCCACCTGCAGCCGCGCGACGGCCTGCAACTGCACCTGCTCGCGCAGGGCCAGGAGAACCGCCGCAACGGGCCGATGCTGGCGCCTGTGCACCTGGACCTGGACTTCGACAAGCGCTTCGGCTCGGAACGCGTGGGCGCCTACGAGCGCCTGCTGCTGGACGTGATCGCCGGACGGCTGAACCTGTTCGTGCGCAGCGACGAACAGGAAGCGGCCTGGCGCTGGGTGGAACCCATCATGGAGCACTGGGCCGGTGACGAACGCGGCCCCCGGCCCTACGCGGCCGGCACCTGGGGACCGAGCGCATCCAGCGCCATGATCGCGCGTGACGGCTTCTGCTGGCCGGAGGAGTGCTAGTGCTCGACCGCATCAAGGCCTCCATGCCCTCCCTGGCGCCGGCGGAGCAGCGGGTCGCCCGGCTCGTCCTCGGCGACCCGCGCGCCTTCGCCAACCTGCCGGTGAGCGAACTGGCGGAACGGGCGCACGTCAGCAAGCCGACCGTGGTGCGCTTTTGCCGCAGCGTGGGCTACGACGGTCTCTCGGATTTCAAGTTGAAGCTCGCCGGCAGCGTCAGCGAGGGCGTGCCCTTCATCCACCGCAGCGTGGACCCGGACGACAAGACCAGCGACGTGCTGGTGAAGGTGATCGACAACGCCGTCGCCGCTTTCCTGAAGTACCGCAACGACGCTTCCACCTACGCCATCGAGAAGGCGGCGGAGGCGCTGGCGGCCACCTACAAGACCGGGCGCCGCATCGAGTTCTATGGCGTCGGCAACTCCGGCGTGGTCGCGCTCGATGCGCAGCACAAGTTCTTTCGCCTGGGCGTGAACACCATCTCCTGGAGCGACGGCCACATGCAGGTGATGAGCGCCACCCTGCTCGGCCCCGGGGATTGCGTGGTGGTGATCTCCAACTCGGGCCGCACCCGCGACCTGATGGACGCCTGCGACATCGCGCGGCGCAACGGAGCGACCACGATCGTGATCACCTCCACCGGCTCGCCCTTGTCGACGGCGGGCCACATCCACCTTGCTGCCGACCACCCCGAGGGCTACGACCGCTATAGCCCGATGGTCTCGCGCCTGCTGCACCTGATGATCATCGACGTGCTGGCCACGACGGTGGCGCTGCGCATCGGCGGCAGCCGGCTGCAGCCGCTGCTGCGCGAGATGAAGAACAACCTGCGGACGAAGCGCTACGCGTGAACGCTGGGGTTCCTTCGTCACCTCCAGCCTACCGTGGCGCCGCAGGCTGGAGGTAAGCGCAGCGAACCCGTCTAGATCCGCCCCTCCTGCACCGCGTGGCAGGCCACCCGAACCCCCTGGATCTCCAGCAGCGCGGGACGCTCGGCACGGCAGCGGTCGTTGGCATGCGGGCAGCGCGGGTTGAAGGCGCAGCCGCTCGGCGGGTTGAGGGGATTGGGGACTTCGCCCTGCACCGGCGTGCGCGCGCGGCCCGTGTCCTTCATCTTCGGGATCGCGTCCAGCAGCATGCGGGTGTAGGGATGCCGCGGCTGCGCGAACAGGTGGTGCTTGCCGGCGAGCTCCACCAGCCGGCCCAGGTACATCACGCCCACCTGGTCGCTCACGTGGCGAACCACCGCCAGGTTGTGCGAGATGAAGAGGTAGGTGAGGCCGTGCCGGCGCTGCAGGTCCTTCATGATGTTGAGCACCTGCGCCTGCACGCTCACGTCGAGCGCGGAGGTCGGCTCGTCGCACACCAGGAACTCCGGCTGCGTGGCCAGCGCACGTGCGATCGAGATGCGCTGGCGCTGGCCGCCGGAGAACTGGTGCGGGTACTTCACCATGTCCAGCGGGCTCAGGCCCACCGACTGCAGCAGTTCGCCGACGCGGGCCTTCAGCTCGATGGCGTTGGTGATCAGGCCGTGTTCCTTCAGCGGCTCGGCCACGATGTCTTCCACCACCCAGCGCGGATTGAGGCTGGCGTACGGGTCCTGGAAGATCATCTGGATGCGGCGACGCAGCTGTCGCCCCTCCGGCGTGCGGAAGGCCGCATGCGCATCCTGTCCGTCGAAGGTGAAGCCGCCGCGGGTGGGTGCGTACAGGCCCACCAGCAGCCGGGCCACCGTGCTCTTGCCGCAGCCGGACTCGCCCACCAGCGCCAGCGTCTGCCCCTTCTCGATCTCGAAGCTCACGCCATCGACGGCATGCAGCAGCTGGCGCGGCTTGCGTTCCAGCATGCGGTTGAGCCAGGGCGCGGAAACGTCGAAGGTCTTGGCGAGGTCGTGCGCCTGCACCAGCGGTGCGCCGCGCGCCATTCCTGCGGGCTGCGCGGGGGAGCCAGGCAACGCGTCCGCGACGGGCAGGACGGTGCTGCTCATCCGGGCAGCTCCGCGTTCGCGTCGTGCAGCCAGCACGCCGCACGGGTGGCGCCTGCGTGGAGCAGCTCCGGCCGTTCGTGCATGCAACGGGCGAAGGCGCGCGGGCAGCGCGGGTGGTAGGCACAACCCGCAGGGATCGCATTCAAACGGGGCATCGCACCATCGATCTGGTTCAGCTGTTCGCGATCGGAATCCATGTCGGGAATGGACGCCATGAGTCCCAGGGTGTACGGGTGCGCGGGCTGGTGGATCACCTCGTGCACCGGTCCGAGCTCGACGACGCGGCCGGCGTACATCACGGCGACCCGGTCGCAGGTTTCGGCGATCACGCCCATGTCGTGCGTGATCAGCATGACGGCGGCGCCGCGGTCCCGGCAGATGCGCTTGAGCAACTGGATGATCTGCGCCTGGATCGACACGTCGAGCGCCGTGGTGGGTTCGTCCGCCACGATCAGCTTGGGCTCCGCAGCGAGCGCGAGCGCGATCACCACGCGCTGGCGCATGCCGCCGGAGAACTGGTGCGGATAGTGATCGATGCGCTCGGCGGCGGCCGGAATGCCGGTGTCTTCGAGCAGCCCGACGGCGCGCCGCCGCGCTTCCTCGCGGCTGACCGGCAGGTGGGCCTGGATCGTCTCGATCAGCTGGCGCCCGATCGTGTACAGCGGATTGAGCGAAGTCAGCGGGTCCTGGAAGATCGCGCCGATCTTGCGGCCGCGGATGTGGCGCAGCCGTTCGAACGGCAGGTTGTCGATGCGTTCGCCTTCCAGCACCACTTGGCCGGAGGCGATGCGTCCGGGGGGTTCCAGCAGGCCGATGATCGCGGCGCCAGTGAGCGACTTGCCCGCGCCGGACTCGCCGACCACGCCGAGGATTTCGCCGGGCGCGATGTCGAAGGACACATGGTCCAGCGCGCGCAGCGTGCCGCGCCGGGTGGGGAACTCGACGACGAGGTCCTGGACCTGGAGGAGCCGGCCCGCGCCGGAATCAAGCGTGGAGGCGGACATCAGCGCAGGCGCGGGTTCAGTGCGTCCCGCAGCCAGTCGCCCAGGAGGTTCACGGACAGGGCGATCAGGATCAGCATGAGGGCGGGGAAGACGGTGATCCACCACTCGCCGGAAAAGAGATAGTTGTTGCCGACCTGGATCAGGGTGCCCAGCGACGGCGAGGTCGGCGGCACGCCCACGCCCAGGAAGGACAGGGTGGCCTCGGTGATGATGGCGGTGGCAAGCTGCACCGTCGCCAGGACCATCACGGGGCCGGTCACGTTGGGCAGCACGTGGTGCATCATGATGCGCACGGGCGCCACACCCGTGACGCGCGCGGCCTGCACGTATTCCTTGTTGCGCTCCACCAGCGTGGATCCCCGCACCGTGCGCGCGTACTGGACCCAGCCGGTGAGCGTGATCGCCAGGATCAGGACGCCGAAGGCCACCGTGTTGTGCGCATTGGGAAACAGCGCGCGACCCACGCCGGCGATGAGCAAGGCCACCAGGATGGGCGGAAAACTCAGCATCACGTCGCACAGGCGCATGAGGAACGCGTCGAGCCAGCCGCCGCGGAAGCCTGCGAGCAGCCCCAGGCTGACGCCGATCAGCATCGACAGCAGCACCGAGACGATGCCGACCACGAGCGAAATGCGCGCCCCGTACATCAGCGCCGAAAGAATGTCCCGGCCCTGGTCGTCGGTGCCCAGCAGGTAGGTGCGGGAGCCGTCCTCGGGACGCGCCAGGGGGTGCGCCTCGAACGAGGGCTTCAGCCGGGCGTGGCTCAGCTCCAGCGTGGCAAGGTCGAACGGGTTGTGCGGCGCCACCAGCTCCGCGAAGACCGCCGCGAAGATGCATGCGAAGGCGATCGCCGCCGCCAGCATGGCGACGGGCGAGGTGCGGAAGCTGTGGGCGACGTCGCCGTCGAGCCAGCGCTGGAGCGTCAGCTTCACGCCGTCACTTCTTCACGCTGATCCACTTGAAGGGCATGAAGTTGTCGGCGAGCTGCACCAGATCGACCTTCTTGGACACGCCCCAGGCCAGCGACTGCTGGTGCAGCGGCAGGTGCCCCACGTCGGCGGCGTGCAGCTCGAAGGCCTCCTTGATCATGGCGGCGCGCTTGGCCTTGTCGGTCTCCGACTGGATGGTGCGCGTGAGCTGGTCCACCTTGGGATTGCAGTAGCTGCCCAGGTTGAACTGGCCGGTGCCCTTGTCGTCCGGGCAGGCCATCAGGGCATTGAGCGCGTTGTGCGCGTCGTAGGTGCCCGGCGTCCAGCCCAGCAGATAGAAGCTCGTGTCGCGGCGCAGGATCTTCGGGAAATAGGTGCCCTTGGTCTCCGCGGCGAGGTTGATCTTGACGCCGATGCGCGACAGGTTCGCCGCCACCGTCTGGCAGATGCGCGCATCGTTGACGTAGCGGTCGTTCGGGCAGTTCATCGTCACCTCGAACCCGTTCGGGTAGCCGGCGTCGGCCAGCAGTTTCTTGGCGGCCTCCGGGTCGTAGGGCAGGCGCTTGTTCTGGCTGGCGTCGAAGCCGTTGATGCCGGGACCCACCATCAGCGCCGTCGGCTTGGACGCACCGCGCATCACCGTCTTCTGGATGCCGTCGATGTCGATCGCCTCGTAGAAGGCCTGGCGGACGCGCTTGTCCTTGAAGGGGTTCTTGCCCTTCACGCTGGAATAGAGCAGCTCGTCGCGCTTCTGGTCCATGCCCAGGAAGATGGTGCGAAGCTCGGGGCCGACCATGACCTTTGCGTTCGGCGAGGCGTTCACGCGGTCGATGTCCTGCACCGGAACCGGTTCCATCACGTCCACTTCGCCGGACAGCAGGGCGGCAACGCGGGTCGCATCGTTGCCGATGGGCGTGAAGATCACCTCCTGCACGTTGCCGTCGATCTTGCCCCAGTAGTTGCCGTTGCGGACGAACGTGGTGCGCACGTTGGGCTGGCGCTCGCGCAGGCGGAACGGGCCCGTGCCATTCGCGCGGAAGGACGCCGCGTTCTCGATGCCCTTGCGGCGATCGACCGGGCGCGTGGCCTGGTTTTCCTCGCACCACTTCTTGCTCATGATGTACACGAGCGAGATCACGTCGGGCAGGATGGGGAAGGGGCTCTTCGTCTCGATCTCGACGGTGTGGTCGTTGACCTTGCGCACTTCCTTCAGGTCGTTGGTATAGCTCTTCATGTCGGAGCCATCGGCCTGGGTGCGCGCAAAGGAGAACAGGACGTCGTCGGCTGTGAACGGCTTGCCGTCGTGGAACTGGACGCCCTTGCGCAGTTCGAATCGCCAGACGGTGGGCGAGGTCTGCTTCCACGACGTCGCCAGTGCCGGCGCGACGCTCAGGTCCTTGTTGCGGCCGACCAGGGCCTCATAGACGTTGCCGGTCACGGACAGCTGCAGCGACTCGTTGAGCGAGTGCGGATCCATCGAGAGCGAGTCGCCCTGGTTGGCGATGCGCGCGGTCTGCGCCTGGGCGAAGGCCGCTGCGGCGATCAGCGCCGCGGCCGCGAGCACTCGGGTCTTTGTTTTCATGGTCGGAACTCCTGTTGGAAGTGATGCCCTGATGGAATGGATTGCGCCGCGCTATGGGCCGGCCAGCGGCAGGCCTTGCTCGATCAGGCTCGCATGCAGCGCCGAACCGAGCGGGAGGATTTCGTCGTTGAAGTCGTAGCGCGTCATGTGCAGCATGCAGCTGCCCTCGCCGCCCTGGCCGATGCGCAGGTAGGCGCCGGGCTTCACCTGCAGCATGAAGGAAAAATCCTCGGCCCCCATGCTGGGGTCCATGTTGCGAACGACGTTCTCGGGACCCACCAGCGACTCGGCGACGTCGGCCGCGAACTCGGTCTCGCGCGGCGTGTTGATGGTGGCCGGATAGATGCGTTCGTAGTGCACGGTGGCGGTGGCACCGAAGCCCAGGGCGACGGCGCTGCAAAGCTCATGCAGGCGTTTCTCGATCATCTCCTGCACATCGGGGCTGAAGGTGCGCACCGTGCCGACCAACGTGGCCTTGCCGGGGATCACGCTCATGGCGTGGAGGTCGCCGGCCTGCATTGCGCACAGGCTGATCACCGCACCGTCGATGGGCCTCACGTTGCGCGAGACGATGCTCTGCACGGAGGTGATGATGTGGGCCGCGACCAGGACCGGGTCGACCGCCAGGTAAGCATGCGCGCCGTGCCCGCCCTTGCCGGTGATCTCGATCGTCACGCGGTCGGCTGAAGCCATCATGGCGTGGTGGCGGACGCCGAAGCGGCCCGGCTTGAGCCCCGGCCAGTTGTGCATGGCGTAGACCGATTCCACCGGAAAGCGCTGGAACAGGCCGTCCTCGATCATCGCCTTGGCGCCCGCGAAGCCCTCTTCGCCGGGCTGGAAGATCAGCACTGCCGTGCCATCGAAATTGCGCGTCTCCGCCAGGTAGCGCGCCGCACCCACGAGCATGGCCACATGGCCGTCGTGGCCGCAGCCATGCATCATGCCGTTGCGCGTGGACTTCCAGGGGAAGTCGTTGTTCTCGCTCATCGTGAGTGCATCCATGTCCGCCCTCAGCCCGATCATGCGGCCCGAGTTGTTGGAGCGCCCTCGCACCACGCCGACCACGCCGGTCCTTCCGATGTTCGTGTGCACTTCGTCCACCCCGCAAAGGCGCAGCGCCTCCTGCACTCGCGCGGCGGTATAGACCTCCTCGAACCCCAATTCGGGATGCGCGTGCAGGTCGCGCCGCAGCGCGGTGAGCTCGGGGTGGAACCGTGCGATGTGCGCAAAGGGGCGCGCGTGGGCGAGCCGCGGATTGGCAGCGGGGGCCGACATCAATGTCCTCCCGCCGTGCCCACGCGAAGGCGCGGGTCGACAGCGAAATAAAGCAGGTCCACGACCAGGTTGATCACGACGAAGATCAGGGCGATCAGGCACAGGTAGGCTGCCATCACCGGGATGTCGGCGAAGGTCACGGCCTGGATGAACAGCAGCCCCATGCCGGGCCACTGGAACACGGTCTCGGTGATGATCGCGAAGGCGATCAGCATGCCCAGTTGGAGGCCGGTGATCGTCATCACCGGGACCAGCGTGTTCTTCAGTGCGTGGCCGAAATGGATCGTCCGGTTGGGCAGACCGCGCGCGCGCGCGAACTTGATGTAGTCCGTGCGCAGCACTTCCAGCATCTCGGCCCGCACCAGTCGCATGATCAGGGTCAGCTGGAAGATCGCCAGGGTCAGCGCGGGCAGGACGATGTGGTGCCAGCCGTCGCGGGTGAGCAGGCCTGTGTGCCACCATCCCAGTTGCACGGTCTCTCCCCGTCCGAAGCTGGGGAACCATCCCAGCGTGACCGAGAACACGAGGATCAGCAGGATGCCGATCAGGAAAGTCGGCAGCGAAACGCCCAGCAGTGAGAGCGTCATGAACACCTGGCTGGTGAAGCTCCCGCGGCGCAGCGCCGCGTACACGCCCATCGGGATGCCAAGCAGCAACGCGAGCAGCGCGGCGACGACGGCGAGCTCGAAAGTCGCGGGAAAGCGCTCGGAGATCAGCCTGGAAACCTTGGCGCCCTGGCGCAGGCTCAACCCGAATTCGCCCTGCACCGCGTTGAGGAGGAAATGCCAGAACTGCACGAAGAAGGGCTGGTCCAGCCCCAGTGCCGATCGGAGCTCCCGGATCTGCTGGGGCGTGGCGTCCTGCCCAAGGAGGAACACGACGGGATCGCCCACGTACTGGAACAGCAGGAAGGCAATGTAGGCGACCACCACCATGACCACCAAGGCCTGGAACAAGCGGCGCAGGATGAAGGCAAACATTCGTGGTCGCGCTGAGGGCTGCCGATGCTAGCAGAGCAATCTGCGTGCCGACACGCGGGGTTTCCTTGACGCTGCGGCAGCAATCAGAGGGCGGAGGTCGGAAGCAGCTGCACCGGGCCGTACCAGGCACTCGACCGAGACTGCGTGTTGTCGCTGTCGGACATGATCGCGATGCCGACCAGCGCACCCGGCTTTTCGCCGAACACGCGCTCGTAGTCGGCGCGAACGTCCCGCTCGTATTCGAGCCACTGATTGAGGCCACGCTTGCCCGACTCGACCACCAGCTTGCGCACTCGGTCCGTGCGGGGACTCTGAATGATGCTGCCGAGTGGACGATGGTTGCACCACACGTACATCAGGGTCGCATACGGCAGCGGCTCGCCGGTCAGGGCCCGTGCCAGTTCGGACAGGGCTGCATCCTTCGGCGAGAAACGCGAGCGGTCGCCATCGAATGCGAGGACGATGCGCACCGGGGCATCGTCTTTGTCGCGCAGGGCCATGTCGGCTCCATCGATCAGCGCCGGCACGTTCCACGAGAAGCGAACCTTTCCCAGGTGCTCGGCTTCGATGCGCAGGGCCTGCTGCACCACGCTCATCGATGACTGTGCGTCCGCCGAGACTGCATCCCTGCCTTCGCGCCGGGCGTACTCGAAGCGGGTGGCCGTCTTGCCCGGAAAGGTGCGATGCGCCCAAGCCGCGCCGCGCTGGCCCCCCGACTGCTCGGCCCAAGGCGAAGTGGCGATGTCCTGCTCCTGCCGTGGGGCGCTGCTGCAGCCCGCGAGCCCCCCAACGACCACGCCAATGGCCACAGCACGACGCAGGCATACCGGTCCCAAACGTTTCATGGAGGTGGATTGAACACGAAAAAAAGCCGCCCGAAGGCGGCTTTTCAAGTTTCTTGTTTTCTGCACCGGCCTTGCGGCCGGTTCGAAAATCAGAAGCTGTGGCGGAGGCCCAGGTCGAAACCGTCGGTAGAACCGCCGAGTTCGGTCGTGACGCGGCCGTTGTTGAACGCGACACCGTTGCCCTTGTTGTTCACACGGGCGTAGGTCGCGTACAGAGCGGTACGCTTGGACAGGTTGTGCACGTAGCCGATGGCGAACTGGTCGGCATCATCCACGGCGGCACTGATCGGGGTCTTCACGTTGGCATGGGCCCAGGACAGGCGGATTTCACCCGCGCCCACCGGAATCAGGCCACCGATCAGGTAGGTGTCCTGCTTCGGGTTCAGGGTGCTGCGGATCTCGTCACGGCCCCACTGGCCCATCAGCTTGGCCATGCCGAAGTCCCACTGGCCGCCGATGTTGGCGACGCGGTAGTTGCCGCCGAGCGTCGGAACCGCCACGGTGCTGGCCGAGTACTTGGTCTCGCCATAGGACACTGCAACGTTGAACGGGCCGGAAGCGAAGCCCAGGCGGCCACCGATGTAGCGACCGTCGTCCTTGTTGGCCGAGTTGCTGGCGTTCTCGCCCATCGCGTACATGAACTGGCCATAGAAGCCACCCAGGTTCGGCGGCAGGAAGTAGCCGATGGAGTTGGAAGCGCGCGTGGACGTCAGCAGGGCAGACTGGCCGCCAACGCCGGTACCGGCGCTGATGCTCAGGTTGCTGTAGGAGCCGACACCGTTGGTGCCGAACGGATCGAACACGGTCAGGTTCCAGAAGGTCGGGACATAGTCACGGCCCAGGCGCATCTCACCCCAGTTGCCGGCCAGGCTGACGGTCGAACGGCGGTTGAAGACGAGACCTTGACCGCCAACGGTACCCAGCGCAACGCCGGAAATTTGGTTGTTGGTGTTGCTGGTGTCGCCCGTGCCGTTGTCCGGGTTCAGGCCGGCTTCCAGCCAGAAGGAGGCGGACATGCCACCACCCAGGTCTTCCGTACCACGGAAGCCCAGACGCGAGCTGTTGTAGCCCGAGTCGGTCAGGCGGCTGACGTGACCGTTGCCGTCGCCCTTGACGTAGTTGTAGTTGACGTCAACGATACCGAACAGGGTCACCGAAGACTGGGCGGACGCCGCTCCGGCGGCAGCCATCACGGCCAGCGCGATTAGGGACTTTTTCATGCAAGTTTCTCCAAGGTTAAACATAGGGCTCCGGTTACGCATGGGTTGTCGAATGCAGGCACGCTCGCGTCCCCACCGGATCCCCGGGCCAACCTCCTTTTGGGAAGTTGTTGCTATTCCACCAGAGCGCCTTTTCTGACGCAAAGTATTTAGCCCGCGGAATTGCCATTCGTTGTGGTCGGACAACAAGAAACTGCGGCTGAGTGGATCGAGCGCAACAGCCACCTTTTTGCATTTCGCATCCCAAAAAAGGCGCCGCTGCCTCAACTGCCGCCAAGCGGCCACTAAACTGCCTTCCATGGACCGTTTTCTTGGCGCTTTCGACCAGGCCTTGCGCACCCTGTTTGCGAAGCCGCGCGGGACGCGGCCATGCCCCGTCGTGCCGGCCGACTCCACGCAACTGGGCGCGCAGGAACGCAGCCACGCTGCGGCCCTGATGCGCGTGAACCATGTCGGGGAGATCTGCGCCCAGGCCCTTTACACGGCCCAAGCGATGGCGACGCGCAATGAGGCCCTGCGCACGCAGTTCGAACAGGCCGCCCGGGAAGAGACGGACCATCTCGCCTGGACCCAATCGCGCCTGGATGAACTCGGCTCCCGCCCTTCCTTGTTGAATCCCGTCTGGTATGCCGGGGCTTTCGCGATCGGACTGGCCGCCGGCAGGCTGGGCGACCGCGTGAGCCTGGGCTTCATCGTGGAAACGGAAAGACAGGTGGAAGCCCACCTGCAGGGGCATCTTGACCGGCTTCCAGCGGCAGACCACGCTTCCCGGGCCATCGTCGCCCAGATGAAGGATGACGAGGCGGCGCACGCAAAGCTGGCCCAGACGTCGGGAGCGGCGGAGCTCCCCGCGCCTGTGAAACTCGCCATGCGCGCCGCCGCCAAGGTGATGACCACGACCGCGCACTATCTCTAGGCCTGGGCGGCCTCTAGGCTTGGGCGGCCTCTAGGCTTGGGCGGCCGCGTCCTCCACCAGGTCGAAGCTGGTCGTCATCTCGGCCGTCTTCGCGAGCATCGCGCTCGCCGAGCAGTACTTTTCGTGGCTCATGGCGATGGCGCGCTCCACGGCAGGCGCCGGCAGCTTGTGCCCGCGCACCGTGAAGTGCATGTGAATCTTCGTGAACACCTTCGGGTCGGTCGCTGCCCGCTCCGCACTGAGTTTCACGGAGCAGCCTCGCACGTCATGGCGGCCCCGCTTCAGGATCAGCACGACGTCGTAGGCGGTGCACCCGCCCGTGCCGGCCAGCACCGTCTCCATCGGTCGCGGCGCCAGATTGCGCCCCCCATTCTCAGGACGCGCCTCGTCCGGCGCTCCATCCATCACCAGCACGTGTCCACTGCCGGTTTCCGCCAGGAATCCCATCCCGGAGCGCGCGCCGGTCGCGCCGGTCCACGTCACTGTGCATTCCATCGTTCTTTCCTCGCCGAAAGCGCCATGCGCCCGTAACTTTCTCGAATGACTCGATGCCGCAACGTGGCTTGTGCATTGCAGCAAAAGTCGGTCTATACTGGCTTCACAGCATAGCGATTCGCTAAGCCCGCCTGCAGGAGCAGCCCATCCGCAAATTGCGTCGATGTTGCATTGCAGGCCGCAAAGTTGTCTCCTCCACCTCCTCCATTGGTGGATTCAGCCCCTGGATCGCAAGGTCCGGGGGCTTTTTTCTGCCCCGGCGCCGCCGCCGCCAGGGCTCTTATGATTCCCGCTCCATGAAGAAACACCTGCAGCCGGAGGACTACCTCAAGAAGATCCTCACGGCGCGCGTCTATGACGTAGCCATCGAATCGCCGCTGGAGCCGGCGCGTGCGCTCAGCCGTCGCCTGCACAACAAGGTGCTGCTCAAGCGCGAGGACCAGCAGCCCGTCTTCAGCTTCAAGCTGCGCGGGGCCTACAACAAGATGGCCCATCTGGCGCCGGAGCAGCTGCAGCGCGGTGTCATCTGCGCCTCCGCCGGGAATCACGCGCAGGGCGTCGCCCTGGCGGCGCACCGCATGGGCGCGCGGGCGGTGATCGTGATGCCGGTGACGACCCCTCAGTTGAAGATCGACGCGGTGAAGGCGCTCGGCGGGGAGGTGGTCCTGCACGGCGACAGTTATTCGGATGCCTACGAGCACTCGCTCAAGCTGTGCGAGCAGCAACAGCTGACTTTCGTCCATCCCTTCGACGACCCGGACGTGATCGCCGGGCAAGGCACCATCGCCATGGAGATCCTTCGCCAGCACCAGGGTCCCCTGGACGCGGTGTTCGTCGCCATCGGCGGCGGCGGCCTGATCTCCGGCGTGGCGAGCTACATCAAGTGCGTGCGCCCGGAAGTGAAGGTCATCGGCGTGCAGATGAGCGATTCGGATGCCATGGCACGCTCGGTTGCGGCGAAGAAACGGGTCGCGCTGGGCGACGTGGGGTTGTTCTCCGACGGCACGGCGGTCAAGCTGGTGGGCGAGGAAACCTTCCGCCTCACGCGCGAACTGGTGGATGAATTCATGCTGGTGGACACCGATGCCGTGTGCGCAGCGATCAAGGACGTGTTCGTCGATACCCGCAGCATCGTGGAACCCGCAGGCGCCCTTGCCGTGGCGGCGATCAAGCAGTATGTGGCCCAGCGCAAGTGCCGCGGCGAGACCTATGCGGCGATCCTGTGCGGCGCGAACATGAACTTCGACCGCCTGCGCTTCGTCGCCGAGCGGGCGGAAGTCGGCGAGGAGCGCGAAGCGCTGTTCGCCGTGACGATTCCCGAGGAACGCGGCAGCTTCCGGCGCTTTTGCGAGCTGATCGGCACGCTGCCCGGCGGCGCGCGCAACGTCACCGAATTCAATTACCGCATCGGCGACGCCGAGCACGCGCACGTGTTCGTGGGCCTCACCACGCACGGCAAGGGCGAGTCCGGCCGCATCGCGGGCAACTTCACACGGCATGGCTTCGAGGCGCTGGACCTCACGCACGACGAACTGGCCAAGGAACACATCCGCCACATGGTCGGCGGCCCTTCCGCACTCGCCAAGGACGAACGCCTGCTGCGTTTCATCTTCCCGGAACGTCCCGGTGCGCTGATGAAATTCCTGTCGAACATGCGCCCGAACTGGAACATTTCGCTCTTCCACTACCGCAACCAGGGCGCCGACTACGGTCGCATCCTCGTGGGACTGCAGGTGCCCCGGGGCGACGACCGGGCTTTCCAGGCCTTCCTCGACACCTTGGGCTACCCGTATGTGGAGGAAACTGGCAACCCGGTCTACCAACTCTTCCTGCAGGCTCGCTCTCCCGGCGTCCCGAGCGCTGGCTAGCACCGACCATGGCCGCCGTGCGTGAAGCCCTGAACCTGTTCGCCCGCCAGTTCGCACTCGCGCTGCACCACTCCACCCGACTGCGCTTCGGCGGAACGTGGGCCCCGCCCGCCGACGCCGATCCCGACACGCTGCGCGCGAGCGATGCCCACCTGCCGGGGGCAGGCTGGATCGTCGGCCTGGCCGCCTGCCTGTCGTTCGCGGTGGTGGCGCTGCTGCTGCGCGGCAACCCTTGGGGGCCCGCGGCAGCTGCGATTGCCAGTGTCGCAGCCACGCTGCTGATGACGGGCGCTCGGGCTGAAAGCGCGCTGTTCCGTACAGCCGACCAGTTGGGGGCGGCGACTGCTGTGCCCGGTGCGAGCGGCCGGGGCGTGCTGGCGCTCGTCCTGGTGCTCACGGGCAAGATCGTCCTGCTGGCGGCAATGGCGTCCGTCTCCGAGGCGCGCGTGATGGCGGCGCTGTTCGCGGGCCACGTGCTCTCGCGGCTGGCACCGGTGGTGCTTGCCCAACGTGACCCGGATGCGAGGGACCCCCGCGTCCTGCGGGTGGCTGCGCTCTGGTGCCTGGCACCGCTGCTGCTGATGATTGCGGCGGGCGGAGCGCCGTTTGTGGTGCTGGCGTTGCTGGGCGGATCCCTGGCCTGCTATGCGATGCTGCGGCGTTTTGCGGGCGGCCCGCGCACATCCGAGCTCGCCGCCGCCAGCCAGCCGCTGAGCGAACTCGCCTTTTACCTGGGGGCTTCGATCGGCGCCTGAGCGGTGGCGCCGCGCGATGCAGGAAGGTCCAGCGTGACCGTCGCCGGCCCGCCCATGGCGGCTCCGAGCATCGCCTGCCGTCCGCGCACCGACTGGAGCACCAGGCCCTCCGCGACGCTGGCGCCCACCTTGAACGACTTGGCCGGGCGCCCGTCGACCGCGATGAGCGCGGCACCAGCGCCGGATTGGATCCCGGCCACCACCCCGACCAACTGGAAGCGACTGGCGAGGGAAGGGACGAGGGCTCCTGCCGCAGGGAGCGCCGAAGGTGCACTGCCAAGCAGCCGGGCCAGGGCCACCGGGTCCGAAGGCGCCACGGCGCGCAGGGGCGGGACCGGCACGTTGGCGCTGCGGCCGGTACCGCCGAGCTTGAGCCCCCAATAGACAGCGCTGATGCCCACCAGCGCCCACAAGGCGAAGCTGGTGCCACGCACCGTCCAGGTGGTGGAATTCGGAGTCCACATGGGGACGATTATCATTGAACCGATGCAGTCCCTTCCCGCTACCCGCCTCCGCGCCCGGATCCGTGCACGCGTCACCCAGGCCGGCTTCACGCTGATCGAGCTGATGGTGGTGCTTGTCATCATCGGCGTCCTGGCCGCGCTGATCGTCCCGAACGTCCTGGATCGCGCCGATGACGCGCGCGCCACCGCCGCCCGGACCGACGTCAACAACCTGATGCAGGCGCTGAAGCTCTACAAGCTCGACAACCAGCGCTACCCCACCACCGAGCAGGGCCTGCAGTCCCTGGTCGCCAAACCCAGCGCGAGCCCGGCCCCCCCCAACTGGAAACCGTACCTCGACAAGCTGCCCAACGACCCCTGGGGTCGTCCCTACCAGTACCTCAGCCCCGGGGTGAAGGGCGAAATCGACGTCATGTCCCTCGGCGCGGATGGCCAGCCCGGTGGCGACGGCAAGAATGCGGACATCGGCTCCTGGCAATAGGAGCGCCCTCCCCGGCCGGAGCGCTTCCGGCTTCACGCTGCTGGAACTGCTTGTCGTGGTGGCGATCATCGCCGTGGCCTCGGCCGGCGTTTCTTTCGCCTTGCGGGACCAGGCCGGCGTCCCGCTGGACCGCGACGCGCAGCGCCTGGCCGCCTTGCTCGAATCGGCGCGCGCCCGCTCGCGCCTGAGCGGCCAGCCGGTCCGTTGGGTGGCGGACGCCGAAGGCTTCCATTTCGATGGCCTCCCCAACGATGCGTTGCCGCACAACTGGTTGTCCCCCGACACCCGCGCCGTGGGCCGGGCTGTCCTGTTGCTCGGACCGGAACCGGTGATCGGTCCGCAGCAGGTGGCGATCGTGAGCGCGACGCATCCGGGACCGACTGTGGTCATCGGCACCGACGGCCTGCGTCCCTTCACGGTGCGGAACCAACAGCCATGAACCGTCGTGCCCGCGGCTTCACGCTGATCGAGGTGCTCGTT
The DNA here is from genome assembly GCF_056400765.1 of Ramlibacter sp. P4_H7. Lineage (NCBI taxonomy): Bacteria > Pseudomonadati > Pseudomonadota > Betaproteobacteria > Burkholderiales > Comamonadaceae > Ramlibacter > Ramlibacter sp. P4_H7. The sequence goes on from NZ_JBFUKP010000001.1 coordinate 563,258, forward strand.
GCGTTGGGCATCGTCGCGGTGGCCCTGGTGGCCGGCCTCCAGGCCAGCGCCGCGCTCACCAACAACGCGCAACGCCAGGGCGACGTGCTGCTCGCCCATTTGTGCGCCGAGAACGAACTGGTGCGCCTGAAGCTGGCCAAGCAACTGCCTCCGGTGGGAGACAGCGACCTGGCGTGCGAGCAGGCCGGCCATGCCTTCGTCGTCCGGATGCGCGTCGCGCCCACGCCCAATCCCAGCTTCCGCCGCGTGGATGCGCAGGTGTTCGATGGCAGCGCGCCGGTCCTGCGGCTGTCCACCGTCATGGGGCGCTACTGATGCGGCGCGACCGCGGCTTCACCCTGGTCGAACTGCTGGTGTCGCTGTTCGCGCTGGCGCTGCTCGCCGGCCTCAGCTGGCGCGGCCTGGACGGCATGATGCGCGCGCGTGACCAGACCCAGACCTATGCGGACGAAATCCTCACCCTGCAGACCGGGCTGGCGCAGTGGGGCGCCGACCTCGATGCGATCACGGCGCTGCCGCCCACGCCTTCGATCGAGTGGAACGGCCGCGTGCTGCGCCTCACCCGGCGCAGCAGCCTGGCCCCTGCGGACGGTGCTCGCGTGGTCGCCTGGACGCAACGGCAAGGGCAGTGGCTGCGCTGGGAGTCGGGGCCGCTGCAGACGCGCGGCGAACTGGAATCGGCCTGGCTGGACGCCGACCTGTGGTCGCGCAACCCGAGCGACGCCATGCGGCGCCAGGAGGTCGCGATCGGCCCGCTGCAGGACTGGCAGATCTTCTACTTCCGCGAGAACGCCTGGAGCAATCCGCAGTCGACGTCGGCCGGGTCCACGCCGGCAACGGCCACATCCCCGGCCACTGCGGCCGGTGGCCTGCCCGACGGCTTGCGGCTGGTGCTACAGCTGCCTGCCGGTCGTGCGATCAGTGGCCGGCTGCAGCGCGACTGGATGCGCCCGACGCTGACCCCATGAAGCGCCTGCAATCCGGTGCCGCGCTGCTTGCGGCCATGCTCACGGTGACACTGGTCGCCACCTTCGCCGCCGGGGCGATGTGGCAGCAGTGGCGCAGCGTGGAAATCGAGGCCGCGGACCGCTCGCGCGTGCAATCCGCCTGGATTCTCAACGGCGCACTGGACTGGGCACGGCTGATCCTGCGCGAGGACTTCAACGCCGACCGCACCGACCACCTGGCGGAGCCCTGGGCCGTGCCCTTGCAGGAGGCGCGCCTGTCCACCTTCCTGGCCGCCGACCCGTCCAACAATGCGGACACGTCCGGTGCCGACAACGTCTTCCTCTCCGGCGAAATCAGCGACCTGCAAGCGCGCATGAACGTCGCGACCCTGGTGCAGGCAGGTTCGGTGCAGACCAAGTCGCTGGAGAACTTCCAACGCCTCTTCGACATCCTCGGCTTGCCGCAGGACCAGCTCACGCGGATGGCGGAGAACCTGCGCTCCGCCTCCGACATCAGCGTGGACAACCGCAACGCCGCGCGGGCGCCGCTGATGCCCCAGCGGCTCGAGCAGCTCGCCTGGCTGGGCGTGGCGCCGGAAACGATTGCCGCACTGGGACCGTACGCCACGGTGCTGCCGTCGGCGTCCACCAAGGTCAACATCAACACCGCGACCGCGGAGGTGCTGTACGCCATCGGCCGCAACCTGAGCCTGGCGGATGCCAAGCGGCTGGTGGTGGAGCGTGAGCGGCAGCACTTCCGCAACGTCGCGGACGCCACCAAGCTGGTCCAGGGTTCACAGTTCGACCTGACGCAGGCTTCGGTGGACACCCAGTACTTCGAGGTCCGGGGCCGGCTGAGGCTGGAGCAGGTGGTGATCGAGGAGCGGTCCGTCGTGCAGCGCATTGGCCCGAACGTGCGCACCTTGCAACGGGAACGCGGGGCCTTCGAGAACTTCAACCAGGCCGTCGTCCGCTGAGGAAGGCGCACCTACAATGCCTCGCAGTCCATGAGCTCCCTCATCGTTTCGCTGCCGCTCGAGCCCGCCACCGGCGCGACCGAGTGGCCATATGCCGTCACCGAGGACGGCAGGGACCTCACCGACCAGGGGCGCGCCCCGGCTGCGCTGCTTCCCTTGCCGCGCGGCGCCGGCGCCGAAGTGGTGGCGGTGGTGCCGTCCCAGGCCCTCGCCTGGCACGAGGTCGATCTGCCCAAGGGCGTCACCGCCGGCTCCGCGCGCTTGCGTGCCGTGCTGGAGGGCTTGCTGGAAGAACAGCTGCTGGACGAGACGGATGCAGTGCACCTCGCCTTGGCGCCGGGCGCGCGTGGCGGCGAGCGTGCCTGGGTTGCCGTGTGCGACCGCGGCATGCTGCGCGGCGCTTTGCAGGTGCTCGAGGCAGCCGGGCGCACGGTCGGCCGCATCGTCCCGGAGTTCACTCCGGACGGCAAGCCTGCCCTGACCGTCCTCGGCGACCAGGAACACCCGGTCATGGTCGCCAGCGGCATGGGGGGCGTCCTGGCCCTTCCGCTGTCCGCCGCCACCTTGCCGATGCTGCCCCCGTTGCCGCGGGATGCACGCCACTACGCCGAACCCGCGGTCGCATCGATGGCCGAACACTTGCTGGCCCGACGCTGGAAGCTGCAGCAGGCGCCGCAGCGCTGGGTCCGGTCGGCGCGCACCCGCTGGGACCTGGCGCAGTTCGAATTCGCCAGCTCGTCGCGCGCCCGCGCCCTGAAGAAGTTCAGCGCTGGCTGGACCGAAGTGCTGCGTGCGCCCGCCTGGAGACCGGCGCGCTGGGGCGTGGTCCTGCTCGTGGTGGCGAACTTGCTGGGGCTGAACGCCTGGGCCTGGAAGGAGCGCAGCAGCCTGGAAGCCAAGCAGGAGGCCGTGCGGGCGACGCTGCGCGAGACCTTTCCACAGGTGAAACTGATCGTTGATGCGCCGGTGCAGATGGAGCGTGAGGTCTCCGCGCTGCGGCAGCAGACCGGCGCCGCCTCGCCGCGCGACCTCGACGCGCTGATGACTGCGCTGGCGCTGGCCCTTCCTGCGGGACGCTTCCCGAACAGCATCGAGTACGGTGGCGGGCAGCTGCGCGCGGGCGGCCTCGCCCTGTCGCCGCAGGAACTCAGTGGCGTGGTGGCGCAATTGAAGCCCCTGGGCTACGGCGCGACGCCGGAGGGCGAGTCGCTGGTGATCGCCGCGGAGGATGGACGATGAACACGTCGATGCTGCGGCAACGCTGGACGATGCTCGCGCCGCGCGAGCGCATGCTGGCCGCCTCGGCAGCGGCAATCGTTGTCCTGGCCATGCTGTGGTGGGTGGCGCTGGGCCCGGCACTGGCGACGCTCCGTGCCGCGGACGCGCAGCATCGCGCGCTGGACGCGCAGCTCCAGTCCATGAAGCGCATGCAGTCCCAGGCGCGCGCCATGCAGGGCCAGCCCCGGCAGAACCCGAACGAGGCGATCCGCCAGTTCGAGGCGTCGATCCGCCAGCAGCTTGGCACGGCGGCCCGCTACACCATCGCGGGCGACCGCGTGACCGTGACGCTCACGAACGCACCCGCCGGCGCCTTCGCGCAATGGCTGTCCCAGGTCCGGACCAACGCCCGGGCGATTCCTGGCGAAGCCAAGCTGGCGCGCAATGCCGCCAGCGGCTGGGACGGCACCCTGGTGCTGACGCTCCCGGCGCGTTGAGCCGTGCAACGCGTTCCTGCCACCCGCAGCGATGCGCCCTGGGCGTGGGCGACCGCCGGCGCAGCCCTCGGGACACTCCTGGCGTTCCTGGTCTTCGCCCCCGCACGCTGGCTGGCGGCCGGCGTCGAGCAGGCCACCGGCGGCCAGGTGCTGCTGGCCGACGCGCGCGGCAGCATCTGGACTGGTTCGGCCCAGCTCGTGCTCACCGGCGGAGCAGGTAGTACCAATGCCACAACACTTCCCGGCCGCCTCGCTTGGAAGGTCCAACCCCGCTGGGACGGGGTCGCGGCCTCCCTGCGCGCCGAGTGCTGCACCCCCCAACCGGTCGCCTTGCGGGCGCACTGGCGCTGGGGCGGGGTGCGATTGCAGGTTGGCGACGGCACGAGCCAGTGGCCGGCCGCGGTCACCGCCGGACTCGGCACCCCCTGGAACACTTTGCAACTGGACGGTGAAGTTCGGCTTGCCACACAGGGCCTTTCAGTAGAATGGGTCGCAGGACGTCCTGCCATGGCCGGCCGGGCGGAGTTGGTCGCGTTGCGCGTCGCGTCGCGCCTGTCGACACTGAGGCCCATGGGCAGCTACCGCATCACCCTGGAAGGCGGGGCGCAGTCCACGCTGCGGCTCGAGACCCTGGAAGGCAGCCTGCAACTGTCAGGCAGCGGCCAGTGGGTGGGAGGTCGGCTCCGCTTCCGCGGCGAGGCCAGCGCGGCGCCCGAGCGCGAAGCGGCCCTCGCCAACCTGTTGAACATCATCGGGCGGCGCAGCGGGGCGCGTTCGCTCATCTCCATAGGCTAGGCCCCGGGAAACACTGCATGAATTACCGTTTCGCTGCCGCCTCGCTGGCCGTTGCCCTGTTGCTGGGCGCGGCGCCGGGCGTGCATGCCCAGCGCGCCACCGAGCCGATCACGCTGAACTTCGTCAACGCCGACATCGAAGCGGTGGCACGCACCATGGCCGCCATCACCGGCCGCAACATCGTCGTGGACCCGCGGGTCAAGGGCACGATGAACCTGTCCACCGACCACCCGGTGCCGCCTGCGACGGCCTTCAACCAGTTCGTGTCCACGCTGCGCCTGTCCGGCTTCACGGTGGTGGAGTCCGGCGGGCTGCTGAAAGTCGTACCGGAAGCCGAGGCCAAGCTGCAAGGAGGCTCCGTCACCGTGGGCGGCACGGCGGGCGGCAGCCAGATCGCCACGCAGATCTTCCGCCTGAACTTCGAGAATGCCGCCAACCTGGTGCCGATCCTGCGTCCGCTGATCAGCCCCAACAACACCATCAACGTGAACCCCGGCAACAACTCGCTGGTGATCACGGACTATGCCGACAACCTGCAGCGTATCTCCCGGATCATCGCGGCGCTGGACGTCTCGAATGCCACCGACGTGGAGGTGATCAACCTGCAGCACGCGGTGGCCGTCGACCTCGCGCCCGTCGTGCAGCGGCTGGTGGAGGCGTCGGGTGCCACCGCAGGCGGCGGCGCGCCCGCGGCGGGACAGGGCCAGACCGATACCTCGTTCCGCACCACGGTGCTGGCCGAGCCGCGCAGCAACTCGCTGATCGTGCGGGCGTCGAATCCGGCCCGCTTGAACCTCGTGCGTTCCTTGATCGCGCGGCTCGACACGCCCGGCGCGGTCGGCGCCGCCAGCAACATCCATGTGGTGTACCTGCGCAATGCGGAAGCGACGAAGCTGGCCGTGGTGCTGCGCGCCGCGATCGCCAGCACGAGCACATCCCTGACCGGCGGCGGGGCGGCGGGTGCTGCGGCGAGCGGCGGCACGCCCAGCGCCCCCCTGGTCACCAGTGGCCTCAGCGGCGCAGGCAGCGGCACCGGCACCAGCGCCGCGAACGCGCCGATCACGCCCTCCGCGCAGCCATCGACGGGCGGCCAGGTGCAGGCGGACCCGGCGACCAACTCGCTCATCATCACGGCGCCAGAGCCGCAATACCGGCAACTGCGCGCGGTCATCGACCAGCTCGACGGGCGTCGCGCACAGGTGCTGGTGGAAAGCCTGATCGTGGAAGTGAACGCCGACAAGGCGGCCGAATTCGGCATCCAGTGGCAGAACGTGCTGGGCACCCAGAACAGCAGCCTGATCGGCGTGCTCGGCAGCAACTTCACCATAGGCGGCACCAACATCATCGACCTGGCCACCAAGGCGGCCAGCGGCGGCGCCGTGCCGTCGCCGGGCTTCAACTTTGGCACGGTGCGCAACATCAACGGCACCTACGTACTGAACTTCCTGGCGCGCTTCTTCCAGAGCAGCGGCGACGGCAACGTGCTGTCAACCCCGACCCTGCTGACCCTGGACAACGAGGAAGCCAAGATCGTGATCGGCCAGAACGTCCCCTTCGTCACCGGCCAGTTCACCAACACGGGCACCTCCAACAGCTCGGTGAACCCGTTCCAGACCATCGAGCGCAAGGACGTCGGCCTGACGCTGCGCGTGAAGCCCCAGATCAACGACAACGGCACCGTGCGCCTCACGATCTACCAGGAAGCGTCCAGCGTGAAGGCCGGCACTGAGAAGGACCTCAACGGCCCGACCACGAACAAGCGGCAGATCGAATCGAACGTGCTGGTCGACGACGGTGGGGTGATCGTGCTGGGCGGCCTGCTGCAGGACCAGTACTCCGGCAACGAGCAGAAGGTGCCCTTCCTGGGCGACGTGCCCGTAATCGGCAACCTGTTCCGCACGGAGACGCGCTCGCGCAGCAAGACCAACCTGATGGTGTTCCTGCGCCCGGTCATCATGCGGGACTCGTCGGAAACCGACGCCATTTCCATGGACAAGTACAACCTCATGCGGGCCAGGCAGCAGGTCGTCCAGCCGGCGCCCAATCTCCTGCTGCAAGGCGTGCCGAGCGCGCCGCTCGCACCCGAGTTCGCCTGGCCCAACGCCGCCACGCCCGGAACATCTGCACCGCCCAAGACGGGCTCGCCCTTCGACCCGGCCCCGGCCCCGGTCCCGTCCAGCAACGCGCCGGTCACGCGCTAGCCATGCGCTACCCCCTGCCCTACGCCTTCGCGCGCAGCCAGCAACTGCTGCTGGAAGACGACGGCGCGCAGCTCGTCCTCTGGCATTCCGGCAAGCCGGCGCCCGCGTGGAGCGAGGTGATGCGCAAGTTCCCGGTGCGCAACCTGCAGCAGTTGGAGCCGGCCGCGCTGGCGCAACGCATCAGCGCCGCCTACGCGCAGGGCGAGTCCAGTGCCGCCACCGTGGTGAGCGAAGTGCAGAACGACGCCGACCTCACGCGCATGATGCAGGAGCTGCCGGCGGTGGAGGACCTGCTGGAGGCCAGCGACGACGCGCCGATCATCCGCATGCTCAACGCCCTGCTCACGCAGGCGGCGCGCGACGGCGCCAGCGACATCCACATCGAACCCTACGAGCGTCACTCCAGCGTGAGGTTCCGCGTGGACGGCACCTTGCGCGAGGTGGTGCAGCCGAATCGCGCGCTGCACGCGGCGCTGATCTCGCGCCTGAAGATCATGGCGGAACTGGACATCGCGGAGAAGCGACTGCCGCAAGACGGCCGCATCTCCCTGCGCATCGGCACGCGCGCGGTGGACGTGCGGGTCTCCACCCTGCCCAGCGCCCACGGCGAGCGGGCGGTGCTGCGCCTGCTGGACAAGAGCGACAGCCGCATCAGCCTGGAGGCGGTCGGCATGACGGGCGACACGCTGGACCGCTTCCTGGACCTGATCACCCAGCCGCACGGAATCATCCTGGTCACCGGGCCCACCGGCTCCGGCAAGACCACCACGCTCTACGCCGCCCTCAGCCGGCTCGATGCCGGCAGCAGCAACATCATGACGGTGGAGGATCCGATCGAGTACGAGCTGCCCGGCATCGGCCAGACGCAGGTGAACCCGAAGATCGACCTCGACTTCGCCAAGGCACTGCGCGCGATCCTGCGGCAGGACCCGGACGTGATCATGATCGGCGAGATCCGCGACTACGAAACGGCGCAGATCGCGATCCAGGCTTCGCTCACCGGCCACCTGGTGCTGGCCACGTTGCACACCAACGATGCCGCAAGCGCCGTGACCCGCCTGACGGACATGGGCGTGGAGCCCTTCCTGCTGAGTTCCTCATTGCTGGGCGTGCTTGCGCAGCGGCTGGTGCGCAAGCTGTGCGAACACTGCAAGGGCGCCGCGGACGGCGCGGCGCGTGGCTGCGCCCACTGCGGCTACACCGGCTACCAGGGCCGCAAGGGCATCTTCGAGCTGATGCTGGCCGACGACCGCATCCGCAGCCTGATCCACAACCGCACCTCCGAGGCGGACATCCGCACCGCCGCGCTGGCTGCGGGCATGCGCCTCATGCGCGAGGACGGCGATCGCCTGGTGCGCGAGGGCATCACCTCGCGCGAGGAAGTGCTGCGCGTCACGCGCGACTAGCGCGCACGCTCTGGCGGATTGCCGGGGCCCGGTTCCTTGACCGGGTACTGCGGGCCGCGCTCCTGCTCGATCGGCGGCACCTTGCGTTCCTGCTCCGTCGGCGCGGGTTGGGGCTGCTGCTGTTGCTGCGCCTTCGGCCTGTCGCTGGCGTTCGCGTTGCGGGCCGACGGCTTGAACTGGGCCTTGAACATCACCATCGCGGTCTCGCTCATTCCGGCGTCTGCACGAAGTTGGTATGGCCGCCAACGCCTTCCTGCTTGCCTTCGTCCGAGCCTTGCTGGTTCGGCACCAGTTCGCGCGGATCTTCATCCGCCTGGGGCCTGGGTTGGGGAATGGTGCCGCGCTCCGGTTGCGGATGCGCCAGCCCGTGGTCGATGGGGGTGCGATCTTCAGGCATGGAGGGTTCCTTCTTCCAGGCCATGGTGCGACGCCTCGTGCACGACCCGGCTAGGCCGCGTGCGCGGCCCGGCCTAGGCGGCACCCGCGCTGGGCTGTCAGCACGTGACTACATGCAGGCTCAGCAGCCAAGCTGGTCGGCAAGGTCCGACAAGCTGGCGCTGTGCAGGTCGTTGCCCGGCTGGGGGCGGACGTCCTTGGGATGGGAGGATCCGAACTCCAACGCGCGCTCCACATAAGCGGTGCGCAGTCCGCACGCACGGGCGCCCGCGAGGTCGTCGTGGTGGGCCGCGACCAGCATCACGCGCTGGGGCGCGACGTCGAACACCCGTGCCACGCCGAGGTAGGTGGCGGGGTCGGGCTTGTAGGCCCGGAACACTTCGGCGGACAGCACGCAATCCCAGGGCAGCCCCGCGCGCTTGGCCATGCGGGTGAGCAGTCCCAGGTTGCCGTTGGACAGCGTACACAGGATGTAGCGGCGCTTCAGGCGCTGCAGGCCCTCGACCGCCTCCGGCCAGGGATCGAGCCGGTGCCAGACGTGATTGAGGTGCCGCCTGGCTTCGTCGTCCAGGTGTTCCAGGCCGAACTGCGGCAGGATCTGGTCGAGGACCATGCGGTGCAGGTCGTCGATCAGCCTCCACCCCAGCTCACCCGACATCACGCGCGCCATGGCAGGCCGGTAGCCCGCGCGCCAGGCCCGTGCGAAGGCATCGCCATCGACCTGCGGATGCAGTGCCTTCATTTCCCGCACGATGCTGCCGTGCCAGTCGACGACAGTCCCGAAGATGTCGAAGGCAAGAACCTCGACAGATCCGGCATCTTTCCACCGATTGGCAGCATCCATGCGAACAGTGTAGGCTGCTGCATCCTGTTGCGCAGGCGCACGGAAGGGATGCACGAGGATGACCACGAGTCCGGAGAACAAGGCGAGGTGGCTGTTCGCGGCCGCACTGGCCGCGGTCGCAGCGGGCGTGATGGTGTGGCTGATCGCGTCGGCGGCGCGCTACGCCACCTACGAGATCCGTTCGCAGGACGCCGTCTCCGGACTGGTGCGCGGCGCACCCGTGGAGTTCCACGGCGTCGAAGTCGGCAAGGTGCAGGTGGTGGAACTGCTGCAGCCGAAGCTCGTGCGGGTGCTGATCGAAGTCCGCCGGGATGTTCCCGTCACTTCCGCGACGGTGGCCACCATCACGGGCCGTGGACTGGCTGCACGCGGATTCACGGGGTACGTCTATGTCAACCTGGAGGACACCGGCCGCGCCGGGCAGGCCCTGGCCCCTGCCCGCGACAGTCCGTATCCGCTGCTGGCCAGCGCGCCGGCCCAGGTGGTGAGCATGGACACGACGATCGAGCAGATGAACCAGACCGTGCAGAACGTCGGCGCGCTCCTGCAGACCGTGTTCGATCGCAAGACGGTCGCCGCGCTGAAGGATTCGCTCGCGAGCCTGGAACAGGTGACGCAGACCCTGTCGGCCAACAACCAGAAGCTGGGCGCCATCATCGCCAATGCGGAGAAGGCGAGCGCCCAGATGCAGCCACTCCTGCAATCGAGCAACGACGCCGTGAAGACGTTGCAGGAAGAAGTGCTGCCCCGGACGCGCGAAACGCTGGTGCGGCTGGACGGCCTTTCGACCTCGGTGAACGAGCGCATGAGCGTGATCCTGCGCAACACAGAACAGGCGAGCACGCGCTTCGAACCGCTGCTGCAGTCGAGCAACGATGCGGTGCTCTCCCTGCAGACGCAGATCCTTCCGGAGGCCCAGCGCACGCTGACGCGTCTGGACCAGCTGTCGACGACGCTCAATGAAACGACGACGCGCATCAAGCGCAATCCCTCGCTGCTCCTGCGCGGCGGCAACACGACGCCGCCCGGGCCGGGCGAGGCGCAATGACGCGCGCCCTCCCGAACGCACTCTCCGTCATCGTGCTCGCAGCGGGCCTGGCCGGCTGCGCGCTCGGGCCGCCAGGCGACCCGACGATGACTTCCGCGCTGCTGGACCAGATGCCTGCGCAAGTGCCGCATCGAGCGGCGGGCGCCAACACCCTGCTCGTGTTCCCGCCCGAGGCGAGGCCCGCCATCGACACGCCGCAGATGGCCTACAGCCTGCGTCCGCACCACCTGGCCTACTACGCCCAGAACCAGTGGGCGGAGACGCCGCCGCAGATGCTCCAGCCTCTGGTGGTGCGCACGCTGGAATCGACGGGAGCGTTTCGCGCCGTGGTGACCTCACCGCACACGGGCGCCTACGCGCTCGGCCTGCGCACGGAGATCATGGAGCTGGTGCAGGACTTCGCGCAGGAGCCTCCTGCCGTGCGCCTGTCGCTGCGCGTGCGCTTGAGCGACGGGAGCGCGAACCGCGTGCTCGCCACGCGCGAGTTCACCGTGAAGCAGCCGATGCAGCAGGGAAGTCCCCAGGCCGGCGTAGCCGCGGCCAACGCGGCGATGGCCAGCGCGCTGGAGCAGCTCGCCGGCTTCGTGCTCGACAACAGTCCCTGAGCCGACCTACGCCCCCGGCAGCATCCTTCGCAAGGTATCGTCCCGCAGCTGGAGGTGGTGCCGCAGCGCCGCACCGGCGTGCAGCAGCAGGAACAGCAGCAGCGCGTACGCCAGCCACCGATGGACGTCGATGAACAGGTGGAAGAGGAATTCGTTGTTCGCCACCAGGTCCGGGATGTCGAACGCGCCGAAGAACGTCAGCGGATAGCCGCCGGCCGAATTCAGGATCCAGCCGGTGAGCGGGACGGCGAACATGAGTGCGTAAAAAGCGAGATGCACGAAGCGCGCGGCGACCTGCTGCCATTCCGGGAGACCGTCGACCAGCCGTGGCAGCAGGTTGGCCCACCGCCAGAGCAGGCGCACGCCCACGGCGAACAGCGCGCCCATCCCCAGCGCCTTGTGCACCAGGATCACGGTGATCTTCCAGGTGTCGAAACCCACGTCCGGCAATCGGACCATGTACAGGCCGGTGCCAAGCAAGGCGATCAGCAGCGCGGCCATCCCCCAATGCAGCAGCATGGCGATGCTGCCATAGCGCTCGACGGTGTTGGCCAGCGGGGTCATGGGCGTTGGCGCCCAGTGTAGAAAGCTTTGCGCCCGCCGGAAACAGCGATGCCCCGGACCGCAAGGGGTGCCGGGGCATCGGGGATCCTGGTGGCCTGGGGCGGAATCGAACCACCGACACGCGGATTTTCAATCCGCTGCTCTACCAACTGAGCTACCGGGCCGTGAGCCGGAAATTATATCAGAGGGGCCGCTGCCCTCTCCGCCCCGCGCTCAGGCCGCGGAGCTGCTGCGCTTGTTGCGCGAGAGGTCGACGCCCAGCTGCTTCAGCTTGCGATACAGGTGCGTGCGCTCCAGCCCGGTCTTCTCCGCCACACGCGTCATGGAGCCACCTTCTCGGGCGAGGTGGTACTCGAAGTAGCACTTCTCGAATTCGTCGCGCGCGTCGCGCAGCGGTTTGTCCAGTTCGAAGAGCTGCCGCGCCTGCGGCCCCATCTCCACCACCGGCGGAATGGTCTGGCCGCCGGTCATGGCCGCTTCGACCGTGAGCTCCGGCACCGGCATCGGCACCACGCCTGCCATGCCGGGCTTGCGCATGGCGGGCACGGCTGCCGCCGCACCTCCGTTGCGTGCGAGGCCGGTTTCCACGGCCTTCAGCAGCTTCTGCATGGTGATCGGTTTTTCCAGGAAGGAGTGGGCGCCGATCTTGGTCGCCTCCACTGCCGTCTCGATCGTCGCGTGACCGCTCATCATGATGACGGGCATCGTGAGCAAGCCGGTCGTGGACCATTCCTTCAGCAGCGTCACCCCGTCGGTGTCCGGCATCCAGATGTCCAGCAGCACCAGGTCGGGCCGCATGCGCTGGCGCGCCGCCCGGGCCTGCGCCGCGTTTTCCGCGAGTTCGACGGTGTGTCCCTCGTCGTTGAGGATTTCGGACAACAGATCCCGGATCCCGAGCTCGTCATCCACCACCAGTATGTTTGCCATCGCCCTCTCTGCGTTTGGACCGTCACGTCGTGAAGGCCGCGTTGTTAGCCCGCAACTCCAAATGATAACGACACTTGGGCCCCGTGCACGATTCCATCTGCAGTCCGGTTCTTCAGGTCGACACGAGCCGCATGCTCATCCGCGATTTTTTTCACGACGGCCAGTCCGAGGCCGGTCCCCTTGGTCTTCGTGGTCACGTAGGGCTCGAAGGCCCGCTTGAGGATGTGCTCGGGGAAGCCGCTGCCGTTGTCCTGCACCACCAACCGCACACGCCGGGACGCCTCGCTCCACTGCGTGCGGATCAGCACGTCCGGGTGCGGGCGGCCTTCGGTGGCGTCCTGCGCGTTCTGCAGCAGGTTGTGGATCACCTGCCGCAGCTGCTGCGGGTCGCCCAGGATGCGCGGCGCGGCGGGGTCCAGCTCGACGCGCACCGGCACCTGGCCGCGGGTGGCATCGCCCTCGCGCGCATAGAGGTGCAGCACGTCGTTCACCAGGGAATTCAGGTCGACCGGCTTGAGTTCCGCGGCGGGCAGCCGCGCATAGTCGCGGAACTCGTTGACCAGCCGCTTCATGGAATCCACCTGGTCGACGATGGTGTGCACTGCCTTGCCCAGCACCAGCCGGTCCGGCTCCGCGAGCTTGCTCGAAAGCTTCATCTCCAGGCGCTCGGCGGAGAGCTGGATCGGCGTCAGCGGGTTCTTGATCTCGTGCGCCAGCCGCCGCGCCACCTCGCCCCAGGCTTGCGCGCGCTGGGCGGACACGATCTCGGAAATGTCGTCCAGCACCAGCAGCCGCGCGTCGCCGGGCATGGCGGCGCCCCGCGCCACCAGGGTCACCACGTTGGCCTGCGCTGCGCCGGGCCGGGCCAGGTTCAGCTCGAACGACTGCTGCCAGTGGTCCACCACCTGCGTCTCGGTGAGGAACTCGTCGAAACGCTGCTGCACCGCCGCGCCGAAGGCCTCCAGCCCGGGCACGTCGGAGAGGCGCCGGTCCTGGTAGTCCTCCAGCGGGAAGCGCAGGATGCGCGAGGCGCCGGGGTTCGAGGTCAGGACCCGGCTCTCCCGGTCCAGCACGATCACGGCCGCCGTGAGGTTGTCCAGGATCGTCTGCAGGTTGGCGCGGGCGGCGCTCACCTGGTCCATGCTGCGTTCCACCGCCGCGCGCGCATCGGACAGCTGCTGCGTCATCTGGGCGAAGGAGCGCGTCAGTCCACCCAGTTCGTCCTTGCCCTGCAGAGCCGGCTTGGGTGACAGGTCGCCCGCGGCGACTTCGCTCACGCCGGCGGCCAGCAGCAGCAGCGGGCGGGCCAGCTGGTTGCCCAGGACGATGGCCAGCAGAACGGCGCCGAACACCGCCAGGAACAGGCTCAGTGTGAGCGTGCCGATGTACATGCGGCGCAGGCCTTCGCGCGCCAGCGCCCGCTCCTGGTACTCGCGGTTGGCCTCCTGCACCGCGATCGCATTGGCGACCAGCGCGGGGGCGATCGGCACGGTGACCTGCAGGTAGCGCGACTCCGCCAGCAACCCCAGGCTGGGCTGCGGCACGGGCACGACCGCCTTGATCCGGGCATTGTTGTTCTGCACGGCGCCCGGATCGTCCAGCCCTTCGACGATGGTGAAGGCCCGTTGCGCGCGGACCGTGCGCAGCTGTTGCGGCGTCGGCCGCTCGGGATTCAGCTGGAAGCGCGACTGCCCCGTGCTGGCGATCATCTGCCCGGCCGAACTCCACAGGATCACGTCGCTGGCGCCCATCTGCTCGCGGATGCGTTCCAGCGCCAGCGCGGAGGATGCGTCGGACACGTCGGCGAGCTGGCCCGCCGCGCCGCGGCTCTTGGCGGCCAGGTCGCTGGACAAGCTGTCCAGCGTGGCCCGCCCCAGGTTCAGGCCGGCTTCCAGCGCGCCTTCGACCTTCACGTCGAACCAGCTTTCGATGGAACGCGAGACAAACTGGTAGGAAACGACGTAGATCAGCACGCCTGGCATCAGACCCACAAGCGCAAAGATCGCCGCCAACTTCACCAGCAGGCGGCTGCCGAACTTGCCGCGCCGCAGGCGGGAGGCCAGCCGCACGAACACCCAGAGGATGACCGCGAGCAGCATGCCCGCCACCACCATGTTCAGCGCGAACAGGCGGCCGTAGTTGCGCTCGTAGAAATCGCGGTTGTTGGTCGCCTGCGTGAGCAGGAACATCAGCACGATCGCGATGCCGATGGCCACTGCGACGCCGACGACGATGGCCCAGCGCCAGGCGCGCGAACTCTCGATCAGCTTGCGCGGCGGTCCTTCTGGGGGACGGGGCAGGTTCACCGCGGGTTGTCCAGCACGAGGCGTTGGGTGCGAACGGCCAGGATGACCCATTCGGCCTGGCCGACGGCGCCGATCTGGAACGGTCGCGGCAGCTGCGACATGTCGAGCCGGAACCGGAAGTCGATGGTGTGTGTAGCCTCCGGGTCCACGTCCGCCGCGTCGGCGATCCGCCAGCGGGAGACGCGCTGGATGGCCGCCACGGCTTCCTCGCGCGTGTCGAAGGTCTGGCCCAGCACCATGCCGGAGCTGCCGATCGGCGCCGACGACACCTGCAGGCGCCAGCGCCGCGTCAGCGGCTGGTAGGCCAGGCGCATGTGGCGGGCGGAGTAGGCGACGCGCTTGTCATACCAGTACCAGCGGTCCCGGTAGATCGTCGCCTCGGCCAGGAAGAACATGGGGATGCCCTTGGCCAGCGCATCCTCCACCACTTGCGGCAGCTCGAAGTGCACGGTCGCGCCCAGCATGACGCCGTCCTCGGAGCGGTCGACCTGGAGCTGGGTCACTTCGGCGGAGTTCACCTGGGCCCAGGCGGCGGTGGCGCCCGTCAGCAGCACCAGGCAGGCGCACAGCCACGACCGGGCCAGCCGCTCAATCGCCGAGGCGGGCCGGTGCATCCAGTGCACTCTTTTGCAGCACCGCGTAGAAGAAGCCGTCGTGGTCACTGGGTTGATTGTCCGGGACACCCCCGGCCTGGGCTTGGTTGCCGGGCAATAAATGGCCGGGGCCGGGCCCCAAAAGAGCCGTGCTGTTGTGCGCAAGAAACGCATCGATCTGGGCCTGGCCCTCGGCATGAAAAACAGAGCAGGTGCAGTACACCAACCGGCCGCCGGGATGCAGCAACGGCCAGAGCGCAGTGAGCAACCGCTTTTGCTGCTCCGCCAGCTGGGCCACGTCCCCCGGCCGCCGCAGCCACCGCACGTCGGGGTGCCGGCGCACGATGCCGGAGGCGGTGCAAGGCGCGTCCAGAAGGATCGCATCGAAGCCCTGCCCGTCCCACCAGGAGGCCGGCGCACCGGCGTCCGCCGTGCGCACGTCGGCCTTCAGGCCCAGGCGCTGCAGGTTCTGGTGGATGCGCTCGCAGCGCACGGCGTCCACGTCCAGCGCCAGCACCTGCGCATGGGGCGCGAGTTCGCACAGGTGCGCCGTCTTGCCGCCGGGGGCGGCACAGGCATCCAGCACACGGGCCTGGGCGGGCAACCCTGGCACCATCAGCTGCGCGGCCAGCTGCGCGCCGGCGTCCTGGACCGACCAAAGTCCGTCGGCGAAGCCCGGGATGGCGTCCACCGGGTGCGGGCGGTCCAGCAGCAGGCCGTGCTCACCCACCGGCTCGGAGTCGATGTGGCCGGCCCGCAGCAGGTCACGCAAGGGCTCGCGCGAGATGCGGTGGGTGTTCACCCGCAGCGTCATCGGCGCGGCACGGTTGTTCGCCTCGAGAATGTCCTGCCAGTCTTCCGGGTAATCGTGCTGCAGGCGGGCGATCCACCAGCGCGGATGGTTCCAGCGAGCGACGGGGTCGTCGCTGCTGGCGGCGACCAGCTGCTCGCGCTCGCGCAGGAAGCGGCGCAGGCAGGCGTTGACGAAGCCCTGCTGGTTGCGCGTCTCGTGCTGGCGCTTGGCGGCCTCTACCGTCTGGTCGACCAGCGTGAAAGGGGGATAGGGAGCATCTTCGTCGCGCCAGGCCAGCGCCAGCGCCGTGCAAAGCAGGGCATCGGCTGCGGGAGGCGGCGCGCGCTGGGCCAGCAGCTTGCGCAGCGCTTCGGCGCGCCCGAGGTGACGCAGCACATGGAAGGTGAGTGCCTGCACGCCCGGACGCAGTTCCGGCGCCACTTGCGCCAGTGCCGGTGTCGCCGAGCTTCCGTGGCGCACGGCCGCCAAAACGGAAGCGGCAGCCTGCAGCTGCCGCCAGAGGGGTGGCGCCGGACCTGTCATCCGGCGATTGTGGCACCCCGGTCGGCCACCCTCGCCTGGCCCACGTGTTGGGCCAGAAGTTCTGCGCCGAGATGTTCGTTTTCAGGGCCGCGCGCGCAGGCCGCGAGCGGCGTGAAACCCGAACAGCCAGGCGAGCAGGACCGCGGGGAACTGCGCGATCGCCTCGTTGTAGCGGCTGACCGCCTGGTTGAACTGCTCGGTGGCGGCCTGCGTCATGCGCACGACCTGCTCGCGCTCGCCGCTGAAATCTTCCGGCAAGCGCGGACCGGCCAGATCGTGGGCGTCGTCCCGCTCGGCGCGGTCCCACGCCATGCCGAGGATCTCCTGGGCCGCCCCGAGCGCGGCGATGCGCTCCGGGTCCAACGGCCTGGCCTTGGCCGAGGCCAGCGAGGCGGACAGCTGCGCCGCCGCCCCCTGCAGCCCGCCCCAGAAGGCGCTGCCGCCAGTGAATTGCGATTGCTGCTGGTCCTCTTCCGGTGGCACGCAGCCGTGCACCAGCTGCACCTGCTTGAGCAATTCGGACTCCAGCGCGGCGAAGGCCGCGTTGGCATCCGAGCGCAGGCGCACCAGCCGGTTGTAGGCGCCCACCGACCAGAAGACGGTGAACGCGGCGATGACCCAGGGAAGAAACGACGACGTCTGCATGGCCCCAAGGAAAAAAGCGCCACCGCCCGGCAGGGCAGTGGCGCTTGGCAGTTTAAGGCGGACCGCGCTTATTCGGCGGCGGCGGTGCCCTCATTCGTCTCGGAGACGCTGCCTTCCGTCACGGCGGCGAGCTCCGCCGCTTCGGCGTCGGCGATGGCGCGGCGCTCGGCCTCGTCCATCTGGTCCTTGGCCTTGCGCGCGACGTGGTACGCCATGCCGGTGCCGGCCGGGATCAGTCGGCCGACGATGACGTTTTCCTTCAGGCCACGCAGCTCGTCGCGCTTGCCCATGATCGCCGCCTCGGTCAGCACCCGCGTCGTTTCCTGGAAGGAAGCGGCGGAGATGAACGAGTCGGTCGACAGCGAGGCCTTCGTGATGCCGAGCAGCAGGTTGCTGTAGGTCGGCGGGATCTTGCCCTCGCCGCGCAGGCGGTCGTTGGTGTCCAGGATCTCCGAACGCTCGACCTGCTCGCCGGCAATGTAGTCGGACTCGCCCACGTTCTCGACGATCACGCGGCGCAGCATCTGGCGAACGATCACCTCGATGTGCTTGTCGTTGATCTTCACGCCCTGCAGGCGGTAGACGTCCTGCACTTCATCGACGATGTAGCGCGCCAGTTCCTCGGAGCCCAGCAGGCGCAGGATGTCCTGCGGATCGGCCGGGCCGTCGACCACGGATTCGCCCTTGTTGACCACCTGGCCTTCGTGCACCAGGATGTTCTTCTCCTTGGGCACCAGCTCCTCGTGCACGCCGCCTTCCGGATCGGTGATCTGCAGGCGGATCTTGCCCTTGGTCTCCTTGCCGAACGACACCGTGCCGGTCATCTCGGCCAGCACGCCCTTGTCCTTGGGCGAACGGGCTTCGAACAGCTCCGCCACGCGCGGCAGGCCGCCCGTGATGTCGCGGGTCTTCTGCCCTTCGACCGGGATGCGGGCCAGCACTTCGCCCGGGCCGACGTCCTGGCCGTCGCGCACCTGCACCAGCGAGCCGACCTGGAAGGCGATCGTCACCGAGTGGTCGGTGCCGGGGATCTTCACCTCGTTGCCGGCCGGGTCGACCAGCTTCACCTGCGGACGCACCACCTTGGCGGAGCCGCGGCGCTTCGGGTCGATCACCACCAGCGTGGACAGGCCGGTGACCTCGTCCACCTGCTTGGCGACCGTCAGGCCCTCTTCCACGTTCTCGAACTTCACCTTGCCGGCGAACTCCGTGATGATGGGTCGGGTCAGCGGGTCCCAGTTGGCCAGGATCGTGCCGGCCTTGATGGTCTGGTCGGCCTTCACCGCCAGGATCGCGCCGTACGGCACCTTGTGGCGCTCGCGCTCGCGGCCGTGCTCGTCGTGGATCACGATCTCGCCGGAACGCGAGATGACGACCAGCTCGCCCTTGCTGTTGGTCACGTAGCGCATCGTGGTGTTGAAGCCCACCGAACCGGAGGACTTGGCATCCACGCTGGAAGCCACGGCGGCGCGCGAAGCGGCGCCACCGATGTGGAACGTGCGCATCGTCAGCTGCGTGCCCGGCTCGCCGATCGACTGGGCGGCGATCACGCCGACCGCTTCGCCGACGTTCACCAGGCCGCCGCGGCCGAGGTCACGGCCGTAGCACTTGGCGCACAGGCCGAAGCGCGTGGCGCAGTTCAGCGCGGTGCGGACCTTGACTTCGTCGACGCCGGCTGCTTCCAGCTCGTCGATCAGGTCTTCGTCCAGCATCGTGGCGGCACTCACCATCACCGCACGCGATTCCGGGTGCAGCACGTCCTCGGCCGCGACGCGGCCCAGGATGCGGTCGCGCAGCGACTCGATCACTTCGCCGCCCTCGACGATGGCGCGCATCAACGCGCCGTCGGCGGTGCCGCAGTCGACCTCGGTCACCACCAGGTCCTGCGTCACGTCCACCAGGCGGCGGGTGAGGTAGCCCGAGTTCGCGGTCTTCAGCGCCGTGTCCGCCAGGCCCTTGCGGGCGCCGTGGGTGGAGATGAAGTACTGCAGAACGTTCAGGCCTTCACGGAAGTTGGCCGTGATGGGCGTCTCGATGATCGAGCCGTCCGGCTTGGCCATCAGGCCCCGCATGCCCGCCAGCTGGCGAATCTGCGCGGCGGAACCACGGGCGCCGGAGTCGGCCATCATGTAGATGGAGTTGAAGGACTCCTGGTCCACTTCCTTGCCGTGGCGGTCGATGACCTTTTCCTTGGCGAGCTGGGCCATCATGACCTTGGACACTTCGTCGCCGGCCTTGCCCCAGATGTCCACCACCTTGTTGTAGCGCTCGCCGGCGGTGACGAGACCCGAGACGTACTGCTGCTCGATCTCCTTCACTTCCTTTTCGGAGCGTTCGATGATGGCGGCCTTCTCCGGCGGCACGAGCATGTCGTCCACCGCGATGGAGATGCCGGCCTTGGTCGCCAGGCGGAACCCGTTCTGCAGCAGCTTGTCGGCGAAGACCACGGTTTCCTTCAGGCCGCACTTGCGGAAGGAGATGTTGATCAGCTTGCTGATCTCCTTCTTCTTCAGCGCCTTGTTCAGCACGCTGAAAGGCAGGCCCTTGGGCAGGATCTCGGACAGCAGCGCGCGGCCGGCCGTGGTGTCGAACAGGCGGGTGTGCGGCACGAACTGGCCGCTGTCCTTGTCCTTCTCCCACTCCACCAGGCGCACGGCGATCTTGGCGGTCAGTTCGACCACGCCGCACTCCAGCGCGCGCAGCACTTCGGCCACGTCGGTGAAGACCATGCCTTCGCCCTTGCCGTTGGTGCGCTCACGGGTCGTGTAATACAGGCCCAGCACCACGTCCTGCGAGGGAACGATGGAGGGCTCGCCGTTGGCGGGGAACAGCACGTTGTTGGAGGCCAGCATCAGCGTGCGGGCTTCCATCTGCGCTTCCACCGACAGCGGGACGTGGACGGCCATCTGGTCGCCGTCGAAGTCGGCGTTGAACGCCGCGCAGACGAGCGGGTGCAGCTGGATCGCCTTGCCTTCGATCAGGATCGGCTCGAAGGCCTGGATGCCCAGGCGGTGCAGCGTGGGGGCACGGTTCAGCAGGACCGGGTGCTCCTTGATCACCTCTTCGAGGATGTCCCACACGACCGGCGTGCCGGCTTCCACTTCCTTCTTCGCCGCCTTGATGGTAGTGGCGATGCCCATGGCTTCCAGGCGCGAGAAGATAAAGGGTTTGAACAGCTCCAGCGCCATCAGCTTGGGCAGGCCGCACTGGTGCAGCTTGAGGGTCGGGCCCACGGTGATCACCGAACGGCCGGAGTAGTCGACGCGCTTGCCCAGCAGGTTCTGGCGGAAGCGGCCGCTCTTGCCCTTGATCATGTCGGCCAGCGACTTCAGGGCACGCTTGTTGGCGCCGGTCATCGCCTTGCCGCGACGGCCGTTGTCCAGCAGGGAGTCCACGGCTTCCTGCAGCATGCGCTTCTCGTTGCGCGCGATGATCTCGGGCGCCTTCAGCTCCAGCAGGCGCTTCAGGCGCGAGTTGCGGTTGATGACGCGGCGGTACAGGTCATTCAGGTCGGAGGTCGCGAAGCGGCCGCCGTCCAGCGGCACCAGCGGACGCAGGTCCGGCGGCAGCACGGGCAGCACTTCCATGACCATCCAGCCCGGCTTCATGCCGGACTTCTTGAAGGCCTCGAGCACCTTCAGGCGCTTGGCATTCTTCTTGACCTTGACTTCGGAGCCGGTCAGGTCGCCGCGCAGCTTCTCGATCTCGATGTCGAGGTCGATGCCTTCCAGCAGGTCCTTGATGCCCTCGGCGCCCATCTTGGCGATGAACTCGTCACCGTATTCCTTGCGCTTGGCGTCGTAGTCGTCCTCGGACATGATCCCGAACTTCTTCAGCGGGGTCATGCCGGGGTCGGTGATTACGTAGGCTTCGAAGTACAGCACGCGCTCGATGTCGCGCAGCGTCATGTCGAGCACCAGGCCCAGGCGCGACGGCAGCGACTTCAGGAACCAGATGTGCGCGCAGGGCGCGGCCAGGTCGATGTGACCCATCCGCTCGCGGCGCACCTTGGTCTGCGTCACTTCGACGCCGCATTTCTCGCAGATCACGCCGCGGTGCTTCAGGCGCTTGTACTTGCCGCACAGGCACTCGTAGTCCTTGATCGGGCCGAAGATCTTGGCGCAGAACAGGCCGTCCCGCTCCGGCTTGAAGGTCCGGTAGTTGATCGTTTCCGGCTTCTTCACTTCGCCGAAGGACCAGGAACGGATCTTCTCGGGCGAGGCGATGCCGATGCGGATGGCATCGAAATGCTCGTCCGGCGTGAACTGCTTGAACAGGTCGAGTAGCGATTTCATGTAACTCTGTCCTTTCCTGCTTAGGAGCGCTCGAGCTCGATGTCGATGCCGAGCGACCTGATTTCCTTCACCAGCACGTTGAACGATTCCGGCATGCCGGCATCGATCGCGTGCTCGCCCTTGACGATGGACTCGTACACCTTGGTGCGGCCCTGCACGTCGTCGGACTTGACGGTGAGCATTTCCTGCAGCGTGTAGGAAGCGCCGTAGGCTTCCAGCGCCCACACTTCCATCTCGCCGAAACGCTGGCCGCCGAACTGCGCCTTGCCGCCCAGCGGCTGCTGCGTGACCAGGCTGTAGGGACCGGTCGAGCGCGCGTGCATCTTGTCGTCCACCAGGTGGTGCAGCTTGAGCACGTGCATGTAGCCGACGGTCACCGGGCGCTCGAACTGGTCGCCGGTGCGGCCGTCGCACAGCCAGGCCTGGGTGCGCGTGGCCGTGAGGCCCTTGCGCTTGGCCACTTCCTCGGGGAAGGCGACCTTCAGCATGCCGCGGATCTCTTCCTCGGAAGCGCCGTCGAACACCGGCGTCGCGAAGGGCACGCCCTTGGAAAGCTGGCCGGCCATCTCGAGCACGTCGTGGTCGGACAGTTCGTTCAGCGCTTCCTTCTTGCCGGACTTGTTGTACAGCTGGTCCAGGAAGGAACGCACCTCGGCGATCGCGGACTCCTGCTGCAGCAGGTCGCCGATGCGCTGGCCGATGCCCTTGCCGGCCCAGCCCAGGTGCACTTCCAGCACCTGGCCCACGTTCATGCGCGAAGGCACGCCCAGCGGGTTCAGCACGATGTCGCACGGCGTGCCGTCGGCCATGTAGGGCATGTCCTCGACCGGAACGATCTTGGACACGACACCCTTGTTGCCGTGGCGGCCGGCCATCTTGTCGCCCGGTTGCAGCCGACGCTTGACGGCCAGGTAGACCTTGACCATCTTCAGCACGCCCGCCGGCAGCTCGTCGCCCTGCGTGAGCTTCTTGCGCTTCTCTTCGAAGGCCAGGTCGAAGCTGTGGCGGGTCTGCTCCAGCGAGTTCTTGATGGACTCGAGCTGCGAGGCCACTTCATCTTCGGCCGGGCGGATGTCGAACCAGTGGTACTTCTCGACGGAGTCGAGGTACGCGCGGTCGATCTTCGCGCCCTTGTTCAGCTTCTGCGGGCCGCCGTTGGCTTCGCGGCCATTCAGCAGCTTGGCGATCCGGTCGAACGCGTCGGCTTCGACGATGCGCAGCTGGTCGTTCAGGTCCAGGCGGAAGCGCTTGAGCTCGTCGTCGATGATCTGCTGGGCGCGCTTGTCGCGCTGGATGCCTTCACGGGTGAAGACCTGCACGTCGATCACGGTGCCCTGCGAGCCCTGGTCCACGCGCAGCGACGTGTCCTTCACGTCGGACGCCTTCTCGCCGAAGATCGCGCGCAGCAGCTTTTCTTCCGGCGTCAGCGTGGTCTCGCCCTTCGGCGTGACCTTGCCCACCAGCACGTCGCCCGGCTGGACTTCGGCGCCGACGTAGATGATGCCGGACTCGTCCAGGCGATTGAGCTGCTGCTCGGACAGGTTCGGGATATCGCGGGTGATTTCTTCCGGGCCCAGCTTGGTGTCGCGCGCCATCACCACCAGTTCCTCAATGTGGATCGAGGTGTAGCGGTCTTCGGCGACGACGCGTTCGCTGATCAGGATCGAGTCCTCGAAGTTGTAGCCGTTCCAGGGCATGAACGCCACCAGCATGTTCTGGCCCAGGGCCAGTTCACCCAGGTCCGTCGACGCGCCGTCGGCGATCACGTCGCCCTTGGCGATCTTGTCGCCGCGCTGGACGATCGGACGCTGGTGGATGTTGGTGTTCTGGTTGGAACGCTGGTACTTGATCAGGTTGTAGATGTCCACGCCGACTTCGCCGGCCTGGGCTTCCGCGTCGTTCACCCGCACCACGATGCGGGTGGCGTCGACGTAGTCGACCACGCCGCCGCGGGTGGCGGTCACCACCGTCCCGGAGTCGATCGCGGAGACGCGCTCGATGCCGGTGCCGACGAAGGCCTTCTCGGGGCGCAGCACGGGCACGGCCTGGCGCTGCATGTTGGCGCCCATCAGCGCCCGGTTCGCGTCGTCGTGCTCCAGGAAGGGCACCAGCGAGGCGGCCACCGACACGATCTGCGCGGGCGACACGTCCATGTACTGGATGCGCTCGGCGCCCACCAGGATCGATTCGCCCTTCTCGCGCGCGGACACCAGGTCACCGGTGAGGCGGCCGTCCTTGTCCAGCGTGGCGTTCGCCTGGGCGATGACGTACTTGCCTTCCTCGATGGCGGACAGGTAGTCGATGTCCATCGTGACCTTGCCGTCGCGCACGCGGCGGTACGGCGTCTCGATGAAGCCGTACTCGTTCAGGCGGGCGTACAGGGCCAGCGAGTTGATCAGGCCGATGTTCGGGCCTTCCGGCGTCTCGATCGGGCACACGCGGCCGTAGTGCGTGACGTGCACGTCGCGCACTTCGAAGCCGGCGCGCTCGCGCGTCAGGCCGCCCGGGCCCAGTGCGGAGACCCGGCGCTTGTGCGTGATCTCTGACAGCGGGTTGGTCTGGTCCATGAACTGCGACAGCTGCGACGCGCCGAAGAACTCCTTGAGGGCCGCGGAAATCGGCTTGGAGTTGATCAGGTCGTGCGGCATCAGCGGCTCTTGCTCGGCCTGGCCCAGGCGCTCCTTCACGGCCTTCTCGATGCGGGCGAGGCCGGTGCGGTACTGGTTCTCGGCCAGCTCGCCGACGCAGCGCACGCGGCGGTTGCCCAGGTGGTCGATGTCGTCGACTTCACCGCGGCCGTTGCGCAGGTCCACCAGGATCTTCACCACCGACAGGATGTCGTCGTTGGTCAGGACCATCGGGCCGTCCGAGGTGTCGCGGCCGACCTTGGCGTTGAATTTCATGCGGCCCACGCGCGACAGGTCGTACGTGTCCGGGTTGTAGAACAGGCGCTGGAACAGGGCCTGCACCGCGTCCTCGGTCGGCGGCTCGCCGGGGCGCATCATGCGGTAGATGGCGACGCGGGCGGCGAACTCGTCGGCGGTCTCGTCGATGCGCAGCGTCTGCGCGATGTACGGGCCCTGGTCCAGTTCATTCGTGTAGATGCACTGGATTTCCTGGATGTGGGCCGCGCGCAGCTTCTTCAGCAGCGCTTCGGTCAGCTCGTCGTTCGCCTTGGCGATGATCTCGCCCGTGTCCGGGTCGATGATGTTGCGGGCGACCACGCGGCCGACCAGGAAGTCTTCCGGCACGCTGATGTGCGTGGTGTTGGTCGTTTCCAGCTCGCGAGTGTGGCGGGCGGTGACGCGCTTGTCCTTCGCGACCACGACCTTGCCGGACTTGTCGGTGATGTCGAAGCGGGCGACTTCACCGCGCAGGCGGTCGGCCACGAACTCCAGCTGGGCGCCGCTGTCCATCAGGCGGAAGTTGTCGTTGACGAAGAAGTTCGCCAGGATCGTTTCCGGCGTCAGGCCGATGGCCTTGAGCAGGATGGTGACCGGCATCTTGCGGCGGCGGTCGACGCGGAAGTACAGCACGTCCTTCGGGTCGAACTCGAAGTCGAGCCAGGACCCACGGTAGGGAATGATCCGCGCCGAGAACAGCAGCTTGCCCGAGCTGTGCGTCTTGCCCTTGTCGTGCTCGAAGAACACGCCCGGCGAACGGTGCAGCTGGGAGACGATCACGCGCTCGGTGCCGTTGATGATGAACGAGCCCTTGTCAGTCATGAGCGGCACTTCGCCCATGTAGACCTCCTGCTCCTTCACTTCCTTCACGACCTTGGAGCCGGGAGTGGAGGATTCGCGGTCGTAGATGATCAGCTGCACCTTGGCGCGCACGGCCGAGGCGAAGGTGAGTCCGCGGGTCTGGCACTCGCGCACGTCGAACGCGGGCTTGGCCAGGTTGTATTCGATGAACTTCATCTCCACGAACCCGTTGTGCGACACGATCGGGAAGGCGGAATCGAACGCGGCCTGCAGGCCCTCGATCGTGCGCTTCTGCGGCGCCACGTCGGCTTGGAGGAAGGCGGTGTACGCATCCTTCTGCATCTGCAGCAGGTACGGCACTTCGAGCACGCTGTCGCGTTTGCCGAAGCTCTTGCGGATGCGCTTGCGTTCGGTATAGGAATAGGCCATGAAATCTCCGGGCTAGTGAATCTCGTAGATTCGGCAACTGTCGGGCGCCGGGCGGGGCGCGTTCTTGGCGGGTTGGCCTCTACCAACCTTGGCGGACGGCCCGGCATTGCACCGGACCCGAACCAAGCAGTCTTCTGCAGTCGGATCAGAAAACACTAAAAAACATTCCCGGTCGGGGAGTGCTTTTTGGTGCTTTGTGCCTGGGGCACAAAACCCGCCTGCGGGCGGCGGACGCCGCGCTCTACAAGCGGCAAAGGCTGGAGGCCTTTTGGGGGCCTCCAGCCTTCCAGGGTGAACGCAATTACTTGAGTTCGACCTTGGCGCCGGCGTCTTCCAGCTTCTTCTTGGCAGCTTCGGCGTCGGCCTTGTTCATGCCTTCCTTGACGGGCTTCGGAGCGCCGTCGACCAGGTCCTTGGCTTCCTTGAGGCCCAGGCCGGTGATTTCGCGCACCGCCTTGATGACGGACACCTTCTGGGCGCCGGCTTCCATCAGCTGGACGGTGAACTCGGTCTTCTCTTCGGCCACGGCGGCCGCGGGGCCAGCGCCACCGGCGGCCGGGGCGGCCATGGCGGCGGCGGACACGCCGAACTTCTCTTCAATGGCCTTGACCAGGTCATTGAGTTCCATGACGGACATGCTGTCCAGCGCGGTCAGGAATTCGTCTTTGTTGAATGCCATTTTGATCTTTCCAGAATAAGTTGGTGTTGCGTAGGGACGCTGTGCTCAAGCGGCAGCAGCGGCGCCTTCTTCCTTCTTTTTCGCCAGAGCGCCCAGCACCACCGCGGTGCGGGAGATGGGCGACATCAGCAAGCCGCAAAGCTGCGCCAGCAGCACTTCCTTGGAGGGAATGCTGGCCAGCTGCTTCACGCCGTTGACGTCCAGGGTCTTGCCCGCGAATGCGCCACCGCGAATGACCAGCTTGTCGTTGGTCTTCGCGAAGTCGGCCACCACCTTGGCGGCGGCCACGGCATCCACGGAGAAGCCGTAGATCAGCGGACCGGTCATCTGGTCACCCGCCACTTCGAACTGGCTGCCCTTCACGGCGCGGCGGGCCAGGGTGTTCTTCAGAACACTCAGGTCCACGCCAGCGCCGCGCGCGGCAACGCGCAGCTTCGTCATGTCGGCGACCGTGATGCCGCGGTATTCCGCCATCACCAGCGTTTGAGCTTTAGCGGCGAGGGCGGTCACTTCTTCGACGACCGCCTGCTTCTCACTGCGATTCAGACTCAAGGTCTACTCCTTTGATTGCGCTCGGGTTGCCCCTCGCGCGCCCTTGTTCAGCGACCAACTGTCTTCGGAAATCTCTCGATATCTTTCAGTCAGCGGGATCGCCATCTGCGTTGGCCCGGAGCCGGAGGCACCCTCCGATTCCTTCGATTAAGAGAGCTCACGCCCTCGCCAACGGTCTTGGATGGCCCGCCGGTTCGCTTGCGCGGGGCCCGGCGGCCCACCACACCAGCCGGCACCCCCTTGCGGGGACGCCGGCCAATTTCTTCTTACGCCTGCGCGCCCTGGCCGGACACCGTCTGGGTGTCGACGCGCACGCCGAGGCCCATCGTGGACGACACGGCCACCTTGCGCAGGTAGACGCCCTTGCTGGACGCCGGCTTGGCCTTGTTCAGCGCCTCGATCAGCGCGACCAGGTTGCCCTGCAGCTTGGCCGCGTCGAACGAGCGGCGGCCGATGGTGGCGTGGATGATGCCGGCCTTGTCGGCACGGAACTGCACCTGGCCCGCCTTGGCGTTCTTCACCGCGGTGGCCACGTCGGGCGTCACGGTGCCGACCTTCGGGTTCGGCATCAGTCCGCGCGGGCCCAGGATCTGGCCCAGCGTACCGACGACGCGCATCGCGTCCGGAGCGGCGATCACCACGTCGAACGGCATGTCGCCGGCCTTCACGCGGGCAGCCAGGTCGTCCATGCCGACCACGTCGGCGCCGGCGGCCTTGGCCTCTTCAGCCTTGGCGCCCTGGGCGAACACGGCGACGCGCTTGGTCTTGCCGGTGCCGTTGGGCATCACGACCGCGCCGCGAACGACCTGGTCGGACTTCTTCGGGTCGATGCCCAGCTGCACGGCGACGTCGATGGACTCATCGAACTTGGCGGTGGCAGCCTGCTGCACGATGCCCAGGGCTTCGCCCAGGGGATACAGCTTGGTGCTGTCGACCTTGCCGTCGAGGGCTTTCATTTTCTTGGTGAGCTTGGCCATTTAGACGCCCTCCACCGTGACGCCCATGGAGCGGGCGGAACCAGCCAGGGTCTTGACCGCGGCATTGATGTCCGCGGCGTTCATGTCCTTGAGCTTGGTCTTGGCGATCTCTTCGAGCTGCGCGCGGGTGATCTTGCCGACCTTGTCCGTGTGCGGCTTGGCGGAACCCTTGTCCAGCTTGATGGCCTTCTTGATCAGGGTCGTCGCGGGCGGCGTCTTGATGATGAAGGTGAAGCTCTTGTCCGCGAACGCGGTGATCACCACCGGCAGCGGCAGACCGGGCTCGACGCCCTGGGTCTGGGCGTTGAACGCCTTGCAGAACTCCATGATGTTCAGGCCGCGCTGGCCCAGCGCGGGACCGATCGGGGGCGACGGGTTCGCCTTTCCGGCCGGGACTTGCAGCTTCACGAAGCCGACAATCTTCTTTGCCATGTCTAGATTTCCTTGCGGGTGCTAACGCCTGGGTCTCTCGACCTCGGCTCCCCGGGGTTAACGGCTCCCTGCTGCCACCTGATCGCCGAGCCGGAAAGCGATCTGGCCGAGGGACGAAGCAGCCAGGTGCTTCGTCCCGTGATTACGTCTTTTCGACCTGCGAGAACTCGAGCTCCACCGGCGTGGCACGACCGAAGATCGTGACCGACACGCGGACCTTGCTCTTTTCGTAGTTGACTTCCTCGACCGTGCCGTTGAAGTCGGTGAACGGGCCGTCCTTGACGCGCACGTACTCGCCCGCCATGAATTCGACCTTGTGGCGGGGCTTCTCGACGCCCTCTTCCATCTGACCCATGATCTTGGCGACCTCTTCGTCGCTGATCGGGGCAGGCCGGTTCTTGGCGCCGCCCACGAAGCCCGTCACCTTGTTGGTGTGCTTCACCAGGTGCCAGGACTCGTCGTTCATGACCATCTGCACCAGCACGTAGCCGGGGTAGAAGCGGCGCTCGGAGGTGCGCTTCTGGCCGTTCTTGATCTCGACCACTTCCTCGGTCGGCACCAGGATGTCGCCGAACATGTTCTGCATGCCGGCGCGGTTGATCCGTTCGCGGATGTTGCGCTCGACCGCCTTCTCCATGCCGGAATAGGCGTGCACGACGTACCACCGCAGGTCGGGGTTGGCGGCCTTGGCGGCGACACCCGGAGCTTGCGGCTGGCCTTCGGCCGCGGCGTTTTCGATCTCGCTCATTACTTCTTCCACCCCAGGATCAGGTCGTAGAACACCCACTCGAGGGTCTTGTCGGTCAGCCACAGGAAGAGCGCCATGATCACGACGAAGCCGAACACGTAGAGGGTCATCTGGATGGCCTCCTTGCGGGTCGGCCACGCCACTTTCTTGACTTCCTTGACCGCGTCGCGGCCGAAGCCGATGAATTCCTTGCCGGACTCGGAGGTAAGGAACACGGCCACCGCGGCGATCACGCCCACGATCAGCACGCCCCACTGCACCAGCTGGCCCTGCTTGCCCAGCAGGTAGAACGCCGCCAGCGAGGCGATCACCAGCGCAATGGCTGCGCCCACCTTGGCCTTGTCGGCCCCGGTGGAAACCGTTTCAACTTGGGTCGTTGCCATCTACTGGGAGTCTTCCTGCTTCAAAATCGGCGTCCACTCAGAGACGCTGAAGCCCGTCGCTGGGACGGGCTCGGTTGTTCGGGATTGCCACTCAGGTGGCAGGGGCAGTAGGAATCGAACCTACAACCTTCGGTTTTGGAGACCGACGCTCTGCCAATTGAGCTATACCCCTCCGTAATCCAGTTTGGGGAACCCGCCATTATGGCCGATCCCCAAAACCCTTGTCACTCCATGATCTTGGCGACGACGCCGGCGCCGACGGTCTTGCCGCCTTCGCGGATGGCAAAGCGCAGGCCTTCTTCCATGGCGATCGGGGCGATCAGCTTGACCGTGATGGTCACGTTGTCGCCGGGCATGACCATTTCCTTGTCCTTGGGCAGCTCGATCGCGCCGGTCACGTCCGTGGTGCGGAAGTAGAACTGCGGGCGGTAGTTGTTGAAGAACGGCGTGTGGCGGCCGCCCTCGTCCTTGCTCAGCACGTAGATCTCGGCGGTGAAGTGGGTGTGCGGCTTCACGCTGCCCGGCTTGGCCAGGACCTGGCCGCGCTGCACTTCTTCGCGCTTGGTGCCGCGCAGCAGGATGCCTACGTTGTCGCCGGCCTGGCCCTGGTCCAGCAGCTTGCGGAACATCTCCACGCCCGTGCAGGTGGTCTTCACSGTGGGCGTCAGGCCCACGATCTCGATTTCCTCGCCGACCTTGATSACGCCCCGCTCCACGCGGCCGGTSACAACCGTGCCGCGGCCGGAGATGGAGAACACGTCTTCCACCGGCATCAGGAAGGCGCCGTCCACGGCACGCTCCGGGTTGGGGATGTAGCTGTCCAGCGCGTCGGCCAGCTTCATGATGGCCTGCTCGCCCAGCTCGCCCTTGTCGCCTTCCAGCGCCAGCTTGGCCGAGCCCTTGATGATGGGCGTGTCGTCGCCGGGGAACTCGTACTTGGACAGRAGYTCRCGCACCTCCATCTCCACCAGYTCCAGCAGYTCSGCGTCGTCCACCATGTCGCACTTGTTCATGAACACGATGATGTAGGGCACGCCCACCTGGCGGGCCAGCAGGATGTGCTCGCGCGTCTGGGGCATCGGGCCGTCGGCGGCCGACACCACCAGGATGGCGCCGTCCATCTGGGCGGCRCCGGTGATCATGTTCTTCACGTAGTCGGCGTGGCCGGGGCAGTCCACGTGCGCGTAGTGGCGCGCCTTGGTCTCGTACTCCACGTGCGCGGTGTTGATCGTGATGCCGCGCGCCTTTTCTTCCGGCGCCGCGTCGATCTGGTCGTACGCCTTGGCCTCGCCGCCGAACTTGGCCGACAGCACCGTGGTGATCGCCGCCGTCAGCGTCGTCTTGCCATGGTCCACGTGGCCGATGGTGCCCACGTTGACGTGCGGCTTCGTGCGCTCGAACTTACCTTTTGCCATTTTTTTCGACTCCGAAAAAAGTAACGGTCACTGCGTGAAAACTGGTGCCCTTGGCGGGAATCGGACCCGCGACCTCTCCCTTACCAAGGGAGTGCTCTACCACTGAGCCACAAGGGCGAAACCTCATTTCGCCTGGGTCGACATCGACGGGGTTCCTGGAGCGGGAGACGGGAATCGAACCCGCGTCATTAGCTTGGAAGGCTAAGGTTCTACCATTGAACTACTCCCGCGTCGGGGTCATTCAACGGCATCTCAGCACGTCTGACGCAGGCGCCCTTGCTGCCATGAAACTCATCTATTCGACACATTCGCCGGCTTCCAAACTGCTGTGAAAGCCTGGTGGAGGAGGTTGGATTCGAACCAACGTAGGCGTAAGCCAACAGATTTACAGTCTGCCCCCTTTAGCCACTCGGGCACCCCTCCGGCGAGGAACCTCGGACTATAGCACGGTTCCGACAGCCGGTCGGCTCCTCCTCCCACGTGCGCGCCAGGGCGTGCCGCGTTTTTCGCCGCGCGGGGTGGCCTGATACAAGCCTGACGGGCGTCCGGGGCTGTCACCTGTTTCCGGGCGGATGTTGCTACCGTGGTCGCCATGCGCATGCTCAACCTCGCCCTGCAGGGCGGTGGGTCCCACGGGGCCTTCACCTGGGGCGCACTCGATGCCCTGCTCGAAGACGGCCGCCTCGGATTCGAGGGCCTCAGCGGCACCAGCGCCGGCGCGGTGAACGCCGTCGCCCTGGCCGGCGGCTGGGCCAAGGCCCTGGCCGCCGGCCGCGATCCCCGTGAAGGCGCCCGGGAGAAGCTGGCCGGCATCTGGTACCGCGTCAGCGCGCTGGGCAGCCTGGGGACGCTGCAGCAGCAGTTCATGCGCATGCTTTGGGGCGGGCTGCCGCCGGCGCTGTCGCCCGGCAACCTGATCGGCAACGCCTGGCGCGGGATGCTGTCGCCCTACCAGAGCAACCCGCTGGACATCAACCCGCTGCGCACCATGCTGGAGGAGGAGATCGACTTCGGCGCGATCGCCGCCCAGCGCGACCTGAAGGTGTTCGTCTCGGCGACCCACGTGACCACCGGCAAGGCCGTCGTGTTCACCGGCAGGCAGCTCGATGCGCGCGCCGTGCTGGCATCCGCCTGCCTGCCCATGCTGTTCCAGGCCGTGGAAATCGACGGGGAGCCCTACTGGGACGGCGGCTACTCCGTGAACCCGGCGCTGTCGCCCCTGATCAAGGACTGCGCGACGGCGGACCTGCTGCTGGTGCAGATCAACCCGCTGGCGCGCGCGCAGGCGCCCAAGACCTCGGCCGACATCGTCGACCGCGTCAACGAGCTCACGTTCAACGCCAGCCTGCTCACCCAGATGCGCGCGATCGATTTCGTCAACCGGCTGGTCGCCGAGGGCGCCGTCTCGCACGCGCGCTGCAAGAGCGTGCGCGTGCACCGCATCGACGGCAGCCCCGCACTGGACGCCTATCCCACCTCCAGCCGGGCATCGGCGGACGGCGCGATGATCAGCCAGCTGTTCGAGGCGGGCCGCGCCACGGCGCAGCAGTGGCTGCAGCAGCACTTCGAGGCCATCGGCCACCACGCGACCGTCGACATCCGCCGCGACTACCTGGACGACACTCGGCTGGAACTGCCCCATCCGCCGAGCGCCGCGCCGCGCTCGGTCGGCCGCGGTTTCCGTCCCTGGCTGGCCCGGCTGCTGCGCCAGCAGCACACGCCCTAGAAGACCTCGGACACACCCCGCTGCGCCAGCCAGTCGCGCGCCTGGCGAAAGCAGCCGCTGCCCAGGAAGGGCGCGGGCGGCCGGGACGCGGACAGCGGCGAGGGATGGTTGGTTTGCAGCACCAGGATCTCGCGTCCATGCTGCTGCGCCGTGGCCTCGATCAGGCCTGCCTTGGCCTGCGCGTACGCGCCCCACAGCAGGTAGACGCAGGGCGAAGCTGTCGCCGCCACCCGCGCGATCAGCTGGTCGGTCAGCGCCTCCCAGCCTTGCTTCGCGTGGCTGGCCGGCTGCCCGTCCTCCACGGTCAGGCAGGCGTTGAGCAGCAGCACGCCGCGCCGCGCCCAGTCCACCAGGGAGCCGGAAGCGGGCGCGCCGCCCAGTTCCTTGAAGATGTTGCGCAGCGACGGCGGATGCTTGACGCCCTCGGCCACGGAAAACGCGAGGCCCTCGGCCTGGCCGGGACCGTGGTACGGGTCCTGGCCCAGCACGACGGCATGCACCGAAGGCAGCGGCGTCAGTTCCAGCGCGCGCAAGGGGTGCGGCGGATAGATCACGGCGCCGGCCGCCAGCCGGCCTTCCAGGAAAGCCGCGAGACGCTGCCCGTCCGCGCTCGCGAGGAAGTCTTGCACCACCGGACGCCAGCCGTCCGCCAGCGGCCAGGCCTGCGGCGTCCACGCCAGCAGCCGTTTCGGTTGCGCGGCCGGCTCGAGCTCCGCCCAGGGCAGTTCGGCCTGCGCCTTGCGGCCCGCCACGGTCAGCCGCCGAAGAGTTCGGCGAGCGCGGCGCCCGGATCGTCCGCGCGCATGAAGGCCTCGCCGACCAGGAAAGCGTGCACGCCGGCACCGCGCATCCGCTGCACGTCCTCGCGCCGCAGGATGCCGGATTCCGTGACCAGCAACCGGTCGGCCGGAACGTCCTTCAGCATGCCCAGCGTGGTGTCCAGGCTCACTTCGAAGCTGCGCAGGTTGCGGTTGTTGATGCCCACCAGCTTCGTCTTCAGCCGCAGCGCACGCTGCAGTTCCGCGGCATCGTGCACCTCGACCAGCACCGCCATGTCGAGCATGCGGGCGATGCCCTCCAGCTCGGCCATCTGCGCGTCGGACAGGCAGGCCGCGATCAGCAGGATGCAGTCGGCGCCCATCACCCGCGCCTCGTAGACCTGGTAGGGATCGACCAGGAAGTCCTTGCGCAGCACCGGCAGGTCGCAGGACGCCCGTGCCTGCTTCAGCGCGTCGGTGCTGCCCTGGAAGAACTGGCGATCGGTCAGCACGGACAGGCAGGCTGCGCCGTTCTCGGCATAACTCTGCGCGATGTCGGCCGGAATGAACTCTTCGCGCAGCACGCCCTTGCTGGGACTCGCCTTCTTGATCTCGGCGATCACCGCCGCCTTGCCGGCCGCGACCTTGGCCCGCAGCGCGCCTTCGAAGTCGCGCGTGAGCACGCGGCTCAGCGCGTCCTCCCGCATCGCCTCCAGAGGCTTCTTCTTCTTGGCGGCCGCGACCTCCTCGCGCTTGACCGCGACGATCTGGTCCAGGATGTTGTCGCTCATGTCACCCTGCCAGCGTCTTGGACACGCGCACCAGCTGTTCCAGCTTGGCCTTGGCCGCGCCGCTCTCCAGCGCGACGCGGGCCTTCGCGATGCCCTCGGCAATGGTCGGCGTCACATTGGCCGCGTACAGCGCCGCGCCGGCGTTGAGCACCACGATGTCTCGGGCGGCGCCCGGCTGGTTGTCCAGCACCTGGCGCAGCAGCGCCAGCGACTCCTGCGGCGTCTCGACCTTGAGGGTGCGATTGCTCGCCATCGGCATCCCGAAGTCTTCCGGATGGACCTCGTACTCCACGATCTCGCCGTTCCTCAGCTCCCCCACCATGGTGGCGGCGCCCAGGCTCACCTCGTCCATGCCGTCGCGGCCATAGACCACCAGCGCGTGCTCGGCGCCCAGGCGCTGCAGGGCACGGACCTGGATGCCCACCAGGTCCGGATGGAACACTCCCATCAGGATGTTGGGCGCGCTCGCCGGATTGGTCAGCGGCCCCAGGATGTTGAAGATCGTGCGCACGCCCAGCTCCTTGCGCACCGGCGCGACGTTCTTCATCGCGGGATGGTGGTTCGGCGCGAACATGAAACCGATGCCGGTCTCCTCGATGCAGCGCGCGATCGCTTCCGGCGACAGGTTGATGTTCAGTCCCATCGCTTCCAGCACGTCGGCGCTGCCGCTCTTGCTGGAGACGCTGCGGCCGCCATGCTTGCTCACCTTCGCCCCGGCCGCGGCCGCCACGAACATGGAGCAGGTGGAGATGTTGAAGGTGTGCGAGCCATCGCCGCCGGTGCCGACGATGTCGACCAGGTGCGTCTTGTCCGCGACGTGCACCTTGGTGGAGAACTCGCGCATCACCTGCGCCGCGGCGGTGATCTCGCCGATCGTCTCCTTCTTGACGCGCAGGCCGGTGATCAGCGCCGCCGTCATCACCGGCGACAGCTCGCCGCTCATGATGTGCCGCATGATCTTGAGCATCTCGTCGTGGAAGATCTCGCGGTGCTCGATCGTGCGCTGCAGGGCTTCCTGGGGGGTGATGGGCATGGCGGCTCCTCGAAGGCGGTTATCGGGTGGGATTCTCGGTCAGCGCCAGCTTCAGCCCGAAGGCGATGAACATGGCGCCGGCGGCGCGGTCCAGCCAGTGCATGCCGCGCCGCACGGCACCGTGGCGCGCCATCCAGGCGGCGGCCAGCGCCCACGCGGAATTCACGGCGACGCTGTTGATGTTGAACAGGGTGCCCAGCAGCACGAAGGCCAGCGCCTTGTGCTCGGTGCCCGGCGCGATGAATTGCGGCACGAAGGCCAGGAAGAAGATCGCCACCTTGGGGTTCAGCACGTTGGTGAGGAATCCACCGCGAAACACTGCAAGCAGTCCGGGGTGCGGCTGCCGCTCTTCGTAGGCTGGCGGTGAGCTGCGCGAACCCCAGCCCTCCCCGGTCGGCCGCGAGCGCAACAGCTCCACGCCGACCCACAACAGGTACGCGGCCCCCGCCCACTTCAACACCGTGAATGCGGTCGCGGAAGCGGCCAGCAGCGCACTGACGCCGATGGCCGCCGCGAACACGTGCACGAAGCAGCCGGCGGTGATGCCGAGCCCGGCGGCGACACCGGTCCGCGCACCGGCGCGCAGCGCGTTGCTGACAATGTAGAGGACGTCGGGGCCCGGCGTGAGGTTGAGGAGGAGCCCCGCGAACACGAACAGGACCAGGTGCTGTGCGTCCGGCATGCTGGCGTCCTCAGGCGCGGAAGAACGCGCGGATGGCGGAGATCGCGCGGGCTATGCCGGCCACGTCCACGTCCAGGTGCGTCACGAAGCGCAGGCGGTACAGGCCGGTCGCCAGCACGCCTTGCCGGTTCAGGTGCTCCAGCAATTCGGCCGAGCGCTCCCGGGCCGCTCCGACCAGGTCCACGAACAGGATGTTGGTGTGCGGGGCTTCCACCTGCAGGCCCTCGATGCCGGCGAGCCCCTCGGCCAGCCGGCGGGCCAGTGCATGGTCCTCGGCGAGTCGCTCGACCTGGTGGTCCAGCGCGTGACTCGCCGCGGCGGCCAGCAGGCCGGACTGGCGCATGGCACCGCCCGCCATCTTGCGGATGCGCCGGGCGCGCGCAATGAAGTCCCTGGTCCCGCACAGGGCCGAGCCCACCGGCGCTCCCAGTCCCTTGCTGAAG
The DNA here is from genome assembly GCF_056400765.1 of Ramlibacter sp. P4_H7. Taxonomy (NCBI): domain Bacteria; kingdom Pseudomonadati; phylum Pseudomonadota; class Betaproteobacteria; order Burkholderiales; family Comamonadaceae; genus Ramlibacter; species Ramlibacter sp. P4_H7. The sequence continues at coordinate 599,610 of NZ_JBFUKP010000001.1, forward strand.
CAGACCGACACGCTGTCGAACAGCCCGGCGATCCGGCGCGCCTCGCTGCGCGCGTCGCCGCCGCGGGCTGCGGCTTGCGCGACGGCGGCATTGAACAGGCGCGCACCATCGAGATGGGTGGCCAGTCCCTTGCTGCGCGCCAAGGAGGTCGCCTGCTGCAGGTACGTGAAGGGCAGCAGCTTGCCGCCCAGCGTGTTCTCCAGCGCCAGCAGGCGGGTGCGCGCGAAGTGCGGGTCGTCCGGCTTGATCGCCGCCTCGATGTCGGCGATCGCCAGCGAGCCGTCTGGCTGGTGGTTCAGCGGCTGCGGCTGCACGCTGCCGAACACCGCGGCGCCGCCGCCTTCCCAGCGGTAGCAGTGCTGCATCTGGCCGACGATGTACTCGTCGCCCCGCTGGCAGTGCGACAGCACGCCGCACAGGTTGCTCTGGGTGCCTGTGGGCACGAACAACGCGGCCTCGAACCCGAGCAGCGAGGCGATCTTGTCCTGCAGCGCGTTCACGCTGGGATCGTCGCCGAACACGTCGTCGCCCAGCGGCGCCGCGGCCATCGCCGCGCGCATGCCCGCCGTGGGCTGGGTGACGGTGTCGCTGCGCAGGTCGACGGTCTTCATGCCTTCTGCTCCAGGAAGTTCTTCAGCATCGCGTGCCCATGCTCGGTGAGGATGGACTCCGGATGAAACTGCACCCCCTCCACCGCGAGGGTCTTGTGGCGCACGCCCATGATCTCGCCGTCCTGCGTCCAGGCCGTGACCTTCAGGTCGGCCGGGCAACTGGCGCGCTCGATCGCGAGCGAGTGGTAGCGGTTCACCGTGAACTGTTCCGGCAGGTCCGCGAACACGCCTTCGCGTGTGGTCGTGATCACGCTGGTCTTGCCGTGCATCAGCTGCTGCGCGCGGACGATCTTGCCGCCGAACGCGGCGCCGACCGCCTGGTGGCCGAGGCAGACTCCCAGGATCGGCAGCTTGCCCGCGAACTGCCGGATCGCCTCGACCGAGATGCCGGCTTCGGCCGGAGAGCAGGGACCCGGGGAGATGACGAGGCGGTCCGGCTTGCGTTGCGCGATGCCGGCGACATCGATCTCGTCGTTGCGCACCACTTCCACGTCCGCGCCGAGCTCGCCGAAGTACTGGACCAGGTTGAAGGTGAAGCTGTCGTAGTTGTCGACCATGAGGAGTTTCATTCCAGGCCCTCCTCGACGACTTCGGACGCGCGCATCAGCGCCCGCGCCTTGGCTTCCGTTTCCTTCCACTCCAGCTCGGGCACCGAATCGGCGACAACGCCGGCGGCCGCCTGCACGTAGAGCGTCTGGTCCTTGATGATGCCCGTGCGGATGGCGATGGCCACGTCCATGTCGCCCGCGTAGCTCAGGTAGCCGCAGGCGCCGCCGTAGATGCCGCGCTTGTTCGGCTCCAGATGGTCGATCAGCTCCATCGCGTGCACCTTGGGCGCACCGCTCAGCGTGCCGGCCGGGAAGGTCGCGCGCAGCACGTCCATGTTGGTCATGCCGTCCTTCAGGATGCCTTCGACGTTGCTCACGATGTGCATCACGTGGCTGTAGCGCTCCACCACGAAGGCCTCGGTCACCTTGACCGATCCGGTCTTGGCGATCCGGCCGATGTCGTTGCGCGCCAGGTCGATCAGCATCACGTGCTCGGCGCGTTCCTTGGCGTCGCCCAGCAGTTCCTGCTCCACCGCCCGGTCGACTTCCGGCGTCGCCCCGCGCGGGCGCGTGCCGGCCAGCGGGCGGATCGTGACCTTCTGGCCTTCCGGCGTCTGCTCCTGCCGCACAAGGATCTCGGGCGACGCGCCGACGACGTGAAAGTCACGCCCGTCCGCCGTGGCGCCGGTGAAGTTGTAGAAGTACATGTACGGGCTCGGATTCAGCGAACGCAGCGCGCGGTACAGCGACAGCGGCGACTCGGTGTAGCGCTTCTTGATGCGCTGGCCGACCTGCACCTGCATGAAATCGCCTGCGGCGATCAGCTCCTTGGCCCGCTCCACGGCCTTCAGGTAGTCGGGCTTCGCGAATTCGCGTTCCGCCGCGAAGGTCTCCGACTGCCGCACGGTCGGCGCGCTGACCGAGTACTTCAGCTGGTCCTTCAGCTCGCGCAGGCGGCGCTTGCCGGCGCCGTAGGCCTCGGGCTTGCCGGGGTCCACGTAGACGATCAGGTACAGCTTGCCCGACAGGTTGTCGATGACCGCCAGCTCCTCGCACTGCAGCAGCAGGATGTCCGGCGTGCCCAGCGTGTCGGTCGGGCAGGTGTTCTCCAGCTTCTTCTCGATGTAGCGCACGGTGTCGTAGCCGAAATAGCCGGCCAGGCCGCCGCAGAAGCGCGGCAGGCCCGGACGCAGCGCGACCTTGAAGCGTTGCTGGTAGGCCTCGATGAAGTCGAGCGGGTTGCCCGCGGCGGTCTCCACCACCTGGCCGTCGGTGACGACCTCGGTCCGGGCGGCGGCACCGAAGCCACTGGCGCGCAGGAAGGTGCGCGCCGGCAGGCCGATGAAGCTGTAGCGGCCGAAGCGCTCGCCACCCACCACCGACTCGAGCAGGAAGCTCAACCGGCCGGCGCCCTTGGCATGGGCCAGTTTCAGGTACAGCGAGAGGGGGGTTTCCAGGTCCGCGAACGCCTCGGCGATCAGCGGGATGCGGTTGTAGCCCTGCAACGCAAGGCTCTTGAATTCAAGTTCAGTGATCAAGGGTGAGCCTCCACAAGCTCGGCGGCGCAAGGGCCGCGGGATCCGACGGTGCCTCCTGGCCGGAGGCGCGGGCGCACGGGACGCCCCGTGCTTTCAGGCGCGCACTGGATCAGGCTTACGCCAGGGCCAGGCTCCCCGGTCGCTGCAACCTGTGATCATGGTGCGGTGGATGAACATGGGACCAGTGTAGCAAAGGCCGCCGCGCCGCCAAGCGGTGGCCCCGGCCTGCGTCGGGTGGTGACGGACCGCTAGGTACGCGCCGCCGGGGCCGACACGAACAGGTTCAACCCGAGCCGCTGCGAGAGGAAGCGCGTGGCCAGCTGGCCGCGCACGCTGTTGCCCGCCGCATCCAGCGGCGGCGAGTAGGTGGCGACGGCGCCCTTGCCGGGGGCGACGGTGACGATGCCACCGCTCACCCCGCTCTTGCCCGGCAATCCGACGTCGTACAGCCAGGTGCCCGAACGTTCGTACAGGCCCGCGGTGGCCATGACCGCCAGCACGTGGCTGCAGGTGGTCGCCGACACCACCTGCTCGCCGGTCAGCGGGTTCACGCCTCCGCCCGCCAGCGTCGCGCCCATCACGGCGAGGTCGCGGGCGGTCACCAGCAGCGAGCATTGCCGGGTGTAGACGTCGATGGCTTCATCGGGATCGCAGTACAGGCGCTCATAGCCGCGCAGCAGGTGCGCCAGGCCGGCGTTGCGCTGGTTGGTCGCGGCTTCCGACTGGTACACGCGCTCGTCGAAGCCGAGCGCCCGGCCGGCAAAGCGCGACAGCCCCTGCCGGACGTTCTGCCAGCGCTCCTGCGCGGTGCCGCCCGGCACCAGGCTGGTGGTGGCGATCGCGCCCGAGTTCACCAGCGGGTTGGTGGTGCGGTCAGGGCGCAGTTCCACCGCCATGATGGAATTGAAAGGCAGGCCGGTCGCGTCCACGCCCAGCCGCCTGGCGGCCTCGTCCGCGCCCAGCGCATCGCACACGAGCGCGAACGCGAACGGCTTGGAGACGCTCTGGATGGAAAACGGCAGCTCCGCGTCGCCCAGCGCAAACGCGTCGCCGCGGGTGTTGGCCACGCAGATGCCGAACGAAGCGGGATCGGCCTCGGCCAGCGCGGGGATGTAGTCGGCGACCTGGCCGCCGCGCTCGTTGCGGAACTGGGCATACGCCGTCTCGATCAGCCCGAGGACTTCCTGTCGCGCGGGCAGCGTTCCGGTGGAGACGAAGGCCGGCGCGGGCGCCGGTTGGTGGGTGGGGGTGGGACTCATGGCATCCGGTGCTTGCTCGCGTGCGCTCAGGCGAGCGCCTTGCCCACCACCTCCCCGGTTTCCTTGGACAGGCCCGGGGTGGCCGCGATCTTCTGCAGCACCGCGCGCATCAGCGCCTGGCGCCTGGGCTCGAAGCGCCGGTAGCGCTCGAAGTTGCGCACCATGCGCGAGGCCACCTGCGGATTGATCGCGTCCAGCGCCAACGCCAGTTCCATCATCAGCTGGTAGCCCGAGCCGTCGGGCGAGTGGAAGGCGACGTGGTTGACCCCGAAGCTGCCCAGCAGCGCGTAGACCTTGTTCGGGTTCTTCAGCGTGAACGCCGGGTGCGTCGAGAGCTCGCGCACGCGATCCACCGTGCCCGGCAGCCGCGACAGCGCCTCCACGCCGAGCCACTTGTCCACCACCAGCGCCTCGTCTTTCCACTTGGCGTAGAAAGCGTCGAGCGCGGGCCGGCGCTCGGGGCAGTCGCAGTTGGCGATCGCGGACAGCGCCGCCATCGCGTCGGTCATGTTGGTGGCCTGCGCCAGCTGCGCGACGCACAGACCCCGCGCGGTCGCGTCGCCCAGGTCCACCAGGAAGGCGAGGCACAGGTTGCGCAGGGCGCGGCGGCCGCTGGACACCGCGTCCGGGCTGTAGGGGCCGGGCGTGGGGAAGGCCTCGTAGGTGCGCAGCAAGGGTTCGCGCAGCCGCTCGGCCAGGAACCTGCGCATGGCCAGGCGGACCTCGTGCACGGCCTGCGGATCGATCTCCGCCAGCTGCTCCGAAATCACCACTTCGGGCGGCAGCGCGAGCGCTTCCGCCGCGAAGGCCGGATCGTTGCCCGCATCCGCCAGCACCCGGCCGAACGCCTGCGCCAGGTAGTCCGGAAACTGCACCGGCTTGCCGGCGCGGTGGTCAGCCACGCCCTGCAGGAGCAGGTTCATGGCCAGCCGCTGGCCGGCCTCCCAGCGGTTGAAGGGATCGCTGTCGAAGCTGAGCAGGTGCTGCAGGGCGAGCTCGTCATAGGGGTAGTCGACGATCACCGGCGCCGAGAAGTCGCGCGCCAGCGAGGGCACCGGCTGCGCCGGCACGTCGAGGAAGCGGAACACCTCGGTCTCCTTGCGCAGCGACAGCACGGCGCTCTTGCCGCGGCTTTCCTTTTCGCCCTCCAGCCGCAGGGTCAGGTCGCGCCCCTGCGGATCCAGCAGTCCGACCGTGAGCGGCATGTGCATCGGTTGCTTGTCGAGCTGCCCCGGCGTCGGCGGGCAGCGCTGCGTGACGGTCAGCTCGTAGCAGCGGTTGGCGGCGTCGTAGCGATCGCGCACCGTCAGCCGCGGCGTACCGGCCTGCGCATACCAGAGCCGGAACTGCGAGAGGTCCAGGCCGCCCGCCTCCTCGATCGCATCCACCAGGTCGTCGGTGGTGACCGCCTGCCCGTCGTGCCGCTTGAAGTACAGGTCGATGCCCTGGCGGAACTTCGCGGGGCCGGCCAGCGTGTGCATCATGCGCACCAGCTCCGCCCCCTTGGCGTAGATGGTCGCGGTGTAGAAGTTGCTGACCTGCTGGTAGGCCTGCGGCCGCACCGGGTGCGCCATCGGGCCGCCGTCTTCCGGGAACTGCCCGGTGCGCAGGTTGCGCACCGCCTGGATGCGCGCCACCGGCCGCGAGTAGCGATCGCCCGCGTACTGCTGCTCGCGGAACACGGTAAGGCCTTCCTTCAGCGCGAGCTGGAACCAGTCGCGACAGGTCACCCGGTTGCCGGTCCAGTTGTGGAAGTACTCGTGGGCCACCGTGCGGTCGATGAAGGTGAAGTCCCAGTCGGTGGAGATGTCCGAACGGGCGAGCACCAGCTTGGTGTTGAAGATGTTCAGGCCCTTGTTCTCCATCGCCCCGGCGTTGAAGTCGCCCACGGCAACGACGTTGTATTCGTCGAGGTCCACTTCCAGGCCATAGGTGTCCTCGTCCCACTTCATCGCATGCTTGAGCGATGCCATGGCGAAGACGCCCTGGTCCAGCTTGCCGGCCTCCACGAAGAACTGCAGCTTCACGTTGCGGCCCGAACGCGTGCGGAAGCTGTCCTGCGCCCGATCGAGCTTGGCGGCGACCACGGCGAACAGGTACGAGGGCTTCGGGAACGGATCTTCCCACCTGGCCCAGTGGCGGCCACCGCCTTCCTCGCCCTGCGCGACCATGTTGCCGTTGGCCAGCAGCATCGGGTAGCGCTCGCTGTCGGCGTGCAGCGTGACGGTGTAGCGCGCCATCACGTCGGGCCGGTCAAGGAAGGGCGTGATGCGGCGGAAGCCTTCCGCCTCGCACAGGCTGAAGAAGCCGGTGCTGGACGTGTAGATGCCCATGAGCTTGGTGTTGCTCCGGGGATGGATCCGGCTCACCGTGGTGATGGTGAAAGCTTCGGGTGCGTCGCGCACCACCAGGTGGCGCTCCGTGACGTGCCAGCGCTCGGCCGGCAGGCGCTGGCCATCGAGGGTCACCGATTCGACGGTGACCTCGTCCAGGTCCAGCGTCAGCGCGGGATGCGGTTCCGTGGCCGCGGGGTTGCGGCGCACCGTGAGCGTCGCTTCCACGCGCGCCTCGTCTTCGCTGGCCAGGTCGATGTCGAGGACGACCTGCGGGATCAGGAAGGCCGGCGGCCGGTAGTCCTTCAAGTAGGTGGTGTGGGCAGCTGCGTTCATGTCAAAGCTCCGGATCGGTTTGCGCGTCGAACACGACCATCTGCACGAACTGCAGCTTGGCCACCACGGGTTTCGACATCACGAAGGGATAGAAGTCGGGCTGGCCCAGGCTGCGTGCCAGTTCGTTGAGCAGCATGGTCATGCGCAGCCAGGCGTTGAGCAGTTGCAGGAAGCGGTCGGCGTTCGGGTCGGCCGGCGCGTACAGGGCGTCCTTGCCGAAGGGCTGCACCCGCCCCTCGTTGCGCTCCAGGTTCACGCCGTAGCCAACTGCGGTACCCAGGCTGTCCACCACGTGCATGTAGTGCGCCCAGGTCTCGGCCCAGTCCTCCCAGGGATGCATCGTCGCGTAGGAGCTGATGAACGACTCGGGCCAGTTCGCAGGCGGCCCCTGCTCGTAGTTGCGCTTGATCGCCTCCGCGTAGCTCGCGCGCTCGTCGCCGAACAGCTGGCGGAACGGCTCCAGCCACTTGCGGTCCCAGATCAGGCGGTCCCAGTAGTAATGGCCGATCTCGTGGCGGAAGTGGCCCAGCAGCGTCCGATAGGGCTCGCGCATCGCATGGCGGATCGCCTCGCGCTTCGAATCGTCGGCCTCCTCCACGTTCAGCGTGATCAGGCCGCTGGCGTGGCCGGTCATCACCTGCGGCCCCTTGGGCGGCGAGCGCAGGAAGTCGAACATCACGCCCTGCTCGGGATCGTCGTGCACCTTGGAGCGCACCGGCAGGCCCATGGCGATCAGCTGCGAGACCAGGCGCCGCTTGGCACCCTCGATGGCGTGCCAGTAGCGCGCGTTGTCGGCGTCCTTCAGGTCGGGAATCGTGCGATTCAAGCGGCAGGCCACGCAGTGCGTCTTGGGATTGGCCGCGTACATCATCCAGTTGCAGGCGGCCGGCGATTCGCGGTTGCCGCAGAACTTCAGCACGTCCTTGCGTCCTTCGGCACGCCAGGTCCCGGGCTCCGGCCCGGCGTCGAGCGCAGCGATGCGGCCCTCGTCGGGCAGGTAGCCAAGCTGGGACTTGCAGGACAGGCACTGGGTGTTGTTGAAGAACACCGGGTTGCCGCAGCGGCACTGGTAGAAGCGGGAATGGCGGGCCAGGCGCTCCTGGGTCGACGTGGGCTGGGCGAGCCGGTCGCCGAGCGACTGCATCAGTTCTGACATGGGGAAACCTCCGATAGCTGCCCTCCTTTTACGCGGCCGGAGGCCGGATGTAACTTGGACCAAGGGTCCATGTCAGCGGTAGGAGGATCCGGCGCCGGTCACCTTTGCGACGGGCGTCCCGGTCCAGACCGGTCCCCGCGGACTGGACGCTGGAGGAAAAAGCGGCTGGGCCGGCGTGCTCAGCGCCCCGCCCACAGCGCCGCCACCTCGGCCAGCGAGTCGACGAAAGCGTCGGCGTCCACGTCGCGCACCGGCTCGCCGTGGTTGTAGCCGTAGGTGACCAAGACCACCGGGCAGCCCGCCGCCCGGGCCGCGGCCGCGTCGTTGCGCGAGTCGCCCACCATCAGCGTTCGCGCCGGGGATGTGCCCAGGGCCTGGCAGGTCAGCAGCAGCGGCAGCGGATCCGGTTTCTTGCGCTCGAAGGCGTCGCCGCCGTAGACCCGCTCGAAACTGGCGTCCAGGCCCTTGGCCGCCAGCAGGTCCCGGGCGAACTCGCCCGGCTTGTTGGTGAGGCAGGCCAGGCGAAGCCCCGCGGCTCGCAGCCCCGCCAGCCCCTCCTGGACGCCGGGATACACGGCGGCCCAGCGGCCGTTGAGGCCGCGGTAGGCGTCCTGGTAGCGGTCCCACGCCAGGTCATACAAGCCGGGAGGCGCTCCCACGTGGGACAGGGTTTCGCGGATGAGGTGCTCGGAGCCCTGGCCGATGAAGCCGGCGACGGTGCCGGCGTCGACTTCGGGCTGCGCCAGGTCCCGCAGCATGATGTTCAGCGCCGCGTGGAAGTCCCCGAGCGTGTCGACCAGGGTGCCGTCGAGATCGATGATCGCCGCGCGAGGCGGCAGGAAGCTGACAACGGGCATGCGGCCGAGCATAGCGGCCGGACCGGGTCGGACCGGCTCAGCGGCTGTGCCGGCTGCTGCTGCCTTCGTAGTCGCGGTCGGGCTGCACGCGCATCCAGTCGGTGCGCGTCGCACCGCTGCTCAGTCCCTGCGCCTGCTGCACGGTCTGGATCGGGCCGCTGCGAACGTAGCCGACGACCTCGCGCTGCCGCTCCGGATCGAGCGGCGCGAAGCCGCGGCCCAGGCTGCAGTGCTGGCGATACAGGGTGGAGTCGCTGGACGGCATGGAAAGGTCTTCGTGGAGGGACTGGGAGGCGTCAGGGCTTGCGGCCATTGAGCCCGCGATCCACCCTGCCGGACGTCAGTGCATCCGACATCGCCGCGTAGGAATTGTCCGACGCTCTCCTCAGGCCGCCACCTGCTCCACCATCGGACGCGCCCAGTGCCGGTGCCGGCCGATCGCCGCGATGAAATCCTGGGCCATCTGCAGTCGCGTCGTGGGTTCGTTGGTGCCGATCACCACGCCATCCGGCGGCGCGTCGCCCTGCGCCAGGCCCGCGCGCTGCAGCAGTTCCACCGATTCGCCGATCAGGCACAGCGGTTTGCAGTGCTTGTACGCCTCCAGCACGAAGCGGGTGGCGGCCCCGTCGGCCAGCAGCGCCTGTGCGCTTGCCGCACCGGCCGGGACGAGCACGGCGTCGAACATCACCGACGGCATGGCCTGGAAGGTATGGTCCACCGGCACCTGCTGGCCGGAGGAAGAGGCGACGACGCCCAGGTGCGCGGCGACCACCTTGGTGACGGCGCCGGCGTCCAGCAGCGCCTGCTGGATCACCTTGAAGGCGCCGAGCTCCACGCCCGGCGCCATGACGATCGCCACCCGGCGCGTGGCGATGGTGGTGCCGCTGGCGTCCATGCTGAGCGAGGGCGCGCTTTCCAGCGCCGGCTTGCCGCGCGGCTCGCGAAAGCCCGCCTGCCCGGCGGCCGCGCGCGGATCCGGCGGACCGATGCCCAGGGGTTCGGCGACCTTGCGCGCCAGCCGCATGTCCACGTGCGCGAGGTTGTCCACGATGCGCTGGCGGATCGCCGGCGTCTCGACGCGCGACAGCTCGTACTGGAAGGCCGCGATGATGTGCTCCTTCTCGCAGCTGCCCTGGCTGTTCCAGAACAGCGTGGCCTGGGAGAAGTGATCGTCGAAGGTGGGGCTGCGCCGCCGCTGCTGGGGCGACTCCAGGTCTTCTTCCAGCGTCTGGAAGCCCTGTTCGCCGCCGTCGACCCGGAACTCGGAACCGCTGCCCAGCGTGTTCGGCTCGTAGGCCACGCGGCCGCGCGGGATGCCCGTGCGCTGCAGGCCGTCGCGCTGGAAATTGTGCACCGGGCACACGCCCCGGTTGATCGGCAGCTCCGCATGGTTGGGCCCGCCCAGGCGCGCCATGTGGGCGTCGGTGTAGGCGGCGAGCCGGCCCTGCAGCAGCGGGTCGTTGCTGAAGTCGATGCCGGGCACCAGGTTGCCGGGATGGAAGGCGACCTGTTCGGTCTCTGCGAAGAAATTCTCCGGGTTGCGATTGAGCACCAGCCGGCCGACCGTCAGCAGCGGCACCACCTCCTCCGGCAGCAGCTTGGTGGCATCGAGCAGATCGAAGCCCAGCTTGGCGGCGCGGTCCTCGTCGATGATCTGCAGCGCCAGCTCCCACTCCGGGAAGTCGCCCTTCTCGATCGCCTCCCACAGGTCGCGGCGATGGAAATCGGGGTCGCGCCCGGCGATCGTCTGTGCCTCCTCGCGGGCCAGCGCGTGCCGACCCAGCTTGGGACGCCAGTGGAACTTGACGAAGGAGGAGGCGCCGCGGGCGTTGACCAGGCGAAAGGTGTGCACGCCGAAGCCGTCCATCATGCGGTAGCTGCGGGGCAGCGCCCGGTCGGACATGAGCCACAGCAGCATGTGCGAGCTCTCGGGCATCAGCGACACGAAGTCCCAGAAGGTGTCGTGCGCGCTGGACGCCTGCGGCATGCCGTGGTGCGGTTCCGGCTTCATCGCGTGGACCAGGTCCGGCAGCTTCATCGCGTCCTGGATGAAGAAGACCGGCATGCTGCTGCCCACCAGGTCGTAGTTGCCCTCTCGCGTGTAGAACTTGACGGCGAAGCCGCGGGCATCGCGCACGGTGTCGGCGGAGCCCTGCCCGCCGATGAAATTGGAGAAGCGCACGAACACCGGTGTGCGGCTGCCCACTTCCTGCAGGAAGTCGGCGCGGGTGTATTCGACCATCGGGCGTGTCAGCTCGAAGTAGCCGTGCGCGGCCGCCCCGCGCGCGTAGATCACCCGCTCCGGAATCCGTTCGTGGCTGAAGTGCGCGAGCTTCTCGCGCAGCAGGAAGTCCTGCAGCAGCCCGGGGCCGCGCGCGCCGGCCTTCAGTGAATTGTGGTTGTCGGGAAGCACCACCCCCTGGCTGGTGGTGAGCAGGTTTTCCGGCGACTGGGTGAAGGCTTCAAGCTGTTTCTGGCGGGTGGCGACAGCGTCGCCGGGTTTCGTCTTTCGCGAGCCTTCCGCGCGGGAAGAGGCCATGGATCACTCCTGTTGTGTTGCGGCCGGACCGGGGACGGCGTGTCCGGCCCGGGCGGCGCCATGGCAGTGCGGCGTACCGCTCAGTTGGGGTCGAGGTCGAAAACCGCTTCGAGCGACCGCGCGAGCGCGGCAATCGCCAGCACTCCCACGCCACTGGCGGCGATCCATGTCAGCCACGCAGGAAACTCAGGTGCGATCTCCATCCGCTTCTCCCATCGACCATGCTTCGTGTCGGTCCCTCATTGGAGCAAGCCTCAGCCGGGCTGACCGTAGCCCTTCAGCGGGCGCATTTGTGGGGAGAAGCCGTCAGGCCCCGTAGGAGCCATCCCACATCCTGATGGGCATCCCGCCGTCGACGCGGCTTCGCGTCCTACCGTCGCGCCGTGACGCGGGCCGCAGGATGCTGCAACTGGAGAAGCACGATGAGCGGAATCAAGGAACAACGCGACGACGACGCGGTGCGCGCCTCGGAGGGCAACACCGTAACCGCGCAGGGCGAGGCGTCCGCGCCCAAGGCGCGCACGCCGAACGAACACGACGAATCGGCCGACAGCCAGGCCACCGACAACCCCGCCGTGCGCCGGACGGGCGAAATCGCGCACGACGCCGTGGTGCAGGGCCAGCAGGACACCAGCAAGGCGCAGGAGAGCGATGCGGCCTACCGGCAGCTGCGCAAGGACGCGGCGTCGGCGCCGCAGCCGGCGCGCAAGGGCGACGGTAGCGGGCGCTAGCCGCGCAGCTGGGCGCGCATCGTGTCGATGACGCCGCGGTAGTCGGGCTTTCCGAAGATGGCGCTGCCGGCGACGAAGGTGTCGGCCCCGGCCGCCGCGATCCGCGCGATGTTGTCCGCCTTGATGCCGCCGTCGACCTCCAGCCGGATGTCGCGGCCGCTCGCATCGATGCGCTTGCGCGCCAGCTCGATCTTGCGCAGCGCCGAATCGATGAAGCTCTGTCCCCCGAAGCCGGGGTTCACGCTCATGATCAGGACGAGGTCGAGGTCGTCGATCACCCAGTCCAGCACGTCCAGCGGCGCCGCCGGATTGAAGGTGAGCCCCGCCTTGCAGCCGGCCGCCTTGATCGCCTGGACGCTGCGGTGCACGTGCGCGGAAGCATCGGGATGGAAGCTGATGTAGTCCGCGCCGGCCTCGGCGAAGGCCTGGGCCAGGGCGTCGACGGGCTGCACCATCAGGTGCACGTCGATCGGCACCGGCGTGCCATCGGGCTTCTTCGCGTGCGGCTTGAGCGCGGCGCACACCATGGGCCCGAAGGTGAGGTTGGGCACGTAATGGTTGTCCATCACGTCGAAATGGATCCAGTCGGCACCGGCGGCGATCACGTTGCGGACCTCTTCGCCCAGGCGCGCGAAGTCGGCGGACAGGACGGACGGGGCGATGCGGTAGGTGCGCGTGCTCATGTCACGGATTGTCGCCGACGCGCGCGGCGGTCGCGGCGGGTTTAGCATTCGCCCCCATGGCCCGTTACGCCTTCCAGGTCCAAGTCCAGCCGCAGTACCTGCCCGAGCAATCCTCGCCGGCGCAGGGCCTCTGGAGCTTCGCCTACACCATCACCATCCGCAACACGGGCGAAGTGCCCGCGCAGCTGATCTCGCGCCACTGGCGCATCACCAACGAACTCGGCGAGATCGAGGAAGTCAAGGGTCTCGGCGTGATCGGCCAGCAGCCGCTGCTGCGCCCCGGGGAGTCGTTCGAATACACCAGCGGCTGTCGGTTGCGTACGGCCAGCGGCAGCATGCAGGGCAGTTATTTCTGCGTGGCCGAGGACGGCGAACGCTTCGAGGTGGACATTCCCCCCTTCATGCTGGACGACGGCAGCAGCCGCGTCCTGCACTGAAGGCGCACGGAGGGTCTCCATGGACGAACTGCTGGCGATCTGGGCCGAATGGCTCAGGCCATCGGCCGGCCTGCCCACCGTGCAGTGGTCGCTGCTGCTGGCGCTGGCCGCCGCCGCGGGCCACCTGCTGCAGCGCTACACCGGCCTGCCGAAGGTCGTGGGCTATTCCATCGTCGGCACGCTCGCCGGGCTGGCCGGCTTCTCCGGCGCCGCCTGGCCGCTGCAGGGCGTCGCGCTGTTTCTGCTGGAACTGGGCGTGGCGGTCGTGCTGTTCGAGTCGGGCGGCCGGATCGCGCTGCGCTGGTTCCGCTACAACCCGATGGTGCTGCTGCAAAGCGTGCTGGGTTCGGTGCTGACGGCGATCGCGGTCTACTACGTGCTGCGCTGGCTGGACGTGCGCGCCAGCGTCGCCGAAGGCCTGGCGCTGATCGCGATGGCGGCCTCGCCCGCCGTGCTCAGCCGCGTGGTGCTGGACACGGGCGCCGCCGGCCCGGTGACGGAACGCGCCATGGTGCTCTCCACGCTGAGCACCTTCTATGCGCTCACGCTGGTGAGCGCACGCGCCGGAACGCTGCACCGCGAACAGACCGGCCTGCTGTCGGCGCTGTACCCGGTCGCGGTCGTGCTGGGCGTGTCCTTCGTGGTCGGGGCGGTGCTCGCGCTGGCGCTGCGCACCGCATTGCGCATCATGAACCCGACCAGCGAGAACATGTCCATCCTGCTGATCTCGCTGATCGCGGCGGGCACGGCGCTGGCCGCGCACCTGGGCGGCTCGGCGCCGCTGGCCGCGCTGATCGGCGGACTCATGCTCAAGCAGCTGTACCCGCGCCCCTGGGCGTGGACCCGGCAGCTGGGCACGGCGGCCTCGCTGCTGACCATGCTGATGTTCGTGCTGGTGTCGGTGGTGGCCGCCAAGGCCGACTGGAATCCGGCCGTGGCGGGCCTGGTCGCCGCGCTGGTGGTCACCCGCGGGGCCTGCCAGATCGCCGGGGTCTCGCTGGCCAACTGGGGCAGCGGCACCAGCTGGCGCCAGGCCTTCTGGACCGGCTGCGCGATGTCGCCGATGTCCTCGATCGCCCTGCTGCTGGTGTCGCAGTTCGTGAGCTCCTCGATGTCGCTCGGGCCGCGCATCGCCAGCATCGCCCTGCCCGCCATCCTGATGATGGAGATCCTGGGCGCGATCATCGCCACCTTCGCGATCTATCGCGCCGGCGAGAGCCTCAAGCCCTGGGAGCCGCGGCCCGCCGCGCCGCTCGCTCCGGGAGAGCTGCGTGGATAAGCGCGTGGAACCGGTCGCCGCGCTGGAGGACTTCAGCCAGTCCGCCGCGCTTTCCCTCGGCGTGGAACTGGAACTGCAGCTGGTCAACACGCACGACTACGACCTCGCGCCCTACTCCGACGAGATGCTGCGGCTGATGGCGAAGATCCCGCTGCCGGGTTCGGTGGTGCCGGAGATGACCTCCAGCATGATCGAGATCTCCACCGGCGTGTGCCACTCGTGCAGCGAGGTGCTGGGGCAGCTGTCGCAGATCCGCGATGCGCTGGTGCGCTGCGCCGACAAGCTGAACATCGCCTGCGTGGGCGGCGGCACGCACCCGTTCCAGCAGTGGCACGAGCAGCGCATCTACGACCGCCCGCGCTTTCGACAGCTGTCGGAGCTGTACGGCTACCTGTCCAAGCAGTTCACGATCTTCGGGCAGCACGTTCACGTGGGCTGCCCGGACGCGGACAGCGCGCTGCTGATGCTGCACCGGATGTCGCGCTACATCCCGCACTTCATCGCGCTGTCGGCGAGTTCGCCCTTCGTGCAGGGCCAGGACACGCAGTTCGACTCCGCGCGCCTGAATTCGGTGTTCGCCTTCCCGATGTCCGGGCGCGCGCCCTTCACCCTCAGCTGGGACGAGTTCGGCAAGTGGTTCGCCAAGAGCACGCGCACCGGGGTGGTCAAGAGCATGAAGGACTTCTACTGGGACATCCGTCCCAAGCCGGAATACGGGACCATCGAGATCCGCGTGTTCGACACGCCGCTGACCGTCGAGCGTGCCGCGGCGCTGTCCGGCTTCGTCCAGGCGCTGGCCGCCTGGTTCCTCGAGGAGCAGCCGTTCCTGCCCGAGGAGGACGACTACATGGTCTACACCTACAACCGCTTCCAGGCCTGCCGCTTCGGCCTGGAGGCAGTGTACGTGGAGCCGCAGAGCGGCGAGCAGGTGCCGCTGCGCGAGCACATCGCGCGCACGCTCGAGCGCGTGCAGCCGCATGCCGCGAGGCTCGGCGCCGGCGCCGCGATCGAGCTGCTGCGCGAGAGCACCGAAAGCGGCATGAACGACGCCCGCTGGCAGCGCCACACGTACGCGCGCGAACGGCTGCTGGCGGAGATGGTGCGGCAGGCGGCCGAGCGGTTCCGGGGGCGCGAGCCCAGGCGGTAAGCTCGCGGTCCCATGGGCGAGTTCGACCTCATCGCACGCTATTTCACCCGGCCCGCACGGCGCAATCCGCTCGGGGTCGGGGACGACTGCGCGCTGCTGCGCCCGGCCGCCGGCATGGACCTCGCGGTCTCCACGGACATGCTGGTGGAGGGCCGCCACTTCCTGTCCACCGTGGCTCCGCATGCCTTGGGCCACAAGGCGCTGGCGGTGAACCTGAGCGACCTCGCGGCCTGCGGCGCGCAGCCGCTCGCATTCACGCTGGCGCTGGCGCTGCCGCAGGTAGACGAGGCCTGGCTCGCGGGCTTCGCCGAGGGCCTGTTCGCGCTGGCCGATGCGCACGACTGCGAACTGGTGGGCGGCGACACCACCCGCGGCCCGCTGACGATCGGCATCACCGTGTTCGGCGAGGTGCCCGCCGGCCAGGCGCTGCTGCGCTCGGGCGCGCGCGCCGGCGACGATGTCTGGGTCAGCGGCACGCTGGGCGACGCCCGGCTCGCGCTGGAAGCGTTCCGCGGCACGGCCTCCCTGCCGCAGGCCGTGTTCGCGGCGGCGCGCGAACGCATGGACCGCCCGCAACCGCGCGTCGCGCTGGGCCTCGCGCTGCGCGGCATCGCCACGGCGGCCATCGACGTGAGTGACGGCCTGCTGGGCGACCTGGCCCACGTGCTGGAGCGCTCGCGGGTGGGTGCCACCATCGACCTCTCGGCTGCGCCGCGTCTGCTGGCGGCGGGCGCGCAGGGCCTGGCCTTGCCACCTGAACGCGTGCAAGACCTGGTGTTCGCCGGCGGCGACGACTACGAGCTCGCCTTCACGGCGGCGCCGCAGCACCGCGCCGCCGTCGAAGCGGCCGCGGCGCAGGCCGCGACCCCGGTGACGCGCATCGGCCGCATCGAAGCCGATCCCGGATTGCGCCTGCTGGATGCGCAGGGCCGACCCGTGCAGCGCCGCTTCGCCGGCTTCGACCACTTCGGGACATGAAGGCCTGGCTCGTCGCGCTGCTGGTGGCGCTCGCGCCCGCGCTGCACGCAGCGACCTTCAGCGGCACGGTGACCCACGTGACCGACGGCGACACGCTGTGGGTGCGACCCGCTGCCGGTGGCGAGCCGGTGCAGATCCGCCTGGTCGACCTGGATGCGCCCGAGGGCTGCCAGACCTATGGCCCCGAAGCCAAGCACGCCCTGCGCGAACGGGTGCTGCACCAGAAGGTCCGCGTGCGCACTCGCGGTGTGGACGATTACGAGCGGGTGCTCGCGCGCATCGACCACCGCGGCCAGGACGTCAACGCCTGGCTGGTGCGCTATGGCTACGCCTGGTCCATGAGCTTCCATGGCAAGCGGGGACCTTATGCGGCGCTGGAGGAGCAGGCGCGCAGCGAGCGCAAGGGCCTCTGGTCGTTGCCGGGCGCGACCGACCCGCGCAGCTTCCGCAAGCGCCACGGGCGCTGCCAGTAGCGGCGCTACCATTGCGCCGATGTCCGACGCCAGCCTCGCCCCCGAGCCCCTGCGGCCGCCGCCGCTGCGGCCGACGGTGGGCTTCATGCTGTCGCACCCGGCGCACCTGGTGGCGCTCGGTTTCGGCAGCGGCCTTGCGCGGGTCGCGCCCGGCACCTTCGGAACCTTGTGGGCCTGGCTCACCTTCATCGCCCTGCAGCACTGGCTGGAGCCGGCCGAGATCGGCGAACTGATCGCGCTGTCCCTGGCCCTGGGCTGGTGGGCCTGCACCGTCACCGCACGCCACCTGCGCATTGCCGATCCGTCGGCCATCGTGTGGGACGAGATCGTCTGCTTCTGGCTGGTGCTGTGGGTGGTGACGCCGGAGGGCTGGGCCGGCCAGCTGGTGGCCTTCCTGCTGTTCCGTTTCTTCGACGCGGTGAAGCCCGGCCCGGTAGGCTGGGCGGACAGCCACTTCAAGGGCCCCGGATGGCGGGGCGGCTTCGGCATCCTGGTCGACGACCTGGTCGCGGCCTTCTGCACGCTGCTGGTGCTGGCGCTGTGGAGGACCTGGGGGTGAGCACGCGCGCGCTCTGCGAACGACTCGCCCAGGTGCTGCAGGCGCGCGGCTGGATGCTCGCGACCGCCGAAAGCTGCACCGGCGGCCTGATCGCCGCCGCCTGCACCGACCTGAGCGGCTCCAGCAACTGGTTCGAGCGCGGCTTCGTCACCTATTCCAATGCCGCGAAGACGGAGCTGCTGGGCGTGGATCCGGTCCTCATCGCCCAGCAAGGCGCGGTGAGCGAGCTGGTCGCGCGCGCCATGGCATTCGGCGCCGTGCGTCATTCGCAGGCGCAGGTGAGCGTGGCCGTCACCGGCGTGGCCGGGCCCACCGGCGGCACGCCGCTGAAGCCGGTCGGCCTGGTCTGGTTCGGCTTCCAGGTGAACGGGCAGCTCAGCAGCGAGACGCGCACCTTCCCCGGCGACCGCGCCGCCGTGCGTACCGCCACCGTGGAACACGCCTTGCAAAGGTTGCTGGATCTGCTTTCCTGACTGGAGGGACGGCCATGGACTGGTTCGAGGGCTTCGACAGCGAGGATTTCGCGGTCGGCGGCGACCGCATTCATGCTCGCCTTGGCGGCCGTCCCGACCAGCCGGCGCTGGTCCTCGTCCACGGCTTTCCACAGTCCCACGCGATGTGGCGCCGGGTCGCGCGCAGCCTCGCCGAAGACTTCTTCCTGGTGCTGCCGGACCTGCGCGGCTATGGCGACTCGATGAAGCCGCCCGGCCTGCCCGACCATGCGAACTACAGCAAGCGGGCGATGGCGCAGGACATCGTCGACGTGATGCAGGCGCTCGACCGGCCGCATTTCTTCCTGTGCGGCCACGACCGGGGGGCCCGCGTTGCCCACCGCCTCGCCGTCGACCACCCGCAGCGGGTGGACCGGCTGGCGCTGATCGACATCGCGCCGACGCTGGACATGTACGAGGCCACGGACATGGCCTTCGCGCGCAGCTACTACCACTGGTTCCACCTGATCCAGCCGGCGCCGCTGCCCGAGAAGATGATCGGCGGCGACGCCCGCTTCTACCTGCGCGCCAAGCTGGGCGGCTGGGGATCGGCCGGGGTGGCGCACATCGAACCGCAGGCGCTGGCGGAGTACGAGCGGTGCTTTTGCCGCGCCGAAGCCATCCATGCGGCCTGCGAAGACTATCGGGCGAGCGCCGGCATCGATCTGGAGCACGACCGCGACAGCCGCGCACGGAATCAGCGCATCGCGTGCGACACC
Source organism: Ramlibacter sp. P4_H7 (assembly GCF_056400765.1). Taxonomy (NCBI): domain Bacteria; kingdom Pseudomonadati; phylum Pseudomonadota; class Betaproteobacteria; order Burkholderiales; family Comamonadaceae; genus Ramlibacter; species Ramlibacter sp. P4_H7. The sequence goes on from NZ_JBFUKP010000001.1 coordinate 618,284, forward strand.
TTGGTGCTCTGGGGAGAGAAAGGGGTGGTGGGACGGCTGTTCGACCCGATGGCGCTGTGGCAGGCGCAATGCGCCGGCACCGTGAGCGGGCACATGCTGCCCGCCGGCCACTTCATTCCTGAGGAACTGCCTGGCCCGACGGCCGATGCGCTGCGCGCTTTCTTCGGTTGACGAGCCTCGGCAGCAGGAAGGTGCGGCGCAGGCTCTCGGCGGCCGTGGCCAGGGTGGACTTCATGTCGTGCCCGAGGCTCGCGAGCTCCTGGTCGAGCTCTTCGATCCGGTCGCTCCAGCGTCCCGACTGCATCTGCTCCGCCTCCAACACCCGGCGCAGCGCAAGCAGATTGCGCACCAGGCGCGCCTTGCGTTCTTCGGGGCTGGGGACTTCGGTCAAGGGGGTGGCTCTTTTCACGTCAGTAGCATCACACGTGCCAGAGATCGGACTTGTCGGAACAGGACGTCACGCACATTCGCCGGGACCTACCGCGCGCGTAGTACTCAGGCCCGGGCCAGCGCCAGCCGGCCGCTACCTCGGCAAGGGAGGCAGGACAGGTAGACCATCCCCGGCGCCGGCTCCAGGGCCGGTTCGAAACGGAACCAGCCGCCGGCACCGAGGCATTCCCGGCACGCGCCCGGATCCGGCGCGGCGGCGGGCGAGGTTTCCGGCAGGGTTTGCGCTTGCGGGACCAGGGAGTGGGACATGGCGTGGGGGATGGAATGTCGCAATCCCCCACGCTAGCGCCACCGGAAGCGGCCGAAGTAGTCGGCGGGAATCGTGACGCGTAGGAGGGCGGCGCTTCCGCTCTTTACGCGGTGAGGCAAGCGGTTGCGGTGACCTGCAGCAAGGCCAGGCGCTTGCGCATCCGCAGCACCTCGTAATCCTTGCTCAGCAGCAGGCACTGGTGCGCGACCGCCAGGTCGATGAACTTCTGGTCGTCCGGATCGCCGCAGGTGAGCGGCGCCTTGGCGGCGGGCTCGACCAGCCGCACGTGGCGGTCGAAGTCGTCCAGCACCTGCCCGGCGGCACCGCGATGGAAGGCGACGCGGGGGGCGAGCTTGGGATAGGCGAGCACGCGCGCCAACTCCTCGCGCATGGAGGCCGTCGCCAACCACAGCAGCGTGCCCGCCTGCAGTCCCTGCGACACCGGCTGCGCCTGCGGATCGCGGAAGACCAGCAGGTCCAGCACGATGTTGGTGTCAAGAACCAGCTGCATCCCGGGTGCGGGCCGAGCCCGCGACCATGTCGAAGCGGAACAGCCGGCACTCGATGGGACCGTTCCACATCGGCACGCGCCGCGATTCCTTCAGCCGCATGCGCGTCGGCAGCTTGGCATCGGGCGACAGCACCCAGGCGGTCCAGCCCGGGTAATGGCGCTTCCAGTGGGAGGCCAGTTGCGCGAAGAAGTCGCCGGCATTCTCCATCTGCGCCTGCTCGCGGCCGCCGCGTCCCCGGCCGGCGACGCCCCCGGCTTCGATGCGCTCGCCATAAGGCGGATTGAGCAGCAGCAGGCCCGGCGTCTCGCTCGGCGGCATGCGCTGCAAGGCATCCCCGCCGCGCAACTGCACGGCGTGGGCGACCCCCGCGCGCTCGGCGTTGCGCTGGGCGAAGTCGACCATGCGAAAGGCGACGTCGCTGCCGAACACCGGTGCGGTCGGTGCGCGCCGCGCGGCCTGGGCCTCGGCCTTGATCGCAGCCCAGTCGCCGGCGCTGTGCGGCTTCAGCCGCTCGAAGCCGAAGCGGCGCAGCAGCCCCGGCGCGATGTTGCAGGCGATCTGCGCGGCTTCGATCGCGATGGTGCCGCTGCCGCAGCAGGGGTCGTAGAGCGGCACGGTCGCGTCCCAGCCGCTGGCGGCGAGCATCGCCGCGGCGAGCGTTTCCTTCAACGGCGCCTCGCCCTTGTCCTCGCGCCAGCCGCGCTTGAACAGCGGTTCGCCGGAGGTGTCGATGTACAGCGTGAGCGCCTCGGCGGCCAGGTGGCCGAAGATGCGCGCGACCGGCCGCTGCGTGTCCACGTCCGGGCGGGCGCCGCTGCGGTCGCGGAATCGGTCGGCCACCGCGTCCTTGATGCGCAGCGCCGCGAAGTTCAGGCTCTTCAGCGGGCTCTGGTGCGCGGTCAGTTCGATCTTGAAGCTGTCGCGCGTGCCGAACCATTCTTCCCACGGCACTCCCGCCGCGGCCTCGTACAGGTCCTGCTCGGCGCGGTAGGGGCCGTGCCACAGCTCCACCAGCACGCGCTGCGTCAGGCGGCTGTGCAGGTTCAGCCGCATCACTTCCGGCCAGGTCGCCAGCAGCTGCACGCCGCCGCGGGAGCTGCGCATTTCCCTGGCTGCGCCCGCGCAGATGCGGGTCACTTCCTCGGCCAGCAAAGCCTCGACACCGGCTGCGCAGGGCAGGAACAGGCGGAGGTCGCGCATCAGGCCGCTCCCCCCGCGCGTGCCAACCGACCCGCGTGGGACATTCCGCTTCGCAGGCAGCAGCGAGCGTCTTCGGTGATTCGGGCGGCTCTCATAGTTCCTTGCGCAGGTTGGCCGGCGCGATCCGCAGCGCCTCGCGGTACTTGGCCACCGTGCGGCGCGCGCACTCGATGCCCTGTTCCTTGAGCATGTCCGAGATCTGGCTGTCCGACAGCGGCTTCTTCGCCTGCTCCGCCGCCACGAACTGCTTGATCAGGGCGCGCACGGCGGTGCTGGAGGCATTGCCCCCGGTCTCGGTGCCCAAGGCCGAGCCGAAGAAGTACTTCAGCTCGAAGGTGCCGAAGGGCGTGGCCATGTACTTGGCCGTGGTCACGCGCGAGATGGTCGATTCGTGCAGGCCCAGTTCGTCCGCGATCTCGCGCAGCACCAGGGGCCGCATCGCCAGCTCGCCGTGGATGAAGAAATTGCGCTGCCGCTCCACGATCGCGCCGGAGACGCGCAGGATGGTGTCGAAGCGCTGCTGGATGTTCTTGATGAACCAGCGGGCTTCCTGCAGCCGCTGCTGCAGCGCCTGGTGGCCTTCGCCGCGGTGCGCCTTGAGCGCGCCGGCGTAGACGTCGTGCACGCGCAGGCGCGGCACCACGTCGGGATTGAGCTGCACGCGGAAGTTCGACCGGGTGCCGCGGCCGACCTGCGTGACGATCACGTCGGGCACGATGATGTTGCGCTCGACATCGACGAAGCGGCGGCCGGGCTTCGGCTCCAGGCGGGTGATCAGCGCGATCCCCGCCTTCACCATCGCTTCGCTGCCGCCGCAGGACTGAGCCAGCCGCTTGACGTCGCGCTTGGCCAGCAGGTCGATCGGCTGCTGGCAGATCTTCATGGCGGTAGCGATCGACTCCTGGCCGGGCGCTTCCTCCAGCATGGTCTTCAGCTGCAGCAGCAGGCACTCGGCCAGCGTGCGCGCGCCGACGCCGGGAGGGTCCAGGTTCTGCAGCAGGTGCAACGCCATGGTGAAGCGCTGCACCAGCTCCTCCTGCTGCTCGAGGTCGTCCGGCGCCAGTCCCCGCGCGAGTTCTTCCAGCGGCTCCTCGAGGTAGCCGTCGTCGTTGAGCGACTCGATCAGGAAGCGCAGGGCCATCCGGTCTTCCTCGGAAAGGCGCAGCGTCAGCGCCTGCCGGTGCAGCCAGGACTGCAGGGACTCGTTGCCGCGCGCGAGGTCGGTCGCTTCGACATCGTCCTCGTCGCCCGTGTTGTTGCGGCGCGCGGGCGCCTCGCCGCCCCACTCGCCGTCGTCCGGCACCGTCTCCGTGGTGCCGTCGCCTTCCCAGTTGGGGGTGCTGTCGTCACCGAACTCGGCGGGCTCCGCCTCCGGGGTCGACGCGGACGGTGCCTCGCCGGCCGGCGCGGCGAGCTCGAAGCTGCTTTCGCCCTCGCCCTGGCCTTCGGGTTCGTCCGCCGCGCGCACCGCATCGCAGGTGGCGATGCCGAACTCCTCGCCGACGTCCTCCACCTGCGCTTCCAGGAAGGGGTTGTCGTCCAGCATCTGCTGGATCTCCTGGCTCAGCTCCAGCGTCGACAGCTGCAGCAGCCGGATCGACTGCTGCAGCTGCGGCGTGAGCGCCAGGTGCTGCGAAACGCGAAGGGAAAGCCCTTGCTTCATACGGCCGGCCGTCCCGCTTTCACATCCGGAAGTGCTCGCCGAGATAGACCCGGCGCACGTCGGCGTTGTTCACGATCTCCGAGGGCGTGCCCTGCGCCAGCACGCGCCCCTCGCTGATGATGTAGGCGTGGTCGCAGATGCCCAGTGTCTCGCGCACGTTGTGGTCGGTGATCAGCACGCCGATGCCGCGCGACTTGAGGAAGCTGATGATGCGCTGGATCTCGATCACCGCGATCGGGTCGATGCCGGCGAACGGCTCGTCCAGCAGGATGAAGCGCGGCTGGGTCGCCAGCGCGCGCGCGATCTCCACGCGCCGCCGCTCGCCGCCCGACAGCGCCAGGGCCGGCGAGTCGCGCAGGTGGTCCACCCGCAGGTCCTGCAGCAGCGCGGTCAGCCGGTGTTCGATCTCCGCGCCCGACAGCGACTTGCCGTCCGGACCGCGCTGCAGCTCCAGCACCGCGCGCACGTTGTCCTGCACGTTCAGCTTGCGGAAGATCGAGGCTTCCTGCGGCAGGTAGGACAGCCCGAGGCGCGAGCGGCGGTGGATCGGCATGTGCTCCACCGGCTGGCCGTCGATGGAAATTTCGCCGCCATCGGCCCGCACCAGGCCGACGATCATGTAGAAGGACGTGGTCTTGCCGGCGCCGTTGGGCCCCAGCAGCCCGACCACCTCGCCGTTCTTCACCGCCAGCGAGACGTCCTGCACGACCTTGCGGCCGCCATAGGATTTCTGCAGGTGGCGCGCTTCCAGCCGGCTCGTCGCGGCCTCCGCCACCCGGGCGGCGGCGGTCGCGGTCTCCACGTCTCCCATCAACGCTTCTCCTGACCGAGCGTGGTGGAAGGGCGCAGGCGCGCGGCCGGCGTCGCCGATGCGGGCGCGGCTGCGGGGGCGGACGCGGCAGAGGCCGGCAC